>CACJWK010000025.1 GCA_902597095.1 uncultured Pseudohongiella sp.
GGTTCCGTGGGGATGAGATACCGGCGTAACCTCTGCCAGCATCTCCTGACCTTCAGCTTGCACCTGCCAGGCGAGTTCGTCTTCTGCCACCTGCGCCCGGGATTGCAGGGTCAAGCGGGAGACAGAACTGATACTGGCCAGAGCTTCGCCTCGAAACCCCAAACTGGCAATCGTCTCCAGATCCGACAATTCACGAATCTTGCTGGTGGCGTGCCTGCTCAGGGCCAACGGGAGGTCTTCTTTCAGAATACCAGCACCGTTGTCCCGGATCCGGATCAATTTGACGCCACCCTGCTCGATATCGATGTCAAGACGGGTCGCCTCAGAGTCAAGGCTGTTCTCCAACAGCTCCTTCACCACAGAGGCAGGACGCTCTACCACCTCTCCAGCTGCGATTTGGTTCGCCAAGCGCTGACTTAGCAGGTTAATCCGATTCATACGCGACAGTCTGACATAGAGTGTCCATTGTAGCACTAAGCTGCTGCAGGTAATGCGGAGCCGGTCGCCAGGACAAGACAGAGGACTATCGGGCTGACGGAATAATCAGTGTCTGCCCGATTAAAATGCGATCGCCGCGCAAATTGTTGGCTGCCCTGAGGTCAGCAAGACTGATCCGGTAAAATTGCGCAATCTCGGAGAGGGTCTCACCGCGCTGAATTTTGTGTTCGGAAGTGAGCGAAGAGTCACTATCGGAAAGTTCAAGCACCTGGCCTACCTGAATCGTATTACCCTGCAAGCCGTTAATCGACTTGAGTTCAGTTACGCTGAGTGAAAATTGCTCTGCGATTTCAGACAGCGTATCGCCACGCCTAACCGTGTAAGATGTCGGTATAACGCCCTTTGCCTTCTGCCAGGCAACCAGCGTGCCGTCCGGCGGCGCTTCGTAGAAATAATTGGCCACGCCATCTGCAATCGCAAGGGCCATTCTTTCCTGAAAATTCCTGTTGCTCAGCCGCTGGGCTTCGTCGGGATTGGTCAGATAACCCGTTTCGATCAGGATGGAGGGAATGTCTGGAGAGTTGAGCACCTGGAGTGATGCCTGCTGCACTTTCGTTTTGCGGATGCGGGTAACCCCGGCCAGGCTGTCCAATATGCTGGTGCCTGCCATCAGACTCTGCTCCATACTCCAAGCCATTTGCAGCGAAACCAGTGTCAATGCGACGTCGTCATCAAGCTCACCCAGAGCCAGATCTCCCCCGACGCCACCCAGCAGATCAGCGCTGTTCTCTTTCTCAGCGACTCTCGCAGAATTTTCGCGGTCGGCGCGATCGCCGGAGAGAGCGTACACAGTCACTCCGCGCGCGCGACTGTTGCGATACCAGTCTGCATGAATGGCAACAAACAGATCAGCGCGGTTCTGGCGTGCTATTTCAGGCCGACGCTTAAGTTCGACATAGTAGTCGCCTTCTCTGATCATCACCGGCTTGTAGCCTGGCAATTTTTGAAGACGCTCGTACAGTGCCTGCGAGATTGCCAGCGTGACGTTCTTTTCTTTAATCCTTCCGTCATAGCCGATAGAGCCCGGGTCCTCACCCCCGTGACCCGCTGAGATTGCCACGACTATGTCACGACGTGCCTCACTTCCTGTCCGGGTTTCGGGCAGATTAGCGCTCTGGCTCTGCTGACTATCCGTTTTATCGTAGAGGTCCAGCACCAAACGCTCACCGAATTCGCTGTTGGGCGCCAGGCTGAAGGTTTCTGGCTCAACGGCGCTGGTCAGATCAAGCACTATCCGCAGTGAGTCACCATTTCGCACGCCGCTGCGGATCCCCGAGATAGGGCTGTCAGAAAAGTTCAAACCGTCAAAGCTGAGATCTGTAAACGAAGACTTAATATCGACAACGAAGCGGTGTGGATCCTCCAGAAAAAAGCTGCTGTACTCAACCTCATCGCTGAGATCGAACACTAGGCGTGTGTGATCTGGTGCCCGCCACATACGCAAGTCGACGACCTCAGCCGCCTGCAGGCCGATGCCGTATGAACCCAGCAGCAGTACCAGGATCTTTCTAATGACTTTGCTAACCTTCATGGCTGATAAATTCTAAGCCGACTGTAAAACTGGACTCCAGCGCCCATCTCACCCAAATTCACGGCAATCAGGTCGCCATGGACCCACGGCACGTTGTCTATAAGTTTCGGCGGAATTGCCACAATCTTTCGGCAGCTTTGCAGCCTTTCGGAGTATGTCCCTGCCAGCAGACCTCCCTGCCTGCCCCCGACCCGCCGAGGGTAATCGTAAGGTCAGGAAGCGGTAGCCAGCCACTGCCCCGTTCCGGCCATTCCACCAGACAAATTGTCTGGTCCGTGAAATACTCTTCTACGCCGATATGAGCCACCTCTTCCGGAGAGCTCAGTCGGTATAGATCGAAATGATATATGCTGCAGTACTCGAATTCGTAGGGCTCAACCAGAGTGTAGGTAGGACTCTTCACCGCACCCTGAAAGCCGTAACCACGAAGGAACCCCCGGGCAAAGGTGGTTTTGCCTGCACCCAGTTCGCCCTGCAGGAAAATCACAGCGCCCGTGCTCTGACAGCCGGGCTCTGCCAGTTGCTCTGGTCTGAGGCCGGGATCTTGAAAAGTCGCCCTCGCAAGGCAGGTCGCCATCGCGAGCGTTTCCGACTCAGCACTTGCCTGATACCGGAAGCGTTCAGACATACCCGGTCCCGCCTTCAAAACCGTCTACGTGGTCAGTATTAAGCAGACGACGAATTTGAGGCAACAGATCGGTTGCCAGCAACCCTTTCTGACCGGACGCGCCAGCACATAGGTCCGCTGCTTCCCCGTGAACGCAGACGGCAGATGAGAGCGCCTGATCAAGGGGAAGCCCCTGTGCGAGGAGCGCCGCGATCACGCCCGTCAGGACATCACCCATGCCTGCTGTAGCCATGCCGGCATTGCCCTCGGAGCAAAGCTTTATCAAATCAGGTTCCAAAGCGTTTGAGATCAGAGAGCCACTGCCCTTCAGAAGGCAGTTACCTCCCCACGTATCCCGCAATTTGCGAATGGCAGCAAATCTATCCAGCTGGATATCCGAAACCGTTGCATCCAGCAATCTGGCGGCCTCGCCAGGATGCGGAGCGAGTATCCATGTGTCTTTTTTCATGACCAGATAATCGGCAGAATTTCTAGCAAGAAGGGTCAAGGCATCGGCGTCAATGATCACCGGCAGTGACTTCTTCGATGCAGCCTGCAGAGACATTCGCAGTAGCTCCTCCCCCCAGGGCCCGAGACCCAAACCCGGGCCGATAACAAGCACTGAGGCTCGCTGCATCAGTTGAACGAAATCATAATCGTGGTCTTCCGTACCATGCATCATGAGCTCGGGCCTGCGCGCCAGAAAGCCTGCCCTGTGCTCTGATCGCGTCACCACAGAAACCAGACCCGCACCGCTTCTTAAACTCGCCTCCGCCGCCATCAGTGGCGCTCCCCCAAAACCTCTGTCCCCACCGATAACCATGACATGCCCGAATTTCCCTTTATGGGAAGCGGGTGGTCGCGGGGAAAACGCGCTAAGGACAGAATGGATATCAATCCGTCTGACTCCGGAGACCGGCGCCTGCTCATGCGAGTAGAGTGCCTGAGGCAGACCGAGATCGTCAAAGCAAAGGTCCCCGGTAAAGTTCAGCGCCGAGCCCGTCAGCAGCCCTTGCTTGATCGCAATAAAAGTCATCGTCTGGGCTGCGCTGATGGCCTCGTCAAAAGGCTCGCCGGTATCAGCGTTCAAGCCTGAAGGCACGTCAACTGCGAAGACAGGCATCTGACTGCTGTTGATCGCTCGTATCGCGTGCTCATAGTCTCCGCTGACCGGTCGGCTCAGGCCGGTACCCAGCATCGCATCGACGAGCAGCGTATTCGGCTGATGACTGCGCAGGGCGAACGCTGCTTCAGTATAAGGATGTATTTCAGCACCGGCGGCCACCGCCATCTGATAGGCTCTGGACGCTTCTGCAGCAAGCTGCTCAGGCGGTGACAGGTGAAGCACTTCACTGCTGAGGCCCAGGTCTTTGGCCAGAGCGGCAATCACATAGCCATCGCCGCCGTTATTTCCAGCGCCAGCAAAAACAATCAGGTGATTGGTTAACGGCCATTGCTTGCGCATCGCCTGCAAACAGACCGCTCCCGCGCGCTGCATCAACATATAGCCAGTTGTATCAAAGTGCTTAATGGCAAGACAATCGAGTTGTTGAACCGCTTTTGATTCGTATAGCTGGCGTGGCAGTGGCGCAGTCGTTTCAGCCATAGCTCAGGGCATCACCCCTCAGTTAAATTTTTTGATGAGCCGTCTGACGAGGCGCAGTGTGGTCTCCAATTCTTCGATTGGAATGTCTTCGGTGTTTTCAATCGCCCAAGGGTCCTGAACTTCGCGCAGCAGACTGTAGGTATCCTGTCCCTTCTCACTCAGAGTCACCAATGCGGAGCGTTTGTGCTTGGGGTTATCGGTGTAAACAAGAATGCCATCAGCCACCATCACATCAGTGATCCTTTGTACCGCCTGACGCGATTGACCCAAAACCCGCGCAATTCCGGGTACAGTGAGACCGGCACTGGACAGGGCAATGGCTCCGATAACTTTCCAGCGAGCGTGGGTCAGACCCAGTTCTTTGGTCATCGCATCGCCTTCAGCGATGAGCAGACCATTCAGCCTGAACAGCGTCAAAACCAGATCAAGAAACAGGACCCTTTTGGGTGAGTGCAAACTGTGCCCCCTTGGCTGCGACCTGCCTCAGAGCCCAAACAGGGGACCATGTTGACAGATCTAATTGTCAATATATTGTCATTACTCACTGTCCCAGTCAACGGCGTCAGTCTGCCAGGGCAAAACAAACTTTTTGAGGTCAGCGAAAGTCTCATCAGCGATGGAAAACTTATCGCTAGGGCAGAGAGCACCCCAAACTTGGTGGCACGGGCCTTGAGTCATAATGAATACACCGATTTGGGTTACGGTGTGGACTGTCGTGGTCACACTTGCTTGGCAGAACGCTTCACTTGCTCAGGCGCAGTCGTCTGGAACACCACAGGAACTACGCGAGTTTCCCTATCCTAGACCACATACTGTCAATATCGCAGGTTAAGATGAATTACACACCTATAAAGACGTTGTTGCTACTGTCAGTCTACTCATTACAACCGAGGACAGAGATCTGTCTGTCGCCATGAGTCAGAATCAGTCGCTTCGCGATATGCTGATCGATGGCTTCACTGCGGCCCGAATCCCGGGCGCGGCAATCAACAACGCGCGTTTCTCCAGCGCGCCGCAATTCGGCCTGCTTGGGTGCAATCCGAATGCCTATGAAGTTTCCGCCCGGCTTGAAGTGAAAGCTCGCAGTGAGGAGCACCTGCAGTTTCTAGCGGCAGCGGCTGACGAGAACGAAGAGGTCGTTTTGACAGCACCGAATTTAAGCACAGCGACGAAGAAGAGTTTGAGCGTCATGCCCGCGAGCTTGCAATCGAAGACGTTATGGCACAAAAAACGTAATACGAAATGGGTCTCGGGATTGAACTGCGCGCCATAAAATTCTTCTACGGCAATCTGCATCGCCAGCCCCGAGAGATGCCCCTGCGCGCCTTGGAATTCGCCGCCGATAGCGCCCGTATGGAAGGAACGGCCGCCGCAAACGCTGCTATTACCCCTTCATTTGATGAAGTAGACTATCGACTGCCCGTGACTGTGATATTCGAAATTGTTGAGAGTAACTAAACCCAGATTCAGGCTCTTCTGCGCCACAGCGGCGATCGCATTTTGCTTATCCTGCGCTACAAAAGCTGATTCCCTGCAATCTGCCAGAGTGTTGCTGAGAGTCAGCAACACGGCTCAGCAGTTCGACAGGCAAACCCAAAATCATGTCACCCAAGTGCTTCGGACCTATTCCAGCATCGTAACCATGGAGACAGGTCTTGAGTTGCCTAACCTGATCCGCAACGCCATTGCGAACTGTTACGCGCGCGAGTATGCCTGGCATAAATTTGAACGCGGATTTGCTGTCATTCTTTCGCAGCATTTAAGTGCAGTACAGATCGACTTATTGATAGGCTTTTACCGCAATAAGGGTATTCCGCCCAACCGGATTCAGCACTTCAAAGACGCAATTGCATCCTCCAGCGCGATTGCGGCAAACAGTGCCGAGCTGATCTATACGACGAGCCCGGGGTGCGTACAGCAAGATGCGCAGTTAATCAGCAGGTATCTTTCTGAGGCCGGCCTGCCAGTCGATCATCGCAACCGGTTCGACTGATTAGGCCTGATCAATAAAGAGTGGGAATGCGTGACGCGCTCCGCTCCTGGGTTTTGCTTTTTCTCGCTTCTCTTCCCATGCCCTCTCTGCCCTTCGCTGCCCTCCTCCGCCCTTCTGAGCCCTTCTCATCTGTGCGCTCCGCTGTTATTGCTTCTTTAAAGCGACAGCAGACAACTGCCGCGCACAAATGCAAAACAGTGACACACCACTGAAGCGGTAACATGAAGTAAATTTCAAGATGACAGATTGCAGGAATCCGGTCTTGCAAGTCGCGCGACCGACTGACCATTTAGTGGGTCATCGAATACATCAGATAATTAATCCCTAACCGGTAGGCGTTATTTGCATAGCGAGTCGGATAGGCCTGGTGGTAGGTGTGCTCCCAGCCATCACCCATATCAGAGTTCCAGTTGATTAACACCATGACCCGCCCAGAATCATCCAGAATGGCATGGTTGCTTGCCCGGTCTATACCCTGCTCACCAAATTCGTCAGAGCGGTACAGTGCGGGGATCATCTGCGGGCCTTCGATGTCGTAATAGACATGAAAAATTTCGTGATCCGGACTTAGCTCTGTGATCTCTCGGTCCGGAAAAACCTGACTGAATGCCGCATAGAAGTTGTCCCACTGACGCTGCCCCCAGAAGTCATCAATCAACAGAAACCCCCCGCGCAACAGATACTCTCTGAGATTTTCTGTCTCCTTCGGGCTCAGGACGATTCCGCCATTCTGCCCGACTTCCAGCATATACAGGAATGGATAATCAAAGATCTGCTCATCATCAAACCGCAGTACGATAGGATCGCGCTCCACCTTGATGTTGGTGAGCCGAGAGACGCCCCGCAGGAAATTCATGTCCGCATCCGGAAAATCGATTGACCAGGTTCCATAACCAAACCCGCCACCCCAATAGGTGTCATACTGAACGCGGACAAAATTGAACTCGCCAAGCTCTTCCTCTGCTAGATCATAGACGCTGGATTCCGATCCGCCGAGTTGCGGAAACACCTGCGCGTTGAGCGGCACGCTAATCAGAAACAGCAGCAAAGTAATCGAAGTGTATTTGTTCATAGAGGATGATCTTTCCGACCAAATTGAAGCGCAGGTTCAGGCGGCCTCTTTCCGGGGATCAGAGACGGATACTAGCAGTCCGAAAAAGCGAGACACAAATTGCAAGGCAGTTATCGCATAGAGTCGCAGTAATTGGCGTTACTGACCGCCGGGGTAAACCAGATAAAATCATAGGCTGAGCGGCCTGAGAACTGATCGAGATAGGCGCGGGGATCCATTTCACCTGGTACCACCTCAAGAAATGCCAGCGAAAGGATATCTGACCATTCCAGCTCCGGGTGCTGGGCTATCAGGTAATTTGGCACACCAAGGTCCTTTCGGGCGTGGTAGTTACCGGTGACCAAGACTGCCAGGCCATGGTTCTTTCCCTCGTCCAGCAACAGACTCCGGGCCATGGTGTGATCTCGCGTCTGCTGCACCCGCACCATCGGAGGGAACTGGGACTCGGGCAGCAGACCACAATGGCTCTCATCAATGTCTGCCAGTAAGCGGCTCATCACCTCTGCATCCAACACAGCTTCAATTTCCGCAGTGGTGGGTGATGAATAGACCTGCATGACGGTTTCGGCGTCCAGATTCCCGGCTGAAACCGGAACATTCGCGCGATGAGCTGCTTGAATCAGCCCCCGATAGTACGTCCAGTTCCAGCCCTGTTCGTCCCAGTTCAGAAAGTTTTTCAACGCTTCCTCTGACTCAAACCGGGTTTCGAGAAAAGCATCCAGATTCTCGCTGGCTGTGTTGTCCAGCATTTCCATGGTGAGCTTGTCCACATTGTCGGCATTGATCAGGGCCTGAAGAACTCTCAACTGAAGCGCGTGGTGGTCCGGATTGTCATGCTTTTCACCGAGCAGGACATAGCTGGACTCCAGAAGGGTGTCCCACAGCTCTGCATCGTTCACGAACTGTCCACGCCGCGAGTCCCAGATGCGACCAATCAGTTCGTGATCAGTGTAAAGCTCGGACTGCCAGGGGAAAGAACCGCCTAGCTGCGCACTTACCTGGAGCGACAACAGACAGTGCGCAAAAGCCACCATCATGAGCACCACGCGCCTGATGCCCGCCTCGCGAAATTTACTCAGTACCACCCATCTGCTCCCAATTACCATAGAGGTCATCATTCCAGAAACTCTGGAAATAAGCGATAGCCGCCAGTTTCTCTTTATCCGAAATCCGGTTGGCGAAAGCCGGCATTTGGCCTCCAAGAGGGACTCCTCCCTGATTGATCACCTGAAGCAGCACGGACAGAGGGTGGTGCCAGGCGTGCGCCGATCCGTTCAGTGGAGGCGGTGGCAATGAACCGTCGTCGAGGCGCTCACGCCAGTCGGCAGTAATACCCTGCGCCTGCGCGCCATGGCACTGAGCACACTCGTCATGGAAAACTCTGCTACCTGTATGAACCTGCTCAACCGAATACCAGCGACCGGCAACTGGCGTTCCCTCACCGCCTTCACCGGACTCTAGCGACGGTGCGCATCCCAGCAACAGCGTCACGACAGTAACAGCAAACATTGGCCTCAGGTTTCTATCCATGAATCAGTCTCCCTTCTTCGGATAATCAAAGTAGACCAATTCGCCCGACGCTTCCTGAATCTCCTCCCAGTGCTGAACAGGGAATTGCAGCTTAAGCAAACCGCAGGTTGGAATATGATCGATTCGTCCATCGCACACTCCGTTGGCGAACTCGGTGATGGCCGGATTGTGTCCCACCAGCATGGCCGACTGACAGTGCTCGCCGAGAAGCCCCACTGCTTTCAGAAACATACCGGCACCGGCGAAGTAGAGCTCGGGGTTGCTGAAGACCTCATCCGGCGGGAAACCTATCTGATCGGCTATCATCTTAGCCGTCGTTTTCGCTCTCAGAGCTGGACTGGTAATCACGCAGCCGACCGTGTCGCCCCGCTGCCGGAAGCGGGCGGCCATCTTCGAGATGTCCCGCAGACCGCGCTCAGCGAGTGGCCGTTCGAAATCTTTGAGCTCGGGGTCATCCCAGCTGGATTTTGCATGGCGCAGAAGATACAGCGTTTTCATCAAACTTCGACAATTCCACAGGAATCGGACATAAGCATCATGGCAAAAAACAGCACATGACGCGTGGGATAGGACAGTATTTTACCCCAGCCAGTCTGAGCGTCTAACGATTTAGGAATCCAGACCGTTAACTACAGGTAATACACCGATTAGGCCGGGTTGGATTTTCTCTGACCTATTACCCGGAAAAGGACGCACAATGACAATACACCGATCTCTTTTGGTCCTCCTCGCCTGTATGATGATTTCCAGCACCCTGGCTGCGCAGGAAGAAGATGCGATACCTCTGACGACCGAAGTGGAACTGGGCGCCGTGAACACCAGCGGCAATACTGACGCACAGAGCATCAATTTCCGGGGGGAGGTGGACTGGGGGCGAGAACAGTGGGAATACGGCGTCCTAATTGATGGCCTGCGATCGTCACAGAACGGAATTCTGGCCGCTCAGCGCTTTTACTACGTCGGTAACGCCAATTACCAACTGGATGAAAACTCTTTCATTCAGTCGAGACTCGCTCACGAGGATGATCGTTTCAGCGGCTATGACAGCCAGTCAGATTTCACGCTCAGCTATGGCCGAAGCCTGCTGGGCGCGCGCCCGAACATGAGCCTTACCTACGAAGCTGGTATCGGCTACCGGATCAGTCGCATCAAGGAACGCCTCAGCCAGATCAATTTCAATGACTTTGACGAAGCCATGTTCAGACTGGCCGGAGAATATGAATGGGATCTGTCAGAATCCGCGCAATTCGAGCAAACCTTGAGCTTGGAAACAGGTCTCGAAACCAGCATTTTCCGGTCTGAAAGCAGCATTGAAGCCCAAATCCTCGATAACCTCGCGCTGAGGTTTTCGATATTTGCCAAGCATCAGACGATTGTTCCGGCCGGCCGCAAAAATACCGACACAGAGACTGCTGTCACTTTCGTTATGAATTTTTAGTCAGCCGCGTCTGATTCTGGACGCCAGATGCTGGCGCTGAGGACCGGAGACGTTTCTGGGTCAATCCCGATGCGCTCGGAACCCCCCCCTCACTTCGGGGCCGATCCCGCAGCACCAAGCATTGTGCGAAGACCCTCGGGGGATTATTCTGCAGGGCATGGCTCAGTTGAAGATACCCGCCCGTTTACCGACTCTCATTTTTGCCCTATCGATGTTAGTCACGCAGAATCTGCACGCAGATCAGAACGACGAACGGCTGAACGGATTGTTCGAGCAACTGTCACTCGTCAGTAATCCGGTGGTGCTGCGCGCGACAGAAAGCCAGATTTGGGCCATTTGGCTTGAACATGAGAACGCAGATGTTCAACAGCTGCTGACACTCGGCACCGAAGCCATGAATCGTCGCCAATTCCCGAAAGCGCTGCTGATTTTCAACCAGATTGTGGAGAATTTCCCGAATTTTGCGGAAGGCTGGAACAAACGTGCGACACTCTACTTCCTGGTCGGCAATACCGACGCCTCGATCGAAGACATCAAGAGAACCCTGAAACTCGAGCCGCGCCACTTCGGTGCCCTGTCCGGGCTGGGCCTGGTTTATCTGCAGCAAGGCAAGCTCGCGCTGGCCGAGGAGGCTTTTCAACAGCTCATCACGGTACATCCCAACAGTCCTTTCGCACAGGAAAATTTGCGCCTGGTGAAAGAACAGCGCGCTGTGAACGTGATTTAAACCCGGCGCAGGCTCTGACAAACACCAGCCGAAAAAAGGATGCTTTCGCATCCTTTTTTCCGACCGGCCGCAATTACTGCGCCCGGGTTCCAGTCACAGCGAACGCGCCAAAGTCACTGCCAAATTCGCCGGATACCGAGTCTCCCTCAACTGTGCCGGAAAAGTCTAGGACCAGAGTCTGACCCTGCGCATCGACTTCTGCTGAGAAAGAGACTGAATTACCGTCATACATGACGCCGTCAATCGGCGCCTCACCCAGCTGATCCGAACCCATCATGCCGGTACCGTCCGCATTCAGAGTCAAGGTTGCGGGCAAAGCCCCCAGTGGCGTGTTCATCTCGACGTTCCAGACCCCGACAGCCGGTGGCGTCGAAGCAGCGCAACCGACCAATACGAGCAAGGTAACTGCGAACCATCCGTTCAATATTTTCTTCATACCATAAAACCCTTTTTCTATCAGACACAGAGAATAACAACGAAAGCCTGGAGTCACCCGATTAACAGTTAATGCGCATACCCCGCTCCTGAGTCTTGGAGCTGCTTTAATTGCGGCTAATCTAAACCCATTGTCCTGTAAATCGCGCGTCAGTCAACCTCAATGCGCCGCCCGGGTCGACGATCGGTACGAAATTTGCGTTCTATGGAATTTCCCAGACCGCCAGCCAAAGCCGCTCTTCCAATTCAAACCCCAGTTCCCCGGTAACGACTCTTTCGAGGCCAACCACATGAGCGGCGCCGCAGAACAAACTGTTAGTGCGCGCCTGACCTTGCTCAAGCACATCCCTCAGCGCTGAGAGAGCCGCCTCATTCCGGTCGTCCAGGTGTGTTAATTGCGATTCCATGGCCGGATCGATCGCAATGCTGCCACTTCGGCCCTGCTCTTTCCCCGGTAAATATTTGACAGCCTGACTCCGATCTTCAGATCTCAGCGCACTTAGCAGAGCCATGGTGGTGAACGAGCTTGCCGGTAAATTCTCTCTGATTCTCGCCTGCTGCTCACTGGCCAGCTGAGCAGAGGCCATGGCGACAAACAGCGTGAAGAGATTTTCCTGTTGGGCCGCCATAATCGCCTGCAGTTCGCTAACACTCAGATCAGCGTGCCGAAGGTTGCTTGCACCATAGGCGATCTCATCGAGTTGTAAGCGAAGTCCGAGCAAGCTTGCAGCAGTGACCTGCAGCCATCCAACTGCCGACAGTCCGCTTTCTGACATACCCCGCGTGGAATCAGGACTGTTGCCATCCGTCACCAGCTCTTGGAGCACCAAATCCCTGGCGGCAAAATAGGCGTTCAGCTTGTCATAGTAGCGCTTGTCCGCAACATGCACGGCCGCTACCAGATCAAACTCGACTCCGTAATCGCTGCGATAGCGGCTCACTGAGGTCTGCAAACTGCCGTGCCAGTCCTGCGGCGCTTCTGCAAATCGGATGAACTGCGCCTTGGAAACGGTGGGAGCGCACGCAATCATCAGCGCCAGGATCACCAACAGCTGGCGCGGCCTGACTGTATTCATAGATGCGGTTTCGAATTTTTATTGGGTGGTCACGGGTGCCTACCAGGCGATCTCCAGTATGGCGCTCACATCAGCAGCACTGACTATCGGGCGGGGATTCTTGCGCACCACAGGATGAGCGTAGGCGCGCTCGGCAATCTGCTGTAGCAGATGTCGGGAAACGTCGAGCTGCCGCAGGCTAGTGGGCAGGCCCAGTTCGCTGATCAGCGTCTTTACCACCACATGAGCATCCTGTGAGCCTTGGCCCATGGCGTCTGTAATAGCGCGGCTCTTCTCACCGAGGACGGTGGCATTCCACTCGAGCACCGCGGGCAACATGACGCACGAGGTATAGCCATGCGGAATGGCGCACATGGCACCGAGTATGTAACCGATTCCGTGACTCGCTCCGTGGGGAACTGACCCGAGGCCGCAACATGCCAGCCAGACGGCTTGCTGATTCAGATTGACCGCGCCTAGATCGCCCTGAGAGAGACTCGCCGCCGGTAAGGACTGGCTGAACAGAGTGATGGCATGCAAAAAATGACCGTCAAGATAGGCTGAGCTCTGGCCGGAACAGAGACCCTCTATTGCATGATCCAATGACCGTATGGCAGTCGATAACCAGAGCCAGGACGGCGTGTGCCCGGCCAGTTCCGGATCGTAAACAACTGCCTGAGGGCAAAGCCGGGGGCCTCGATAGCCCTCTTTACTACCCGAGCTGCTGTTTAGTACACCCGCTGAGTTGCTAAATTCGGCGCCGGAGAGCGTGGTAGGAATGGCAAGCTGACGAATCTTGTCGGTGCTGGAGAAAAGTCGAAAATCACCGTGCTTCGTCCCCTTACTGCCGTTGCTCTGCTGCGCGTATTCTAGGATTTCTGATTCGTGCTTGAGACCCTGCTCGATTGCCAGCTGAACAAATTTGCCGGCGTCGATTACCGAACCCCCGCCGACGCTGATGATGACATCGGCTCCGCTCTCCCTGACCTGATCAAGCAGCTCCAGCGCATCTTCACGAGGCGTGTGCGACCGAATAGCCTTGTTGAAACCGGCCAGTTCAACCGGGAGGGCCTGTCGCAAGGCACTGAGGTCACCGGTCTTTTCAGCCAGAGTCCGGGAGGCAACCACAAACGGCCGCTGGTAATTCAGGTCGCACAAAAGCTGCGGCAGGGCTGCTGTTGCCGCTTCGTTAAAAATGACCTTCTCTAGCGCGCTGTATGCAAATTCCATGGCTCAGGGTAGCGACCGATCCGTAGCAGTGAGTCCGAATATTCCCAGTGTATGCTGAGAAACAGCCGCCTTGCACGTCGAAATAGTCTAACGCGCGCGTTACAATCTCCGGATCTTTGAACGGGGAATGTCTGCACATGGTGACTCTGAAAATAAACGGCACTGAATACACTCTCGACGTCGAATCGGAAATGCCGCTGTTATGGGCGTTGCGGGATGAGCTCGGACTCACGGGAACCAAATTTGGCTGCGGCGTGGCTTCCTGTGGCGCCTGCACCGTGCAGGTGAATGGCAATCCGGTAAGAAGCTGTGTCATGCCTGTTTCGGCTGTACAGGGGCAGGAAATCACCACTATCGAAGGGCTTGCCGAATCATCACTGGCGCAATACGAACCGGGGGATCTGAATGCCGTACAGAAAGCGTGGATTGATCATCAGGTTCCCCAATGCGGCTACTGCCAGTCAGGCATGATCATGGCCGTGTCATCTCTGTTGGCAGCTAATCCTAATCCTAGCGATGCGGAAATTGATGCGAGCATCAACAATGTCTGCCGCTGTGGCTCCTATCCACGCGTGCGAAAAGCGATTCGCGCAATCGCCAACACCTAGGCCGGAGGGGAGCACCCATGAAAATCTCAAGACGCCGGTTCATTCTTTCATCAGCTGTGGTCGGCGGCGGCCTGGCTATTGGCTATGCCGCCACGAGACCCAGTGATCATCGAATTGCCAATGACACACTCGCCGAGGGCTCGGCCAGATACCTCACCTCGTTTTTGAAAATAGACCCTGACAACCGGGTAACCGTCTATGTGAATCATTCCGAGATGGGTCAGGGCAGTCACACCGCACTGGCCATGATGGCTGCAGATGAGCTGGATGCGGCCTGGGAGCAGGTCAGAATAGAACAGGCACCGGCAACCGACCTGTACGCAGCCGGAGACATGGCGATCGGCTTCGCAGGTGAGCTTGGCGTCCCCTCATTTCTGATGCCGCTGATTGAAACCAGTGCGATGAAAATTGCGCAAATTGGCAATCTGCAAACCACCGGAGGCAGTGCGTCCATTCGTTTTACCGGCCAGCTCGGAATGCGCGTCGCCGGCGCAGCGGCCCGTGAAATGCTGATTCAATGCGCAGCAGAGCGCTGGGGCGTTCCGGCCGACGAGTGCACCACGGCTCTCAGTTATGTTCATCATAATGCCAGCGGGCAATCATCAAGTTACGGCGAACTGGCAGATGCGGCGGCCAGGCTGGAACCGCCTGAGGCGCCCACTCTCAAGGAGCGCACGCAATTCAACATCATGGGCAGAGCCTTGTCGCGCGTCGATATCCCCGCAAAGGTGAACGGCAGTGCCTTCTATGGCCTGGATTACAAAACAGACGACATGTTATTCGCCGCAATCAGGCTGGCCCCGGTGTTCGGTACCAAGCTGGTCTCAGTTGATGCGACTGAGGCTCTCAAGCGAAGGGGGGTTAAAAAAGTCATCGAGCTGGAAGATTCTGTCGCTGTTGTAGCCGACAACTACTGGCGCGCGAAAGAAGCCCTGAAGGAAGTGTCAGCCGAGTTTGAGCGTTCTGACAACGATTCAGTTTCCAGCGCAGACATTGCAGCACGCTTTGACGAGGAACTGACCCGCAGTGAAGGCAGTAAGGATTTTGAAGCCGGGGACGCAGAGGCAAGCATCACTCAGGCTAGTGAAATAGTCGAGGCCAGCTATCGAGTCCCCTATCTGGCCCATGCCCCGATGGAGCCGATGAACTGCACAGTGCACATTCAAAACGGTCGCGCTGATGTCTGGACCAGCACCCAAGACCCGCTTGCCGTGCGCGGCCGGGTGGCCTCGGTTGCCGGGCTGAATGAACGCGTAGTAACACATCATCCGAGCTACTTGGGAGGCGGATTCGGTCGCCGCCTGCCCTTCAACTGGAACGTCATTGACCATGCCACGAGAATTGCCATGCAGTTCAGCGTTCCGGTAAAGACCGTGTTCAGCCGTGAAGACGACATGCAGCAGGACTATTATCGCCCGGCGGTAACTTCCAATTTCAAAGCAGGCCTGGACGCTAACGGCAACATTTTAGCGTGGCATAACAGATACACAGGTCCAATCCAGACTCCGGGGGCAGCCCACATTCCCTACGCCGTCGACCACCAATCGATCAGAGTCGTCGACGGAGATACCCATGTGCCAATTGCCGCCTGGCGCAGCGTGGATCACTCACAGCATACGTTTTTTACTGAGTCATTCATTGATGAACTGGCCCATCGCGCGGGAACCAATCCCTTTCAGTTCCGTATGGAACTCCTCCACAAACATCCACGACATCAGCAGGTTTTGCAGGTCGCAGCGGAAGCCGCAGGGTATGGCAGAAACCTGCCCGAAGGTCGTGCCTTGGGCACGGCGGTGCAGGAAAGTTTCGGCAGTATCTGCGCCGAGATTGCCGAAGTCTCCATTGGATCGGATGGCAAGCCCGTTGTGCACAAAGTCACGGCGGCGATTGATTGTGGCTGGGTGGTCAATCCGGACACGGCCAAGGCCCAGATAGAATCTGGCGTCATTTTTGGCCTCACCGCCGCGATGTACGGCGAAATCACGATAAAGGAAGGTCGGGTCAGTCAGAATAACTTCTCTGATTATGAGATGGTCCGAATGGCAACTTCGCCGGAAATCGATGTGCACCTGATCGAGTCAGGAGCCAGCCTCGGTGGACTAGGTGAACCTGCAACGCCTCCGATCGCCGCGGCGGTCACGAATGCAATTTATATTCTGACGGGCCAGCGAATCAGGGAGCTTCCTCTCAGCAAACACAGTTTCAGGCAAAACAGCACGCTGGCCAATGCGTAACAGGCACATGCCCCTTCTCGTTATTGGCCTGCTGCTGTTTTTTATCCCACACCTGCTGCGCGAGACGGGGTTACGCGATCGCGTAGTTGTCAAACTGCCTTCAGAGGCTGCCTATAAAGGCACCTTCAGCCTTGCAACTGCCTTCGGTCTAGGACTGATTGTGCTGGGCAAAAGCCAGGCCACTTTTTTCATGGTTTGGCAGCCGCCATTCGAGTGGCGTGTGGTCAGTCACTTTCTGATGTTGCCGGGGATAATCCTGGTGACCGCCGGCAATATCCCTCTCTCTCACCTCGCTGCAGTAACCCGCAATCCCATGCTTTTGGGCGTAGGATTCTGGGGGCTTGCGCATCTCTGGTCAAATGGCGATCTCGCTTCAATTCTGCTATTCGGCAGCTTCGCGATATGGAGCATGCTAAAATTTGTCAAGGTGTGGGGAACCGCGAGGCCTGTCTCGCGTGCCCCGGGTATTGTTTGGGATGCGATAGCGATTCTGCTTGGATCGCTCTTGTACGCCCTGGTGACGCTATTTCATGGACACCTGTTTGGCGTGGGATTGAACTTTGCTTGAGCCAATTCAGAGATTACTTCAGACGCGAACGCTGCATTCTGCCCGATTAGACGGCCGGGCAATGCAACGGCGGGGCTTGATGGCTTTGCTGCTGATGATCCTGAGCGCCGCGCAGGGGCCGGTGACGGGCCAGACTCAGATAGCAAACGCGGACTGGGAAGGAGAATGGCTCGCTGAAGGCACCCTGTTCAGAATCGGAGTCACCTCAAACAACGGGTTGATGAAGATCACCCAAATAGAATCCATGGGGCAGATCTGGTCCAGCGGAGACGGCAAAGTAGACGGTAATATTGCCCGCGTAGAGGTCGAATACGCCGGCGCCACCGGCGTCATCCGGGCTGAATTACTGGACACCAAGACGGCCGTCCTGTCCGTCGCCAGCTGTCAGCCCGAATTCATGGTAGTCTGTGCGCTGTCGGAGGGCCGGCATGCAATCTTCAGAAAAGTCGCCGGCCAGGCGGCATCAGACTCGAACAACTAGATCTCTGAGACAGAGCTGATGACTTTACCTACGATGCCATATTCAACGGCCTCTTCCACGGTCATCCAGTAGTCGCGATCTGTATCCTGGGCAACACGATCAAGGGGCTGGCCCGTCTCGTTTGCGATCAGCTTATTAATCCGCGCTCTCATTTTGACAATCTGTTCTGCCTGAATAGCGATATCGGTCGCATCGCCACGGGCACCTCCCAGAGGTTGATGCACCAGAAAGCGGGTATTCGGCAAAGAAAAGCGATTTTCTTTCTCTGCGGCCAGATAGATCGTTGTTGCCGCGCTGGCCACCCAGCCAGTGCCAACCACTTTGACCACCGGCTGAATGAATTTAATCATGTCATAAATCACGTCGCCGGATTCAACGTGACCGCCGGGCGAGCTGATGTATAAAGTGATCGGATCATCGCCGTCTGAGGCCAGTGCCAGAAGCCGCTCAGTGACCGATCGGGCAAGCTTGTCATCAATACTGCCGAATAGGGTGATAGCGCGCGACTTAAACAGCTTCTCATCCATAAATCCGGATCTGGCCGGAGTCCGAGTGGTCGGGTTGTCATCTTCCTGGGTGCGGTACATGGTTTCCTTCCTCATTGAATCTTTTGCATTTCACTGGTCTCACACTCAGCCTGCTTGGTCTTTATGAAGGCAATCAACTTCCACAGGTCCTGTTTTCCTTCAGGAAAGTTATTGCCATAACCCACCATCCGGGTACCCGGCACGCCTGATGTTGTTATCTGAAAAATGTCGTCGGCGGTATTGCCATAACGCCACTGGCAGTCGAACAGATTCACTTCCTCCCCGACGCGGGGTTCTGCTTCGTGACAGAACCGAGCGCAGGTTCCGTCGTATATCCTGGCACCGTGCTCAACGGCCGCAGGATCCTGCATATAGGCGGCCAGCAGGCTCACTGGCGCTTCGGCCGCAGGCCCAGTCTTGTTGCATGCCGCGAGCAACATTGCGCTGCCAAGCCAGCAGCCGATACGTATCATTGGGAAAGAGACAAATGTCATGATTGCTTCATCAAATCCGGAGTGTCAGCTTCTGCATCTCTACTCGCCATGCGTGGCCTTGAGATCGCTAACTCTGCGCTTGCAACAGTGCCACTCAGACATGGCCGCCAGAACCCTCCTCCGCACCGAGAGGTTTGAAAGAGATAAGTAACTGGGGCAACAGGGTCAGAGAACCGGTCAAGGCAACCAGCATGGCAAGACTGGTCAACAGTCCAAATACAATCGTCGGAATGAAATTCGACAGCGCCAGAATAGAAAAGCCGGCGACAATAGTCATCGACGTAAAATACATGGCTCGCCCGATACTGTTGTGGCAGAAATGCATGGTTGCGCGATAATCACCGAAGCGGGGAAATTCACGCTTAAACCGGTGCATGTAGTGAATGGTATTGTCGACCCCGATGCCAACGGAAATCGCTGCGATTGTGATGGTCATGATATCCAGCGGAATGTTTGCCCATCCCATGATGCCAAGGACAAATGCGGCAGCAATGGCATTGGGGATAATGCAGATCACCGCAATGGAGAGCGAGCGAAAAAGGGCGAGAAACATCAGCATGATGGCCAGCATCACCACTCCGAGCGTCAGAATCTGTGATTGATACAGGCTCTGCAGGACGTTGTTATACATCACCAGAATACCGGTAACGCGTACGTCCTCGTCCGCCAGGCCAAACTCTTCTTCAACGCCGCGCTCTATGCGCTGCAACAGCTCATTGCGATTCAGATCGGGCGCCGATTCGATCACCCGGACATTGAATCGGGTCTGGTTGTCAGCGACCGAGATAAAGGGGGTCAGGACAGTATCCTTCAACGCCTCGGGAATCCGGTTGTAAAGGATTGCCCAGAGAAACCCATCTACTTCTTGGTTGCCATTGAGTTTTTCAGCCAGTTGCACAATGGCGCCGAACGAGAGCACCTTGCCGGTTTGCAGATCGGCATCAAGGTATTCATGAATGGCTTTAATCTGTTCCATTTTCGGGGCAGTAAACCAATAGGCGTCATCACTGCCGCTGTCTGAAAACCCGTCATCGAATCCATCGTCGAATCCATCGTCGAATGGCGCTCCGCCATCTGGCAGATCGACCACGACATCAAAGGACAGAGTGCCACCGAGCTTCTCATCAAACAGGCTCATGCCCTGATAAATTTCTGTGCTTTCTCTGAAGTAATCGATGAAGCTGTTTTCCACCCTCAGCTGGCTCAGTCCCATCATGCTGAACAGCAGTATCAGGCCGTAGATCACCAGGACGGTGTTGTTCAACCTGTCTGTCGCACGGGCGAGAAAGCCGGTCAAATTCAGACGAAGACCAGTACCGAGCTGGCTTTCGTCAGCCTTGAGCAAGCTCATGATAGAAGGAAAAAGTGTGAAGGCGACCAGTAAAGCAGTCACCACACCCATCATCATCATCCAGCCAAACGTGATTATTGGCAAAATCCCGCTCACAACCAGAGAACCGAACGCGACCAGGGTAGTCAGCGCCGTGTAGAGGCAGGGGCGATACATGCTAAGAACCGCATGCCTGAGCAGCCTATCGTGATCACTGTGGTGTCGGGTCGCCCTTAATTCCCGATAACGTACGGTCAGATGCACAGTGAGTGAAATCGTGATGATCAACAGCAATGAAATAAAATTAGAAGAAACAACGGTGACACGCCAGTCCATCAGTCCGAGGACTCCGACCATGATGACGCCGGCAACCGCGCAACAGGCCAGCGGTATTGCCACCCATCGTAACTTGCGAAAAATAAGACCGAGAGCAAAGACAATAAGAAGAACTACGGCAATACTGAAGTTACTGAGATCGCCCTGCACAAAGGTCACCAAATCGTCGGCTATCATTGGTGCGCCGCCCAGATAGATCTCCGCGCCATCCCGATACCTATCGAGCGTTGCCCGTACTTCACTGATCAATTCGTGCTGCCGATCTGCCGCCTGCACACTGTAATTGGCATATTCCGCCTCAACCTGACTCAGCTCGGCCAACTGTTCAGGGCTGGCGTCGCCGGCGCGGCTCAGATTCCTCAGCTCCGAGCGACGATTAACCAACGAGCGGGCTTTTTCGTCGAGGGCAAAGCTCACCTGAATACCGGCTGTCTCACCGTCAGGACTCAGCAGCGCATTGCGGAAAACAGGACTGGTCATGATCTCCTCTTGTGCCGCAGCAAGATCTGTTTCCGGTGCCAGCAGGGTCAGGTAATCTTCAGAGATACCGGTAAGCGGGGTATCACCAAAAATTGGCACGGCCAGAATACTGTTCACAGATTCCACCAGATCAATGGCCAGAAGATCTTCGCTGAGGCGCCCGAGCAACTGCAGTTCGGCAGGGTCAAATAAGTTACCATCAGGAGAGTAGGCAACAGTTACCGAATCGGCAGTGCCGTAGCGGTTATTGATCTCCCTTGAGAATTCAAGATCGGGGTCATTTTCCAGCAGCAAGGAGTCTGCCGACGCGTCCAGCCGGAAATTCTGCGCATGCCAGGCGAAAAAGACCACCAGCGCCAGCAGCATGACAATGACCAGCTTTGGTCTTTCAAAAACAGAGTGGGAATAGAGCCGGGCGATCTTCGAAGTCATAGTTCTGTGCACTGTGCTGGTACGGCTGGAACTATACGCTGTTTCCCTTCAGTTATCGATTGGCACCACCCGGCGAGAGTGCCAAGCGCGATCACCATTTTCAGTGCGCCGGGGCTAAGGCCTGAACGTCCCTGCCGGGAAGTCTTCAGGCGGGCCTCTCGGGCTGAACAATGGCACTCTGGCATACCCCTGATCTGCGTTTTCCTGTTCAGTTTTTTTTGTAAGTAGTTGTTTTTAATATATTAAAAGAAAATCTATGTCGCCATTCTCACTTCAGCAGCAGCGACTCAGATTGAAACTGGGCTGGCGGGTTGAAAGTTGTTAATATCGCCTCTACCGTATTTAATAATAATGCGCTTCGCGTAAACATCAGGGCAGTTGTAAGATCACCGATTGGCGCGGGGATTCGGGAGCCGCGCCCTAACAGAAGTAAAATTGAGCAGAGACTAGGAGTCAGTGATGAATTGGTTGAACAGGTTAATCGTTGCCCTCGCCGCTGCGACCATTTCGGCCGCTTCGATGGGCGATGAGTGGCTGCGGTCGATTCCGGAATTTGAGCTTACTGATCATCTCGGTGAGGTTCATACGCTGGAGAGCTATGAGGCCTATGATTACGTCGTGTTTTATGTTCAGGGTGTAGGCTGTCCAATTGCGCGCATCGCCCTGCCAAACTACCGGGCCGTTCGCGATGAGTTCGCCGATAGGAACATTGAGTTCACCATGTTCAACTCGAACATTCAGGACAATCTTCCAAGAATTGCAAAAGAAGCAGGCGAGTTCGGAATCGACTTTCCCATTATGAAAGATGAGGGGCAGCACCTGGCTAAGGCTCTCGGCGTTGAGCGCACAGCTGAGGTGTTTATCGTCAACCCCCGCACCCGTGAGGTGTTGTTTCGCGGCCCCATCAACGACCAGCTGGGTTACGAAACTCAGCGGAATGAGGCCAGCGAGCACTATCTGAAGGATGCTCTCAATACTGTACTCGCCGGCGGCGTGGTCAACATGGATGACATTCCCGATTCCAAGGGCTGTCTAGTAGCAATCTTCGACACCTAGTCGGAAGCTTCAGTTTTCGCGTAACCCCAAAAAGGGAGGCTCTGCCTCCCTTTTTTGTGAGCACCGGTTGTGTTTAAGATTACCGTTTAACTTTAAAATCGCGATCCGTCTAACCATGCCAATCGATTTTTCAGCCTTTGCGAAGAAACTTGCAGCACGTTGCGTCAGGTCTCGCCTGCCTTTTTTCCTCGGGAGCTGCGTGGCAATCAGCGTGCTAGCTAGCGGACTGCTCTCGACCCGCTTTGATGGCACATTCAATGCGCTGCTCACGCAAAGTGACCCCTACCTCGATGAATTGGAGCTTATGGACCAGGAGTTTCCAATTCCTACAGAGGCTGCATTTATCTTTGTAGCGCCTCCGGGCGAGACCGTATTCACTCAGGCGACGCTGGGGGCTATCAATGACCTTCGGGAGAGCTATGCTGCGATACCTCACGCCGGATATCTGTCCACCATCCTGAATTGGATTTCACCCGAAACCCAACGTCGGCTGTTCGCAAAGAGTATCAACGAGTACAGCGAATCCGAACTTGCCGAGCTGGCCCAATCGGCGGTGCAGGATCGATTGCTTACCAACAATTTGTTAAGCCAGGACGCCAGCCTGACGTTTGGAAATTTAGAACTGGACGCGAGAGATGCGACCACCAGCGAAAGGTTAGAAATCGCCTCGGCAATTCAGCAGCTGCGGGACGACATTCGACAGCGTCATCCGGGCGTCGAACTTTATGTCGGCTCGGACATGATCCTGGAGCAGTCCAGCCAGAGCGCAATGATCGAAGATCTGACCAGCCTGTTGCCAATCGTCATCCTCATCTGCGTGCTGGTAATCTGCTATTGTTTTCGTTCACTCACTCTTGGCGCCTGCATTCTGGTTCATGTGGTGGTAACTGCAGCATGCTCGGTTGGAACAGTCAATTATCTGGGTTTTTCATTCAACAACATTTCTATCATTGCGCCGTTAGTGGTAATCATCATCGCTGTCGCCAACAGCGTTCATATCATTTCAATCTACAAACAGGCACTCGTATCGGGCATGGGCAGGCTTTCGGCCATGGAGCACAGCCTGTCCTATAATTTTCAGCCGGTCTCTCTGGCAGCGTTGACCACAGCGATCGGATTTTCTTCGCTCAATATGACCTCCTCACCTGCAATACAGGATTTTGGTCAGATCGTGGCTGTCGGAATCGTTTTCGCCTATGGCCTGACCTTAACCATGCTGCCGGCCACCATGGTCTGGTTCACCGCCCTAGGCAAACAGGATGTGCCGGATCAAACCGTTTTCATGCAGCGCCTGCTTGACCGCGTCATCGCTTTCACCAACACACACGACAAGTCTATTTTTCTGCTCTTCTCGGGCCTGGCATTGGGCACCGCAATGCTCCTTCCGCTCAACGAAACCGATTTTAATCGACTCGATTTCATCGCCAACGATGGTGATATACGCGAGTACTATGATCAGGTAGCAGAGAAGATGAACCGCGGACCTGCTCTGACCTATGCAATCAAGACGCCCGACCGGAACGGAATCGTTGATGTCGGCTTTTTACAGGAGGTAGAGGCGTTTACCGGATGGCTGGCCAGTCTCGAGAGCGTGGAGTCGGTCGCCAGCCTCAACGACGTGCTCAAGACAATTAACCAATTCATCAACGACCAGAATCCGGAATACTTTTACTTACCGGACACTGAAGGAACCGTTGAAAACTACCTGGACGCTTTTAGGCTGGTCAATAGCAGAGAGTTCCCCATAAGCGGTTTCGTCAGTGATGATCTATCTGCCATGACCGTGTTCATCAACGCAACACAAATCTCCAATCAGGAAGTGCTGGATCTCGACATTCAGATCACCCAGAAATTTTCTGAAATTTTCACTGATGCTGAACTGATTCATGGCAGCGGGCTGCTGCTGTTCTCGAGAATGGACGAACTGGTAACCACCGAGTTGCTGCAGGGGTACTCCGTCAGTCTCCTGCTGATAACGCTGACTCTGGTGCTTGGCTTCGGGAGCACCTACTTCGGAATTCTCAGCGTGCTGCCCAATCTACTTCCTGCAACCATGGTCTTTGGCTTTTGGGCTATTCTGGTTGGACAACTGGACCCCTTTGTAATGATGCTGTTCAGCATAAGCATCGGTCTGGTTGTGGATGACACGGTGCATATCCTCAGCCACTATCTGGAGAGTCGCCGGGGCGGTGTTTCTCAGTCAGAGGCTGTTGCCCACTCGATACAGATAGCCGGTCCGGCTCTGACGGTCACCACCCTGGTGCTGGCACTGGGAACCACCATCTTGATTTTCGCCAACACCATCTATTTCCAGCAGTCAGCCAAACTGCTTGTACCTATCGTCATTCTGGCGCTGGTGCTCGACTTGGTCTACTTACCGACGATACTGAAACGTTTCGACAACAAATTCTCGAACGACTCTGGCGCAAATATCTGAATTGGAGTAACGCATGGTCAGCAAAGATGAAATGATTGCCTTCTTCCGGTGTGAGTTTCCCAAGGCGCGCTATGTCATTGAGGATTTCACCGATAACTCGGTTGTGGTGAGGCATCAGGTAGGAGAGCGAGATTTACGAGCGGGTGGAACGGTCTCTGGCCCGACCATGATGGCGTTGGCGGATACCGTTCTGTATGTCGCACTTTTGCGAGAAATCGGTCTGGTGCCGTTTGCGGTCACCACCAGCCTCAACTTCAATTTTCTAAGAAAGCCAGTGGCTGACCGGGATTTGCTGGCGGAATGCAAACTGCTAAAACGGGGTAAGTCTCTCGCTGTCGGGGAAGTATCTATCTGTTCCGAGGGCGATGAGGCCCCGGTCGCGCATGCCACCGGAACCTACTCAATACCCCCCGACCGCCAAAAGTTGGCGAACCCTGGCGACAGACCTCAGTCTTCAAAAACCACTGTAAAGGATACGGGTACTGCCCGACTGATACTCGGCAAGCCGGCGACCTCGCGCAGCGCCTCCACCCCCGCCGCCAGATCAAAGCTTTCCGCATTAACCACTATGGGCTTAAGAGTAGTGGCCATCAGCCCGTCTTCCTGACGACTGACCAGAACCGTGGCGTTGTAGGTTTGAGACTGATCGCGCAGTTCCAGAGTGAAATCAATCCCCATTTCCTCGCTACTGCCCGGAGCCATGTTGGCAAGTCTGCCGCTATTGATCCGCGCGGTGATGGTGCCGCGCGGGAAGAGCTCTGTTTCGAACAACATGGATTGCATACGCTCATTGCGAATAGGAACCAAGGTATTCACGCTGGCCAGCGCAATCTCAATCGACACCGAGCCATCCATCTGGATGGTTCCCGAAAGTTCATCAAAGGTATGAACTTCAGCGACATGATCGGCTTTGACCGTAACAAAACTTAAGGTCGATGCCTCATTGTTAAGCGTCCACTGCGCCGACGCTGCAGCTGAGACGATCAGCAATCCCAAGGAAATAAGACATTGAAAAAGACGAATCGGGGCTTTCATGAGTTTCTCCAAACACAAAAAAACGAATCAAGGCTTCAATATGGCTCAGCTGCCGGTTGAAATCCAGTAGTTTACCCTCACCGCAACAGAGCCTGTACAGTCAACGGCACAGCTGGCATCTCCCGCGACGCGACGCTCTGCGACATTCAGCGGTACCCATGCGGGTGAGACCAATCGGCAAGCTGACACGCTCTTTCGCAGATCAGGGGCTCGGCCAGTTCTTCTGGAAAGCCTCGAACGCATTCAGCAGGGCCTCCGTGTTCGCTTCTCCCAGCTGTGCCAAGGCAGTTGCAGCCGCTTCAATCGTAGCCAAACCTCCGGGTACGCTGCCGCGCCGGATACGGTACCGGCTCGATGCATCATTGATGTGACAGACCCGCAGTTGCTGTAGCCACGGATTGGACTTCCAGATTTTTTTGGCCTTGCGCCAGGTTCCGTCAATCAGAACCAGCCTGTGCACCGGTGAAGTTTGATTCGCTTCAGACACGGGCACGCTGATGCTGGTTGGAAAGAGCACCACCACGCCCGGATTTGACAGCAAAGCATGCCGCACACCGTCGAAATCTTCGGGTTGCTCACCGACAACAACTTCTGCCCCCTCTGCTACAAGGGTAATAAGCCGCGCTGTATTTTTTGCGTGCCCTGCTTCAGTGGGATGCTGCAGAATTGTGATTTTGATGGAATAGCCGGTCCGGTCGATGTCGTGGCACAGACAGGTGCGTTCCGGATAGTCACAGCGTGGGCAATAGGGTCGAGGCATGGTTTAGATCAACATTCGTTCACAGCGGGAATTACGATCATTGGTCCAATTGTCTCATCACACTCGTAAGGCGCACAAAAAAAGGGCACTGTACAGACCCAGACAGCTGCCGCCACTTAAGCATTCAGAGAGCAATCTCAATGCGCTAATGGGCTTTGAATTCAACTTCCTGCCGGGATTGGCTTGGGATGTCTGCCAAGACATGGCGACTAAACAGTGGTTTGCCCCCACCCAGGAACACCGGAAATTTAGACAGAATCAGATCGGTAATCAGGCCCTTTTCTAAAAACCCTGACGCGAGCTGACCCCCGCCCAACAACCAGACATGCGAAAGACCGCTCTGAGTCACCTGCGTCAGAAAGCACTCAATCGAAGACACGCACGACAGCTGCGACTCCGGCATGGACTCAACATCGGCAGAGCTGATTACCCAGGAAGGTTTATCCTCCTAGGGCCAGAATCCATGGTGCTGGATAAAGCAATAGGTTTCTCTGCCCATGACAATGAGGTCAATACTGCTGAACAAGGCCTCGAGATGGGTGTCAGAGCTGTCGCTCTCCACTTTGTCCAGCCATAACACATCGCCATGCTCTGCAGCGATAAATTCGTCGGCGCTCATCGCGGCGCAATAGGTGACCCTTAACATCAGGCTTGCTGCCTGCTCAGTCATCCGGTTCTGAGGATTTTGTCGATGGGGCGACCGCGCGCCAGCTTGTCAAGAATTCTGACTCGCCGGGTTAAAGGCGTTTCTATAGGTTCAACCCGGTAGCCGCAAATCACCCCCTTCACCAGCGCGGCTTTCGGATTCCACTCAGCGTTTGCAAAAAACGTCTCAAAAGAAAGCTTATCGTCAATCGCCTGTCGCAACCCCGCTTCTTCAATCCTGGCGAGCCAGCCGATCACTGTCTGCAATTCCTGCTTGGTCTTGCCTTTGCTAACCACTTTAGTCACGTAATTCGGATAAACAGCCCCGAACGACATAGACGCGATCTTGGCATCATGTTCCGGCGTGGTCTTTCCTGTGGCTGCCATTCAGCACAGGCCTCCGTTATTCGTCATCATCAACACTGGGAATACGACCCTGATTTTTCCCTTCCACTTCCCAGCGCCTCCAGCCGGCCAGAATCCCCATCAAACCATGATTACCTTCATGGCAGGCGTACTCATAGATCGGCTCTTCGATTCTGCGCATAGGCAGGCGGGCAGACCACGGCTGATCCCACATGGCGGCGTCTTCCACGGTGAAGTCGTAATCCAGTGTATTCTCATCTATCCAGGTAAACCGCTCTTCGATGCGCAGATTCGGGGAAGTATTGCGCCAGCCATACTCAGGGTAGAATTGCTTGCTTGTAATCACTAGAGTATCGCCCTCCCATCGGGCAATCGAACGGCCCGCCCATTGCGGAAACGGCGCGTCAAAATCTTCAGCGAAGGGGATAATGCGGGCGTGATGAACCATTTCGGTCATGATCATCACATGTTCGCGGGTTTGAACCAGCTGCATATTGTTGTTGTAGGAGCCGGAGATAAGAGGCGGCCCCGTGCGATTGTTGATAATACATCGATCGTTCAAGGTTCGTGCCTCAGGGCCCGCGCTGTCGCGTCTCATCTGTTGCACAAAGGCATTACGCTCACGACCGCTGGCGTTCAGCGGCGGCAATCTGCCGCTAGGCGGATCATAAACAAGAGAAGTACGCCGATCCGAAACAGTATCATTACCGCGTTCATACCAGAATTCATTGTACGAAATAACACCCGGTGGATAGCCCGCTCCTCCAACCGAGTCGATAATCAGATCACGATTCTGGCGTCGATTCTCATAGGCCGCCCACTCGGCTGCTTCTTCAGCAGTGAGTATGGCCTTGTCAGCCAGCTCAGCGGGTCGTTGAAGCGGGGTAATCGTGCGGAATGTATAGGTGCCCTGCAGATCCGGATACCCATGTTCGGTTCTAGGCGGCTCCGGCGACTGAGCGAGAAGCGGTTTAGACGCCAGGAAAAATGCGAGAGCCAGCAAGAGGTTAAAACGCTGATTCATAATTGCCTCCAGAGGTTTTGGTCTTATTATGACGGGACAGCAGCGCGTTCTTATCCGACCTTACTCTCATTTCCGGGCTTTTTGAAGCCGCCTTGGTCTGTCGTGCAAAAGCAAACTCCTCGGTGGCGCTCGTGACACTGGGCGGGCAGTCAGACCAAACTGTATCTGCAGCGGATTCCGAGCCGAAGCGCATTTTAATATGACCCGATAACACTCGCTGACTCGAATAATTCGCAGAGACAAAAAAGCCGGGGAGTGCCCGGCTTTTTTGTTTTCAGAAAGAGTGGACTTAATCGTCTCCCCCCTGGTTGGTGAACTTGTAGTTCACGACACCAAAGAACATCTCATCCCAACTTTCGTTGCCCCATGGCACCGTCCGCTCAGGGTCCGGATTCGCGGGATTTTGGCTGGAATTATCGAACGCGCCTACGACACGAATCTGTGTGCCGGCTGGCACCAGTTTGGGCTCCTTGTACAAGTAGCTCAGCTGCCAGTTGTAGTTGTATTTCGCAACGTTGATCAGCTCTTCAGTGGTACCGTCGGGGTAGTCAGCATAAAAACGCATGTACTTACCACGAAAATGCATGTGCGGTGTAAAGCTGTACAGATACGCCTCGCGGTCTATCGTGATGCTTTTCACCTGCTCGAACGCCGGATCATGAGGAGGGATATCGTCCCAGCCAAACGGAAAAATACAGGCGCAATTACCTGACATCCTCTCGGCTGGTTCCTCGCCTTCCGGATAGAACCACACACCAACCTGGCTGCGATCGGTAGTCTCTTTGCCATACGGTGTGTAATGCATATTCAGGTGTAGGACTGAACCGGCCTTGATGAGGCCTCCGGTACCTTCAGGGTTCATTTCCTGGATGAAACCAGGAATGTAGGCCGCGATGTTCGCTTTATCGGGGTTACCGGAACCTCCGAGGAAACCGCGTCGGGGTTCTTCACCCGGGAAATCCAGTCGATTTACCGTGTGATGCAGTACCTGGCGATCGCCGGCGATAATCTGACTGCCCTTCATCCACCGGTCAGTCGGCATGTCAAAAACCACTTCCACATTGGTGAAAACTCCATTGCCTGTCGCCGGGACAGTGGTTGCAGGAATATCAAGAATCATGTCCGGCTCACCGTAAGCCCACTTGGACTCTGGCCAGGTCAGCTGGGTCAGCGGATCTTCGTCACCATCTTTAGGGGCACCTGCTTCCGCCCAGGCAATGATATTACGGACATCCCGCTCTTCGATCAGTCGGTTATTGACGAAGTCTCCGATGTGGCCATCGATGGCACCCGGTGGCATGCGCTTGGTCATCAGCACTTCCCTTATCATCGGGGACCAGCCCTGAACCATGGCGTGACTGTCCATAGCGAAAGGCGCGATACCGCCCTCGCGATGACAGGCTGCGCAGTTTTCTGCCAGAACCGGCGCAATGTCCGCGACATAGGAAGGGACTTCGGTCATTGCCTCGTAGGTCACTGGCTCACCGCTGACTGCAATTTCAGGCGTCGACACCGGATCACCGGCCAGAATCTCATTGAGCGCGGTTTCAGCTCCGGATACGGAACCCCGATACTTTACGGCAAAGCGGGCCGGATCAAAGATCAGCACCTGGCCGCTATTGGAGATTCCCATCGCTTCAGAGATCACCCGGTGATCATCCATCAACACCGGAAGGTCGCTGCCTAGTCTGTCCATCTCCGCCGCCACTTCAGCCCGGTTCTCGAGGCCCATCGGGTTGATCATCAAAAACTCGATGCCTCTGGAGCCAAATTGCTCTCGCAGTGCAAGAAATTCGGGAAGCGCCGCTTCAGTTGCCTCGCTACCGTTAGCGTGCACCAAAAACGTCACCGCTGCATGGTCATCCAGATAGCTCATGCTGTGGTGGTAGCCGTTCTGGTCGATCAGTGCAAAATCTCCGACCCGCTCCTGTGCGAGCGCCAGCATCGGCGTCAGAACGAGGGCGATCAGCGTCAGTGTCAGCTTGCCCGGCTTGTCCATAATTGTCTCCTTAACTAGGTTCAGCGATTGCTGTTTCAGCGTGTACAACGCCAATGTTTGCGGTTTGGTTGACGAAACGGGTAACCGCGATTGTAAGGCATTGAAAGTAATATAAATAGTAAAGAGGGATTCCCGATACGTCAATCGCGCTGACTTCGCTTTAACCTGCCAAACAGGCCTTTCACAGCATTTTTTGGGCTCAGGATTGCTGCAGCAGCTCCAACAACTGGGGGTACAGGGCCGAATTCGCGATCAGGAGGTTCTTGTTAAAGAATTGGGGGTCCACATCTCCCGGCACCGCACCGAAATGGCCACACACTGCGCCAGCCTCCGCGGCTATCAGTCTGGCCGCTGCGAAATCCCACAGGCTGAGGCTTTCGTAATAACCGTCAAGACGACCGGCCGCCAGCCAGCATATGTCGAGTGCAGCGGAGCCCAGTCGCCGAATGTCGGCACAATGATGAAGAACACTTCTGACCCGCTCCACCATGTCGTCAATCCCTTCTTTGATGTACGGAAACCCTGTGGCAATGATGGCTCTGCGTAAATTTGTCTCCTCAGCCACTTTGATCGTCGCCCCGTTCAGCTTCGCACCCTGCCCCAATTCGGCGCTGAAAAGCTCGTCGGTGAAGGGGTTGTAGACGACGCCAAGTGTTATTTGTCCGTGCTCGCAGTAAGCAATGGAGACGGCCGATTGAATGTGGCCGTGGGCGTAGTTCACTGTGCCGTCGATCGGGTCAACAATCCAAACCGGCACCTCAGACTCCCAGACCCGCTGCAACTCAGGAGAAGACTCTTCAGACAAGAGCCGGTGTTCCGCGAAGCGGCGCTCAATCCTGGTTCGGATTAGCTGGTCTGCCTTGATGTCGGCATTGGTCACCAGCTCGTTTCCTCCCTTATAATCATGTACAAGGTCAGCCTGCTCGCGCTCGCACAAAATCAGCTCACCGGCTTCACGCGCTACGCTTTGTGCAAAATTCATGAGCTCTGTCATTGCCGCTTCCTTTTCCGACTCAGTAGCTGGGCATCAGCCGCAGCAAGATCTATTTAAGCCGACGAGAACTTCGATATGACTGCCGCCGACCGGGCACTAAAGTATGGGGTTTTCGCGATAATTGCCACCCTAATCAACCTGGCGTCTCAAGAATTGACGATCAGAATCTATGCGGGTAGCTACACGCTCTACGTCGCCCTCCTGGTTGGCACTATGACAGGCATGATCAGTAAATACTGCCTGGACAAGAAATTAATCTTCGCCTTCGTCACCCGTTCGCAGCGACACAACCTCAGAACATTCATTTCCTATGCTGTGACCGGAGTACTTACTACCGTTTTATTCTGGAGTTTCGAACTGGGCTGCGAATTCTTGTTTGGCGGCAAGTCCGCGCGTTATTCCGGCGCTGCAATCGGACTGGCCATCGGATATGTTGTAAAGTATCGACTCGACAGCCGGATGGTTTTTGTCTCAACAGCCGGCAACAGTCCAGCCCATGGCCAATTCGGTCCAAATCAGAATGACGGGGGTAAGTAGAAGAATGCGTCTTTCGGGCTGGGGTCGGTATCCTTATGTAGAAGCGTCCGTGCTTGCGCCCAGAGATGCTGACACCACAGCGCAAATTCTAAAGAACGGCGAGGGACTGCGAATGATCCCAAGAGGCGCGGGGCGCAGCTATGGTGACAGCGCCCTGGCTACCAGGGTGTTAAGCAGCCGGTATCTGGACGACTTTATCAGCCTTGACCGGCGTGCTCTGACCATTCGCTGCGGCTCCGGCACCACCCTGGCCGAGATACTGCGTGTCTGTGTGCCACAGGGCTTGTTCCTGCCGGTGCTGTCGGGCACAAGGACTGTCACCATAGGTGGTGCGATCGCAGCCGACATTCATGGCAAAAATCACCACGTCGATGGCAGTTTCTGTGATCACATTGAACGTTTCACCCTGCTTCTGCCAAGCGGTGAGACCGCAGTCTGCTCTCCCACCAAGAATAAAGAGTACTTTCAGGCCACCTGCGGCGGTATGGGACTGACCGGGATGATTCTGGATGCAACCGTCTCTTTGAAAAAGGTGCCGAGTGCCTTTATAAGCGCCCAGTCAATTCCTGCGGCCAATCTCGAGGAGAGTCTGGCTCTGCTTCGACAGTATAATGACAAACAGTACGTCGTCGCGTGGGTGGACTGTCTGGCAAAAGCGTCGGCGCTGGGCAGAGGGGTCATTCACCTTGGCAGTCACAGCGAGACAGGAAAGCTGGAGCACAGATCAAAGCGCAAGCTCTCTGTGCCCTTTACGACGCCGGGGTTTCTGCTCAATCGCTACACGATGGGTGGCTTTAACCAGCTGTACTACGCCCGCCACAGATTCAAAAAGTCAGTGAACTCGGTTTACTATGACGACTATTTCTTTCCACTGGACAGTCTAGAAGGGTGGAATCGGCTTTATGGGTCTGAAGGTTTTCTGCAGTATCAGTTCGTCCTACCGGACGACGCCGCAGAGTCCGGTCTGCGAGAAGCGCTGGAGACCGTGAGTCGGTCCGGAAAAGGCTCCTTTCTTGCCGTGCTAAAGCGATTCGGGCCTGCTAATGCCAACTGGTTGAGCTTCCCCAGCCAGGGCGTCACACTGACCCTGGATTTCAAATATGAGCCCGATCTGCTGCCGCTGCTGGACCGACTGGACGAGATCGTTCTGGCTGCGGGCGGACGACACTATCTGGCGAAAGATGCACGCATGAGTGCTGCAGTATTCAGACAGGGTTACCCCAAATGGCACCAATTCAAAGCCCTTAAAGACCGGATTGATCCGGCCGGGACACTGGGTTCACTGCAGTCGGATCGGCTTGGGCTCACTCGAGCCGGCGTGAGGTCATCTCAGCGATGAATATTCTTCTGATCGGCGCTGGTTCTGCAATCGCGACTGCAGTTGCTAGGCGCTATGCAGCAAAACACAGCAGTCTGTTTCTGATTGCTCGAAATGGCTCACGATTGGCGCTGCAGCAGCAGGATCTCCTGGTTCGAGGCGCAGCGCGGGTTGGGACCCGTATGCTGGATCTGTTGAATCATGAAGAACATGAAACCGCGATTAATGCCGCGACTGAATTCTTTGGTGAGGACGACATTGACCTCGTCCTGATCTGTCACGGGTCGCTTCCGGATCAGGAAGCGGCAGAGCAGGATTTTGATCTTGCCCG
>CACJWK010000026.1 GCA_902597095.1 uncultured Pseudohongiella sp.
ATTCGACTTGTCGAAGCTGCTGCCGCAGAGTTGGTCGTCGCTGTAATTAACAAGTGTGAATTGCCGGGTAATAACTGCGGCCAAAAGAAAAATTCACCATTTCCCTCTGCTATCACTTCCGGGCCATTGTTACCACCTATATCAGCCCTTATTAGGTTCCCTGTACTCTGGTCTGTAAAGTACGCATGCTCATCAGTTACAAAATAACCGCTGTTATGCGGTCCTTGCATAATGTTTTGAGGAGCGCCTCCCTCAATTCTTACTCTCTGCAAAGTTGAATCATCTTTAAAAACAATCCACTCCCCATCAGCTGAGAAATCGAAGAACCCAACAAAGCCGCCACCACGGGAATAGGAATATAAAGTGCGAGGTGGATCAAGGGTTAAAAGATCCCGGATCATGATGTCGCCACCCTGAGGATTCTGACTTAAATAGACCATCTTTGTACCATCAGGTGAAAGATCAACCTTCGTTCTAAAACCCCAAAATGGGTGCACCCCGGTGAAGCCAAGGTTTAGTTCAGTTCTTATCCCTCTCTGAAGCGGTGCCTGCGAAACGGTGTTGTTTGAAGAGAGCTCATCAGAAGAGTACTCTGCCTGATCCAGCATGTACGGCATCAAAACCAAGCCCAGAAAGCCAAAAAGAGCGCTTGAGGCCAAACCGATTACTACTAGTTTTTGACGAGTTACGGAGTTACCTATCGCCTGATTATCCGGCTCGCTGTCTGAAATGTACGAACTCGGTCGCTGCATCGCCCAACCAATGAGCAAGCTGATGGGAAAACCTAAAAAAAGTATCATAGTCAGGGTTTGAGCAACCCAAAGCGGCGCCTCGATAATCGGCAATAGGTAATCGAATATTTGCATCGATGCAAAAACAACGACTGCATAAGCGACAAAAATCCGCGCAACATAACTTCGCTTAAATCTTTCCAAATCAAAAGACATTTTTTGAACTCCTCGCTCAATTCAAAACAAATATCACTTCCGATAACTAATTAGGTTTTACGACAGCAACGTAAGATTTCTTTATAGAGATTTTGCAAATAATCGCAAGTTACGAGCGACAATTACTGAAGCTTTTCTGCGCCCCAATTTAGTGCGTCATTCGATGAGAATGACATGGCTGTGTGCGCCTCCAATTTCAGAAAGCGTTGGGTTTTATTCATGGTTAAAACTGGGTGCTTATATGCTGTGAGAGATCAAAAAGCACTGAGTGGGCATAAATCGAGGCTGATGATGGAGCGATATAACAGCTCACCAGATAAGGTGAAGGTGATCGATTTCAGCTCTGTAAAATAGTATTACTATTATATTACTATTTTGCTACTGCTGGACTTAAAAGGTGTTCGTAAGTGATTGATTTAATTGGGGTGACTGATGGGGCTCGAACCCACGACAACCGGAGTCACAGTCCGGGGCTCTACCAACTGAGCTACAGTCACCATGAAGGCCTGACAGAAGATACCGTCAAGAAATTGGTCGGGGTAGAGAGATTTGAACTCCCGACATCTTGCTCCCAAAGCAAGCGCGCTACCAGACTGCGCTATACCCCGATAGATTTCAAAACCTGCCCGTCACAGACGCGGGCATAATACTCGCGCCTCGACTCTCCGTCAATCAACGTCACGCGCTAAATGAGGACAAACTACTAGGTTACCTACCCTTCAATGCGCCAGGTACTTCCTTCCAAGCCATCCTCAATCACTACGTTCAACGCAGACAACTGGTCACGAATCTCGTCGGCTCGCCGCCAGTCCTGGCTCGCTCTGGCCGCAACACGCTCTGCAACCAATCTGTCAATTTCCGCTTTGTCGAGGTCTGCCCCGACCGAATGCTGCAGGAAAGCCGCTGGATCGGCCTGCAACAGACCTAAACACCCGCCCAGACGCACCAACAGCGCACCCAGCTGGTTAGCCAGCGCCAGATTCTCGCTTTTTATCTGATGTATTTCGGAAACCATTTCAAACAGCACACTCAATGCCTCAGGGGTATTGAAATCATCGTCCATCGCCGATCTGAAGGCTTTTTCAAAGCGACTGTTTGTCAAGGTTTTTGCTTCGGCGAGGTCGAGATCTTTAAGGCAATGATAAAACCTTTCCACAGCCTTAACTGACTGATCAAGCGAATGCTGCGAATAATTAATCGGACTGCGGTAGTGACTGCTTATCAGCAGATAACGCACAATTTCGGGCTTGTACTTGGCCAACACCTCCCTCACGGTAAAAAAGTTACCCAAGGACTTGGACATTTTTTCATCATCAATCCGCAGAGGACCGTTGTGCATCCATAGCTTGGCAAAGGTGGCTCCGGTAGCCGCTTCAGACTGAGCGATTTCATTTTCGTGGTGGGGAAACATTAAATCCGAACCGCCACCATGAATGTCAAAAGTGTCACCCAGTGCGCATGTCGACATCGCTGAGCATTCAATATGCCATCCGGGGCGCCCGTACCCCCAAGGCGAATCCCAGCCGACTGCAGTATCGTCAGCGGCCTTCCACAGAACAAAGTCTCTGGGGTCGCGCTTTAGCTCGCCGACTTCTACGCGCGCACCTTCGAGTAATTCATCAGGCTTTTTCTTAGAAAGTTTCCCATAGTCGGGGAAATTCGAGACGGAAAAATAGACATCCCCATTGTCGGCACGATAAGCATGATCACTGTCCAGCAGTTTTTCTATCATGGTGACCATCTGGTCAATGTGGGCGGTTGCACGGGGTTCCTGGTCCGGTCGAATTATCGCCAGTGCCGCCTCATCTTCGTGCATGGCAGTGATATAGCGACCGGTGACCGCAGTGAACGGCTCATCGTTTTCAACTGCACGGGCCAGAATTTTGTCATCAACGTCAGTAAGGTTTCTCACATAGGTGACATCAAGCCCACTGAATCTCAGGTAGCGCACCACTACATCAAAGGCCAACAGCATTCTGGCATGGCCGAGATGGCAAAAGTCATAAACCGTCATGCCACACACATAGAGACGGACCTTGCCGGGCTCCAGTGGCTGCAAAGGCTCTTTTCGCTGAGTCAGCGTGTTGTAGATAGTAACCAATACGTGTTGCTCCTATCAGCCAGCCCAGGAGTCTCTTAAAGTGATAGTCCGATTGAAAACAGGCCTACCTGTTGCGGTCGGATCTACGTCTTTGCAGAAGTAGCCCTCCCTTTCGAACTGAAAACGCTCATTGCTTCCCTTCAAGACCGAGGGCTCCACGATAGCGCTGCTGACCTCAATCAGAGAATCAGGGTTGAGACAGTCACGGTAGTCATCAATATCTTTTGCTTCCGGGTTTTCAACACGAAAAAGCCGGTCGTAAAGACGCACAGTAACCGGTTTGCCCTGGCTGGCAGAGACCCAGTGAATCACCCCTTTAACTTTCCGCCCTTCCGGCTTTTTACCCAGTGTGTCCAGATCTGCACTGCAGCGAAGCAACACGACCTCACCTCTACTGTCTCTCTCAACGTGATGACACTTAATGACATGAGCACCACGCAACCGGACCTCGCCGCCCGCAATCAGGCGCTTAAACCCCGGCGGCGGATCCGTCTCAAAGTCTGACCGATCGATGAAAATTTCCCGGGTCAAGGGCACTTCACGTCGACCCATTGCTTCGTCTTTCGGATGATTCGCCAAACGCAGCTGAATCACTTCATCCTCTGGAATGTTGTCTATCTCTACTCTGAGCGGATTGATGACGCACATCGCGCGGGGCGCATTCTTATCCAAGTCATCACGGATTGCGTGTTCCAACATACCCAGATCCACAACCCCTTCACTCCGGCTGACGCCGACGCTTTCACAGAAGTTTCGCAAGGCACCAGGTGTGAACCCTCGGCGACGCATTCCTGCTATGGTTGGCATACGGGGATCGTCCCACCCAGAGACAATGCCTTCTTCAACCATGGCTCTTAAATTGCGCTTACCCATCATCGTGTAATTAAGCTTCAGCTTGGCAAACTCAGTCTGCTCCGGTAGTACGTAGGGCGATTCTGAGTCCGCAAGCACACTTGCGGCTCTGATCGATTCGAGATTGAGACTGTTCAGAATCCAATCATAGAGTGGACGATGATCTTCAAATTCAAGCGTACACAGCGAGTGGGTAATACCCTCCAAGGCATCGGAAATGCAGTGGGTATAGTCATAAGTTGGGTAAATGCACCACTGATCACCGGTCTGATGATGACTGATATGCCGGATACGGTAGAGAACAGGATCACGCATATTGATATTGGGGGATGCCATATCGATCTTGGCCCGCAAAGAGTACTCACCCTCAGCGAATTCCCCCGCGCGCATCTTTGCGAATAAAGCGAGACTCTCTGCTACCGGTCGGTCGCGATCGGGACTGTTGCGTCCGGCCTCCGTTAACGTACCCCGATATTCACGGGCCTGTTCGGGGCTCAGGCTACAGGCATAGGCATGACCCGACGCAATGAGTTGATTTGCAAACTTAAACAGAGTGTCAAAGTAGCTCGACGAGTAACGGACTTCCTCATCCCATTCGAACCCGAGCCACCGAATATTATCTTTAATTGAATCCACATATTCCTGACTTTCTTTGGCAGGGTTAGTGTCGTCGAATCGCAAGTTACACTGCCCACCGTACTCAGCCGCAATGGTGAAATTCAGACAGATTGATTTCGCATGGCCAATATGCAGGTAACCATTCGGCTCCGGCGGAAAACGAGTCTGAACCCTTCCCCCATATTTGCCACTCTTCTGATCTTGAGAGATCAGCGTCTTGATAAAGTGAGAGGCAGGAGGACTGCCCGGCTCCTCTGATTGTTTGGTCTTGGTTGAGTCTGTCATAACTGGCTGAATAAAACTGTATGCGTCGAGAGTCGAAAACAGACTCACTTCACATCACCACGACTGGTTGGCTTGGACCGACCAAAACCCGTATTATAGCGCGCTCTTCTATTTTAGGTAATCCACACTTGGAGCTTGCTTTATGATCATCTTCAACACGAATCATGGCCCCATATCGATCGAACTCAATTCAGAAAAAGCACCGAGATCGGCGGAAAATTTTCTGCAATACGCCAAGAAAGGGTTCTATAACGGGACGATCTTCCACAGAGTGATTGACGGATTTATGATTCAGGGAGGAGGCTTCGAGCCGGGGATGAGTCAAAAGGCCAATCACGACACGATTGACAATGAAGCGGATAACGGACTCTCCAATCTGACCGGGACTCTGGCAATGGCAAGAACAGCAGACCCCCATTCAGCGACATCGCAGTTTTTTATCAATGTCAGTGACAACTTTTTCCTCGACCATCGCGGCAAGACCGCTCAGGGCTGGGGCTATGCAGTCTTCGGTAAAGTGATAGATGGCATGGACGTGGTTAATAAAATCAAAAGCTGCCAGACGACCTCAAGAGCCGGGCATCAGGATGTTCCGGTCGATGACATCATTATCGAATCCACCGATGTGACAGAAGATTGAAATCAGCCTGGGATCCACAGCGCTTAAGCGAAATCGAAAAGCAACATGACACATGGCGCCGACAAACCTCTTATCTTTATCTCTGATCTGCATTTGCAGGACAGTCGCCCTGAGCTTACTGATGCGCTAGTGCGCTTTCTGGCTGAGCAGCGCGGCGCCTGTGAGGCGCTCTATATACTCGGAGACCTGTTTGAGGTCTGGTTAGGAGACGATGACACCGGCCGCTGCGGGGACAGAGTTTCTGAGGCGCTGCGCGACTTCAGCCGAAGTGGCAGCAGGTTGTTTCTGATGCATGGAAATCGCGACTTTCTGATGGGCGAGCGCTTCGCAGCTCAGAGCGGCGCAGAGCTCATTCAGGAGCCGTACCGTTTGAAGACAGCACATGGCGATATCATCCTCTTGCACGGGGACAGCTTGTGTACAGATGATCTGGAATATCAACACTTTCGAAAACTGGTGCGTAGCGCCCAATGGCAATCAGAATTTCTCGCAAAAAGCCTTGAAGAAAGAGCGCAATTTGCAAAGCAGGCGCGCGCGCAAAGCCGGGAGGCTATGGCAACTAAAACCGAGGAGATCCTCGACGTCAATCAGCAATCTGTACTCGATTTCTTTCAGTTACACGGCTGCCCGCGGCTTCTCCATGGACACACTCATCGTCCGGCTGTGCATTCCATACCGCTTCAACAGCCGATTGAAGGCAAATCAGAGGCCATAAGGATGGTGCTGGGTGATTGGGGCAAACTAGGCTGGTACGCTGTTGTGTCGGATGACGAATGGGAGCTCAGACAGTTCAGCATCCCCTCCTGAAAGAGATCACACGGAACGGGGTCAGCGCTCAGCTGAATTCTCAGCCGCGATCTGGCGCAAGACCATAGCGTTCGAGGTGGGCTGCGTTCAGCACAAGCAGATCTTCATCAATCTGCTCGGCGAGCACTGCCAGGTCGATCTGAGCGTAGTCAGATAACACAGCAACACCAAAATGATTCAGATCAGTGACCTGGCCCCGCCCTTTTTTAAGCAGATTGTGCAGCCAGCAATAGGGAGATAGCGCCGGATTGAACGGTATAGACTGTTGTTCAAGTCCACGCTTTAAAGCCGTCTCCGAAAAAACCTGAAATCGGGCAGACAAAATCTGCACCGTAAATTTCTCTATCCGGCTCAATACAGCCTGTTTCGCCTCTGCGTCATAACCGTTCCAATTGATTACCTCAAAGCCATAACGCTTGCAGCCACGACACACTAGGTCACCAAGCGAAGTAGTGGAGCAGATGCCGATACAGGGCGTTTTAGTCTTTTGCATGATCAGTCAGGGAGCGCGGAGCACACTACTCTAACGGCGATTCTGGAGAGTCAGATCCATCCACTGACCCTGGCAAATTGTAAACCTGCCACCGCTCTGAATCCACGACGGCGCAGGTCACCAGCGGCACAAACTCGAGCAGACAGCGACGCCCAAACAAGATCGCTGACCCAGTGGCTCAGCTGGCTATTTTCCAGCGTTTACAATAGAATATCGCCCGCTTTCGCGGGTCGAAATGAGTCAAATTTTGCTGATCGCCATATCCGAACTCAGAAGCCTGATCCAGGTTTTCACCGAACCGGCACACCAAAACACACGCAAGCTATACGCTCGGCGTCTGCAGATCTGTGCCTCTCCTAATGCGGGTTACCGTTTGCCAACTGAACTTCAGAGAGTCGTTCTCGGCACAAACAACCCGCCAGATCTGCCTTTCAGAGCGAAGAGTAAAAGGAAAAAGAAGTGTTAGAAGCCTACAGGAAACATGTCGCAGAACGCGCCAAAATTGGAGTTGTACCAAAACCTCTGTCAGCCGAACAAGTTGCAGGACTGATCGAGCTACTCAAGCAGCCTCCCGCCGGAGAAGAGGATTTCCTGCTTGAGCTGCTGTCGCACAGAATACCGCCCGGCGTTGACGAAGCGGCTTACCTGAAAGCGGGTTTTTTGTCTGCGCTGGCAACGGAAGAAGCCAGTTCCCCCCTCATTGATCGTAAGCATGCGGTCAAATTACTCGGCACCATGTTAGGCGGATACAACATCGCCACTCTTGTTCAGTTGTTGGACGATGAGCAGCTTGCCACGGATGCCGCCAAGGAATTGGCACATACCCTTCTGATGTTTGATGCCTTTCATGATGTCGCTGAGAAAGCAGACAAAGGCAATCCCGCTGCCCAGCAGGTGCTACAGTCCTGGGCTGACGCGGAGTGGTTCACGAGTAAAGAGGAAATTCCAGAAAAACTCACGGTCGCAGTATTCAAGGTGCCAGGAGAAACCAACACCGACGACTTGTCTCCAGCGCAGGACGCCTGGTCAAGACCGGATATTCCCCTACACGCCAAGGCAATGTACAAAAACCCGCGCGAAGGCGTCACCGACGCCGAGGCCCAAATTACTGAGCTGGAGAAAACCGGCTACCCCGTCGCGCTGGTGGGCGACGTCATGGGAACCGGCTCATCACGTAAATCTGCCACCAATTCCGTGCTTTGGTACATCGGTAACGATATTCCCTATATCCCCAACAAACGGCATGGTGGGATTTGTATCGCAGGAAAGATAGCCCCTATTTTCTTCAATACGATGGAAGATGCTGGTGCCCTGCCATTTGAGTGCGATGTTGACGATCTCAATACCGGAGACATTATCGACATACGCGTTTATGACGGGAAATTGATTCGCCATGATTCCGGGGAACAAATCACCCAGTTCGCATTGAAAACGGATGTGATCCTCGATGAGCTAAGGGCAGGTGGACGGATACCGCTGATCATCGGCCGCGGGCTGACTCAGAAAGCACGAGAACATCTCGGCCTGGGTCCTTCAACGGTGTTTCGCTCTCCGGTAGACGGACAGCAATCTGACAGGGGATACACGCTGGCACAGAAAATGGTAGGCAAAGCCTGCGGGGTCGAGGGAATCCGACCGGGCAGTTACTGCGAACCTAAAATGACGACTGTCGGCAGTCAGGACACAACGGGGCCAATGACCCGGGATGAATTGAAAGATCTCGCCTGTCTCGGCTTTTCCGCAGATTTGGTTATGCAATCTTTCTGTCACACCGCGGCCTACCCAAAGCCGGTTGACATCGATACGCAGCATACACTGCCCGACTTCATACACACTCGCGGCGGAGTTGCCCTGCGGCCGGGCGACGGCATTATTCACTCCTGGCTGAACCGCATGCTGTTGCCCGATACCGTAGGCACCGGCGGCGACTCTCATACGCGCTTTCCTATTGGGATCTCTTTTCCTGCCGGGTCGGGGCTCGTAGCGTTTGCCGCGGCAACCGGTGTTATGCCCCTGGATATGCCCGAGTCTGTGCTTGTACGATTTACGGGCGAGATGCAGCCTGGCGTTACCCTGAGAGATCTGGTGAATGCCATTCCTTACGCTGCGATAAAAAGCGGTGATCTGACCGTAGAAAAGAAAGGAAAGAAGAACATCTTTTCTGGCCGGATTCTGGAAATCGAAGGGCTTCCGAACCTGAAAGTCGAGCAAGCATTCGAATTGTCCGATGCCTCAGCCGAGCGCTCCGCCGGCGGATGCACAATCCGCCTGAACAAAGAGCCAATCATTGAGTACTTTAAGAGCAATGTGACCCTGCTTCGCTGGATGATCGACAATGGCTATCAGGATGCGAGAACTTTGGAAAGACGGGCACAGGCTATGGAGGCCTGGTTGGCCGATCCTCAACTTATGGAGCCCGATCCAGACGCGGAATATTACAAGATCATCGAAATCGATCTGAACGAAATCACGGAACCGCTGCTGGCCTGCCCTAACGATCCGGATGACGTCAGACCTCTGTCAGAAGTGCAGGAAACAGCGATCGATGAAGTGTTTATTGGTTCATGCATGTTGAACATCGGCAATTTCCGTGCTGCAGCGGAAGTGCTTAAACAAGTCGATGGCAATTTGCCGACCAGACTCTGGGTGGCCCCACCAACAAAAATGGATGAACACCAACTCACCAAGGAAGGCATCTACAATATTTTCGGAACCTCCGGCGCCAGAACTGAGATGCCGGGTTGCTCGCTGTGTATGGGTAATCAGGCCAGAGTCGCCCCCAATTCAACCGTCGTCTCCACTTCGACTCGAAATTTCCCGAACCGACTCGGTCAGGGAGCAAACGTTTACCTGGCATCTGCTGAACTCGCAGCAGTCAGCTCGGCCCTGGGTAAAATTCCAACGATGGCGGAATATATGAAGTACATGTCTTCGATAGACACAATGAAGGCAGAAATCTACCGCTATCTGAATTTTGATGAGATCGAGAGCTTTCAACAGGCAGCCGAGAGAGCAAAGCTGATCCCCACTACCAACGTCGCGGATAGCACTTAGACGCTACGCTGGGCAGACAATACGGGCCCACGGTCTGCAAGCTGGCCGTAGTTTGACCGGCGCCGCTCCCCCCACCAAATTAAAGTGCTGGGAGCATAGACCATTCAGCGCTTTTTCGGTGGCTGAAAAACTCCGCACCTTGCGGCCGCTACGCCGGCAGGTTGATCGTGCTCTTTTCTACCACCTCATAAACATCTTTCGACAGGCTAGAGATCGATTTGATCCGGAGCAACTCGGCCTGCATTAATCTCTGACGGTTGGCGTCAAATTTTTTCCACCTGGTAAGCGGGGTCAGCAGGCGTGCGGCAATTTGCGGGTTGATGCTATCCAGCGCTATGACCTGCTCGGCCAAAAATTCATAGCCTGCCCCGGAAGCATCATGAAAACCGAGATGGTTCTGACTGCCAAAGGCACCAATCAGAGCGCGTACTTTGTTTGGGTTTTTGAATTCGAAGGCGGGATGATCAATCAGCGCCTTGACTGCGGAAAGAGCTCCCGGCTTCTGCGCTACTGCCTGGACGCTGAGCCACTGATCAACCACCAACGGTTCATCACACCAACGTTTATAAAAATCCTCCAGCGCCTGGTTCGACAATTTTTCAGACTCTGTTTGCTTGGCGGCAACCAGCATCCGCAAAGCGGCAAGCTGATCTGTCATGTTGTTCGCAGTTTGAAATTGCTGGTAAGCCACGCCAGCCCAACGTGCCTCGTCTCCCTGCAGCAGATAGCTCAGGCAAAGATTTCGCAGAGCCCGATTCGCGATAGAGTCGGCGTCTGCTCGGTAAATTGTCGTGGCTGGCACCGTCTCAAAAAGGTCGGCAAATTGAACGGCAAGCTCAGAAGCGAGGTAGCTCAGAAGCGATTCGCGTGCTTGATATATCGATTGGACGTCCGCGACTTCTGCCTGCTCTATCAGAGCACTGAGCTGCGGCAGGCTGAGCAAGTGCGCCAACATGGCCCGGTCAAGCTTTTCATCAGCCAATGCCGAAGACAGAATCTCGCGATAGGCAACAAGCAGCATCCGGGAGGAGTCGGAGACTGGCTCGCCCGACTGCAGCGCCTGCAGAACTCGCATGGCGAGCGCCTGAGAGGCATTCCATCGATTAAAGCCATCTTCATCATGCGAAATGAGCAACGCCAGGCCCTGCTGGGAATAGGCATAATTCAGGCGAACAGGCGCAGAGAAGCCTCTCAACAGCGAGGGAACCGGTTCGTGCTCTATTCCCGTGAAAATAAACTCCTGTTCCGAGTCGGTTATGTGCAGCACCTCATCAGTCTTATCGCCGGCAAGGCCTGCACCTGAAAGCACAAGAGGTTTGCCTTGCTGATCTAGCAAACCCATTCGTAACGGAATATGAAAATTCTGTTTCTCAGGTTGGCCAGGTGTGGCCGGGCAGGACTGTTTCACTTGCAGAGTAAAGGTCTTGTCAGACTGGGAGTAACGACCAGTAACGGTTAACACCGGCGTTCCGGCCTGAGAATACCAGCGTCTGAACTGCTGCAAATCCACACATGAGGCTTCTTCCATCGCCCGAACGAAATCTTCTGTTGTAACAGCCTCGCCGTCATGACGTGCAAAGTACAGATCACTTCCCCTGCGAAAGGCCTCCGGGCCAGTAAGCAGGCTGATCATGCGAACCACTTCCGCCCCCTTCTCATAGATGGTGACCGTATAGAAATTGGAAATTTCCAAATAAGAATCAGGTCTCACCGAATGAGCCATCGGCCCGGCATCTTCAGCAAATTGCACCGTTCTCAAAAACGAAACATCCTCCACGCGCTTTACGGCGCGAGACCCCATGTCTGCAGAAAACTCGGCGTCTCTGAAAACGGTAAACCCTTCCTTGAGACTTAACTGAAACCAGTCCCTGCAGGTCACTCGGTTGCCGGACCAATTATGAAAATACTCATGGGCCACCACCGCCTCTACACGCTGAAATGCCTGATCGGATTGCGTGAGTGGATTGGCAAGTACACAGGAGGTATTGAAGATATTTAGACCTTTATTCTCCATCGCACCCATATTGAAGTCGTCAACGGCAACAATCATAAAGATATCCAGATCATACTCACGACCATAGACCTCCTCGTCCCATCGCATAGCGCGCTTCAACGAATCCATCGCGTAGTCAATTTTGTCCAGATCTTTTTGCTCGACGAAGATCTGCAAAGTAACCTCACGCCCACTTGAGGTAGTAAATTTGTCACTCTTGTGGTCCAGCGCCCCAGCAACCAGTGCGAACAGATAACTCGGTTTTTTGAACGGATCTACCCACCGTACCCAGTGACGGGAAGGTTCTCCCTCAAGCGTGCCGCGGGCGACACAGTTCCCGTTCGACAACAGCGTAGGATACCGCTCTGCGTCAGCAACAATCGTTGTCGTAAATCGGCTCATTACATCCGGCCGGTCAAGGTAATAGGTGATTCGCCTGAATCCTTCCGCTTCGCATTGGGTACAGAACATCCGGCCGGATTTGTATAAGCCTTCAAGCGCAGTGTTATTCTGAGGCTCAATACGAGTGCGACAGAAGAGCATGAAGGTGTCCGAGTACTCCCCCAGAATTGCGTCCAGGTCGAAAATAGTCAAAGAGTCATCAGTCAGGGTGTACTGATCTTCGGACAGTATCCTGTCGTTCAGTCGCAACTCTTCCAGAACAAGATCCCTGCCGTGCAGTATTAACTCCTGAGCAGCAGGCGATTTATACATATCCAGGGTGGATTCAACGACTGCAAAGTCTTCAAAAAGCTCAAAATGCAGGACGGTTGTGTCAATGCCATATTCCGGCGCCTGATAATCTTTCAGATAAATGGTTTTAGCGTCCGCGTGTCTCATGTTATTCCTTGCTTGAATCCGTCTAATTGCCGTGAAAGCCAAGCTTCAGGCCTGTAACTCCACCTCATAACCTGAAAACCGACGCAGGTTGATCACACCAGAATCAAAAATCAGGTATTGCCCTTTAATCCCTTTGAGAGTTCCGGATACCACCGGTTCTTTGTCAAAATTCAGCGAAGTGATCTTCTCCGGATAAGCCTGTACCGGATAGTCAATACTGACAGGATCAATGCCCTTCAGAACACTCATGGCAAAAAACCCGAACCTATCCGTTAGCTCTTTAATGTCTTCCTCACAGGCGGCCAGCAACCTGTCTCGTTCGCCGGCCATATCAAGCTCAGCGGCTTTGCCTTTCAACATGTCGCGCCAGTTGGTCTTATCCGCCACGTGTTGCTTGAACGCCATTTCAAGGGTTCCCGACTGAAGTCTGCTGCGGACTCTCATAATGGCAAGCGCTTGAGTAGCACCCTGATCGATCCAACGAATCGGAACCTGAGTCGCTCTGGTAATTCCGACTTTCAGGCCAGATGAATTTGCAAGATAAACGATATGATCCTGCATGCAGTATTTTTCACCCCAGGCAGGCTCGCGGCACGTACCCTGCTCTAAATGGCAGCGCTCCGGGTGGATAATGCAGGAGTCGCACTCGGCGAGTTTTTGAAAGCAAGGGTAACAGTACCCCTGATTGAAGCTTTTGTTGGTTTTTCGGTTGCAGTGAATACAGTAAATGCCACCGCTGAAAATAAGCTTCAGCTGCTGATCGATTAATGGGTTCAACGCAATTTCATTGTCACCGAGCCGAGCACTGTATGAGACGGGCTGGCCAAGCCGGCTGCGCATTTTTCGAACAATTCCGCGGGCGATGACGTTCAATGCTTATTCTCCTGCGGGGCCTTCATGAGCCTGATAGTTTGCCAATCGGCCCTCTCGCTTTGGCAATCTGCCTGCAAGGGAGATCCTGTGCGTTCATGACTCTCCAGATGATGCGCCTCATACAGAATAAGCAATTGCATGCACTGACCCAGCTGCTCTTTACCCATTCGCTCCTGCTCATTGAAGCGACCAAGAGATACTGCCTCTTTAAGCCTTTCATAAATTTCCGGAGACATTCTGCATATGAGCTCCTCGATTGTATCCGGCGGGGTATCCAGCAAATCGAATAAAGCCTGCTCAAGCGTCACGATCTTTCTCACCGGCCGTGATTGGCCTGCCCAGCAGATCTGCTCTTCGGAAAAAGCGATAGTAAACCGCAAAAATGCCCCCCAATAGCAAACCCGAAAGCAAGCCGCCTATATGAGCGGCGGTAGCGATTGAAGACGACGCAAAAATCTCCATAAGCACAAGCCCCAAGACAAAAGCGACAAACATTTTGGTCGAAATCAACAGGCCCGAATTAGGCAGGCAATTGGAGAGGGTCCAGACGAAGCCGACCAGACCGTAGATCACCCCGGACATGCCTCCGAAATTGTTGTAACCCAACTGCCAGTACTGAGCTGTATTCCCAACAAATGCCGTGGCAGCGACCAGCAAGGCAAAAGACCACCAAGGAATTCTGCTTTCCAGCTGACGGCCAAAATACCAGAGCCACAACAGATTAAAGATCAGGTGCAGCTCTCCAAAATGCAGCAGCATCGGCGTCAACGTTCTCAGCAAAAGACTGAGATTATCGATCTCTGCCAGAAGCCCGAGCAGGCTAGCGTTCGGCAGCAAAGGAAAAAACAGGTAGCGTACGCTGGCCGTATTAGTGCCCATACCGCTGACCAACGCGACCCCGATACAAGCGATCATCAGCACCCAGGTCAGTGGGCAGCGTCGGAACGAAAAATAAGCCAGACGACCGATTCTTAGCAATTGATCCGAAGCTGATGTCACCGAGCTTTCAGCGACACGCTCTCCTGCTTCAGAGTGGTGGAGCGGGGATTTAAGCCAGTGTGCCAATTGTTGCTTAACCGCTTGCTCGTCATCCTCGGAGTGCACCCAAATGGTTTGCTGCCCTGATTCCTCAACAACCCGATGCGCGATTCCCGCAACCGTCAATCGTCGGCTGAACTGCGACAGGTTGAGCGCGATATCCACACTAACAGCTCTAATCATCTGAGTTAGCCAGCCTGCTGCCCCAACCTAATTTACTCCGACAGGCCTGATAAAACGTGTGACGCAGTGGATGAATTAAGCGCAACGGAGATTGCTTTTTCGTCATGAGAATTTCCGTATCTGCTTGAGCCGTATGACAGACCTCGCCGTCACAACTCAACAGCGGGAAGTGCGACGTGCGATTTGCCACTACCAGCTTAATTTCACTGTCGCCATCAATCACGACAGGGCGCGAACTAAGTGAATGGGGGTACATGGGCACCAGAACAATAGCGTTGAGGTCTGGATGCATGATAGGCCCGCCCGCCGACAGAGCATACGCAGTTGAGCCCGTAGGCGTCGCAGCAATCAAGCCGTCAGATTCCTGTGAATACACAAAACGGTCATCGACAAACAGCTCAAATTCGATCATCTGAGCAGCCTGTCCGGGATGCAGAACCACATCATTCAAGGCAGACCCGAGCGCATGCCGCTGGCCGTTTTTTAAGCAGGCAACATCAAGCAAAAAGCGCTTCTCAACCGTGTAGTCACCGGCCAGAACCGCAGATAACTGCTCCTCCAGTTCATCAGGTAGCACATCGGTTAGAAATCCCAGTTTGCCACGATTAATGCCTATTACCGGAACGTCATCCGGCACGACAAACTTGGCCATCTTGAGCATACTGCCGTCGCCACCGACGACGATGACCAGATCGCAATCCGCTGACAGCGTCTCTTTCTCTACAATTTTACAGTCGGGAGCGACCGCAAACCCGGCTGTCGTGGCATCCGTAATGACGGTCACGCCATAACCGGACAAAAATCTGAATAGCCGCACACAGGTTTCCGCCACCCCCTTATGACCAGGCCTTCCGACTATGGCAACTTTATTAAATTCACTCATAGCTTATAGTACGTCTACCGGATACCCCCCGATTATAGCATGTTCAGCAGCCGCTCAGGCCCCGCCCTCCCAGCTTGAGACCTGTCCACGTTGCGGACTCACCAAAAATCAATCGATTGACAGCGGTCCAAGCAGTCAGGGCTTTTCTTCAGGAAACAACCCACCAGAATGAATCAGGATGACTTCTGTATCCTCTTGAAGCTGTCCTGATTGCAGCTCCCGATTCAGCCACCAGAACAGCTTCCCCGTGTACACCGATTCAAGCGGCATATCGTGAAGGCTCGAATAAGCAGCAACAAAATCGCGAAGCTCTGGGCTGGTTTTGGCATAGCCACCAAAATGGCAGTCATCAATCGTCCGCCATCGAATGCAGCAGGAATCCGCGTCATTGTCGAGCCAGGAGGACACGGCGTCTTCCATCACGCCTGGCGCATTGATGACGGAAATTCCGACCACCTCTATGCCCGTAGCACTCTGCATTGTAAGCCCCCTGATCAGGCCGGCCATAGTCGTGCCAGTTCCGCAGGCCAGGCCGACCACGCGTTTTTCAGCCGAGCTTCCCCACCTCAGAAAGTCTGTGATTTCCTCACATCCTCTCACGCCGAGTGCATTACTTCCGCCCTCCGGGATGCAGTAGAACTCGCCATAGGTTGCGCGCAACCCAGACAGGATCTGTTCGGATTCCTTGCGCTGATAGTCCGCTCGGGTCATTGCATGCAGGCGCATACCGCAGCGCAACGCGAAATTCAGCCTTGGATTTAAAGGTTTAATCAACTCGCCGCGCACTACCCCGATGGTTTCGATACCGAGACGTTGGCCTGCAGCCGCGACAGCCACCAGGTGATTTGAGTACGCACCACCGAACGTCAGCAGACGAGCGTGACCTTCAGCTTGCATTTTTAAAAGATTGTGCTTGAGCTTAAAGCCTTTGTTCCCGGTGACGTAGGGATCGATTTCATCAAGGCGAAGCACAGAAATGGTAGCCGCGCCAGGCAAGGTGTGGAGTCGCTGAAGACGGGGCTGCGCATTATTCACAGGTGCGGCCCACCTGGAGAAATGTTCTGATGTAAAATGGCGGACCGGACGGGACTCGAACCCGCGACCTCCGGCGTGACAGGCCGGCATTCTAACCAGCTGAACTACCGGTCCGCGACATGCATCCGATCAACGGTTGCGATTGGTGGGTGGTGCAGGGATCGAACCTGCGACCCTCGCCTTGTAAGGGCGATGCTCTCCCAGCTGAGCTAACCACCCGTCACAGGAGACAGCGAATTGTACCGACTTAACCCTCCATGTCAATAAAACTGCACGCCTCACAGAAGCGTGTACGCTTTGACATCATGTCATTGTCAGTACAAACAGAAAGGGTTGACCGGTATAAAGGAAGGACCCTGTACTTAGTATCTGCTGACTTGTAAAATTCGCTGCTGTTTTACCGCCGTCAGTTAGGATTCAAGCTAAGGAGATCTTTAAGGCATTCACGTTTGAAGCGGCTCACCGCCTGCCAAACGTGTCAGCGGAGCACAAGTGCGCCCCCCTGCACGGGCATTCCCTCGCCGCCCGCATTTCAGTTGCCGGGGAAGTGGGCAGCGAAACTGGCTGGGTCATGGACTTTGCAGAGATTGAGGCCGCCTTCGGTCCTGTACGCAAACGCCTTGATCACTTTTACTTTGTTGAGATTGAAGGCCTGGCAAACCCCACCAGTGAAAACCTGGCTCGCTGGATTTGGGACCGGTTGTAGCCCGCACTGCCACAGCTATCTGCCGTCGAAATACGGGAAACCTACACCTCTGGCCGTATCTATCGGGGCGACTGAGCTAACGCTTTAGCAGGCCTCACCCAAGACTTACTTTAACCAGCTGGCGGGCTCCACCTGTTCATCAGTCAGACTGCTCAGTTCGGGCGTCAGGCCCTTAGTGATCAGCTGCTTGCTGGCCATGAACTCCTTCGGTCTGTCCACGCAGTCTGCCGCAATGAGCTTGTCGTCACGCAGATAAAAGACACAAAACCCCTCGTTTTCCAGACTTGCAGAATCTCCGCGGGTAAGGGTCCGGTCATAATGGCAGTTTATCCCCACCATCTGTAACTTGATGTCGTACTGATCTGACCAGAACCAGGGCACCAAATCGTACACCGACTGCTTACCCAGCATATTGCCGGCGACAACCCTGGCCTGATCGTTGGCGTTTTGCACCGACTCTAGGCGTGTTAAACCTCCGCTAAAACGGTTCGGATGACGGGTGCAGTCGCCAGCGGCAAAAATATCGGAATCGCTCGTCATACCTGTCTCACTGACCAAAATCCCGTCGTCTGTCTCCAGACCTGCGGACTCTGCCAGACTCGTTTCAGGCAGCACGCCTATGCCGATAAGAATGAGATCCGCGGTGTAATGCTCGCCGTCTCCACACTCAACGCTCAGGGCTTGTGTTTCATCCCCGCCACCAGTGATACAGGTTACAGAACACCCGGTTTTTATGGAGACACCGTGCATGGCATGCAGTGTCGTGAGGTATGAAGACAGCGTTTCGCTGGTAACTCGCTCAAGAACCCGATCAGCCATCTCAAGCACCGTGATTTCCAGGCCCAGCTTTTGCAACACGGCAGCCGCCTCGAGGCCAATATATCCTCCCCCGATAATGACAGCCCGACTGCCGGGCTTAGCTAGGCGCTGAAGCCGGAGCGTATCTTCTGCATGCCTCAGGTAGAGAATTCGGTCGGACCGAGGGCGTCCGGGAAACTCCCTGACCCTGGCACCGGTGCACAGCGCCAGCTTGTCATAGAGCAGAGTACGCCCGCAGTCCAGGTCTACTGTCCGTGCGTCTCTGTTGATCTTTGTAGCAACAGCACCGAGAATCAACTCAATACTATTATCAGCATACACTTTCTCAGGCCGCAGACGAATGCCATCGAGAGCTTTAGCCCCCGAGAGCAGGTCCTTAGACAACGGTGGCCGGTGGTAAGGCAATTGTGATTCAGCACCCACCAGCTGTATCGGGCCCTGCCAGCCCTCTTTTCTCAACTGCAGAGCAAGCGAGACCCCTGCGTGGCTCGCTCCAACAACAACCTGCGCGTGATCAGTCATAATGTTTTCCACTGTAATGTCTTCGGGGGCAATTGCCAGTTAACCGCTGGCTTCCCGTGAGACTGCAAATAAGTATTCGCCTGCGAGAAGTGTCTGTTCCCAAAAAAACCTCTACTGGCAGAGAGCGGCGAAGGGTGAACAGACTGCAGCACCAAATGACGGTTTCGATCAACCATTGCACCCTTTTTCTGGGCATAACTTCCCCAGAGCAGAAACACCAGGGCCTCTTTGTGCTGACTCAGCAAGGCCACGATCCGGTCGGTGAAGCGCTCCCAGCCTTTACCCTGATGAGAGCCGGCCTGATTAGCCCGTACCGTCAGTACTGAATTGAGCAGAAGAACTCCCTGTTGTGCCCAGGCCTGTAAAAACCCATGTCCCGGCGGATCAAAACCCACATCCGTTTCCAGTTCACGATAAATGTTACGCAAGGACGGAGGCACAGGCACTCCAGGCTTCACCGAAAAACACAATCCGTGGGCCTGCCCCTCACCGTGATAAGGATCCTGACCGAGAATCACGATCTTGACATCGTCAAACGGGGTGCTATTCAGAGCATTGAACATGTCGCTGCCCGGAGGAAACACTTGCTGACCACTCTGCTTTTCTTCCCCGAGAAAAACCCGCAGCTGGCGCATGTAGTCACTGTCAAATTCTTCTCGCAACAGTCTCAGCCAGGACGCTTCCAGCTCCACGGGGCCCTTCTTAGCGACTGCCTCAGTGCTCATATTGCCGAGGGCGCATATGCGGAAACAGCAAAACATCCTTTATCGAGGCGGAATCGGTAAATAACATGACCAGTCGATCAATACCTATCCCTTCACCTGCGGTTGGCGGCATACCGTACTCAAGCGCGGTAATATAATCCTCATCAAAGTGCATGGCTTCCTGATCGCCGGCATCTTTTTGGGCAACCTGCGCATGAAACCGCGCCGCCTGGTCCTCCGGATCATTGAGCTCAGAAAATCCATTCGCCAGCTCGCGGCCACCAATAATCAATTCAAAGCGATCGGTTACTTCTGGATTAATTTCATTCCGGCGGGCCAGCGGCGACACCTCGATCGGATACTCGGTAATGAAAGTGGGCTGCTCCAATAACTCTTCAACTTGCTGCTCAAAAATCTCCATCAGGATTTTCCCCTTGGGCCAGCTTTCGTCAAATGAGACTCCGAGCCGCCTGGCTTCTCCCATGAGCAGTTTCACATTGTCCAGATCTACAGATTCATCCAGCTGACAATAGGTGCTGACGGCCTCTTTTACCGTCAAACGCGCAAAAGGAACAGCGAAATCGAGCTCCATGCCCTGATAAATCACTGAAGAGGAGCCCAGCACCCCATGGGCGATTGAACGGAACAAATCCTCCGTCAGGTCCATCAGGTCATCATAGCGCGCATAAGCCCAATAGAACTCAAGCATGGTAAATTCCGGATTGTGGCGCGTCGACAAGCCTTCATTCCGGAAATTCCGATTCAGCTCAAATACTTTTTCATATCCGCCAACAGTCAGACGTTTCAGAAAAAGCTCAGGCGCGACTCGCAGATACATGTTCTGATCTAGTGCATTATGATGAGTAATGAATGGCCTTGCCGTTGCCCCTCCAGGTATCACCTGCATCATGGGAGTTTCAACCTCCATGAAACCGCGGTCATGGAAATAATCGCGAATGCATTTCACGATCTTGGAACGGGTGGTAAAAATTTGTCGTGACACATCGTTAGCAATGAGATCAACATAGCGCTGACGATATCGAGTTTCTGTGTCACTTAATCCCTTATGCTTATCGGGTAGCGGCCGTAGCGCCTTAGTCAGCAGCCGAAACCCTGACACGCGCACCGTCAACTCCCCTTTCTGCGTCTTGAAAAGCTCACCCTCAGCACCGACGATGTCACCAAGGTCTAGCGCTTTCAGGTCGGCCGCCTGCACCTCATCAAAAGTCTTGTTGTTCATGTATAACTGCATCTGGCCATACCCATCCTGCAGAACAACAAATGGGCCTCTCGTCCGGATGATCCGTCCCGCCACAGACACTCGCCGGGCGGCAGCCCGCAATTCCTGCGCATCTTTGTCCCCGAATTCGCGATGTATGTTTTCAGACAGATCTGTTCGATCGAAGTCATTAGGGAATGCTTCTCGCAGCTGCCGTATCTGATGAAGCTTCTCACGCCGCTGCGCGATCAGCTTGTTCTCATCTTCCGGGGCCTGATTCGTCTGATCTGTGTCTGTCATTGTACTGTCCATTACGCTCAAAGCCCCATTTTCAGACTGGCTTCGATAAATTTATCCAAATCACCATCTAACACTGCACCCGTGTTGGCGACCTCAATATTCGTTCTCAGATCCTTTATCCTGGAAGCGTCAAGGACATAGGAGCGAATCTGACTTCCCCAGCCGATGTCTGCCTTGGATTCTTCAATCGACTGCATTTCTTCTTTACGCTTAATCTCTTCGAGTTCGTAGAGTTTGGCTTTCAGCTGCTTGATAGCCATATCTTTGTTTTTGTGCTGTGAGCGCTGATTCTGACACTGCACCACAATCCCGCTCGGTTCGTGCGTTAACCTCACCGCTGAGTCGGTTTTGTTTACATGCTGACCACCGGCGCCACTCGAGCGATAGGTATCGACCCGAACGTCCCCCATATCTAAATCCACCTCGATGTCATCGGCTATCTCAGGTGAAAGAAAGACCGATGCGAAAGATGTATGGCGTCGGTTCCCGGAATCAAAAGGTGATTTCCTAACCAGACGGTGCACGCCGGTTTCGGTACGCAGCCATCCGAACGCAAACTCTCCCTGAATGTGCAGGGTCGCACTCTTAATACCGGCGACCTCTCCCCCGGAAACCTCGACGAGCTCAGCTTTAAAGCCTTTCCCTTCGCTCCAGCGTAAATACATGCGCAGGAGCATCTCTGCCCAGTCCTGCGCTTCCGTCCCCCCTGAACCCGCCTGAATATCGAGGTAAGCATTCGCACTGTCCATCGAACCCGAGAACATTCTGCGGAACTCAAGTTCTGCCAGGGATTGCTCTAGCTTCACTAAATCAGATTCAGCCTCCTGCAGAAGGTCGTCATCCGACTCTTCCTGAGCAAGGAGAAAAAGCTCTTCGGTGTCGGAGATTCCTAAGTAAAGTTGATCGATTGTGCTGACCATAAGATCCAACTCAGCCTTCTCTTTGCCCAACGCCTGCGCGTAATCAGGACGTTCCCAAACCGATGCTTCGCTCAGTTCTAGTTCGACTTCTGCAAGACGGTCTTTCTTCAGTTCGTAGTCAAAGATACCCCCTTAGACTACCGGTTCGCATTGCGATTTCCTTCAAACTGGCAAGCTGATTGTTGATCTCCACTCTGGCACCCCTAAACCTATCGAAACCGCGCATTTTACCTGAAACTATCCCCGACACCAGCGACCAACGGATCGTTGAGTCAAGCGAGCAGGGCGAAATCCCAGTATCATGGTCACCTTTTAAACTGTCAGGCGAATTTCGATTAAGCCTGATCGGAATATGAATCCTTGGCACTTGTTTACAGTCATGACACCCCCTGACACCCATAAGAGGCAAAGCCTAAAACCAGAAGATCCTTTGGCTGAATTCGACTCAGGCCAGGAACTCAGGTCCGAAAGGTTCGGTGACATTTACGCAAGCACGCTTGATCCCATCGGCGAGAGCGAGCATGTTTTTCTCAATGGGAATCAGCTTCAGAAGCGCTGGCGGGAGGCTCCTGAGACACCTGGCCATTTCTATATTGGAGAATTAGGTTTTGGCACTGGCCTGAACTTTCTTCTTACCTGGAAACTCTGGGCCGAAACAGAAGACAAAAACCCCGGCTGGCGCGGTCTCCATTATGCCGGCTTTGAAGCGTTTCCGCTCAGCGCTGGTCCTATGGAAGCAATCCATAAGAACTGGTTGCGACAAACTGGTCCTGACTTTGAGGCCCTGCAGCCATACGCCAAGAGACTGCTTAATCAGTGGCAGTGTCTGCTGATTGGGGTGCACAGGCTCATTCACGACAAATCAGTAATCCTCGATTTACATGTTGATGACGCCAACATAGCCCTCAGACAGAGAGCCAAACACGCTCCTCCGATGAATGCCTGGTTTCTCGACGGATTCAGCCCGCGCCGCAATCCACAATTATGGCAGCCCGAATTATTCTCACTGCTGGCCGAGCATTCAACACCAGCAACCACGGTCGCAACCTACACCAGTGCAGGTCACGTGCGTCGCAATCTCAGCGAAGCGGGTTTCCCTGTGGAAAAAGTCAGAGGGTGGGGGCAAAAGCGTCATATGCTTGTCTCCAAAAAGAAAACGGATAACCAGAGCGGCCCGCAGCACCCTTTAAAGGGCCCAGGCGAGCGTCGGAAAGCCCTCGTCATGGGAGCAGGCCTGGCCGGCTGCACTGTCGCACACGCACTGGCTGGCAGAGGGTGGCAGGTGACCATCATCGACCCTGCTGCCGGTTTCGGAGCGGGCGGCAGCGGCATCCCGCAGCTTGCACTCAGGCTTCGCCTTTTCAACACTGCCAGTGCGGCCGCACAAATCTATCTGCAGGCCTATCTTTTTACCCATCGCTGGCTGATCAGGCTGGCGTTGGAAGGGAAAATCGACTGGCATGGCACTCAGATCACCCAATCCCCCACGGCGATGAACAAACGTAAACCTTTAAACGCAGAGCGCCTCACACGTGTCTATGGGACTGCGCTGTTTCACGCAGCGAAAGATGGCACTCTGCGTTTCCCTCTGGGCGGCTGGGTCGATCCAATCAAGTTATGTCAGGCCCTGTGCTCTGATCCGGACATCAGCACCCGTTTCAATACTGCCGAACCAACGTTCAAAGCAGAACAGCAGGGCTGGCGCGTGCAGACCAACAAAGAGCACCTGTCAGAATCGGCAGATGCACTGATCATTGCCAGTCCGCAAGCGCTGGACAAACTGTCTATTCTCAATGCAGCGAAGCTCGAATTTACAACCGGGATCAGCACTGCCGTAAGCAGCTCTAATGAAACCGACAAACACAGGCACATCGTCACAGGATCACGGTCACTGTTTCCCGTCAGAGAAAATACACAGCTAATTTCGGCCACTTACCAGCGCTGCCGAGCAGCAGCGAGTGACGCAAGGGCCGCCGATCAAGAAAATTTGGCCGCTATTGCACAGATGCTCCAGTTGAGTTCGAACCCCCCACTCAGAGCTCTCAATCATTACCAGCGCGAGAGAGCCAACACTTCCGACCGAATGCCATTAATCGGCCGGTATCCGGAGCCGGCGCCTGATTCAGCAAGCAACCATCCAATTTTCATTTCCAGCGCACACGGCTCGACAGGGCTCGCTACCTGCCCCTTTGCCGCCGAACTGATCGCCGCGGACATTTGCGGCGAGACTCTTCCGCTGACTGAAGAACAGCGACTTCTGCTTGACCCCAACAGATTTGAGCGCAGAGCTCAGAAGAAAGCCAGGGCACACCCTAGCGAGAATAGAAAGAGTTGATTACCTTACACAGATCGTAAGCATCTTGTGCACCGGCGAGTTCACGAATTGAGTGCATGGCAAACGTCGGCACTCCGACATCTATCGTATTGATGCCTGTTTCAGCGGAGGTGATGGGGCCAATGGTGCTACCGCAGGCCATGTCATTTCGCATAACAAACGACTGGTGTGGCACCTTTACGGTATCGCAAATCGACTTAAACAAAGCGACGGAATGACTGTTACTGGCATAGCGCTGATTCGCATTGAGCTTAATGACAGGCCCCGCATTCAGCACCGGTCTGTGTTTGTCATCATGCCTTTCAAGGTAGTTTGGATGCACACCATGGGCATTGTCGATTGAAATCAGAGAGGACTTCGCGACAATTCTGCTCAATAGGTTAGGCTCATCACCACAGCAATGACTCAACCTCTCGAGGACCGATTTAAGGAACGGCCCCTGGGCCCCGGAGCTCGTGGCGCTTCCCACTTCCTCATGGTCGTTACAGACAAGCAGTGAGGCATGAGTGTTTTTACAGGAAACCAATGCCCGGCACGCAAGAAAGCAGCTCAGTAAATTGTCGAGCCGGGCCGAGGCAATGAATTCTTTCTTCAGACCAATCAAAGACGGGGCCTGAGTGTCATAAAAATACAGTTCGTGAGCCAGAACTTCTTGCGCAGATCGATGCGCGGGCTGTTTCTTGGCTTGCTGAAGCAGCAGTTCATTGAAGTCAAACCCCTCTTCTTCTCCAAGCTGCGACAGCAGCGGCACGAGCTCCTTCTGGGCATTAATGCTGCGAGAGTCGTGAACTCCGCGGTTCAGATGTATCGCCAGACTTGGAATCACAGCGATCGGATCAGAGAAATCGATCAAAGCTGAGCGCAATTCTCCCCGGCGGGATTTGTAATTGACTCTGCCAGCCAAGGACAGATCCCGATCGAACCACGGCGCAAACAGAGCCCCACCGTAGACCTCCACCCCCAACTGCATATAACCCTGCCGCGTGATTTCCGGGTTGGGCTTGACCTTGAGACTGGGGGAATCTGTATGGGCGCCTGTCAGACGCAGGCCTTCGCTGAGCAGCGACTGCGCATTGTGACGGAACGCAATAAGCGCTGAATCATTTCTCGTGACGAAATACTTGTGGCCGTCAACTAAGTGCCATTGCTCTTCTTCAGAAAGCGCAGTGAAGCCGGCATCAAGCAGCATGGATTTGAGCGCCGCTACCGCGTGAAAAGCGGTCGGCGAGCGCTCCAGAAAATCCAGCAGTTCTGTGTTAAAACGTTTCTGACTCATAGGACCAGCAGGATTTGCCGATTCTACCGAATTTCCAGCAGTTCAACGTCAAAGATAAGTGCCGAATTAGGCGGGATAGCCGGTGTTGGGGATGCCTCACCATAAGCAAGGCCCGGCGGGATGAACAAGCGCCACTTGTCTCCCACCTTCATAAGTTGCAAAGCTTCAGTCCAACCGGCGATAACCTGAGAAACACCAAAAGTCGCCGGCTCTCCCCGGTCAACAGAGCTGTCAAAAACAGTACCATCAGTCAGGGTGCCATGGTAATGCGCTAACACCGAATCAGTGGTGGTGGGCGATTCACCATCGCCAGACGCCAAGACCTGATATTGCAGACCTGAAGGCAAAGTAACAACGCCATCTTGCTGGCCATTTTCAGCCAAAAATGCTTCGCTGGCGGCCAGATTATCGGCCAGTGCAGACTGCGCTTGCTCCTGCTGCTGCTGCACAAATGACTGGATTGCAGCCATCATTGCTGCCTCATCCAGTTGTACAGTGTCGCCGAGTGCATCACTCAGGCCGGCCATGAAAGCGTCGACCTGCACATTTGCCGTAATACCCTGCTCCATCAGGTTCATACCAATATTCACCCCGATGGAATATCCCACCTGATTGTCAGCATCCTCCAGATCAATCTCTGACTGAGCTGACACAGCCATCATAGCCCCAAGTGTCACTAGCAATAGCATTGCCTTCGCTGTCACAGTGTATGTTTTCATACCAATTTCCTTCAATTCATCGGACAATTACCACAGACCAGCGCGATATCCAGCCTTCAGCTGCAAGTCCGCGATGCTACCCGAGAAGCGTGAAAATTTCCACAAAGGCACTGACTTGATCTCCCCGAGCAATTCCAACAGAACGGCAATCCCCTCTGGCCTCACCATCGCCACGGCATTGCTGGCGTTTTTGACCGCCTGCTCCCAACCGTTAGCTATCTCCATCAACAATCGCGCAGTGTACGACCCTCGGGAGCGGTTGCTGGAAAATGAAACACTCGATGCAGACCTGCAGGGATGCATTAACCTTGCACTCAGACAGCAGAATCTCTCAAACCCCTCAGAGATCACGGCGCTCTCTTGCGCCAATTCTGAAATACAAACTCTGGACAACATCGGCCTTCTTTCCCGGCTGCGATTCCTCGATGTCAGCGGAAATCAGATTACGAACATCACACCGCTGGAGGCTCTGCCGGAGCTGAGCGGAATCAATTTGGCAAACAATCAGATCGCCGAAATCGGCCCGTTATTTAACCTGCCCAGTCTGACATCCGTTTTACTTGAGGGAAATGGCGCAATACCCTGCACGCAGTTGCGATTGCTCCAGCAGAAGCTTGAGCGCACATTCAGCCTGCCTAATCGCTGCTCACCCCAGAGCTGAGGCCAGTGGCGTTCCGCTGTGGAAGCGAAACGTCTCATCCGGAGCGAGAATGAGGTTTTTCTCCACTTCTCCGAAAAACTCCAGCCTCGCATCCACTTCGGCGTGACCGGTCTCATAGGCAAGCATCAGATAATCCTGAAAGTGTCTCGCCTCCGAGCGCAGCAGATTGCGATAAAACTTGCTTAACTCCGGGTCAAGCACTTGCGCTAACATCTCGAATCGTTCACAGGAGCGCGCTTCGATATAGGCTCCGATCAGGAGAGTATCGACCAGCGCCAGAGATTCTGAATGAGAGATGTGTTGACGCAATCCGGCCGCATAACGAGACGGTGTAATCTGCGTATACTTGATGCCCCGCTCCCTCATGAGCTCAACCACTTGCTGAAAATGGAGGAGCTCTTCTCTGGCCAACTGAGACATTTTTGCCAGCAACGTAGCATTGTCTGTGTAGCGGTACATCAGCTTCATCGCGGTAGCGGCTGCTTTCTTTTCGCAGTTAGCATGGTCAATCAACAGCTCTTCAGGATGATTCAGCGCTTCTGCCAACCATTCGTCCGGTGTTTCACAGCACAGAAAACTGCAAACTGGCTCGGTAAAAGCGGCACCAGCTGCACGGCACTCAGTGGCGCGTATCATCTTCAACACTCCCTTCGATACCTTGTTCAGGCTGAGGTGCCGCCTCAGTCTCACCAACATCATCTGCCACATCAATAAGCTTGGCACTTTGCTTCTTGCTTGTCTTCGCCCCAAGTTGCCTGAGCGCCTCCGCCCGTCTGACCAGATTACCGCGACCCGAAATCAGTTTATTTTTCGCTTTCTCAAAACTTTTTCGTGTCGCGTCAATGCGCCCGCCCACTTCTTCAAGATCCTCAACGAAGGCCACGAACTTGTCGTAGAGCGCACCCGCACGGTCAGCAATTTCGTTGGCATTCTGATTCTGCTGCGCCAGCCGCCAAAGATTCTGTACAGTCCTGAGCGTAGTCAGCAGCGTTGAGGGCACAACAAAAATAATATTTCTCTCGAAAGCATACTGGAACAGATCGCGGTCCACCTGCACTGCTGCACTGTAAGCAGCCTCAACGGGCATAAACAGAAACACATAGTCCAGCGAATTTATCCCAGAGAGGTTTTGATAATCCTTAGCTGACAGTGTTTTAACGTGCTGCCGGATCGACGTAATGTGCTGCTTTAACAGCGCATCCTTGTCAGCCCCCTGCTCACTTGAACAGAAAGCATCCCAGGCTTTGAGCGACACTTTCGAATCAATCACGATATCGCGGGACTCCGGCAAATGAACGATAACATCCGGCTGAGATTTACTTCCGTCTTCCCCCTTCAGTGCAACCTGTACTTCATATTCACGCCCTTTCGTAAGGCCAGACTTTTCAAGAATCGATTCCAGCACAAACTCACCCCACGTGCCCTGCGCTTTGTTATCGGATTTCAGAGCATTGGTGAGATTGATCGCATCTTCACTGATCTTGTTATTCAGATCCTGTAGAGCCTTAATTTCCCGGACCAGGGAAAAGCGCTCTTTGGATTCCTTGTCGTATGTTTCTTCGACACGCTTTTCAAATTGCGTTATTTTTTCATGAAGCGGCGACAGCAGCGCCGCAATATTTTCCTTACTGCTCTGGCTAAGGCTTTTACTTTTTGCCTCCAGCAGGTCATTAGCCATATTCTTAAATGACTCTCCGAGCTGCTCTTTCGAACTCTCGATAAACGCGAGCTTTTCTTCGAATTGATCTCGTTCCAGCTCTGAACGGGCGTGCAAGCCCGCCAGTTCCTCTTTCGATTTCGTCAAATGTGACTGGCTTGTTGCAAGTGCCTCTTTCAGCCCAGCGAGCTCGGCATGAGACAGCGCTAACTCCATTTCCTTGGAATTGAGTTTTTCTATGGCAGCGGTCTGTTCGATTCGGGATTGATTCAGTTTCGCAAACAGGAGAAACACACAGATGACCAGAGCGAGCGCGACAACCACCGGGACAAAGACAAGCAGTGGGAGAAGCGTTTCATTCACAAGGGACGGTCCGGGACAGAAGGTGCAGGACGGTGGGCTGGTCAGGATAAATTATCATTAATAACTTGCAGCAGTTCTTGGTTCAGTTCTCCCGATTCAGGATTGCTGACAAGGGCTTCAGTGATGACATTCACTACGGCACCCGTCTCAAGAATACGGACACTGAAATCCTGGGCTTCATTCGGCTCGATTCCCTCCCCACGGCCCAATAATCTGCCGAACCAGCCGGGAGGGTCGACCTCATCAGCTGCGCCGGCAAATCTGACGTTAATCACAGACTGATCACGGTTCTCATCGAGGATATCAATCTCGGCGCTTTGCAGAGCCTGGCGCACCTGAACCCATGCTCTGTTGTAGTCCAGCTTCAACTCCAAAATCGGATCGCCCGCGCTACCAGTAACGATGTTCGCCTTGCTTTCAGCCTGAATGGTGCCGGCCAGTAAGCTGGCGGAAGACGCCTGGTAAATGTCATTCCGATCAGCCAGGAACTGAGACACCGAACGCAACATGTCCTGTTCCAGATCCAATGAGGAAGACTCTTCCGGCCAGGCTACGACCATCGGTACCGGATCCTCACGAAGATTCTGTAAATGGGTGACGTATATTTCGGAATACCCCGAATGCAACCCGGGCTCAATCCGAATCTGGTACTTGTGGCGGTTTTCCTGATCCAGTCCGATTTCCACCCAGGAAGTCTCCAGTATGCCTGCACTCGGATTTTCATAGTCGAGAGCAATCTGAAGCTCTGTCCAGTAATCCCTGATCAGTGGCCACACCTGCCCTGGTGTCGCATCAATGAGAATCCAACGCACACCAGACAAACTCTGGATGACGACGCCTTCACGACGGCGCTCCTCGATGGGTCTGGGCAGCGGGATTTCTTCGAAGGCTTCCGCGTCTGCGGAATAAGGCTCCGGGATCACATAAAGCTGATCAATTGTGTAACTGTCTAATTCTGCGGGTATCCGCATATCCGGAATTACCTGCGCCGCCTGATATCCACCTTCGTCAGCAAACAGGCCGTTTTCCCCGCCGAACCAAGCGCTATCACCACCAATGAGTCCGCACGAACTCAGGAACAAAGCCGAACTCAGCAGAAGCAACGGTCCCTTCAGATAAGCGCTAAACAGTTTCATTCCCAAAACCTACGTCTGTAGCATCAATTCAAATGTCAAGATCGATTTCTATTCCGGCAGCAGCCAGAGCGTTGCTAACTTGGACATGATATCTCACACTGAGTTCCACCAATGGCAGCCTCAGCGCGGGGGATATCAGGCCCATTTTCGCCAGAGCCCACTTCACCGGCACCGGGTTTCCTTCCAAAAACAGCGTTTCATGCAGCGCAGTCAGAGTGCCGGCAAGCCGCTCTGCTTCCGTCCGGTCTCCAGCTAAGGCAGCAGCACACATTTGGCTCATCAACAACGGAACCACATTGGCAGTGACCGAAATCGTGCCGTCTGCCCCGGCAAGAATAAGCTCCCGGGACAGCCCGTCCTCGCCACTGTATACCGTCAGTCTGTCTCCGTAAGCCTCGATCAGCTTGAGTCCCGTTTGCAGGTCCCCCGTAGCATCTTTAATGCCTATAATGTTGTCGAACTCAGTCAGACGCCCGATTGTTTCTAAGGAGAGATCGCAAGCAGTCCGGCCCGGCACATTGTAGAGAATTTGCGGTATGTCGACTGATTCGGCAATCACTTTAAAGTGTTGATAGAGCCCTTCTTGTGACGGTCTGGTGTAGTAGGGAGTCACCAGCAGCGCTGCGTCGGCACCGGACTTCGCCGCATTCAAGGTAAATTCGAGTGCCTCATGGGTGTTGTTAGAGCCCGTTCCCGCAATTACCGGTATCCGATGATTCACGTAGGACACACTATGGCCGACCAGCTCGCAGTGCTCCGCAGGACTTAACGTGGCAGATTCACCGGTTGTACCGACTACGACGATTGCATTGGTACCGGATTCGATGTGCCAGTCAAGCAAGCGCTCGAGCGCGCGCAGATCAACCGCGCCAGGCTCTGTCATCGGCGTCACGATCGCAACTAAACTACCCTGAATTCGCGTTTTCAATGGATGCTGAGCCTGGGGAAATGTAACAGAGGGAGCGCAGATTCTATCACAGGCGCCGAAACGCAGTCATTCGTTCAAGTCCGGCGTCTTCGCCTGTACCCGACTCGGCCACGCGTTAATGATGGCCTTGATGAAGGTTGCCAGCGGGATGGCGAAAAATACCCCTGCCAGCCCCCAGATACCGCCGAAGACCAGAACCGCCGCGATGATCGCAACCGGATGCAGGTCATTTGCTTCAGAAAAAATCACCGGAACCAAAACATTCCCATCCAAGATTTGCAGGATCAGATAAGCGATCATTACCGTGTAGAATTCACTGCCGATTCCCCATTGAACATAAGCGACTGCTGCAACCGGAACCGTGACCACAGTCGCGCCAATGTAAGGCACGATGACGGACAACCCGATGAGCACGGACAACAGCAGCGCGTAGTTCATGCCGAGCACGATGAAGAGCAGATAAGCGGCTCCTCCCGCAATTGATACCTCGATGAACTTGCCGCGAATATAGTTGGAGATCTGCTCATCCATCTCCTTCCAGATCCGAATCATCAGCGGACGGTTACGTGGCAGAAAATTGCCCGCCCAAAGCACCAAATCCTCTTTGTCTTTCATGACGAAAAACACCAGAATGGGCACCAGTACCAGGAAAATCACCCAGCCAAACACGTTCGGCAGACTTGCCAGTGAATATTCGAGGATTCTCTGGCCAAAGCCACCTACCTCACCACCAAGACCATCGATGAACGTCTCGACCTGATTTTCAGAAAATAGCGTGGGGTAATTCTGAGGCAGCGATACCAATGTAGCCTGCCAGTCACGCAGAAGCTTGGGTATTTCGTTTGCCAGCAGCCTCAGTTGGTCCCATGCTCTTGGCAAGAGATACAGCAACATGACCGCGAAGAGGCTGATAAACAACGTATAAACAAAAAAGAAAGCCAGACGCGCAGAAGCACCATGGCGCAGCAACAGATTCACCAGACCCTGCATCAGATAGGCTATGACAATTGCGGCAATGAGAGGCGCTAGAATCTCTCCGATCAGCACCAGCAGGATAAAGCCAACGGCCAACAGGATAAGAAGGATGAGGGATTCTTCGTCGTGAAAATATCGATCAAAGAAGTCGTTAAGAAGTTTCTTCATAGGCGACAGATAATTGCCCGGCTAAATCAGCCCCGTTGAATCCAGAAAGTGTAGACACCTTCATCATTCTGAAACTCAAGAATTTGATGATCGCTGCGCTCAACAAAAAGCGAGAAGTCCTTTTCGGACGCAGGATCCGTTGCCACAACCTTTAATATCTGCAAGGGTGCCAATTCATTTAACGCCAGCTTCGCTTTCAGCAGCGGCATCGGGCACGACAGGCCGGTGACGTCTAATTCTTGGTGTACTTCTTTCATGCAGGCTATGGTATCAAGCGTTGGGGCCGGCTGACCATGACAAACTCAGCTAATTTATCGATAAGTCACTCATACAACTGCATTATTTATGATAACCTCGACCCATCCTGGACATAGATGACACTGAATGTCGTACCGTACTTTCTCATTAAATTCTCTAGGCATTTACCTTTACTTTGGTGCGGCCGTCTGTCTGGCGCAGCCCGAACTGCCACGCCTCGGTGATCGCATTTCAGGGACGGTGTCTCTGGATCAGGAATATGTGATGGGGCAGCAGTTCCTGAGCCGGTTGCGACGTGGCGCACCGACGATACCTGACGCACTGCTTAACACCTACCTCGAAAGCATCTCCTATCGGCTGGCCGCTCGAAGTCAGCTGACGGACCGCCGCCTGTCATTTGTGATCATCGACAGTGAGGAGATCAATGCGTTTGCCGCGCCCGGAGGCATTATCGGAGTAAATACCGGTCTGTTTCTGAACGCTCACAGTGAGGCAGAGTTTGCTTCTGTCATGGGACATGAAATCGCCCATGTCAGCCAGAGGCACTTCGCCAGAGGTGTCGATGAAGCACAAGCCGGCCGCGTTGGTCACCTCGCATCTCTGCTTGCCAGCGTATTGGTGATGGCGACCTCAGATGGCGGACACGGTGCAGCGGCGCTGGGAGCTGCGCAGGGTCTTGCAATGGATCGGCAGCTAAGATTCAGCCGCAGCAATGAACAAGAAGCTGACCGTATTGGTCAGGACACCCTCTACAATGCGGGCTTCGATCCGGGCGCTCAGGCGCGAATGTATGAACGTCTGCTCGCGGCCAACCGGTTTGGACGTCGCCCGCCAGAATTTTTACTCACCCATCCGCTGACAGAGTCTCGTATTTCAGACAGCCGAGGCCGCGCCTTGCGCTACCCACAGCGCGACTATGCGGACAGCTTGAATTATCGGATCATGAGAGCCCGCGTCATCGGACACTACGCTCAGGACAAAGCCGCACTGGTCCTTGATTCGGAACAAAATCTGGAAAACAGCA
>CACJWK010000027.1 GCA_902597095.1 uncultured Pseudohongiella sp.
TGTACCTGCCCCTGTTGTCGGTTTAGAACTCGAGGTCAAACAGTTCGATGCATTCCTGAGCGAAAGTGACGCCCTGTTAACAGAAGAGCAGATAGGGTATGGGTCAAAAATTAACAGCAAGAACCTCGATAAGTTCACGGAGCAACTGCATGCACGCCTCGGGGATGATGCGCTAAAGAGCATCAATACGGTTGCTGAACATTGCCCGGAATATGCCACTCAACAGCTGAACTACAAAGACAAAAAGGCAGAAATGTCAGCTGCTGGAGTAGCGAATAACCCACGTCCATTCTGGCTTCTGGATGCCCCCATTCAACTAACTCTAAAAGGCAGCAAACTATATCACCGTGAGGCTATTACTTTGATCAGCGGCCCTGAACGTATCGAAACCTACTGGTGGTCAGGCCAAGATATTCTCCGCGATTACTATATCGCAAGAGATCGAAATGGTAGCCGCCTGTGGGTGTTTCGAGAACGTAGAGGTAAGCGCAATTGGTTCCTGCACGGTTATTTTTCCTGAGCGGACTCAAATGCACCATTAGTGCAGCATGAGCCTCCAGAAGATACTAGAGCAAGCTGATATGGTATGCATCCACTTCCCTGAACGCTGACCGAAGATAAGGGACAACCAGCGCACATCACAAAAGTGCAATAGGAGGGAACCCCGGCACGCAGCCAGGGCTTTCCGTTAGAGCCCAGTAAAACCTTTAGGAAGGTTTGCGAAACCTGATCGTCATGCGGTCAGATTCACCTATTGCCGACGTCTCTGGATTGTCAGTGCGTGTAGGTGGCAATCGCCAGACGAAGCCATCGGCTGGGTCATTGGGATTAGAGTTAATCTCGCTGGCTTCCTCAAAAGTAAAACCTGCTCTTTCGAAAGCGGCAATCACATCACTTTGTTTCACGTATCCGTTATTGCCGCTAGCGAACGCCGGGTCAGCATCTTCAGGCGCTCGATGCTGAACCACACCGACTACACCACCAGGAGAGAGAACATCGTAAATTTCCGACAGAGCTGTATCGATGAGCGGCTCATCAAATCGAAACAGGTGATGCATCGCGCGAAAGAATAGAGCCGCATCAGCCTGACCATTCTCAGAGTCTGGAATATTGTCGATTGTATAACCTACGATAGGTTGCGACGGCTCAACTCCCTCTACGCTCAGATAGCGGGCCATTTGACTGATATTCGCACCACTATTCTCAATAGACTGTTCATTCCAAGTGCGGAACATTTGACTAAACAATGCATCTGGATAGGTCACTCCAATCAAGCGACCTTGTATAGCTGTCAATGGATTCAGAATTTGTGTATACCAACCACCGTTGCCAGGTAGAACCTCAATGATGGTCATCCCAGGCTCAATTCCAAAGAAAGACAGCGTATCTAGTGGGTGACGCCACTCATCCCGACCTCGGTTGTCCGCCCTCCGCTCATGATTAATGACGTCTTCCAGACTGGGGCCGGACTGCATTCTCATATCTGTCATCGCCGATGGGGCGGTGGTCTCAGAATCATTAGAGCAAGCAACCAAAAGTAAGGCCATTGCGCTCGCTATCATTATTACTTTGACTTTCATAAAGTCCTCCTTAGGACTCACGTGATCTTTATGCTCCAAATGAATCTTAGCGCTTTTAAGGCGGCTATTATTAGAAACATAATGCTTAGAGACGGAAATAAAGTAACTTCGATGAACGCAATTGTCCAGCTATGTGAAGTCCCGAGATGAGACATCCATTGCTCCCAACCAGTGACTGAGGTCGATCAGATCCCTGGCAACAAGGTGCACAACATCACTGTTCTTCTGAACGTGTCCTACTACCCCTATCAGCATTGCCTGATGAACAACCGGCCGCCGCTTTTCTCCAAGAGAAGGCCACACCACCACATTGACAAACCCGCTCTCATCTTCAAGTGTAAGGAAGGTAACTCCTGCTGCCGTCATAGGGCGCTGTCGGCAGGTGACCAGACCACATATCTTGGCAGAGCCTTCATTTTCAATCAGCGCAAGGTCATCAGCGCGCTGCACCCTGAAATGATTCAAGTGCGATCTGAACAACGCAAGTGGATGGCGCCGAAGGGTAAAACCGGTAGATCTGTAGTCTCCGGCAATGTTTTGGCTTTCACTGGCTACAGGCAGTAATACGTCAGCACCAAAATCACTGTCGAAATCTGGATCAGAAAAAAACAACATCTGACCTCCTGCATTGACAGATCTGACATTCTGGCCTGTGGTTTCAATGCCACTAGCCTGCCAGAAGGCACGATGACGATCGCCGCTTAATTGACGCAGTGCATCAGCTGCCGCCAGGGCCTCAAGGTCCTTGCGGTTGAGTCCGCTCTGGAAGACTAGATCCTGGACGGTGTTAAATGCGCTCCTTTGCCGTGCCTGCACAATGGCTTCTGCGCCGTTCCGGGACAGACCTTTCACCATTCGCAATCCAATCCGTATTTTTGCTTCTGTATGATCATGGCAGGGTGAGTCCGGTTTTACATAGCTACTGTCAAATTCCAGAGTGCTGTCATAGTGGCTCTGGTTAACATCAACCGGAAGAATAGTGACACCATGCCTCTGGGCGTCCTTGATCAGCTGCGCTGGCGCATAGAACCCCATAGGCTGGCTGTTGAGTAAGGCACAGCAAAAAGCAGCAGGGTGATAGCGCTTGAGCCAGGATGAGACATAGGCAACGAGGGCAAAACTAGCTGAATGGGACTCTGGAAAACCATAATCGCCGAATCCTTTGATCTGGCTAAAAAGCTTCTGTGCAAAATCTGGCTCATAACCACGGGCCAGCATACCGTCCACCAATTTCTTACGGTAAGGCTCTAAACCCCCCTTTCGCTTCCAGGCAGCCATAGCCCGACGCAGCTGATCTGCTTCTCCACCGGTAAATCCAGCTGCCACCATAGCAAGCTGCATAACCTGCTCCTGAAAGATAGGCACTCCCAGCGTTCTTTCGAGCGCTTCTTTAACTGCTTCGCTCGGATAACTGATAAGCTCTTTGCCATTACGCCGATTTAGATACGGATGAACCATGTCTCCTTGGATAGGGCCGGGTCGCACAATCGCTATTTGAATAACCAAATCATAATAATTACGGGGACGCAGCCTTGGCAACATGCTCATCTGAGCCCGCGATTCAATCTGAAATACTCCTATAGTGTCCGCCTCGCACATCATGTCATAGACCTTAGGGTCTTCTGCGGGGATGTTCTGCATGGTGAGGGACTGCTGACTGTAATCACTGACCAGATGTAAACATTTTTGTACCGCCGTCAGCATTCCCAGTGCCAGCACATCAATCTTAAGCAGCCCCAGTGATTCCAGATCATCCTTCTCCCACTGGATCACAGTCCGCTCTGCCATACTGGCGTTCTCAATAGGGACCAGATGCGTCAGGGATCCCTGGCTGATAACAAACCCTCCTACGTGCTGGGAGAGGTGGCGCGGAAAACCGATCAGCTGACCGGCTAACGTCACCAGCATCCGGGTTTTTCGGTCGCTGTAATCAAGACTGGAGTCAGAAAGCTGCTCTTCGAGAGAAGAACCCCACCAATAGATGGATTTGGCTATACGATTGAGCAATGACTCGTCCAGACCGAGCACCTTACCCACATCCCGAATCGCACTGCGAGAGCGGTAGGTAATAACGGTGGCAGCCAATGCCGCTCTGGCTCTTCCATATTTATTATAGATATATTGAATGACCTCCTCGCGACGCGCGTTCTCAAAATCCACATCAATATCCGGAGGCTCGTTGCGTTCTCTAGAGATAAACCGTTCAAACAGAACCTCTACCCGGGCCGGATCCACCTCAGTAATTCCGAGGCAATAACACACAGCCGAATTAGCAGCTGACCCGCGCCCCTGGCACAGAATGCCCTCACTGCGAGCAAAGGCCACCAGGTCATGCACGGTGAGAAAGTAGTGCTCATAATTGAGCTCCTTGATCAGCATCAGCTCATGTTCAATAAGATTGCGTACCTTAGGGGTTGCACCCTCTGGCCAACGTGCCCGGATCCCGGCCTCGGTCAGTTCACGTAGCCAACCGTGCGCCGTGTAGTCAGGCGGTACCAGGTCCTCAGGATACTCATAACGCAGCTCATCCAGCGAAAACTTACAGCGATCAGCAATTTCCGTCGTGGCAGCCAGCAGCGCAGGTGGGTACAACTTGGCCAGTTGTTCGCGACTCCGAAGATGGCGCTGAGCATTACACTCCCCCTCCAGCCCGAGCTCACTGATCGCGCGCCGCAAGCGAATCGCGGTCACTGTGTCCTGCAAAATACGCCGACTTGGCACATGCATGTAAACACCGCCTGTTGCGCACAAAGGTATTTCGTACTGCTCACCCAGGCGCTGTAGAAATCGTAACTTCCTCAGGTCATCTCCCCGCAGCAGCAGTTCGACCCCGATCCACAGACGCTTACTGAATAATCGCTGCAGCCATACAGCCTGACATGCCAGATGCTCAGGAGCATGGTTCAGGTCAGGTAACCACAGTGCTAAACAGTCACCGGGCAGGTGCTGCTCTACCATTGCGTAATCAATACGGTAATTACCCTTAGCGGTATCCCGGCGAGCGCAGCTGATCAAATGACTTAAATGACCATAACCGCGCCGGTTACAGGCCAGCAGGACGAAATGACAGCCTTCTTCCAGATGGAATTCGCTGCCAATAATCAGTTCAGTCCCTTTCTCCTTGGCAACCGTATGTGCGCGCACTACCCCGGACAGGGAGCACTCATCAGTAATGGCGATCGCCCGGTAGCCCAGCTCGTCAGCACGCTCTACCAACTCCTCCGGAAAAGAAGCGCCGCGCAAGAAAGTGAAATTCGAAAGGCAGTGCAATTCAGCATAATCTGGCAGCCCGGCAGGGCAGTCGGGGCTCAGAGCCGTTTCATGAAGGGGTTCTGGTGGCATGATGACATGAAAAATACTGTATTTATATACAGTATTTTTGAAAGCGCCTGATGTCAACCCAAAACCACAAAACCGGCACCCTGAGCCAAGCAAAGTGCTCCACGCTGCCCGCATGACTGACAGGGGCGCAACGAATCTGTGTCAGTCAGCAGAAAAATTGGCCCGTTTCAGCAATATGCGAACCTTAACTACTGGTACACTGGGGCTGCCTTATGACAAAAACTACTGCCCCCTGAAAGGTGAACCATGCTCCGAATCCTGTTAACCCTACTGCTTGCACTGCTCGGAGCCTGCAGCAGCTCATCCCGGACTTTTGATCTACTGATCACAAACGGCACGATCTATGACGGCAACGGAGGCGAGCCCTTTCAGGCAGACATTGCTGTCGTTAATGACCGGATCGTCGCTATTGGTGCACTTAATGGCTTGGCAAAGCAGACGATCGACGCAGCAGGCTATGCGGTCGCTCCGGGCTTTATCAACATGTTGAGCTGGGCAACAGAATCTCTGGCTATTGACGGACGCAGCCAGAGCGACATTCGTCAGGGCGTGACTCTGGAAGTCTTTGGCGAGGGCAATTCAGAGGGGCCAATCAACGAAACTATGCGGCAGGACATCATCGATTCAGGAGGCTTCGGGGGAGCAGATGTCAACTGGACAACTCTGGACGAGTACCTGCAATTCCTGATTGATCGGGGTATTTCAACCAATGTTGCCTCGTTTATTGGCGCGACCACCGTGCGCAAGCATGAAATCGGTTATGAGAATCGCGCGCCCACTGCGGGCGAACTGGAAAGGATGCAGGAACTGGTCAGGCAGGCGATGGAAGATGGCGCCCTGGGCCTCGGCTCTTCGCTGATCTATGCACCTGCTTTTTATGCCAAGACCGAAGAGCTGATAGCGCTGGCGAAAGTGGTAGGCGAGTACGACGGAATGTACATCTCCCATTTACGCAGCGAGGGCAACCGGCTCCTGGAAGCGATTGACGAACTGATCCGGATAGCCAGAGAGGGCGACGTCGCTGCTGAAATCTATCACTTGAAGATGGCGGGGACACAGAACTGGCACAAGTTCGATGAGGCAGTTGCCAGAGTTGAAGCTGCCCGGGCCGAAGGACTGCAAATTACCGCAGACATTTATACCTATACCGCCGGCTCTACCGGCCTTGATGCCGCCATGCCTCCCTGGGTACAGGAAGGCGGTTATACGGCCTGGAGAGAGCGCCTACTGGACCCTGAACTGCGCGCCCGGGTGTTGGCGGAAATGACGGAACCCACCGATGAGTGGGAAAACCTCTGGCTGGCATCAGGAACGGAAGGAACTCTGCTGGTCGGATTCAACAATCCTGAGCTGCGCCGCTACACCGGCATGACGCTCAGCGAGGTTGCCGCGGAACGGGGCACGTCCGACGCAGACACGATCATTGATCTGGTAATTGAGGATGGCAGCCGTGTACAGGTAGTCTATTTCATGATGTCTGAGGAAAATGTCGCCAGGGGCATCGCCCTGCCCTGGGTGAGCTTTGCCTCAGACGCGCAATCAATGGCAGCCGAAGGAGTCTTTCTCGAACGCAGCACCCATCCGCGCGCCTACGGCAATTTCGCCCGGGTGCTTGGCAAGTACGTTCGTGATGAGCAGGTCATCACCCTGCCTGAAGCGATTCGTAAGCTCAGCAAGCTACCGGCAAGCAATTTAAAAATCCGGAACCGTGGCGAATTGGCGGAAGGCTATTTTGCCGATATCGTGGTGTTCGATCCCTCCACAGTGTCAGACCACGCAAGCTTCAGCGACCCTCATCAGTATTCGACCGGCATGGCCTATGTCATCGTCAATGGAGAAATTGTTATCCGCGACGGGGAACATACCGGCTCACTGCCCGGCCAGATTGTCAGAGGCCCGGGCTGGCGCGGATGGCAGCAAGCCGACGAGCCGGACACACCACCGTAATGCGCCCGGAGGTGAATCCGTTTTGACCTGCTCTCAGTCAGATCCCCGCGCCGCTCGGATCTCTTCCATGCGCTGCCCGCGCAGTATGTTCACCATGCCATAGTTGCCCTCATGGCAAGCGTACTCGTACAGCTGACCGCCAACCTTGGTCATCGGCACGATCGCGGTAATTCTGTCTGTGAAGGTCGCCGGATCCTCTAACGTCCATTCATAATCTACTGTCAGCGCATCCACGCGGGTGAAACGCTCGGTGAGGACTTTCTCATCCGAGGTGCCAAATGCGCTGAAACTCTGCGTGAGCCCGTTGAAATTACGGCTGACCACGACCAGCGAATCTCCGTCCCAGTAGCCTCGTCCATCACCGCTCCACTGGCCGATCTCCACTGGCAGGGGAGGTCTGTCGTCGAGTGGCACAATGCGGGCATTGTGAATCATCTCAGTAAGAATGACTGCGTGATCGCGGTTCTGAAAAATCTGGACATTGTTGTTATAGAGGCTGGGCATGAACGGTGGCCCGTCGTTAAATCCGACAATGCAGCGCTCTGACAAGCCGCGATCTTCCGGTCCGTTCTTGGCAATACCTCCGACCGTGTAGCGCACCGGCCGCTGACCCGGCACATCCGGCCCGAGCCCTCCAAACTGCACTGCAGATCCTGCCACCCGGTCAGGTAAGCGGCCATCCGCGGGATAAACAATATGAGAAGTGCGGATACGGTCGGTAATGCCAGCGCTTTCTACCCAGAAATCGTTGTATCCTCCGGGGCTGTTTGGATCTGCACTTGGCACAGCCTGATCAGAAGCCGCATCAGCCTCCGCCAGCCGTGCCTGCATGGCCGCGATCTCATCATCAGTCATAAATTCGCGCTGGCCGAACTGTTCGGGACGCTGAAAAGGCACGTTAGACGAGAAATTCCAGACACCCTGAAGATCGGGCTGGCCCCACAGATTGCGGGGAGCGACAAAGGTACCGTCTGCAGCCATTACTGAGCTACACAGCAGCAAACCGGTTAGCACCGGCAAAGTCTTGCTCAAGCTGATCATAGTGACTCCTTAATCACTGGAAGAGAGCGACTCAACTTAGTCAGTTTGGTCTGTTTTAGCAATCCGCAAATCGCGCAGGGTTGATGCATCCGAAAGGCATACTCAGTAAGGCATCGGCACCGGCAAATCTTGTGGGACCGCATAGCCCCTCTGCACGGCAGGTCGCTGCGCAATTCTTACGTACCAATCCAACAAGTGCGGAAACTCCCGCAAGTCCATCTCCTGCCATTCGAATCGGGAAATCCATGGCCACGCCGCGATGTCAGCGACCGAGTACTCCCCGCAGATAAATTGACGGCCCTCGAGTCGGGCATCAAGAACCTGATAAAGACGATGGTTCTCTGCCCGATAACGGTCCTCTGCATAGGCCGACGTTCCTGCATTGAATTTTACAAAATGGTGGGTCTGACCCAGCATTGGTCCGAGGCTGCCCATCTGAAACATCAGCCACTCAAGCTGCTGCCAGTAAACGGAGCCGCCTAAACTCATGAGACGCCCCGATTTGCTGGCCAGGTACATCAGAATGGCACCGGATTCCATGAGCTGCGACCCCTCGTCATGATCGACTATCGCCGGAATCTTATTGTTCGGGCTAATCGCCAGAAATTCCGGCGCATGCTGTTGGCCACGGGTAATGTCCACAGGCATCACCCGATAGGGCAGAGCAAGCTCTTCAAGCATAATGGAGACTTTACGGCCATTCGGGGTAGCCCAGGTATAGAGATCTATCCCCCGGTTTATTCCGGCGTCGGACATGCTGTGATCCTTGTCTATGTAAAATGCGTTTCTGACATGGCTGGCTTTTTTGTTCATGTCCGCAGAGTATAGCGGTACTCGCTGACCGGCGTGAACGGCGTTTTCGGGTCACCTGGATTGCCGCTATTGTGAATTGAGTTGTTAGCCGTTACCGTTTCTCTATGCTTCGTCTGCTTATTTTTATGGCCCTGAGCTACCCTGCCCTGGCACAGGAACCCGTCAGCGCGCTGCCGTATAGTAGCGTATATGAGCAAAGGCGTTCTGAGCAGCTTATTGCCCGTGGCCTTCTGCACATGGAGGCGAAAGACTTCTGGGCAGCAGAAAAAACCTTCCTTGACGCCGTGCAGGTCGCCAAAGTGAATTACGGGCTCCGAGCGCCTCAACAGCGCGCCGCTCTGGGACACCTGATCGAAGCGCTGCTGGCACAGCAGAAGTGGCAGCTGGCCGGTCATCAGCTCAGCTATTTTGAATGGCTTAACGACGAAATTTATCTGCGCGATTTCTATGATTACCTGCGCGGCACCAAACAGCTCAGTGAGCTGCTCTATCGGGCATCAGCCGATGCCTACAATTCCAACAGCACCCGGTATCTCATTCTGGCCAAGAATCTGAGCTGGCGCGCGATCAGCGCGATTGAGGCCACCCTTGGGGAAACAGACCCTGAGCTGGTGCCCTGGCTGTATGATGTGGTTCTGGCGCATTACTACCAGGTTTCCCTGATCAAACGCCGCTCGTTGCTTAGGGAAGTCACTGCACAAGGAGACTCGACGGCATATAACGGCTGGACTCTGGCGAAGAGCGAGTCCTTGCGTATCAGCTATCGGATTGGTAGAGACTTACTGCGCCGCATCCAGCTGATCCTGTCCATCAGTGAAGACAGCCCGACAGAAGCGTCAGCGATCGCCGTGCTCTATCAGGCAGACTGGGAACTGCTGTTCGGTCATGAAACCGCAGCGGTGACGCTGTACAGTGAAGCAAGCCGACAGCTCAGTGCGATCGGCGTGCCGACCGACCGGCTTGATAAGCTCTTTGGCCGGCCCCGGGTGTTGCCCGAGCCGATCCTGTATACGGGCGTGAATGCGCTTGAGGCCGCACTGGCAGAAGGGCCTATTCAGTTCAGGGCCTGGACCCCCAATTACCCCGGCGCGCAACTGCCATCTGCTCAGGTCGCCCACGCCGACGGGCCGCAGTTAGGCAGCGTACTGGTCGAGTTCACCCTGCTGCCGACACCACCCATTGCGCTCATGGACAATCGACGCATTATCAAACTGGGGTTCGGGCTCCGAAATGTTGACGTGCTGGAACTCACGCCGCAAGACAGCGCTCTGGACGACGAAGTCCGCTATCAGATGTCACTGCTGCAACTGAGACCGCCCCTGAAGAACGGTATGCCTGTCGAGATGGACAGGCTTCAGTTACGCTATCATTTTGCGCCGCAGCAAGCGCTGCCCAACAGCAGAGAGAGTTGATCCTTGAAAAATTTGATCAGAATGTTGGTATCTCTTGTATTCCTGCTTGGATGGCAAGCCTGCGCCTTGTCTCCGCCGGAAGGCGACAGCGGACAGTTCACGCCCACTGACGCTGAAGTCGAACAGTACAATGCGCGCGTGGCGCCCGAGGACCGGATTGTATGCCGCCAGGAAAAACCCGTCGGCACCTACATTGCCAAACGGGTGTGCCGCCTTCAGGTAGACGTTGATGCGACATCGTCTCTCCACCGCCAGCAGCTGCGACGGGTGCTGAACTGATCAGTCCGAGAGGATGAAGTCGTAATCAATGGCTTCGCCGAGATCAATCCGACGAGGGTCAGCGGGCATCGGGTACTTTAAACCCGTCGCGCAGTTAAACAGCACCACCTTTTCATCTGCTTTGATTCTGCCCGAGCCGAGCTCCTGTCTGAGCGCTGCCAGAGTCGCCGCCCCCTCAGGACACAGCAGCACGCCCTCAGTCCGGGCGCAGTACTGGTGCGCATCGCGGATAGCCTCGTCAGAAACCGCAACAGCAAACCCTCCGCTGTCGCGAACGGCTTCGAGAATCAGAAAATCTCCGATAGCGGCCGGTACGCGAATGCCCGCCGCAATGGTATGTGCATCGAGCCACGGGTCGGCATGTTTGGTGCCTTCGTCATAGGCCTTCACGATCGGCGCACAACCCTCAGCCTGTACCGCCACCATGCGAGGCCGCTTGGAGCCTATCCAACCGATTGCCTCAAGCTCGTTAAAGGCCTTCCACATCCCGATCAAGCCGGTCCCACCCCCGGTCGGATATAAAACTACATCTGGCACTTCCCAATCAAGCTGTTCAGCCAACTCCAGACCCATGGTCTTCTTGCCTTCAATTCGATAAGGCTCTTTTAGGGTAGAGACATCGAACCAGCCAACAGCGTCTTTGCCTTCGCCAACGATACGGCCACAATCGTTGATAAAGCCGTTAGCCAGAAATGTTTTAGCACCCTGAAAAGCGATTTCTTCAACGTTGACTGCAGGCGTGTCTTCAGGACAGAACACATAGGTCTCGATATCCGCCCGCGAGCAATAGGCGGCCAGCGCAGCCCCTGCATTGCCATTAGTCGGCATAGCCATGACCCTGACACCCAACTCTTTCGCCATGGAGACTGCCATGGTAAGCCCGCGGGCCTTGAACGAACCGGTGGGTAAACGTCCTTCATCCTTAATCAGGATTTCGCCGCACTGATACTCCTGCTGAATTTTGGTTGCCGGCAGCAGCGGGGTCATCAATTCGCCCAGACGTACCACGTTTTGCGAACGACGCACGGGCAAAAACTCGCGGTAGCGCCACAACTCAGGCAGGCGGGCCTTGAGGTCCTGCTTTGTCACTGCTTTCCCAAGCCCATCAAGGTCATAGCGGACCAGCAGTGGCTTGCCGGCATCCGAGAGACCGTGTAGCTGATCAGCCGGGTAATGCTTACCGGTTTCGCTGCACTCAAGGTGGGTGACGAAAGTCGAAAATTCTTCCATGTGAGTCGCTCCCTCGTCGCAAACTGCTGCGACAACACTGCCCCTGTGGGGCTCTTCCTATTCAACCTGATTCTGATACTTGTCGCGAAAGCGCTCATAAAGCTGCTGCTGAGTGCCATTCAAATCAATATCCCGGCCCTGAATAAAAGCGCCAAGTACCTTACTGGTCCGCATATCAAGCGCATCTCCCTCCGAAATAAACAGCGTCGCGTCCTTGCCCACCTCAAGCGTGCCGACACGGTCCTGCACGCCGAGAATTTCTGCGTTGATCCGGGTCACCATCGACAGAGCGGTCTCGCGCTCCACACCGTACGCGGCCGCAGTTCCCGCGAAAAAGGGCAGATTGCGCTGGCGGTCAATGGAGGTCGCCCCTCCACCGATCCCCACCTTGATACCGGCCTCATGCAGCAAAAACGGAGTCTTGAACGGCGCATCCACATCATTCCATTCACGCAGAGGGAGTTCATGGATACGCTCGTAGATCACCGGAATGTCCTCTGCCATTAAGAAGTCGAGCACCAGAATCGCATCTGCTCCACCCACCAGAACAATTTCCTGCACACCGTAGCCGCGGGCAAAGCGAACCGCACTGATGATTTCCTTGGCTCCATCAGCATGAATGAACAGTTTGGCACTTCCGTTAAGTAGAGGCTGCATGGCCTCCAGGTTCAGATTAAGCGGCTCACCGGTGTAAGACGCGGCATCCTGAAACAGCGTGTGTAAAAGCTGTGTCTGACCCTGATAATTGTCGTTCGCCACCCGTTCAAATTGGCCAGATTCGGGGTTCCGGCGTCGCCGTTGCATGCCGGGCCAATGCAGATGAAGCCCGACGTCTTCGGAGAGCAAAGCGTCTTCCCAGTTCCAGCCATCCAGCTTGAACACCGAGGAAGAGCCAGAAAGCAGACCACCCTGAGGCGCCACCTGGGCCGTGAGAATCCCATTGAAGCGATTGGCTGGAATGATTTCTGAATCGGTATTATAGGCAATCGCAGAACGCACACTGGCGTTTATGTCGCCCTCTTCCACGACATCCTGCGTTGCTCTGACGCTGTTGACCTCGACCAGCCCCAGCGAGGTGTTAGGCAGAATGAATCCAGGATAAACATGCCGGCCCTGCAGATCGAACACTTCATGGTTCTGCAGATCAAAATTGTCAGACGTGCTGCCAACCGCAGTAATGATGCCGTTATCAAAAGTGATGACACCATCACCAATGACGTTGCCATTGCCGTCGTGAATGACTGCACCAGTCAGGGCAATTGGTCCACTCTGGTCCGGCGCAGGCGTCGGCACAATCGCAAATGAAGAGTCAACACTGAGTCCGACTAACAGGCAACAGCACACAAGCCAATTACGGGGCCGCTCTGCGACCTGATCAAAACCTCTCATCAGATGGCTCCTCCTTGGGTGATTTTGGCAATTATTCTTGCCCGCTCAGCAGCAATTTGTTCCCGCAATCGGGCATCTTCCTGCTTGTCGTAATAAGGAGTGCCTTCCACCCAGGTAGTCTCCGCCACAGCATAAATTGACAGCGGATGGTCCGACCACAAGACCAGGTCTGCATCCTTGCCCGCACGAATACTGCCCATGCGGTCATCAAGGTGCAGCAGAATAGCCGGATTCAGAGTGACCATCTTCAGGGCATCTATTTCGCTCACGCCTCCGTACTTCACCGCTTTCGCGGCCTCCTGATTCAGGCGTCGTGACATCTCCGCGTCATCCGAGTTGAGCGCAACCGTAACGCCGGCCTGTTGCATCAGAGCGGCGTTGTAGGGAATCGCATACCGCACCTCCCATTTATAAGCCCACCAGTCGGCGAAGGTGGAACCCCCCGCACCGTGCGCCGCCATCTTGTCGGCGACCTTATAGCCTTCGAGGATGTGAGTGAAGGTATTGATATTGAAATCAAAGCTGTCGGCCACATGCATCAGCATGTTGATTTCCGACTGCACATAGGAGTGGCTGGTTACAAAGCGCTCGCTGTTCAGAACTTCCAGCATGGCTTCATCAACCAGATCGCGTCTCGGCGGCAGCGTATTGCGCTGCTGTGTGCGGGACAGGTTGTTATAGTCCTCCCAGGTCTTTCCGTACTCCTGAGCCTGACTGAATGCGTTGACAAAAACCTGCTCCACGCCCATACGGGTTTGCGGATAGCGCACTGAAGCCGGGTTGCGGCTGCGCTTGACATTCTCGCCTAGTGCGAACTTAATAAACTCCGCAGCATCTTCAATCAGCAACCCGTTTGCGGGCTCCCCCCACCGCATCTTGATGATTGCAGACTGTCCGCCGATGGGATTTGCCGAGCCATGCAATAACTGTGCTGCCACCACGCCGCCGGCTAGGTTCCGGTAAATATTGATGTTCTCAGAATCCACCACATCCTTCATGCGAACCATGCTGGAGTTCGTCTGACCCTCATTGATGTTGAACAGGGCGATATGGGAATGCTCATCAATAATGCCAGGGGTGAGGTGTTTGCCGGCACCGTCAATCAGCTCGACTCCTGTGGCAAACAGATTGTCGCCCACCCCCGCTATACGGCCGTCTCTGACTAGCACATCGGTCACAACAATTCCCTCCGGCTCGTTGGTCCAGACGGTCGCACCCCGAATCAGGAAGTCCTGCTGCCTGGGCAGCGTTTCCCTGCCATAAGCGGTGAACGGATATAAAACACCTGCTGGCAGATCCGCTGTGGCCGGCGCGTTACGCACCGACCTGGCTGACTCTGGGGCACCACGCTGGCTGAGAGACCAGCCCACAAGCTCTCCTGACGGAGTGTAGGCATTACCCTGCCAACCCTGCTCGGTCGACCAGCCTGTCAGTCGCAGCTGAGTTCCTTCCTCATCGCAGACAAAATTGAGGGTAATCAGATCCGGGCCCAGCTCCAGATTGACCGGACGGGTCTGCTCACCCGGCAACAGCAGCTCTGCACTGAGCTCGCCACCGTCAATTGTCAGAGAGAGTTCGTAGCTCTCAGAGCCGACGTTCAGCTGGTAATGACCGGCCCGTTTGTCGAAATCTTCGTTAAGCAGGTAGCGCTCGCCCGCTATCCAGTTTTCCAGCAGGACCGTTTCTTCCTCCAGTAGCGGCCCGCTGGTAATCAGAAAATTCGCCAGTGCGTTATCCCGCAGAGACCCAATCTGATCGGATGCGCCAAGCATCGCCGCTGGTACGCTGGTCAGCGCATTGATAGCGTCAGCCTCGGACAGACCGCTGGCCACCGCCTTTCTCAAATCGGACCAGAAACCGGGATCGGCACCACTGGTCAGCGCAAACTCTATACCGGCTTCGACGAGCAGACGCGCGTTAAACGGTGCCAGCTCCCAATGCTTGAGCGCGTCCAGAGAGACATCTTCCGCCGCAATCGGATCAGTCACCTCAGGCGCTTCCGGGAAATTAAGGGGCACGATCAGAGAGGCATCGGTTGCCGCAATCAGATCGGTGCGTTTATAGCTGTCTCCGGCCGTTTTCAGGATGTACTGGATATCGAATTCATCCCCAACTTTGTCTGCGGTCAGCGCCTGCTGCCAGTTTTCTACTTCCATAATCTGGGGGAGTGATTGCGTCCCCTGCCACGCTTCAAGCGTGTCATCAGTAAACGGTCGCGGCTGCTGCTGCGTGAACCAGGCTGCATCCAGAAAGGTCTGCCTGATCAGGGCAAATGACCCCATCAGGGAGGTTGGCATTGATTGAGTCGAACTGCCCTTATCCAGTGAATAATGTGCTGCCACATCAGGCAGAATAATGGCCTCATTGGCGTTCTGGTCACCCAGCGTAATCAGCGCAGATGTGCCGCGGGCAATACCGTCCGCGCGATGGCTGAGCACCGTGGAAAACCCCAGTTCACGAAAGTTGCGCACGGCGTTTTCATCGGTGCGGTAAGCAGTACTGGCGCGGAAGTTGGCGCGAATCGCATCGTTGGCATTCAGTGCGCCGTTGGAAGGAAACAGATTTTCTGCCGCACCATTGCCGTCGACTGGCTCCAGTTCAGGCAAGCCCAAATCGGTGTAAATATCAATCAGACCGGGATACAGATACTTTCCACCCAGATCAATCGCAAAAAAGCCGTCAGGAACCCGGTCATTGTCCTGCATTGAAACAATGCGACCGTTCCTGATTAACAGGCTGCCGTAGCGGTAACTGCCGTCTGACTGATAGAGCTGAGCGTTCGTCAGCGCGTACGCACCGGCGCGATTGTCGGCAATGCCGTTTGGCGTCGAGGTTTCTTGAGCCGTGGACTGAACTGCGAGACTGCTAAACAGTGTCGCTGCGGACACGGTGGAAACAATCTGAAACGCCAAAATGCGGGTAATTCGCGTCATGGGTCAACCTCCTGCTTTGAACCTGCGTATGACTCAGGTAGCCGCGTCTTCCGATAAGGCGGCAGTGTATCGTTATCAAAGACCATTGATAAAGTAAGACCATCGATAGAGTGAACGCTTCGACACAGCCAATCACTCAGTGTCAATGAACAGTCAGCGATGCAGGGGTTCGGAGAGCACCCGGGCCAACTGTCCCCGAGATTCGGGTATACTTCCGCCTCGCTCGACAAATGATGATTGGAGGAAAACATGTCATCGCCTGTAAAAGTATTAGCAGCCATTTCCTGCTTCTGTATATTACTGATTTCCTGCGGCTCTGAAGACACGCCCGTCCCGGAGGCCAGCCCTCAAATCACCGCTGCAACCCCGCAAAGCGCCGACGCTGACGGCGAGTCGGAGAATGCCGGACCCGAACTTGGCAGTTTTGGCGTAGACCTGAGCCATCAGGATCCGGATATTCGCCCGGGAGATGATTTTTTCCGCTACGCCAACGGTAAATGGCTGGAGAGCTTTGAGCTGCCGACCAGCCGTAGCAACTATGGGTCCTTTACGGTTCTGAGTGACCGGTCCGATCAGCGTGTTCGCACCATTATCGACGATCTGTCCTCAAGGGAGCCGGCCATGGGCTCAATCGAGCAGAAGATCAGCGATTACTATCTGAGCTACATGGATGTCGAAACCCTGAATGAGCTGGGAATCAGTCCCCTGCTGCCGGGTCTGACCACGCTCGACCAGATTAAGACTCGCAAGCAACTCATCGCCGCCCTCGGTCGAGCTCAGATTGACAATACCGCCAGCCCTTTCGGCTTTTATATCGGCGCTGACCGCTCCGATGCAGACCGCCATCAGCTCAACCTGTCGGTCGGTGGTTTGGGGTTGCCGGATCGTGATTATTACCTTGAAGACACCGAAGAATTCATCAAAGTCCGTGAAGAGTATGTTGCACATATCACCCGGATTCTGGATTTCGCCGGCATTGAGAACAGCGACACCAAAGCAGCAGCGATACTGGCACTCGAAACGCGGGTTGCGGAGCATACCTGGCCAAGGTCCCAGCGACGTAATCGCGATCTAACCTACAATCCGATGTCCTATGAGGATTTCAAGGCCGAGTATGCCGGCCTTGACTGGGACAGCTATTTCGCCGCGGCAGGCATGGAGAATCTTACTGATCTCAACGTGTCCTACCCAAGTGCCATGTCTCCCATCATTGAGCTTGTTACCTCACAGTCAGTGGAAGACTGGAAGAGCTTCATGATCTACCGCTTTATCGTCGACAGCGCGAGCGTACTCTCGGAAGAGATTGATCAAGAGGCATTCCATTTCTACTCGACAGTGCTGAATGGCGTGCCTGAGCAGCGCGAACGCTGGGAGCGAGGCGTGATGCGGGTTGGCTCCCTGAGCAGCCTAGGCGAAGCGATCGGACAAGTTTACGTACAGCGTCACTTTCCCGAATCTGCCAAGGCACAGATGGATGAGCTGGTGGAGAATCTTCGTACGGCGCTGCGTCAGAGCATTGAACAGAACGACTGGATGAGTGCAGATACCAAAGAGGAAGCCTATAAAAAGTTGGAAGCCTTCAGACCGAAAATCGCATATCCAGATGAATGGAAAGATTTTTCGTCTATCTCAATCAGCAGGGACAATCTGTTTCAGAACGCGCAGAACATCCGACTGTTCAACTATGAGGACGAAATTGGCCGGCTGGGTCAGCCGACTGACCGCGAGGAATGGGGCATGACGCCACAAACAGTCAATGCCTATTACAATCCCTCTTTCAATGAGATTGTCTTTCCAGCCGGTATCCTGCAGCCACCGTTTTTCGACCCTGCTGCTGACCTTGCAGTCAACTATGGCGGCATCGGTGCAGTGATTGGCCACGAAATGGGCCATGGCTTCGATGACCAAGGCTCGAAATCAGATTGGCAGGGAGTCCAGCGTAACTGGTGGACTGATGCGGACCGCGCCAACTTCGAGTCCCAAGCCGATGCCCTCGCCGAGCAATACAGCCAGTTCGAACCGGTGCCCGGCTACTTCATCGACGGTCGCTTTACCCTTGGCGAAAATATCGGTGACGTTGGTGGTCTGTCACTGGCCTACCGAGCCTATAAAATGGCACTCAACGGCGAGGAAGCGCCGGTGATCGAAGGCTTGACCGGCGACCAGCGTTTCTTTCTGGCGTGGGCCCAAGTCTGGCAGCGCAAATACCGCGAGGATGCACTCATCCAGCGGCTGAAGACCGATCCACATTCTCCGTCTGAATTCAGAGTGAACGGCGTCGTGCGCAACTTTACTGAGTGGTACGAGGCTTTCAACGTACAGTCTGATGAAGCGCTTTACCTGCCGCCAGAGCAACGCATCAGGATCTGGTAGATCAATAGGGCAGAAAAGGGTAGCTTGTAGCTACCTTTTTTGCACTCAAAAACCAAAACTGTTCAGGGGGCATGCCAACACGATGAAAATGAAACTTCGTTCACTGACCTTTCTGGCTATCTCAACAGCGATGCTGCCCCTTTATGCTGCAGCTCAGGAATCTTTTGACCTGCTGATCAAGAACGGACGCATCGTTGATGGCACAGGCACGCCCTGGTACGAAGCCGACGTCGGCATCGTGGACGACCGGATTGCCCGCGTTGGCAATCTCTCTGAGGCAAGTGCCGAGCGCATCATCGATGCAGCGGGCCTGGTCGTGGCACCGGGCTTCATCGATCCTCACACCCATGCCCTGCGCGGCATATTCGAGGTGCCCAACGCGGAAAGCGCGCTACTCCAGGGCGTCACCACGCTTACGGAAGGCAATGACGGATCTTCGCCCTACCCTATCGATAAACATTATGCCGAGATAGCCGAACTGGGAATCAGTCCCAACTGGGCTGTGTTCGTCGGACAGGGCACGATTCGCCAGACAGTCATTGGCGCCGAAGACCGTGCAGCCACAGCGGCAGAAATGGAACAGATGAAGCAGATGGTGAGAGAAGCCATGGAGCAGGGAGCTCTCGGTATCTCTACCGGCCTATTCTATGTGCCGGGCAGCTTCACCTCAACGGAAGAGGTGATCGAACTGTCCAGAGTGGCAGCCGCCTACGGTGGCATTTACATCTCTCACATGAGAGAAGAGGCCGCCAGGCTGATTGATTCAGTCAACGAAACGATCCGCATCGGAGAAGAAGCGGATATCCCGGTGCAGATCACGCACCACAAGGTCATTGGGGTGGAAAACTGGGGCGCCTCGGTAGACAGCCTGCGCCTGGTCGATGAAGCAAGACGCAGAGGCATCGACGTCTCGATTGACCAGTATCCGTACACCGCGTCGCAGACAGGAATCACTGCCCTGATTCCGCAGTGGGCACAAGAAGGGGGCAGGGATCAGATGCTGACCCGCATCAACAGTCCGGAAACCCGGGCCACAATCAAGAACGAAGTCGTCGCCAAAATTCTCTATGACCGCGGAGGTGGTGACCCGAAAAATGTATTTATCTCACGCAACAGTTGGAATCCGGACATGGCGGGCAAGAATCTGGCGGAACTGACCCTTGAAGCCGGCATGGAACCCACACCGGAAAACGCTGCAGAAGTTGTCTTTGACATTTTACGGGGTGGCGGCGCCACTGCTGTTTATCACGCCATCGGGCCAGAGGATGTTGATCGGATCATGCGTCATCCAGCGACTGCCATCGGGTCGGATGGGCCGGTCGGAGTGTTTGGCGAAGGCGCACCCCATCCCAGGCAGTACGGCACGTTTGCCCGGGTCCTCGGACAATATGTCCGAGAACGCGGCGTCATCTCGCTGGAAGAAGCCGTCAAGAAGATGAGCAGTCAGTCTGCCCGGAGACTGGGGATTCACGATCGCGGACTCATTACCGAAGGCTACTTTGCCGATGTGGCAATCTTTGATGCAGACGAAATCATCGACCGCGCGAGCTTTGAGCAACCCCATCAGTATGCGACAGGGATGAAGTTTGTGCTGGTCAATGGAGAGCTGGTTGTCGAAGACGGAGTCCATACCGGTAGCAGGCCCGGCCGCATACTGCACGGACCGGGTTATACCGCCAGATAAATTCCTCTGCCTGCCTGTCAGTAGGCAATGGCGTAGGCTTCTCGCCTCGGGTCTGCCGCTGCCGTCAGCACCCCGCTTGCCGGATCGCGATGGATCATCTGCGCGCCACCGAATGTCGCCGTCCACCCGTCAATGACGTTGAGCTCATGACCGCGTGTTTGAAGCTCGGCAAGCACAGCAGCAGCCACCCGGTTTTCAATGGCTAGTCTGGTGCCCGCTTGGGAGCGGAATCGCGGTGCCTCAATGGCCTGCTGAGGGGTCATGCCAAAAATCAGCAGATTATGGGTTATCTGGAAAATCGTTTGGGTCTGGCTGTCGCCACCGGGGGTTCCGAGCGTAAAAGCCAGCTCACCGTCCGGATGTAATGCCATGATGGGTGACAGGGTATGGTAGGGCCGCTTACCCGGAGCCACCTGATTGGGGTGGCCCGTTTCCAGCGTAAACAGCGCCCCACGATTGTGCAGCAGTATCCCGGTGGTTTCATCCAGCAGTCCGGAGCCGAAGCCGGCAAAATTCGACTGGATCCAGCTCACTGCGTTGCCCCACTGGTCCACCGCCGTAATGTATACCGTGTCACCGGCGTCAGAGCGACTGCCGTTTGGCGCGGACGCAACCACCTCTCCAAAGCCCGGCGCCACTTCAGTCGCAGCCATCGCCATATCGACTGCCCGCGCCCTTTGCCGCAGATAGTCTGAGTCAAGCAACTGGGGCACCGGAACAGTCGTCAGCTCCGGATCCGCTACCCAACGATCGCGATCAGCGAATGCAAGTTTTTTCAGCTCAATGAGCGTATGCAGATAATCCGCTGAATTTTGTCCTTGCTGTGCCAAATCATGGGACTTTGCCATTTCAAAAAGCGCGAGCTGCGTGACGCCCTGAGTGTTCGGTGGCATCACGATGAACTCGTGGTCAAGATAATCCCCACGCAGCGGCGTCACCCAGGTAGAGGTGTGATTGGCGAAGTCTTCCGGCCTGAGGTAGCCACCCTGCTCGGTGATAAACGCCGCCAGTCTCTCGGCGATGCCGCCCTGATAGAAGCCCTCCTTGCCCTCGGTGGCAACGAGCTGAAGGGAATCTGCCAACGCCGGATTGCGCAGCAAACTGCCCACCGGAGGTGCTGCGGCATTCGGCAGGTAAAGGTCCCGGCCGGCCTGGTTGAGGTTGGCTCCCTGTTCCTCAAAATCCTGTGCCAATCGTGTCGAGACTGCGAATCCATTGCGGGCATAGTCAATTCCTGTTGCCAGCAGGTCTGCAAAATCCATGCTGCCATATCGCTCATGGGCATCTACCCAGCCAGCCGCGGCGCCGGGTACACTGACCGACAGCGGGCCAGCTCCCGGGATTCGATCAAGCCCGGCGGCAGCGAAAAACTCCGGCGTTGCGAGGGCTCCCGCCCGGCCACTGGCGTTGAGCGCCGTAACCTCGCCGGTCTCTCCGTTGTAAAAGATCCCGAAAGCATCGCCCCCGATACCATTCATATGCGGACGCACAACGGCCAATACGCCTGCCATTGCAATTACAGCGTCCGTGGCATTGCCACCCTTCTGCAGGACCATAAGTCCGGCCTGTGCCGCTAGAGGATGGCCAGCGGAAACTGCACCAATCCGTCCTCTGACATCCGGCCGATTCTGCGGGGCATAGCTGGTGGAAGCAGGTGTTACAGCGGCGGCAACTGCCTGAGGCAATTCGGCGTCATCTGGCTCCAGCTGCGCGTCTCCGCAGGATGCCAGAACCAGCGCCAGAGCGATGTAGGTGACAAGCAGACGAATGGGTGTCTTCAACATAAGCGGCTTCCAAAAAGCGATGCGGACGGTCAGTATAAACCGATGGGTCTGAAAGCATAAATAGTCGTAAAACTGCCAGTCACCGGGGCTATCCAATGTGGTGAGACTGATGGTTTAATGCGCTGAACCCGGACTGATGGCTCGATAAGAGGAGTGCTACGTGATACCCGCCAAATCAATCACCTTTTGGGCGCTCACGTGCCTGCTCTCGCTACAGGCATTTACCTGTCTGGGCCAGACTTCTTCAGTGTTAGAGGTCGCAGACGCGGTCAATACTTTTCGGGCCACACGCGAAAGACAGATCGTTGAGGACTTCACTGCGTTTCTCGCTCTGCCCAATGTGGCCAGCAGCCTGCCGAATATGCAGGCGAATGCCCGGCACATCACCGCGCTGCTTGAACCAAGAGGATTTACTGTGCGCACCCTGCGCTCAGGTGGAGCGCCTTATGTGTTTGCTGAATTAAGTTCACCTGGCGCTAGTGAAACGGTTCTTATCTATGCGCATTTTGATGGACAACCTGTGCAGAGCGAAAACTGGACCTACGCGCCTTTTTCACCAACCCTGTTGGACGGTCTGATTCAGGAGGGAAGCAAGCCGGTCGACTTGAATTCGGTCGCAGATCAGTTCAATCCAGAATGGCGCATCTATGCCCGATCCGCCGGTGACGACAAGATGCCCGTGATCGCACTGATCCATATGCTTGACGCGCTTCGGGCAAACGGCCTGGAACTGTCAGTCAACCTCAAGCTGCTGCTGGATGGCGAAGAAGAGCGCGGCTCACCGACTCTGGGCCAGGTGATTGATGACAATCCCGGTCTATTCGATGCTGACCTGCTCCTTTTCTGCGATGGGCCCATGCACCAGTCGCGCCAGGCGCAGCTGGTATTCGGCGTGCGTGGCGGCCGCACTCTGGATATCACGACCTACGGCGCCAATCGGCCACTGCACTCTGGCCACTACGGAAACTGGGCCCCCAACCCAATCATGTCCATGGCGTATCTGTTAACCAGCATGCGCGATGAAACGGGCCGCATTCTGATTGAGGGGTATTATGACAACGTGGCAGCCTTGACCGAGTCGGAGCGCGCGGCCATCGAAGCCATGCCGAACATAGAGGCCCGGCTAAAAGACGAACTGGCCGTGCACACGCCGGAAGGCGGTGGCACGCGGATTGAGGAGCTCGTCACCTTGCCCGCTTTCAATGCCAGGGGTGTCGAGGGCGGCGGTGTCGGCGATCAGGGCCGCAACATTATCCTGAGCAGCTCGACGGTTTCACTGAATTTGCGCCTCGTTCCGAATCAGCGACCCGAGCGCATTCGCCAAATCATCGAGAACCACATCACCGGGGAGGGATATTTCATTGTATACGAGGATCCCACTGACGACATTCTTCGCGCCAACTCCAAGGTCGTCAAACTGGACTGGCGCGGCGGCGGATCACCCGGGCTGAGAACTTCAATGGATGGCCCCATGGCTCAACGTCTGATCCGTGTGATGCGGGAACTGACGCCGGAGCTCATTCTGACTCCGACCATGGGAGGCGGGTTGCCCCTGAACGCATTCGCCAACCGCATGGAAACGCCGATCATCGTGTTGCCGCTTGCCAATCATGACAACAATCAGCATGGAGAGAATGAAAATCTTCGGCTGCAGAATCTCTGGGATGCGATGATGGTTTATGGAGTCGTGCTGACTCAACTGGGCAGAAACTGAGATAACAAAGCGCGGCGGGAATCTCAACCACTCCTCGGGCTAGATGAGCCCCGCAGACCACAGAGGTGATATCAGCACCGCACTGACGCCGCCTGCCAGGGCGAAGAGAAATAGACTTTGAGCCATTTAAGCCAGCTGCTTGACGAAAGCGCACGAACTGCGGTGACAGCGGAGGACACAGTGTCCGGCTGGTCTGTCGGGCTGGTTCTCTTTGGCATCTGCCTCACTCTGCCTAAGCTGTACACCGGAGCAATTACTGCCGGGCAGCTTGGCTTTGTCGATGCTGCGAAAGCAATCGGGCTGGCCTCTGCAGTACTGGCCTTGATGTCAATTCCTGCCGCCATTGTTGGTGCCCAAACCAGACTCAGCAGCTACCTGATCATCGAATTCGTGTTCGGCGAAAAAGGGTCTGACTATGTCAATATCCTGCTGGCTCTGACACTGTTGGGCTGGTTCGCAGTGACCGCGGGATTCTTCGGTCAGACACTCGCTATTGCGCTTGAGGGAATCTGGGGCCCCGCGCCTTTGGGTTCGACCTAGACTACATTCCCCTGGAAGGCATCGATTTTTCCTAGTTTTATCTCGAACTGAAATAAAGTCGCTCGATCTGCTCTGACAAGCTGGACGGAGACAGGCTGACGTCATTACACAGCAGGACAGTAGAAAATTGTTCCGCGGGATAACGCGCATAGAAAGTGGTCACTCCGAGCCATCCGCCGGAGTGATAAATCCGCTCTTTACCGTTCGCTCTGCCGATGTTCTGGCCATTGGCATACAGCGTATCCGGTGCAGACGGAATCGGGCTGTTGGGTGTCAGAAACTGAGCCATCAGAGCTTCGGGCTTAAGACCCAGAGTCGGCTGATAAAAATGAGCATCCCAAAGCGCTAGGTCATCTACATTAGTATGTAAACCACCGTCCCCGACCCAAAAGAGATTGGTCATATCAGTCACATAGCCACCGGCCTCAGGGCGATAGCCGCTGGCTCTGTTCTTTACGACTTCAACCGGATCGTCACTGAAAAAAGTGTTGCTCATCCCAAGAGGTTCAAAGATCTGTCTGGCGGCATATTCCCGTAACGATTCGCCGGAGACTGTCTCTACCAGCATGGAAAGGAGAAAATATCCCAGGTTGCTGTAGCGATAGGATTCATTCGGCGCCTGTCTCAGCGGAATCTGCTTCACCACGTCGAAGAACTCCTGGATGCTGAGATAGTCCTCATTGCCGAGTCGGAAAGGCCCTCCCGCAACGGAGGTAAGATTCAGCCCTCCCTCGACCGGACCGTCATCACCTCCGGAGACATAGTCGTAGTCAGCCATGCCGGCAACATGTCCGAGCACCGCATTGATACTTACGGGGTAACCGTAACTGCGCAGTTCCGGTAAGTACACCCGGATGTCCCCTTCAAGATCGACCTTACCCTCTTCGGCCAGGAGCAGAACTGCAAACGCGGTAAACTGCTTGGATACCGAACCGATCCGGTGTACCTGCGTGCCATCGAGCGGGACATCCAGTTCAAGGTTAGCCAAGCCATACCCGGACCGGTGGATCAATTCACCTCCCGCAAAGACACCGACACTGCAGCCGGGATCAGTAGCCGCGTCTATCTGGGCAAATATCGCATCCACGCTGTCGTTGAAATCGTTCGCTCCGGCGAGGGAAGGCATCAGAACAGCAATGAGACTTAAGCCCGAAAACCGGGCGCGCCAGCTTGTCATAGACATATTCTCCGAATCTTTGACCAGAAGCGCCTCAGCCCAAGATTCGGCTGTACACTTCCAGGGTTTCTTCATCAGGATTGACGGTGTGTTTGAGAAATCTGAATCCCAGTTTCTTCAACAGACCAATCGACTGTATGTTTTCCTCGACGGTAATTGCCCATATCTCGGCCAAGCCACGACTGTCCCTGGCGTAGCTCAAGCAAGACACCGCCGCTTCTTTGGCGACGCCGGTGCCCCATACTCCCTCCAAAAAAGCAAAGCCGAGATCATGTTTCTCCAGATAAGGCCGCTTGACCAGGCCACAAATACCCATCGGCTGCTGCGTGTCTCGCAAGACAACCACCCAGAACCCCAGTGCCTCACGGTACGGCGGGAAAATACGCTCTTCCATGTAACGCAGAGCAGACGCTTCGCACTTCACCTCATGCTGACTGATGAACTTTCGCCAGGCGGGCTCCGTGAGCAGTTTCAGCACAAACGGGGCATCTTCATCTTTGGCCTGTCGAAGCTGAAGACGGTCTGTATCCTGTGGAACACTCACCAATTATCACCTATCACCAAATTTCTGTTTTTCGAGGCCAACGAATGCTCAGCAAAGGCGCTGGCAGGGGCTAATCATTGTGGCGAAATCCGCCACTTTTCGTGATTTTTGCCAACTACGCTGCGAAGCGACTGCAGCTAATTTTCTGTTTTTCTTGCTGATAGTATTTTGGCACGCCCCTCGCCATGCTAACGGGACACAAGTCATTTTGTGATTCAACTCAAACACACAAGGCAGGGTCGCGAAAGCGAAGCACAATTATGAAAACAGTAGGCAACTAAGTCATCATCTTTTTGGTCATACTCGGCACACCGGCACTCATTCCGCTCGCCGCGACGGGTGCCGGAATTGTGCTCAGCATTTTCTGTCTGGCACTGTGGTTCTTGCCATTCTGGATCATGGCAACCTCCGAGAAGACGACGGGATTTGAGAAAATCGCCTTGCTCCGAGCTATGATCTGTTCAAGCTGGTTTGCCTGGGTCTTCTACTTTTTCCTCGCGCCCATCAAACCCAAACGGTTCAGCCATCGGCTTGGCCAGTATCGCTATTGATGCGGTTCTTCGGCCTCAGGCGGCTGTTTATGAAAAAACTCCATTGGGGAACTGGGGGATCGGGAAAGCAATCGCACTGCGCTTTAGCCGCGTATTCAGTGGGCAAGTAAGGTTATCATCTGCCGCCCAGTAATGCCGCCGGACTAGACCCGCCATGCCCATCATCGAAGTCTGTGACCTGCAGAAGCAATACCCCCTGCCGGATGACAAATCGCAAAAATTCTTTGCCGTGAACGGCGTGTCCCTGTCGATAGAGCAGGGCGACGTGTTTGGTATCCTCGGCCCTAACGGAGCCGGCAAGACCACCACGCTGGAAATGATCGAGGGCCTGAATGATATCGACGGCGGAGAAGCCCTTATTGACGGCATCAGCGTAAGGACTAACCCCTACCGGGTCAAAGAGCGCATTGGCGTTCAGCTCCAGGCCAACGAATATTTTGACAACGTCAGCCTTGAAGAGCTCCTCTCACTGTTCGGCGCGCTGTATCACAGAACAATAGACCCCATGGCGCTGCTCGCCAAAGTTCAGCTGGAAAACAAAGCCAGAGCAAAACCTTCAGCCCTGTCGGGCGGTCAGAAACAGCGTTTCTCAATCGCCTGTGCGCTGGTAAACGAGCCTAAGGTCTTGTTTCTTGACGAGCCAACCACGGGCCTCGACCCTCAGGCCAAGCGCAATCTGTGGGATCTGGTGCAGGGCCTGAATGAGAGTGGCATGACCATTGTGCTGACCACCCATAATATGGAAGAGGCTGAAGAGCTCTGCGATCGCATAGCCATCATGGACCACGGCAAGATCATCGCGGAAGGCACGCCTAAAGCATTGATACTCGAATTTGCTCCCGAGCCGCCTGAAGCCCCGCTGCACGGCAACCTCGAAGACGTTTTTCTGTCCTTAACAGGCCACGGCTTGAGGGAGTAACCGATGATCCTCAATCCCCTCCAGCGACATCTAACGTCGGTCTTTTTAAAAATTTTCCTGAGAGATCGGCGCTCAATCTTTTTCAGCCTATTCTTCCCGGTCATATTCATGACCGTCTTTAGTCTGGCGAATAATCGTGAACAGGAGCCCATCAACATTGGAGTGGCCAACCTGTCGTCAAACCAAGTCGCCTCAGATTTTGTCCAGAGGCTGAGCGATTCACCGGTATTCAATACTGTCACCGGCGAGTCGGCTCCGCTCAGAGAAGCGCTGATTGCCGGCGATCAGACCATAGTGCTGGAGTTGCCCGCTGATTTTGGTCAGTCCCCTGAGACGCGCAGCTCTGAGATCAACGTGGTGGTGGATGCGGCCCAGGTGAGCCAGTTAGGTCTGATCATGCCCGTGCTGGAACAAACGCTACTGTCCATAGAGCGGGAATTTCGCGGAATCTCGCCTCTGTTTACAATCGCCATAGAAGATGTCCAGGCCAGATCGCAGCGCTATATTGATTTTCTGCTGCCGGGATTGATGGCGTTGACTCTGATGAACCTGTCTATTGCCGGCAGTGGTTTCAACATTGTGGAATATCGCCGCAAGGGCATTCTTAAGCGGCTGTTCGTCACCCCGATTGAGCCAAAAGATTTCATAACCGCCATAGTCTGTGCCCGGATGACTATCGTCCTGGTCCAGCTTACCGTGCTGATTGTTCTGGCAGTGGTGCTGCTAGATATCCGGATTGTCGGCAATTTCTTCGCTTACTATTTTGTCGTCATTCTGGGGACAGTTGTCTTTCTGTGCCTCGGATTCAGCTTGGGCAGTCTGGCAAAAACTCAGGAGACTATCGGCGCACTTGGCAACATTGTCATCATGCCGCAGATATTCCTGTCAGGGATCTTTTATCCGATAGAGTCGATGCCGGAATGGATACAACCGCTGGCCCAACTGCTGCCGCTGTCTTTCGTTTCCACTGGGATGCGCGAAATCGCCAACGCCGGAGCCGCTCTGACCGACATTCTCCCAAGCCTGCTGGGTATCGCTGTGTGGCTGGCGATCAGTTTCCTGGCTGCCACCCGACTCTTCTTCTGGAAAGAAGTGGCAAGCTAGGCGGACACCCCCGCCAATGGCATGCCCCCACGCTTTGTAATATAGTCAGCCCACGCTGAACGGGTTCCCGTGGCATTCGGGGGTTATCAGCCAATCCCGCAGGTGCCAAGCTGCTTAATCGGTCCGTCTGGCCTGCAAACTCACCTAGCTGGAGGTTCAATAATGAGAAAAATACTGATTCTGGTGTCCGCGTTGTGCGTGACTGTTTCCGGGTTGCTGATGGTCGTGTCTGCGCAAGACGACATCACTCCCGAGCAACGCGCAGCGCAAGCTGTTGATCAACGCAAGGCCCTGTTTAAGACACTCCGTTTTAACTTGATCCCTATCGCCGGTATGGCTCAGGGCGCGCCTTTTAATGCGGAAGTCGCCGAGCGTAACGCTCGGAGAATCGCCGCAATCGCCAGCATGATTCCGGAAGTAATGGCAGAAGACACGCGGGGGTTCGCGGTAGAGACCACCTCGCTCGACAGCATCTGGGACAACATGAGTGACCTCAGCGATAAGGCTCAGGCACTGGAAGACAATGCGATTGCGTTTGCCGAAGCGGCTTCAACCGGGGAGTTTGCAACCGCGATGGGCGCCTTTCGTGCGCTGGGCGGCTCCTGCGGGAATTGTCATGATACCTACCGAGTCGACAACGACTAAGTATTCTATCAAGTACGCGCACAAGAGCGGGGCAGGCAGCTGCCCCGCTAATGTGTGTTGACTCAAGCCCCCCGTCTTTATCCCTGCGCGAGAGGCAAAGACCCGCAATTTACTCCAGGCGTCTAAAGATCCCGGACGGGTCAAGCTCTTACCATCATTTGGTAAAGTTGGTGCTCGAACCGAACAGTCGGGTGGGTGTACTACACCAATAACAGCCCAGCAATCACGGCGATCAGATGATGAGAGGCACGGGTAAACCGGCATACCGCCCGGTGTCAGTCAGGACGCTGGTGGCGCGTGAAAAATGCAGCCAGTGCCTCGCGGTCTTCTTCTGTCAATCTGCTGGTGTTAAGCTCAATCACTTCGTTCATGTCGCCACCAACAAATTCACCTTCAGGCTTCATACCCAGAATGAGAAATAGGTCAAAACTGGCAGCAGTCCAGTGCGCAAGTGCGTCTGAATCAATGGCTTCAATAATCTCATCACCCAGCTCACTGCCGCCAAACTCCCGACTCCAGTCTGGTATGCCAAGACCGTTCCTGGGGGTATGACATTCTCCGCAATGCCCGAGATTTCTTGCAAGATAGGCGCCACGAGCCACAGTTTCATCAGCAAATGTCTCTGTGTCCGGCTGGGACAGGTCAGCAAGTCTATTCCAGCCGGCAATCATCCAGCGACGCAACCATGGCGCCGGTTCAGGCTCCGGTGCCCGGAAATCAACTGCGTCCAGCGTTAAGATATAAGCCGCCATATCCAGCACATCTTCATCACTCAATCCGGCATAGGAGCGATACGGGAATGCAGGGAAATAGTAACTGCCATCTGGTGCCCGCCCATGCTTAATCGCATTGATAAAGTCAGACCCAGACCAGTTACCGGTGCCGCTCACCGGATGAGGCGTAATATTCGGAGCGTAAAAAACACCAAAATCTGTGCTCACCGCAAGACCCCCACTGGGACTTTCAGCACGCTCCTCGCCCTTGTGACAGCTGATACAGCCGCCAGCGCTGAACAGATATTCCCCATGCGCAAGTGCCTCGCCGTCGCTCGGGATCACGGCGTTAACTACAGCAGGCGGAGGGGCGAACACCCAGAATAGCGTACCGGCCATGACCGTGATGCCCGACAGCAAGAGAGTGACTGAGAATCTATTCATGCCAACAATTCCGTCTAGATCAGTTCCACAAGCTGTTCCTTGTTGAAGGTCCTGAGTTTATCGGTTTCACCCGCACGAATCAGTTTCGGCCAGTCGGGATTTGCCAGGAGCGCTCGACCAACTGCAATCAGGTCAAACTCATCCTTTTCCATTCGGGCGAGCAAATCTTCGATTCCGCAAACTTCTGCAGTGCCCTCCCGATAAGTGGCTACGAATTCTTCGGACAGCCCCACGCTACCCACGCTGATGGTCGGTTTGCCGGTAATCTGTTTGACCCAGCCAGCCAGATTTAGTGGCGAGTCTTCGAATTCCGGTTCCCAGAAGCGTCGGGTGCTGCAGTGAAAAATGTCTACACCGGCATCGGACAGCGGCGTAAGAAATTGCTCCAGCTCCTCTTTTGAGTAAGCAAGCTTCGCCTCATAATCCTGCTGCTTCCACTGAGAGAATCGCAGGATAATCGGAAAGTCTTCACCAATTTCTGCTCTGATCGATTCGACGATCGCTGTCGCAAATCGGGTACGCTTGACCAGCGAACCGCCATACTCGTCTTCACGAATATTAGTGCCTTCCCAGAAGAAGTTATCAATAAGGTATCCGTGCGCTCCGTGCAGCTCGAGCGCATCGAATCCCAGCTGTTTGGCGTTGGCTGCGGACTGGGTGAATGCCTGAATAATCTGGTCTATTTCAGCGGTTGAGAGCGGCTGCAGCACCTTTTTTTCAGGCCGCAGATAGCCGGACGGAGCAACGGTTTGATAATCCGGACACGGACCCTGACCCGGCTTACGAATCACGCCAACATGCCAGAGCTGCGGGGCAATTTTGCTCCCTGCAGCATGCACGGTCTCAACGACTTGAGCCCACCCCTCCAGTGACTCATCATGAAATTTTGGAATCTGAATATGAGACGAAGCCGCCGGATGTGGAACAGTAGTCCCCTCTGTGATGATAAGGCCAACCTCTCCCTCTGCGCGGCGTCTGTAGTAATCACACACAGCGGCATTGGGAATTCCTTGTGGCGAGAACTGCCGCGTCATAGGTGCCATGGCAATGCGATTGGGCAGGTCGAGTTTAGGGTGCGTAAAAGGTCTGAAAAGTACGTCCGTATTCATTAGTATTCCGTCATCAACGCGCTTAAAACTGGTTTGCGGCAGTCTACTGAGTCGGACCACCGTTTGTCGAATGCAGGTTGCTCTGCTTTACCGTATTTTCTGCTCAGCAAGCGGCCAGCGGATATGCCGCCTCACCGCGCCGGACCAGCTGAACATTTCCCTCGGCGACGTCCCCCCGACTGCCGATCAGTTTAGACCGACGCAGAGATCGGTTGACAGGAAAATTACGGGTTGCGACCAGAGGGGCGGGCGCTGATGACGAGCCGAAATCCGATTGCATCGTTGCGCACACCCGGGTCGACGCCACCTCTGACTGCAGCTCGGATGTT
>CACJWK010000028.1 GCA_902597095.1 uncultured Pseudohongiella sp.
TGGACTAAGTGAGGCGAGTTCGATATCGAGCACCTTAAGAGCGCCTGATTGGACGGTTAATGTGCCAGCTAAGAGACCGAGCAGAGTAGACTTACCGCTACCGGATGCACCGCGCAGGAATACAGTCTCTCCCTGCCCTACGCTTAATCCTGAGATGTCCAGGGCTAGAGAGTCCGATTTAGGCCAAGCGTAGCGCATATTTTTAATGCTGATTATCGACATAGCTATGCAGTGAAATGTTACACTGATCTAGACCGAATAGCCTATCCCACCATAGGGTACAAATCCAAATGAATCCTACACTCCGAACCTTGAACCTGTTTCTACTACTGTTTCTCTCACACGTAGCCTACAGTCAGGGGCCAGTGCTGTCAGTGGAATGGACGGACCTACTTAGTCAATCAGATTTGGAAGCCATTCTAAATCCACCAGAGATGTCTCACGACCTCTACGGCTGGCAACAACAACTTGACAATAACCCAGAAGCCACAGCCTACAACGACGCGCTGCAATCCTATGACGTTAACCCTGATCTTGTTAACAAAAGGATTATGATACCGGGTTTTATTGTCCCCACAGCCTACAATGAAGAACGCAAGATCACAGAATTTTTCCTAGTGCCCTTTTTCGGGGCCTGCATTCATCTCCCTCCGCCACCGCCAAATCAAATCATACATGTTAGCTATCCGCGCGGTCTTACGCTTAGTAATTTTTACGACGCCCACGTCGTGCATGGCTTTCTCACCAGTGAGGTAATCAATACCGATATTGCTAACTCTGCCTACAAACTGGTTGCGGAAGGCGTGTCCATCTATTCCTACTAATACATTTGCTGCCGTCATTGAAATTTTCCCTATGATCTTGACTAATTCCGACGGCCTCAGGTAGGTTGGTTACCACCTAAATAAATTAGTTACGTGCTGCAACAGCAACAATCAAGAGGGTAGGCAGTCTGTTATGACTAAGGCCAAGTCTCTGACAAGCACATCGAACTCGCTGTCTAAGCGTATCAATCAGAAAAAAATTCTTTCGTATCACTACCGAATACTAATGTCTGCTTGTCTATGGCTGTCAGCATCGCAGATAGGCCTTAATGCGGCCGAGCAAGGCTCAACAAAAAACGCATTCTCGCTGTTTAATGGACATTCATATCAGATAATTACCACTCCAAAGTCGTGGTATGAAGCCGAAGCGTATGCAGCCTCAATAGGCGGCAGGCTCCTGGTGATAAATTCTTTTCAAGAAAATGTCTTTATCGAGAGGCTCATGTCAAATTACGGGCAAGTTGCGCCTGATGGAGGTGGGGCTGAATATCACTGGCTTGGGGCATCAGACTCCCTGAGTGAAAATGCCTGGGCGTGGGTAGATGGTTCAGCACTTGAAACAGCCAAAATTGCTGGCCGCGCATTCTGGGGCAGTGGCGCAGGTCATGGATTAGGTGGAAGTGAGCCAGATAATTTCAACAATCAAGACTGTCTAGCAATGGCAGTCACAGCATGGCCGGTGACCAATCCAGGTTTCTACGGTGCGGCGGGACAGTGGAATGACATTGATTGTGATAACAAACTGAACTTCATAGTCGAATATCCGATTGACGCCAGCTATTCCGAAGGCCATCTAAACGCAGAGAATATAAGTGTCGGGGACAAGAAGTATCGAGCAGAATTACGATTAATTGAATGCGCTTCTATTTGCTTCCAAGTTTCAAGCGCAACAGAAATCCAGAATAGCAGTCAATTATCGATTAACGATGTTTCTGAAGATATTCTCAGGTTGAGAAAGGTCAATGCAGGATCAAAATCCTTTGACGTTGCTCTAAAGCTTACAGAACCGAACAGTTTAATTTTTACATTGGACTCTGCCATTGAAACATTTTCAATTACAGCAGTGCCAGGTGAAACATGGTTGACAGCAACACCGGACCAGGTCGGCTTGGACGCAGAAAAGTTGCAAATGGCTGTGGACTATGCATTTGGAGAAAGGCAAAACACTCAAGGGCTCGTAGTTGTAAGGCATGGATCAATCGTCTTTGAGCGATATGCCGAAGGATCAGACAAGGACTCAATAGCAACTTCTTGGTCGACTGCCAAATCCTTCACCAGCGCTTTAGCCGGGATCGCAATCGACAAGGGGTTCATTTCTTCTGTTGATGCATCTGCGGCTGAGTTCATCTCCGACTGGTCAGAGGATGAGAGAGCAAATATAACCCTAAAAGATTTGTTACTCATGTCTTCAGGATTAAATGAGGATGGGGATGATGGCACCAGCATGTACATTGGCGTCAAAGGTGAAAATGATCAAAGTACAGCTGTGGACAATGTCTTATTCTCTATTAATAGAACAGTTAATCCAGAGCGGGCTAGGTGGCTTGGCGCTGAGTACACATGGAAATACGCGAATGCCGACTCTCAAATAATTGGCGAAATTATCGAGCGATCATCGAACCAGTCCTTGTTTGATTTTGCGGATGATAATTTGTTTTCAAAAATAAATATTACGGCTGCATGGTGGACTGATGCATTTTCAAATTACATGCCTTGGTGCTGTCTTGATATGACTAGCAGAGATTTTGCGCGGTTTGGTTTGTTATACGCTCGAGATGGGAAGTGGGGAGACCTTCAAGTTGTGCCGAGCGATTACGTCATCGAATCTACAGCTCCTTCAATTGTAATAAGTGAAAATCTTCCATTAGGCTACGGATACCAATGGTGGCCGGACAGATCCGGGAAATGGTTCGCAGCTAAAGGTAGCAGGAGCAATAATATTTATGTCCATCCCGGCCTGGATATTGTAGTGGTTAGAAATAGCTTTTACACTAGAATTGGGATTTCTAATTCGAGAGAGGATGGCTCCTATCACTCTACGAAGTTTCCAGCTGTCTGGAACGATAGCGAGTTTTTTAACTTGGTTATCGAGTCTGTGAATTAGGCATAGAGCTTAATATGAACGTAAGCACGCCGCATAGATCATCTAACCCCTTGAGCGACCCCACCCCCTGTAAAGACAAATCACGGTCTGACAGAATCGACTGTAATGCTTACCATATTAATTAGGGCCTGTTAGCGCGATTCAGCGGTGTTGTAAAATTGTGACTCTTCTCGTAGTCTTCTGAGGAGTTTACTCAAAGATGACTTTAGGTGTGTATTTATGTCTTTTAAACCTGCTCCTTTTCCCACTGCAGAAGAAGGTAGAGTATCTGAAGTTGAAGCCCTTGAAGTGATGGGTACAGATCAAAAGCAGTCGTACTATGATTATGTTTCACTCGCGGCAGAGCTTGCGAATTGCAGGCTGTCGGTAATCAATATTATCGATTCTTCTACCCAATGGTCATTGTGTGGCTTCGGTTTGCCTGATGAAGTTTTCCAAACTATCCGTTCAGCTCCACGAGAAATGACGATTTGTCAGTACGCATTACTCAGTCACAAGCCAACAATTATTGACGACCTCGAAAAAGACACTCTTTTTAATGATCACCCGATGGTTACAAACGAACCAAATATAAGGTTCTATGCCGGTTTTCCATTGATTTCGAAACGCGGTAACGTTATGGGCACACTGTGTTTAATTGATTATGAGCCGCAACATATTGAAGCCGGACTGATAGGTGTTTTTGAAAAACTTGCACGAAGAGTCGCCCATCAATTAGAACTTTCAAAGGAAAAAGTTAATCAAGACGTCGAGTATTTAACAAATATCCTGGCTCGAGTCGTTAACAAATTTAATGAGCTGACCGTAGATGAGCTCCTATTCTGCTTAAACTTCCGAGAGAGCGAAGGTGCGCTTCAGCTCGAGGCGGATTTGAAGCAAAAGCTACTCGCAAGTGGGGTAATCGAACGCTCAGGCGCTGAAATTATATTTTCCAAAGATTGGACAACGGTCAAAGAAGAGATTTTTGAAAGTAGAAAAAATAGGCGAGTAGTTAAAATCGACGAGAATTACTTGGATAATCAAATACAACTCATAGAGAATATGTAATGCTGTCTTACGTAATTGAAGTCAAATTTCAAACATTCGATCAGGCAAAGATTGCAAACAGTTATATAAACACATGCCTTAATGAATGTTTATCTATAGACGGCATAGTTGGAATGAATACTTTTATAGGTCAAAACGGAGAAATTACTTCAACCATAAAATGCGAAAACAAAAGCTGCATGACCTCAGTCGATGAAAAATTTCAGGAAGTTATCAGAACTTTAAGATCAACCATGATATTTCAAGCAAAAACTTTTTACAGCATCTGTTCTTTTCAATACGAAAAAGAAGCGGTAAGCACAGATTTATAAATCCCTAATATGACAACAAGTGGCAATAGAAAAGCGGTGGTGATACCGTATCGAATGACGCAGGCTGTTGTGATGAGTTCCCATTTCGAGTCCTGCTGGGCCTACCAATTATATCAAGATCCGGTCATTGTTCGTCTGTTTCTCTAAATGAGTTGGCGTGAAAATTCATTAGCTCTGCGCCTATGCGCTCGTACAACTTTGAAGGATTATGATCAACTCCATCGACTACATAACTCTTGTAATCAATACCTAAACAGTCGAGAAATTGCATATAGTCAAGAGTCGCCCTGTAGTTAAACCCTTCTGTTCCGACCCATATAGCGATTTTCAGAGCCGGAAAATCCTTTTCAGCATAAATTTTTGCCAAAGAGTAGGCATCGTTTCCCTCGCCAAAATCAAAGCTCGAGGCATCTTCGCGACGCGTATCTAACTCCACTCCTGAATTGGCATAAATCTGTTTTTCCACAGCATACCCTGGCCCTCCAGCAGCGGCAGACGAAAATAGCTCTGGGTACTTAAACATAATCCTAGTTGTGCCGCGACCACCTTGTGAAAAACCCTGAATTGCGCGACCTTCCCGGGTCGCAATAGAACGATAAGTGGAATCAATATGAGGTATGAGCTCCCCAACAAACAAATCTTCTCCCATAGAATTAAGCGGGGCGTAGTTGTAATGGCTTATTACCCCACCGTTTATGAAAACGTAGATAGCCGGCGGTGCCTTTTCATTTAATATATTTTCATGAATTAAATTAGTCAGATGCACACTTCTTGACTCGCTTCCAGGTCTACCTCCATGTAGATAGTAAACAACTGGGAAGCGTTGCCTAACATTTTCTTCATAACTTGGAGGTAGATAAATTGCATAGCCTACGTCTTGCCGCATTGATTGACTAAAGAAAGTTTTATGATGCACACCGGAAGGCAAAACCATGTCTTCCGTAATTGGGTTCACCCATTTAAAGATTTGTCCACTGAACATGATCTCACCTTCGGTAGCAAACACTGATATGCAAAGAGCGCAAGCCATACTTGCAACAACTGATCTGGCAATCTTTTTCATTGTTTCCTCCACATTTCGAAGTTGAACCAGCAGGGAGAGTTCCAAAATGGCATGCTATCAGCATCCAACCTCCACTCGCCTTGTAACCAGCGCAACGATAGATTAATCCCGCCGCTGTTCCAGCTTCTCGAAAGTCTCGTTAGTTCAGCGTTGTATGCTCCAAGATGTGCTCGCTCACTTAGCATCACCGCGAAAGGTTAGTAGGTCACGTTAATTGACGTAACCGGATTAGGGTCATCAACAGGATCTGTCATCAATCCCGCGGGAAACTCGACACGCACAGGATTAGCGGTCGTATCGAGACAGAGCTCATGGTTGTTATCGCCATCACGCAGGTCAGCCACTGCGAAGGGTGAAGTCGTCGTCAACTCTCCTGCATCGTTTTCAATGAAGACTTTGTAGGCGCTGCGTTCCACGTCATCAATTTCACCACCGCCTGGCTTGGTAATGCCTCCCGTCCAGACCACACGCAGCACCTGTTGCGTAGACTCCGGGCAGCCGTCCCCTGAAGCGCCGAACCTCCGTCCGGTAGACTGGTCCTTGCCTAGGTCCCACTGACTCTCCGGCACGATCTCTGCGTAAATGAGTGTGGGACCATCCTCCATCGGTATCACCGTCGCGCTGCTATCACGGAAGTTGATAGACCCGTCAATGGATAGCAGGTTACCGACAATATCGACTTTCACCGGCTGGTTCTCAGCTGAGCCGTATTCGCCAATGAGCAATATCGTACGCAACTCGCCAACATCTAGAGCGGGCATGGGGGTTACACACACAAGACTACCTGTGCTGCCGTCAGCCCTGGTGATCCTGAAATCCCCGGCCTGCAAGGAGCTTGTGTCGATCTGATGAGAAAATACCACTGGCATACCGTCGCTACCTGCGGCGCCTTCGCAAATAAAACGGTTAGCAAGCGGAGGGAAGGCATTATCCGCTCCGAAGAACGCCGACAGTGGCATAGCGTCAATGCCCTCGACCTCCGCACTGGGCGGCACGGTGGTCTGGGTAGTATCAGCCTGTTCGTACTTCGCTTGTTCAGCGGCAAGCGAGCAAGCACTTGCGAACAGGGATACAAGCAGCACAGGATAAATAGGTTTCATAATTGGTTTCGACTCCTTCTTATAAGAAGTTTTAGACTAATGAGCTGATTTCCTTTCCCTCAACTAATCTAATCTATTTCACGATAACCAGATGGGGTGTATTCGATAGAACTTGGAAAATCTAATTCCTCAATCTTTGAGTGCCCCACGAAGACAGCATCCTCGGAGGCCCTTGTTGATCCGTAGCGTCGCATAAAGTCATTCTCGGACCCGAGATCGGGTAGTTGACCGGTCAGCGCCAGCCGAATGACCTTCGCTACTTCTTCGGGGTTGTCACGCTGCGGATAATGTCCAGCCGTGGGCAGGACCCAGAAGCTACTTTGCGCCTCCCTACCATTTAAATAGGTATCCCAGACATGATGAGCAATTCGAGGTGGATTCACGTTATCGGCCAGCCCCCATAGATAAGCCACGGGAACTGGGCTACGCGGCAGATTTTCCAGCCAGCGCACTTCGTTCGCCTGGCGCTCCAAAAGGTAGCGACCAACATAGATCAGGGAAACATTACCCTGCTTGAATGCGAATATATCGGAATAGGCAAGCGATTCCGGCTCTCCCTCGGTGCGCCGTGCCTGCGCCGCAAGGGAAGCAAGCATTCGGTCGGCAGTGGCGGTATCGAGCATTCTCAATTGACCGGGCGACAGATTGGCCAGCGGCAGAAACATGCCGCTGTTTGACAGAAAATGATAATTGACCGTATAGCCCGGGTTTGGGTTGTCCAGATAATTACCGAGAAATGCTAATCCGATGCTCACACCCCGGTCATGGGTATAGAGCGCGAAGTCTTCAAACCCGACTACTTCGCGAACGAAATAGTCAACGATCTCTGCATTTTCCGCCAACATGTAGTTGTAGCCATCTAGCGGTTTATCTGAGAAACCGGAACCCGGAAAATCCAGCGTGGCAATATGATACTCGTCTTCCAGAAACGGGATTATCTTATAATAGTCAAAACTGGAATTCGGGAAGCCATGGATCAATACCAGCTTCGGTTTAGTCTCGTCTCCCCAGGTCCGGTAGAAAACATTGACCTTCTTGGCGTTGTTGTCTTCTGTTGTCGATGTCCATTCGAAATAATCGCCGCCCTGATACCAATCTCGAGCTAAGTCAGAATAGAAAACGAAATCATCATCATCTTGTGCCAGCGCAGCCTGGGGGCAAAATGCGATGAAACAAAATAGCAATAATATGCGCAGTGCAGTCATGAGTATTACCTAATGCTCGGTTGTTAATGAATTGCCGAATCGGTTTTGCGATCCGCCAAGCGCCCACCGCCACCAAGCCAATAGTACACAACAGGAATAAAATCTGCTGGGCCCCAGCCGGGGTCATCTGTCCATTTGGCGTCATAGGCTGCGGTTGGACGCTCTGCAATCACCTCGTATAACTTTTTCCCTTCTCGAATCAATTGCAGAATTTGCCCTTGGATATCGAGGATCATGTGACGGAATTCTAGTAGCCAGTCGCGTAGGGCTCAACCTAATATGGTTGCTTTTCGTCGCAAAGACTCACCAGATGGGGGCTATATCCGGGTTCGTGGGGCAGTTAGGACCACTGCGACCCAACCCATCACAACCAATGACAACAAATGGCAATAGAGAAGCTGTGGGTCTTGGCTAGAAATAGACGCCATCGGCGAGCTAATAGGTGCTTTGGGTCTGTTTGTTTCCATTACATTCGTGGTATACGAAATGAAATTAAAAAGAGAGGATGAAAAGGCACGTGAGTACGAATCATTGACACGCAAGACAATCGAATTAAATGTTTCCGTCGCGCAGTTACCCAGTGTAAGTAGAGCTTTGTCTAAATGGTGGCAGCACACAGATGGTATGTGGGGGAAAGTTCAAAGCTCATTCACCAAGGGCGAAAGTGACCAATATTCCGACGCAGATGAAAAGGCAGCTTTGGGACATTGCTGGTTTAGTATGATGGTTTGGCTGAACCTAGCGCTCAGCAAGGAGGGAAGGAACTCTTTTGATAGCTCCCAGAATAAAAAAGCTCAAGGAATATCCTTGAATACGCGCGATTATTTGGTTCAATCGATCGAATCAATTTGCAGCGTATTTCTGAGAGAATCCAAAGAGTGTTCTAATTAGAGAATAACTGCAAATAAGGCTTATGACCAACTGCACAACTCTCGGCGGGCGGGTGACATGCACCAAGTGTAAAGTTATCTATTAGCTCTCACCCAACTATTCCCACCCAAGACCTCAAACAGTTTTAGAGCCTCTGGTGTAAACGGGTAGGGTGTGGCATGGCCCTCTGCATACCCCTCAGCCTGTCTTAGAAGCCTGTAGACGGTTTTAAGACTTTGCTGCATTCTGTGTTACATTGTGGGCTTAGTCAGCGGCCTGTCGCCTCTGCAAGGCAGTAAATTAGGTGGGTATGTAAGTGACGGAAGATCCTGCCTCTTCCGGCACTACAGCTTCGGGGTCGCTCCTTGCGCTAATTTTATATCTACAAATGTTTTCGATTCCAAATTAGAGATGAATACCCTTATGAAAAAGCTTCTTGGATTCATACTTTGCGTCTTTTGTTCTCTTACATTTTCACAAACGCCAACTAACTTAGAGGAGGCCTTGAACAGTTCGTCCCGTCCAGTTGACGATAAAGAAAGGGATCAAAACCGCAATCCAACCGCGGTGTTAAATTTCCTTGGAGTTGAATCGGGCGATAACATCCTGGATGTTATTGCGATGGGTGGATGGTATTCAGAAGTTCTTTCCCTGGCGTCTGGTCCGTTGGGAAAGGTATACATGCACAATAACCCGATACCAATAACTGAGCGAACTACTAACGAAAGAGCAGAGCGAGCAAGTCGCCTGGAAAATTTGGTTGATTACGTAGGAAGGATAGGGAGCTTGCCCGAAAATTCGGTTGATTTTGCGATTACAGCGCTCAATTTCCACGATGTGTATAACCGATCACCCGATGAAGCAAACCAGCTACTGACGGATATTTATGACACTCTTAAGCCTGGTGGCGTGCTCGGCATAATCGATCACAAGGGCAGCGAGGGGCTCGATAATGTAGCGCTGCATAGGATAACTTTTGAAGACGCGGTAGAAGCCAGCATGCGGGCCGGCTTCGTTCTTACAGGAACTAGCCGCATTCTGGAGAATTTAAACGATGACCATGTACTTCCGCCATTCGACTCCAGTTTGGAAAGGAATACCGACAGGTTTATCTTGCGATTAGAGAAACCAATACAGCCGCCTGTCTCTCACTAAAAAACACGATACCTTGATGTCAATCAGCAAAACTCATTGGGAACTCAAATATATCCAAGCTTTTGGATAGAGTTTTGTAGTCTTAAAATTTGGAGCGTTATTCATGAACAGCATTAAATATTTAGTAATGATCTTGCTTCTGTTTCCGCAAATGTTTTCATCAATTAATGCTCAAGATGGAGAGCCTTGTGGCCCAGCTAGGGTCCTTGACAGTGAGATCGCATTCAACGTGGCGCAAGACTCTAGATGCTTTGAATTGCGATTTTATACTGCTAACCCTACCGTTAAGGGGAGTGGTGGAGTCGACGCTTTGCATCAACGATTTCGTGAGAGGCAACAAGAGTTGCTTACTACGCACGGCGCTGAGTTAATCGGCTATTGGCAGAGGCTTGATAATCCAAGCACGATTGTTTGGCTCCTGGCTTTCAGGGATCGTGCTCATCGTGACGAGGTTTTCAGCAGCTTCCGAGCTGACCCTGAGTGGTTAGCTTTGAGAGAAAAATACAATGTGCCAGTCCAAAGAGAGCTATTTTTTATGAGTGCGACTGACTACTCAGCTTTAAAATAATGGCTCGTCCTAATACGCCATTTCATGAGGGCCCTGAGTGCCAATAACCCAAATTACAGACCTTGCTTATTTGGTACAAGCAAGCGATTTATGAAAAAGCATGTTTTTTTGCGTTTAACAAGGCGCGCTAAATGAAGAAATACTGATACTCAATAATAAAGGTAGGGCAATTGAAAACTATAAATGTATTGGGCCAGATAGTTGGTTTCATCGTGCTAATTTTCGTAATAGCGCTCGTCACTTTGCGGTTTCAGTACAGCGAAGCTGACGGCCCGTCCATTCTTTTTCCAGGGGGGGAGATGACGTCTGGGGAACTACACGTTGGCCCTGAGCCGGACTGGAGCTTCACGGATGAGATCTACACCGTCGATTTACAATTAAATGAGCCCATGGCTTCCCGGCGAATCTTTATTATCGAAAGTGAAGGCAAGATCTATGTAGTTTCGGGCTACATGCGTTCACTCCTCGGCCGCATATGGAAAGAATGGGCATTCGAGGCTGATGCGGGGAACAACGAAGGTGTATTGCGCGTCAATGGGATTCGCTACCAGAGAAGGCTGGTTCGAATAACAGACGGCGATGTATTGAACGGAGTCGCAGCTAAGCTTGCGACGAAATATGGAGGAGCACCGGCGCCTGCATCTGAGGAAGTTATAGGGAACACCAGAGCCAGTTTTGAATCTGGCAGCACATGGGTTTTTGAGTTACAGCCCCGATAAACGAAGGAGAAACCAAAAATGACTCTAAAAAATTACTTGATCCTCTGCGGTGCCGGCTCGATAGTTACTATTCTTTCAATTCTTTTTGTGCCTGGAATTGCCGATGCGTTCGAGACCATCCTGCTTATATTTCTTATGACGAATGCGAACTAAGGCATTTAATAAATTCTGCAAGGTCGCCGCTATCCCACTCCTTCGCACTGGCTATACGGTTCGATTTATATTGTTTTGCTTTGAGATAAAGATCTTTAATTCATTAAATCTGAAACTATTGGATCATTCTATTTGGAATATACTCCCTCATTGTCCACATCTGCGCCTAGCTACTGCGTTACCAAATATGACAGGGATTCATGCTTTTATTGCCATAGGGACACAGACAATAGCACCTAAAATAAATTGACTTATATTTGTTTCCGCGCCGCGACGGAGTTCTTTATCCAAGCTAATCCAGACTAAACGCCAGCAAGGCGCCAGAATAGCCGCTACCACTCACCGCTACGACCAGATACTGCTCTTCATCCACCGAATATGTCATTGGCGATCCGGTTTGAGGCGCGGGCAATTTCAGAGCACCCATCTCATCGCCGGTTGCCTTGTCATAAGCCCGCAAAAACGCCCGCCGCTCACCATCTGCACCCGTCGTTAGCTGGGCTTCACCGGCAATCAGCAAACTTCGCGTCACCAGCGTGCCTACCGATGCCCCTTGCCCCGTGCGCGGAATATCAATCCCAGCTAATTCCGGATGGTTTACCACCCGGTCAGGTGTCTCCCCGTGAGCAATCTGCCAAGCGATCGTACCCTCCTTAAGATCAATGGCACTGATCTTTCCATAGGGCGGCTTTTGTAAGGGCAGGCCTTCCACCAACAGATTTCTGGGTGGCACACCACGGCTCGACTGCGGCGTCTGGAGTTGCCCAGCCTGAAATTCTGTTCTACCCCCGCCCGCCGATGAACCTGCTCCGCCCGAAGTTCTTGGCCCTGTCGCGGCATTTCCCTGAATATAGGCCATATCAGACTGGCCAGGGTACGGCGGAACGAGGCCCAGAGCGCCCATCGAGCTGTTGCTTGATACATAGAGCATGCCTGTCTCTGGATCGAACGAACCGCCTGGCCAGTTAGTGCCACCACCGGTGCTGGGCGACATCAATATACCCAGGGGACCATCAATACTGCTCACCACCGGCGGCGTAAAGAGTGGCCCTAACTTATACCAGCTGGCGATTTCGAGAGCTTTCGCTCTAAGCTCCGTCGAGAAATCGATCAGATCGTCTTCGCTTACGCCCTGCCTATCATAAGGTGGCGGCTTTGTCGGGAATGGCTGTGTTGGCGAGTACCATTCACCCGGCACGCTCCCGATTTCGACTGGCAGTTCTTCGATTGGCCAAATTGGCTCACCAGTGATTCTGTCGAATACATAAAGAAAAGCCTGTTTGGTGGGTTGCGCCACCAATTTCCGAAGGCGGCCGTTGATGGTGACATCCGCGAGTATAGGAGCCGCCGGTATGTCCTGATCCCAGATACCGTGGTGAACCAACTGGTAGTGCCATTTGCGCTCGCCACTGTGCAGGTCTACCGCCACAAGTGATTCGGCGAACAAGTTGTCGCCGGGGCGATAAGCGCCGTAGTAATCGCCGGTCGCGGCTTCCACAGGCAGATAAACTGTATCCAGCTCCGGATCCACTGATATTTGCGCCCATACGCCCGTGTTGCCGGTATAACTTCCGGAATCTCCTTCCCAAGATTCGTAACCGTACTCGCCGCGCCTGGGTATCGTGTGGAATATCCACAGCCGTTCGCCCGTTTTAACATCAAACCCCCTCACAAACCCCTTCACATTTTCGCGGCTTCTGGGATTGCCGCCGGTGCGATGCGCTGCGCCGACAATAACAACGTCCTTTGCCACAATTGGCGTGGCATGCAGGCCAATGTCGGCTGTATCAACATCAACAGTCTGATCAAGGTTTTGCTTGAGGTCGACCACACCGTTGTTGCCGAATTCTGGAACCGGAGTGCCCGTCAAAGCATCCAATGCAATGAGTTGATAGCCCGGAGTTACATAGAGCACTCTGGAGTTCCGACCTTTACTGCCCTTCCAGAACGCCAGCCCGCGGCCCGACAGCTGTCGGGGCGCGTTTTTGGCGCGCAATCCCTCTGCAAAGCGAAAGATCCAGAGAATTTCGCCATTGGTGGCATCCAGCGCTACGACGCTGCGGCGAGATCCGGCTGTAGTATAGAGCACACCATCAACCATCAAGGGCGTGGACTGGAAGCGGTATTCTGGGTTGGGACCAAAATTGTCTGTCTTAAACATCCAAGCCAATTTCAGATCGGAGAAATTGGAGGCGTCAATCTGCTCCAGGGGTGAATAGCGAGTGTGACCAAGATCGCCCCCGTAGGAAGGCCATTGTCCAAATGTTGCGCCCTGCTGGGCCCCTGCCAATGCGGGCAGACAGAGCACTAAAGCACTGAAAATACTTGATTTATGCATATCAGGCTTCCTGAGTTTTAGTTATTCTTCGTGAATTAAGCGAGCCTCGTTAATCAAAAGCTAGCATAGCATTACCGAAGGGCACGAGGCACGCGACAGAGCTCGACATATTCGGTACCATCTGACGTAAATACACGTTCAGATAAGTCCAATGCCACAGGTCAAAGGACTGGATTTGAGCCATCCCTATGAGAAAACCAATAACAATAGGCGGCGACACCATAAAAACCCTTGCTCTTCTCAGTACCGCAGTCATGCTGCTATTGACCAGTGCCTCTCCTACCTTAGCTCAGGGCATCAGCCAGGCTAATCAGGTTTGGTCGGCGGAAGTCATCCGACCTAGGGGCCAGCCCATTATTCCCTTGTTCGATGGCTGGTATCCAAATGAAGATGGCAGTAGCACCATCTGCTTTGGCTTCTTCAACATGAATAGCGAGCAGACTCTCGATATCCCGCTCGGCAAAGATAACTACATCGAAACAGATTACCCTGGTCTGGATCTAAGTGAGGCTCTGATACCGACTCACTTTGATCCCCTACCTCCAGCCTATCGCCATGTGTTCTGTGCCTACAGCATCAATGTGCCAGCAGACTTTAACACTTCATACCGCATCACTTGGCATCTGACAGCGAACAGTCAAACCCTTAGCGTCCCTGGCAAAGTGATCCCTGCTTACGTACTGGACGAGCCACGCTCAAACGGCCGTGGCGATATTGCGCCGTTGGTTACCCTCACTGGGGACGGCGAAAGTGTGCGTGGTCGCACAGGTATTCATCATCCAGGCCAAATCTTATCTACAGTCAGCGAGCCAGTTTCACTGGGCGCACACATCGAACATAGCGATGACATCGTGTGGGTAGGCTGGGCTCAGCATAACGGGCCGGGTACCGTGACTTTCGACAAGAAGGAATATGAAACCAAAAGCGGTGAACGCACCGAGGTGCAAGCGCGCTTTAGCAAACCGGGTAACTATGTAGTCAGAATGCAAACCATCGACGACATCGCAGCTTTCGAGTTCTACTGTTGTCATACCAATGCCTACTTTCACATCAGCGTTGAAGAGTAAAAGTAACGTTGGATAATTACATGTAACTAAAACAATCAGACGACTAGCGGGCTAGACCCGAATGGAGTCATCAATATGATCAAGCTTACTACTGATAATGCGAAGTCTATTCTTGCACTTGCCTTCTTGTGCAGTGTCAGCACAAAGGCAATTGCCGAGGAGCCTCCGACCTATTCTCGTGAGGTTGCACCTATCCTGCAGGAGAAATGTGCCAGCTGCCACAATCCGGAAGGTATTGGCCCGATGCCCCTTCTGAACTACGATCAGGTAAAACCTTTTGCCTCTCTGATAAAGGATCGTACGAGCAAACGCATCATGCCGCCGTGGCACCTTGACCCCACAGTAGGTATTCAACAGTTTAAGAATGATGCCTCGCTGTCCGATGAGCAAATCGCAATTATAGGGGCCTGGGTGGATGCGGGCGCTCCACAGGGCAATTCGGCCGACCTACCGCCACCGAGTGAGTTTCCCGCTGGCGCAGAGTGGCAGCTAGCAGACCAACTCGGTCCACCGGACTTGATCATTCGTTCCACTCCGTATGATGTGATCGCTAATGGTCAGGATCAATGGTGGACGCCCAGTGTGCCCTTCGAGGGACTAGATCAAGAACGCTGGTTGAAAGCCGCCGAATTCAAACCTTCCTATCCGTTGGGCAAGAAAGTTGTCCACCACGGTCACGCCGTGCTAATTCCAGAAAATCCGGAAGAGACCGGGCGCCGGCAGGTGGCATTGGCACGCTATGGTGTCGGTAAATCATGGGAAATGTATCCCGAAGGCACCGGCATGCGCGTACCCACCAATGGTCGCATCGCCTGGAATCTGCATTATTTTCCCGTGGGCGCCGAAGGGCCTGGCGATGTGGTAGAGGTGGGGTTATGGTTCTACCCGGAAGACGAGCAGCCGGAACTGGAAACGGTCGGTGAAGCGATGTTTCGGGTAGACGGCCTCGACGACATGGCCCGTGGTCAAGACATCGTCATTCCCCCTCACGGCTATCAGGTATTGCAGGGGACTCATGTTCTGCAATCGCCCGCTGTGATTCACAGCTACCGGCCGCATTTGCACATGCGAGGCCGAGTAATGACCATGGAAGCCATCTTTCCCGATGGTCGTAAGGAAGTTCTGAGCCAAGTCGACAAGTACAACCACAACTGGCAAGTCTCCTACATGTACGCCGACGAAACGAAACCCATTCTACCCACCGGCACGGTGCTGCAATTCACTTCAGTGTTTGACAACACGGCGGACAATCCCATTAACCCTGATCCGGAACAGTGGGTTGTGTTCGGCCGACGCGGTGTTGATGAAATGAGCCACGCCTGGCTCGGCATCACCTATCTCAATGAGGAACAATATGCGCAGGCGATCGCTGAGCGCCGCGCCAGTCAGGAAACCTTGCAATTGGGGAACTAAACCATGAAGACCCCGCTGAAGTTCTGGAGCCTGCTATTGTTTTTAAGCAGTACTGTTCTGAGCGGACAGGAATTTCAACAGGCCAGTTTTAGCGCAGACCAAGCAGCACGCGGTGCGGACCTTTATCAACAAAACTGCGCAGCCTGCCATCTTGCCAACCTCACCGGCTCCTTTGAGGCGCCCAATCTGGCCGACAGGAGTTTTCGCAGCAACTGGGCAAATCGGCGTGTCGAAGAATTTGTCGACATGCTGCAGCGCACCATGCCACCGCAAGCGCCGGGATCGCTGGATCAAAGCCAGTATTTGGACATCTCTGCCTTTCTGCTCGAAGCCAACAACATCGGCGCTTCCGCCACTGCGCTGTCGCTCTCGGCGGGTAATGTCCTCTTCCTCGACACTGAAGCCGGAACCGCCGGAGTTTTCGAACGACGCACTCCCGTTCCGGGCCGCGCAGGCACCGTCCCCTCTCCCGGCACGCGCAACTCAGTGCCAGAAATCGCCACCATCTACCAGAGCGAGCGAGCCCGGACCCGCAGCTTCGAGCCTGTGGATAGATTTCGCAACGTAAGTAATGAAGAGTTGGCAGACCCTCCAGCGGCAGACTGGACTTATTGGCGGCGTTCACCTCAGAGTCAGGGCTATAGCCCGCTAGATCAGATTAGTACCGACAATGTGGGTCAGCTCTCCCTGGCCTGGGTGTGGGGAATGGAACCTGGAAGAAGTCAACCCGCCCCTCTGATCCGCGACGGTATTATCTTTCTTCCGAATTTTGGCAATGTGGTGCAAGCGCTGGACGGGCGCAGTGGCAACCTTCTTTGGGAATATCGTCGGCAGTTTCCTGAAGGCGGACGCAGTGGCGGCTTATTGCGCACCTTAGCCATGTGGGAAGATTTAATTTACGTGGCCACGACCGATGCCCATCTGGTTGCACTGGATGCCCGAAGCGGCGCCGTGCGCTGGGACAGTGAAATTGCCGACGAAGCACTGGGGTACTCCAACACCAGCGGCCCAATCGTCGCCGATAGCATCGTCATTAATGGAATCAGCGGCTGTGGCCGCTTTTTTGAGCAAAGCTGTTTCATTACCGGTCATGACGCTGCGACGGGCGCTGAACTGTGGCGCACGTATACCGTCGCTCGACCCGGAGAGCCAGGCGGTGATACTTGGGGGGACCTGCCTCTCGAATTTCGCGGCGGGGCCGATGTCTGGATGACAGGCAGCTGGGATCCGGAGATGGGCCTGGTATTCTTTGGTGTCGCGCAGGCTAAACCCTGGATGTCGGTCAGCCGGGGCATGTCCGCTGATGATGCTGCCCTTTATTCCAACTCCACTCTCGCCATCGATCCAAGCGATGGCCGGATTGTGTGGTATCGCCAACATGTGCCCGGCGAATCGTTAGATATGGACGAAGCTTTTGAACAGGTCCTAGTCGACATCGTCGACGAGCCTTATCTGTTCACGATCGGCAAAAGTGGCATTCTGTGGAAACTCGATCGGCGTAGCGGTGAATTTCAGGGTCTGAAGGAAACCACCTATCAAAACGTATTTTCCGACATCAATCTGGAGACCGGCGAGGTGCGTTATCGCGAAGATATCCGCAATATGCAAGTCGGCGAATGGCTCTCTGTGTGTCCCTCAACTGCTGGCGGACACAACTGGCAATCAACAGGCTACCACCCTCCTACCCGGAACCTGGTCATACCTTTAAGTCAGTCCTGTATGGAAATGTCGCCGAGAGAAATTGAATTCGAGGTGGGCTCCGGCGGCAATCAGGGCGATCGTCAGTGGATGCCAATGCCGGGCACGGAAGAGCGATTTGGCAAGCTCGCCGCCTATGACGTTGATACTATGGAGGAAGAATGGGGCATTCAGCAACGCGCGCCCTTCTTAACTGCAGCTCTAACCACCGCGGGAGGGCTTGTCTTTATCGGCGACTACGACCGCTATGTACATGCCTATGACGTCGAAACCGGCGAGGAATTGTGGCGCACTCGCCTGGCGACCTCAGCGCAGGGCTTTCCGGTAAGTTTTGCCATCGATGGTGAGCAGTACATTGCCATTCCCTCCGGTCGCGAAGGGGGCAGTCCTTGGCGTATCGGCAGCTTCCTGGCGCCGGAGCTGCAAAGCCCCAACAACCACAATGCCCTCTACGTCTTCAAGCTTAACCCATGACGAAAGACATAAATCGTTTACTTTGTGTCTGCTGGTGCTGCCTGCTTGGAAATTTTTCCCAGGCCTCATCCACTGTAGATGGCGCTGACGGGAAAATCACCATCACGCCGCTGGTGCATTCCAGTGTGCAACTGGAGTATCAGGACCTTGTGATTCAGGTTGACCCCTGGAGTGCAATCAGCATCAATAACTATAAATCTGCTGACATCATATTGGTTACCGACAATCCCGGACACCACCTCGATGTCAAGGCGATTCAAGCAATCCGCAACCCTGCGGCAACTGTAATTGCTCCAACCAATAGTGCTGAGGAACTAGCCGATGCAGTCATCATGGCAAATGGCGAAACCCTTCGCGTGCAGGGGATAGAAATTGAAGCTATTGCTGCCTACGATATTATTCTCGGCCCTCCTGAACACCCAAAGGGCGACGCCAATGGCTACGTGGTCACGATTGGCGGCAAACGCATTCTCTTTGCCGGGGTCACCGAATGTGTAGAGGAAATCCGCAGCCTCCAAAATATCGATGTTGCCTTCATGCCACTGAATATTCCGCCTGCGCGCATGTCGCCTAAAGACGCGGCGGCCTGTGTTCGGCACATAAAACCTGCAGTTGTGTACACCAATCACTATGACCAGAACTATGCCCGCAGAGTGAACAACCCGAACTCGGAAGAACGCCCACTGCCCGGCGGAGGGACAGTGGCTCAAAGCCTGGAAGCTTTTTCTAAAGCGCTCGCTGGAAGCGGCATTGAGTATATTCAGGCGCAGTGGTACCCGCCCCGCTTCGAGTTGGACAAAGACTTTCCAAGCTTACCACTCGGACAACGCTGGCTCACTGGCGGCCTGGGCGGCATGTGCCTTGGGAGTGATGATAAAATTGTGCTGTTGAATCGCCAGAATGTAGTGGCGGATGATCTTGACGGCGCACTCCTTGCACCCCCGGTCATCATGCTCGATAAAGATGGGAACACGCTCGGCGGTTGGGGCAACACTGCTGACTTTGGCGGAAGGCTGCATGATTGTCATGTCAATGCAGACGACTCCCTGTGGATTGTTCCCGCTGCCACTGGTCATATTCAGCGCTGGTCCGCTGTCGGTGAGCTACTGGCACAAATTGGTGAGAGCGATCGCTTTGATTCCACCGACCGCAGCCGCGATGGCGAACCTCTCAATTCTGATTCGGCACAGTTCTTCCTGCCTGCTTCAATTGATGTTGATGAAAGCGATGGGGAGATCTATGTAGCGGATGGTGAACTCCCCGGCGGCAACTCGCGAATCGCTGTGTTTGATGCCAATGGAAGGTTTAAGCGCCAGTGGCGATTACACCGTGAAGCCAATGATAAACGCATCGAACTCCCTCACTGCCTGCGCATCTCTAATGAAGGCTTGATCTACGTCTGCGATCGGCGCGCCGATCAAATTCAGGTATTTAATAAGCAAGGACAGTTGCAGCAGATAATCCACGCGCCTCACACTCCCATGTCAGATCCGACTGGGAGAAGCAGCGGTGTTCGCGGGGATACTGTCGTGTTGGAATTCTCCACCGATGCAAATCAACAATATTTATATGTAGTAAACCAAAATTCTATGACGGTAGAGGTGCTAGATCGGCGCACGGGGGAATGGATTACCCGGTTCGGAGAAGGGCCCGGCCGCTATCCGGGCCAGTTTGAATTACCCCACGGCATCGCAGTTGACTCAGACGGCAATGTTTATGTAGCTGAACAGGAAGGACGGCGGATACAGAAATTCTTGTTACGCGAATAGTCTATCGGTCAATGCGTGTGCGATTTCTTAACCATCACGGTTAAAGAAGAATACCAAAATAAGGCAACTCAATATGAATGACAGTTTCTTTTCAATTAGACCTTTTTTCAACAGCGTCATAGCAATAACAATCACGCTCACAACTACGCTGGCACTCGCACAGGAAATTCCCTGGGCCAGCAGCGCAGAAGAAGTGGGTATGTCCAGCGAGCGTCTCGAGCGTATCAACCAGGTCATGCAACGCCATATAGAGGCTGGCAATATTCAGGGTGCGGTTACTGCGGTCGCGCGGCGGGGAAAAATCGTCCACTTCGAAGCCCATGGGCTGATGGATGTGCCCAACAATCGTGAGATGACGCGCGACAATGTCTTCATCATGATGAGCTCAACCAAGCCAGTGCTGGGTGTAGCGGCCATGATGATGATCGAGGAAGGCCTGGTGCGCCCAAGCGACCCTGTTAGCAAATGGATTCCTGAATTCGCTGATATGCAGGTTGCAGTGCTCGCCGATCTTGTTGAGGAGAACATCAGCCCTGTTAGCGTCAATTCCGAGAATTTACCGGCATATAGATTGGTGCCAGCCGCGCGCGATATCACTGTACACGACATTCTCACGCATACCTCCGGACTGGCCAGTGGCGGTCTTGGCAGCGCAATTTCCAATCAGGCAGATCGCCGTCCGCCGGCAAATCTGGCAACTACAGTGCCAAAGTTCGGGGGTTATGTGCTGGATTTTCAGCCCGGCTCGCGCTGGCAGTACAGTGCCGCGACTGCACTGGATGTTATCGCGCGAATCGTTGAAATTGAATCGGGCCTGCCATTCGATCAGTTCGTGCAGCAGCGAATATTCGAACCGCTAGGCATGAGCAACACCTGGTGGAATGTTCCTCCTGAGTATCAGGATCGACGCGTAGTTATTGTTGATCGCGACATGTCCCGCTTCTTCGATGTGCCGGACACCACATACTTCTCTGGCTCCTATGGCTTGAACAGCACAGCCGATGACTATCTGCGCTTCGAGCAGATGCTGGTTAATGGTGGGGAGTTATTCGGTAATCGACTACTGAGTCCTAGAACAATTCGCATGATGGCCAGCGATCAAACGAATGGTCTTTACCAGGGCATTAGCCGGCGCGTAGAGGGCCAAGGCTTTGGCTATACTGTGGCAGTCTCTGAGGACCCGATTCTCGGTAACCAACGCCGCAGCCAGGGCGCGTTTGGCTGGGGCGGCGCTTTCGGTACTCGCTCCTACTCTGACCCGGAAGAACAGCTCACGGCAGTATTGATGCTACAACAACCCTTCCGACCGGCGCAGAACGATTTCGAAAACGCTGTTCAGCAAGCCATAATTGACTGAATCTTGGGAAGGTGACTCAGAGTAGAAACACAGAATCGTGTTTTTACGCTGTCCCTCTTTTCTTCTAGGAGCAGTTTGGACCAAATTTGGACCACTGCCGCGCAACCCACCACAACTAATGACAACAAGTTACAATAGAAAAGCGGTGGTGGTACCTTACTTTAAATGAAGCAGGCTATTGTGATGAGTTGTGGTTGATTGTCTGCGAGGGACTCATAATCCGTCGGTCCGTGATTCGAGTCCTTGTGGACCATCCAATTGCGTTAAGTTTGGATTGTTTTTGTAACTATTAGTAGTCGTAATCCACCATAGCCGATGGCAAACAACAAAAAGACCTCGGTGATAGGGTAAGTCAGACTCCACAGCCCCAAAACGTCACAAAACTGCCAGACAGATTAATACTAAGCCTACTAAGAGCGTCTTCACACACTGCATAGTGATTCTCATTTCAACTCCTATTTCGTTGAATTAAACTCGCCAAATAGATTACACCTGGTTTATTACGTGCTCGATACCATTCCTTTACAGATTTGTGACAATCAGGCGGCAATGTAGTCTCCATCTCCTGAATGCACCCTCTGCGTCTCCCAGTGAATCTCCAGATCTCCTGATTTAATGCTTGTCTGAACCAACTTCCGCACGGAATAAAACCAGTCTGAAAAAAGGGAGTAAAATCTGGGGTGAGATGCTGGTAGTTTGAGAGTTAGCTTTTCAGTCCCAACTGCTGTGTGCACCATCACGAAAATCAACTGGAAAGCGGTAACTAGAGAGTTCAATAGCATGGTTGAAGCCAAGTCGAATGTAGTTATCGCAAATCGCCGGTAGCAGTTCATGTGTCTACCGATCGAGTAACACGGCTCTTTCGTAACGCCTTTGAACACGACTTTTATTCCGAACACACACGCTGCAGAACAGCTCTAGTCATAAATATTGTAGAATGCATTTAAACCAGATATTGTGCCGTGCCGAACATGAATTCGGGCCGACAAACTGTCACTCGACCATGCGGTGGCGCTAATCGGAATAGGGTTATTTTTATAATGCCGAACCACATTACCGGATTTGTTGCCTTTCTATGCGTAATCGGCATCTGCGTTTCGTCTGTGGCTAACGGTCAATCTTTGCTGGTTTCTGAAAGATTAGAAATCTATGAGTCATGGATTGAATTGCTCATGCGAAAGCGCAATTACCCGGGAATTTCCGTTGGATTAGTTCATCAAGGAGAATTGGTTTACGCAAAAGGATTTGGGTTTGCGGACATAGAAGGATCTATACCTGCTACTCCCGACACTGTGTACTCAGTCGCTTCTCTTTCAAAACCTTTTACCAGCGTAGCGATTATGCAACTTGTTGAAAGAGGGATTATTGAGCTTGATGCCCCCATATTTCCGGTTATTCCTGAGGTCCTCGAGCTTGGTACTCCTTCAGTGCAGACTAGTGCAATAACGCTAAAATCTTTGCTCCGGCATACATCTGGTCTTCCGGCCAATAACTCGTACATTTTGACGCCGCTGTCTCCTGTGGTGGCTAATCAAGAGGCCATCCTCGACGGATTCCAGAACCAGAGACTATTATTCCACCCCGATCAAAGGGAGCATTATTCGAACTTAGGATATAGTTTGGCCGGAATTATATTGGAAAGGTTAGCCAGCAAAGATTACGCCGAATACATGGTTGAAAACGTATTCGACCCTCTAGAAATGACATCTTCATATTATGGCAGAAAGCAGCAAACAAACTTAGCTACTGGTTACACTCAAATGCAGAAGAGTGGACGGGAGCCAATTGAGTTTGTTGACATTGGCGACGCCATTGGGAGACCCGCTGCTGGGCTCAAAACAAGCGTCAACGATCTAGCAAAATTTATTATCTGGAACTTCAAGGCACGCTCAGGCGAAGACTCCAACATACTGAGATCTGAAACGTTGTCCTACATGCAGGAGATCCATTGGGCGCAACTAGAGTATGTGCTTCCAGCTTTTCTGCAAGCTGGCATAAACACGCTATCAAACAATTTCGATCTCGGCGGCGTTGGACTGGGCTTCTTTCGTGATGGCAAATTAGTAATTCACTCTGGCGGCTTCGATGGGTTTTCCGCCGAATTTATACTGGACAATGAAAACGAAATCGGAATTGTTGTGCTTGCGAATAGCAGCGATACGCCTACAAGCTGGGGCTCAGAATATAGTATCTCTAGAAATTTATACGACACGATTGCTCCGGCGCTCATTGAGGGCAATGCTTACATTCCAAGTGAATATGCGGAATATCGACGAATATATACTGATAAAAATTTCTTTAATTATTTTGCAATGCCACTTACTGATAGGATCGATTTAATAGACTTAAACCTACCCGCCCCTTTTTCTTCACCGATAAGTTTATTCCCTTTAGATTCCAAGGATACTTTTTATGCACCTAATCACCGAGGTGTGTATGAGCGGGAATTCAATGTTAGATTCGTCAGAGGCACGGACTCGAGGATAGATTCAATGCAACTACAAACAGTGATTTTGAACTGACCAAATTGAAATAGAAAGTTTGGTTGAATGCCCTTGTGAGGCTCATAATCCGTTAGCCCTGGAAGCGAATCATGATGGGCCCGCCATTTCCTCACTGCAACAATGAGATAGTTGGTTGGGATTTCTAGTGTGTCGGCCAGAAATCGTCCGAAATCAGAGCCCTATCTGCGCATAAGGGACAACAGGTGCAGAGATTTTTGTGCGCGAATAAGCTGTCGATCCGCACGGGCAGGAATGCTCATGACCGCCATCCATAGCAGTATGAACTATCTTTGTTAATGGCAGCCTGTGGGCACCGTCTACCGCTATATGGCCGCGAAAATCATAGTCGCTCACGAATTCGGAGCCAAGTGTTAGGGCTCAATCGTCAGCACTCTCAGGGGCATCTGATGAAAGTTTGAATACATACAGCTGCCCGCCCTCGGGGATAGATACATCAGCACCAGCAAAGGCAGCGATTCCTTGAAAATTCCCGGAAGCTATGGCCACATACGCTTCGCCGTCCAGTTCATATGCTATCGGCTGGCTTCGCACGCCGCCGCCCAGCCTTTTCCTCCAAAGAACCTCACCAGTCGATGCATCTAAACCAAGCGCATGACCGGTTTGACTGCCGGTGAAAACCAAGCCCCCCGCTGTACTGAGAGTTCCCGCCATCATCGGCTGGGGATCGTAGTATCTCCACGCTACTTCGCCCGTGTGATAATCCACGGCTGAGATATGGCCGTATGCAGGGACGTTCCCCTGACTGTCTTCTACGCCGTCAACTGAGATTGGCAGCCCTCCTGTAAAAAGATTGCCCTCTACATGCATACTTATCCCTTTCTGCATTAATTGACAGCTTTCGATCACGGGAATAAAAGCAAATCCAAGTTCTGGGTTTAACGAGCCCGCTACCGATCCATTCATACCGCCTAATGCACCCGGGCAGACTCTCATGGTTGGCTCTTCACTCGGCATAGCTTCAACATTAATCACAGGTCGGCCGTCTGATTCCATGGACTCAGCCCAATTAAGTTGCTCCATGTAACTAGTAGCCCGAATAAACTGACCGTTTTCTCTGTTGATCGCATAGAAGAAGCCGTTTCTGTTTGCTTGGACTAATGCCTTCGTCGGCTCTCCATCAACAACCATTTCTGCCTGGAATAGATGGGAGTTACCGTCATAATCCCAAACATCATGGGGAGTAAATTGGTAATACCACACACGCTCGCCGGTGTTGGGGTTGATAGCAAGCACACTGTCTGAGAAAAGGTTGTCACCAAGTCTTGCGTCTCCGTTCCAATCAGGCGCTGGATTTCCTGTAGTCCAGAAAACTAAATCGAGCTCCGGGTCATAGGTCCCAATTGTCCAAGCTGGAGCACCTCCTGTCTCATACGAGTTGCCAGACCAAGTTTCGTAACCAGGCTCACCTTCCGCAGGGACCGTGTAGTGCCTCCAAACCAGATCTCCGGTATTCACATCATACGCGTCGAAGAACCCTCTGACTCCAAATTCTCCGCCACCAACGCCAATTATAGCTAGGTCCTTGACTATCAATGGTGCAGAAGTAGCACTAAATCCCTTGAAATATTCAACGATTTCGGTATCCCACAACAGTTCTCCCGACAATCGATCAAACGCCAATATTCTGGCATCCAAGGTCGCCATGAGAATCTTATCCTCGTGGATCGATGGACCCCGATTGGCCGGCCCGCAACAGAGACGCAGGTCAGCAGGTAGTTGATGGTCATATCTCCAGAACATTTCTCCAGATGTTGCGTCTAGAGCAATTAGCCGATTATAGGATGTTGTGACATACATAATTCCATCATAAACAACAGGAGAAACGGCGAACTGCCCCGTAGTACCTGAAGGGAAACCCCAAGCAAACTTCAAGTTATCAATATTTTCGGGAGAGAGGGCGTTAATTGGGCTATGTCTGTTGTTGGAATAATCGCCACCATACTGTAGCCAAACATCAGACCTGGATGACTGAGGCTCTAAGAGCATCTCTGCAGACACTGGACCGGATCCATAGCCAATTTCACGATCATTCATCCAATGAGTCGTCGATATGACGAGTGTTTCTGCAACATCGTCCGGGTCTGTAGCGGAAGAATTTGATTCTGCTATAGCAGGCGAAATGTTCTCAATATTTGTACTCTCATTGGTCGGCCCACAAGCAGCAAATAAAAACAACAAAGCGAAACTGATAAATCGCATATCTCTAGCCTCTCTCGGTAATTTTTTGAATACCATTAGTCGAAGAACATTGAGTTGAGTAAATTAGGTTATGACTAGGCGCAGGAATCCCTATTCGATTTCAAGAAGGCAATAATGCTCCATAAATCACTTTCGCCTTCAGGAAAATTAGTCCCAAAACCAACCATTCTCGTGTTGGGCACTCCATTGGTTACTGTATTGAAGATCTCTCGATCTGAACCGCCATGTTTCCACTCACAATCGAATAAGTAAACGGCGTCGACGCGCTCGGGCGTGAGTTTATGGCAGTAGCCGGCGCAAGTTCCTACAAACAGTGATCTTCCGCGCGAGACCGCATCGGCATCAGCAAGCAGCGCGTCAGCTGGACTACCTGGCTCCCGCGAGTCTCCGCATGCCACCACAATAAAGGTGATGATCAAATAAACCGTCAATCTCAATACAGCCAACATGTAAATTTTCCTGACAGTAGGGATGCTATTAGAGGTCTAAAAATGGACTCTTTGCGGCTCTCAGTCAATACCTTAATCTCGTAATCTGGTACCTGTCTTATTCGGCTTCACATCTGACTCAGCGCACTGATTTTGTGCAACAGAAAGTTCCTGTCAGTCAAGGACTATGCTTCTTCACCCACCCTCAGTTTCGAGGACACTCAGAGACGTGAGTCGCTAGATGTAATAAATCAAGCTCAAATGCCGCTAACTCTAAATGATTTTAATCAAAATATAAGATTTCCAACCTGGTGTAATCCAGAAAAGGGCTGGAGGTGAGCTCGCGCATCTTAATATGCGGAATCTCCTCGGGCTCGTGCTTGAAAATGACTAATAGAGCGATGCTCATCGAGATTCTCGGGTAGGTAGATCGATTCATGACGAAAACCCTAAAAAACCTTTTACCCCATTTGATTATTTTAATTGTCGTTCTCGCGCCAATTAGAATACTTGCTGAAGACATTTATGGAAGCTGGTCGAATTCTTTCGATTCAACTTCATATGGATTCAGACCTCTGGAAGCTGGAGGGTTGGTGATGGTTGTCTCAAAAAGCGGGCTCCAAGACATTTACACGGGTTCGATCAGATTCTCCAACTTTGAGGTATGTTCACTTGATATCGAGCCTTTTACAGCGTGCTACTCTGGGGTTATAAACTCTCAGCACTCCATCAATATGAGTCTGAATAGTTGCGAAAGCGACTCATACAGTCAATGCATCGGGTTACCTAGCAGACTAGAACTTGAAAGACCTCAGTATCACCAACTCAGCGGTGTGTTCGTTCGGTTAGAAGGCTTCTATTTCATGGTCAATGAATCCGCCGGAGTTGTCGAAGCCCAAGTCATTAATTTAGAAGATGGCTCAGCCGAATTATTTGCTGGAAGCAGATATGGGAACGAAATCTCGCTGCAATCGAACAGAAATGCTGTCGCGGAATTAAAGTTAGACCTTTTGTCAAATGAAAAAATAGTAGCTCGGATTGAGACTTGCGAAAATTGCAACTTATTTCTCAGCCATCAACTAGGGAGAGGAGACACCTTCGAACTAATCAGAGTGACTGACTGAAAAACCTTACTCAACTTCACTAAGCGACAAATTTTCAAGGAGATAAGCATGGACCTGTCAAAACCAGATGGGAAGGGGGTAGCAAAAATAGTAAGTATTGAGCCGTCCCCATCTTCTACAAAAATAATTTATGAAGGCCCCGTTGATGGATATGGAACCGTTTATGTCTCGCAAACCTACCGCGCGGCACACAACAGTAAGAATGCGGGAACTATGGAGGGAGAAGCAAATGTGATTATGGAGGATGGAACTCTAGTTTCGTCTCCTTTACGCGGAACATTTTATCGTAATGGGCGAAAATTAAAGGTCTTTTTCACCGATGCCGTCAGCAATGGCGATTACAACTTCGTCACTTGGGATGTCGATTTAATTAGCAAAAGTGCTGAGATAAGTTACTACCGCCTGCTTACCGTGAGCGTCTAAACGCGAGCAAGTAACAGAATAGGTGGTTCAGACCTTGACACACTAGCCCGCGGTTAGGGTGGCGAGTATCCAGCGTATAGTGCAATGGAATTGTAGTGACACAGCCTGTTGTGATTTTTATCTGCGCGGAACTTATGATCTGACGCTCTCAGATTCGAATCCTCATAGTCCTGATAACCTTTTCAATTACTTTAAAACCCGAAGGAAGGATATTGTTTTAATCTAGACCAAGCTCCTGCCTTAACTCCAAGGTTCTGGCACCTGCCAGTGATCCAGGCATTGAGTAATTGCCTTCGTGGCAAGCGTACTCGTACACCTGATCTTCAGTTGCATAAAAACTAAGCTCTGCGGTCCAGGGTTGCGAGTAAAGGTTTTCATCCTCAACGGTAAACTGATAGACAATTTCTGCATCAGAATGCCGGCCGAAGCGCTCCACGATACGGCCTTCTTTAGTAATCGGAATCGCGCTCTGACGGAGTTGCTGTGGGTTGATATTGACGCTTTCAACAACCAACATGCCTTCCTCATACCAGCCAACAGAATCACCAAACCATGGTTCGTGAGCGTCAGGCCGGCGGTTAGCGCGAGCTTCTGCTGGTGACGCATAGATGGGAATGATCCGCGCGTCATGGGCCATTTCTACGAGAATGACCACATACTGTTCCGTCTGGATGAACTGATAGGTATTGTTGTACAGCGCACTCATCATGCCCGGACCTGCTTTATTGCCAAACCCGAGCAAACAGCGTTCTGAATTCGGAAAAGCTTCGGGCCCGCTAAAATCGGCAACACCCGTCGCATAGCGAGAGCCGAAGTCATCCCGATCAAAGTCGTATTGCGGATCCGAACGTCGAGGAATTCGACCATCTGGCGGATCGATGATGTATGAAGTGCGGTACTCTCCTTTGACAAGGGCGAGATTGTTCCCCGGCTCAACCCAGAAATTGTTGTAAGCCCGCACCCCAAAATCTCCGGCGCCCGCCGCTGGCGTATTGTTGACGCCATCATCTTCGTCCAGACCACCCTCCAAACCTGCGATCGGCGTTCCGGCCGCGATCGCGAAGGCTTGCTCGGGCGACGCAATTAACTGCTCCACCCCCTGTGGGCGCTGCAGCCCGGTCAAGGACTTATTGGTCCATACCCCTTCCAGATCAGGCCGCTGCGCCACGGCGAGAGGGCTGAAGA
>CACJWK010000029.1 GCA_902597095.1 uncultured Pseudohongiella sp.
ATTGTCCCGTCTGCGGCGACCTCGAATGTCTTGTCGTGTGAACCATACTCTTCCGCTTTCTGCGCCATCAGTCCCACATTGGGCACGCTGCCCATGGTCGACGGATTAAACGCGCCATTTTGTTTGCAGTAGTCAATCACCTCCTGATAGATCCCCGCATAGCTGCGGTCCGGGATGATTGCTTTCATGTCGTGGAGCTGACCATCCGGGCCCCACATCTGTCCGGAGGAGCGCAGCGCTGCGGGCATGGACGCATCAATAATGATATCGCTTGGCACGTGCAGGTTGGTGATGCCGCGATCTGAATCTACCATCGCCATATCCGGCCGGGTGCTGTAGACCGCCTGCAGGTCTTCTTCAATTGCCGTCTGCTCCTCATCAGTAAGCGACTGAATCTTGGTGTAGACATCACCAATGCCGTTGTTGGCATCCACGCCGAGCGCAGCAAATTGTTCGCTGTATTTTTCAAAGACGTCCCGGTAGTACACCTTCACGGCATGGCCAAAGATAATCGGGTCAGAAACCTTCATCATCGTGGCTTTCATGTGCAGAGACATCAGCACACCCTGCTTGTTTGCATCCTGGATCTCCGCTTCGAGAAACTCGCGTAAGGCCTGTGCGCTCATACAGGCAGCATCGATAACTTCACCGGCCTGCAGAGCAATGTTGTCCTTGAGCACCGAGACTTTGCCATCGCTGCCGGTATACTGAATCGTTACCGACGTCGCGGCGGGCACTGTAGTGGACTGCTCGCTGCCCAAAAAATCACCTTCTGCCATGCTGGCGACATGAGACTTTGACTCCGAAGACCAGGCCCCCATTGAGTGAGGATTCTTCTTCGCGTAGTTCTTCACCGAAGCCGGCGCACGTCGGTCGGAATTTCCTTCACGCAAAACCGGGTTAACTGCGCTGCCCTTAATCCGGTCATAACGGGCCTTGATATCTCTCTCCTCATCGCTTGAGGGCTCTTCCGGGTAGTCAGGAAGCCCGTAGCCTTTCCCCTGCAGCTCTGCAATGGCTGCCTTCATCTGTGGAATAGAGGCCGAGATATTCGGCAGTTTGATGATGTTTGCCAGCGGATCCTGGGTCAGATTTCCTAACTCGGCCAGCGCGTCGGACTGCTGCTGGTCAGCGCTCAGATAGTCAGCGAAGTTGGCGATGATGCGTCCGGACAGGGAGATGTCTCTGATCTCAACATCGACATCGCAAGCGCGAGCGAAGGCTTCGACAATCGGCGACAAGGAGTAGGTTGCCAGCGCAGGAGCTTCGTCGGTTTCGGTATAAATAATGGTGGATTTTTTCGCTGACATCATGTTTCCTTAATTAGCGCGCACTCGACCTGAAAAAAGAGGCGCGAAGTATAGCAGTCCAGGCATAGCGTTAAAACTGAAGAAGCTCGCGCATACCCCGGGACAAGCCTCATGGCACCGGAACCACCTGCCGAAACAGGTAAAAAATGATCATAGATACTTCACTACCGGACTTTGTCTTGCGAAAGGCAACCGTCGAAGACTGTCCCCTGATCCTGAGTTTCATCAGGGAACTGGCGGAATATGAGAAGCTGCTGCACGAAGTCGTCGCCAGCGTTGAAACACTGGAAGAAACCCTATTTGGCGAGGTGGCCTATGCCCAGTCTGTCATAGGGGAATATCAGGGTACTGCGGTCGGCTATGCCCTGTTCTTTCATAATTTCTCCACCTTCACCGGGAAACCGGGTATTTATCTGGAAGATTTATATGTTCAGCCGGACATGCGTGGCAAAGGTTTTGGCAAGTGCCTGCTGGCCTATCTTGCCAGACTGGCTGTCGACAAGGGCTGCACGCGCGTTGAGTGGTCGGTGTTGGACTGGAATGAACCTTCGATCCAGTTCTACCGCTCGATCGGAGCAGCACCTATGGATGAATGGACAGTGCAGCGGCTCGATGGCGAAGCCCTGGCGAGCTTCGCCACAGAATTCTGAGCGCATGTGTTATCCCCGGCCAGCCTGATGACTGCCGGACCCTGAACGCACAGCACACGCTTTAGCGATCGTATTGATTATTGACCCAGTAAGGACCCTGCTTTGACCAGAATTGTATATCTCAATGGCGAGTATCTGCCTGCCGATAAAGCCAAAGTCTCCATCTTTGACCGAGGCTTTATTTTCGGCGACGGCGTCTATGAAGTCGTCCCTGTGTTTGAAGGGGCCGTTGTCGACAAAGCTTATTTTCTGGAACGTCTTGACCGGAGCCTCAGCCAGATTCATCTCGACTGGCCCTGCAATCAGCAGGCGTATCTTGACGTGATGTCAGAACTGGTGAGCCGCAATAATCTTCGCGAAGGCGTGGTCTACTCTCAGGTGACCCGGGGCGTTGCCGAGCGGGATTTTCCGTTCCCCGCCGATACCGCTCCTGGCTTCATGGCGTTTTCATCCCAGATGAACCTGCTCAACAACCCGGCTGCCACTGAAGGCATCAAAGTCGCAACCACTCCTGATCTGCGCTGGAAACGGCGCGACATCAAATCGATCAACCTGCTTGGACAGTGCATGGCGAAACAGGACGCGGTCAGCAAAGGGGCGAAAGAAGGCTGGATGGTGGAAGACGGTTATGTCACTGAGGGCGTGTCTTCCTCTGCCTATATAGTCGTTGGCGACAAGATTGTCACCCGACAGCTGTCCAACTCCATCTTGCCGGGCATCAGACGCAGAACACTGTTAGAGCTGGCCGAGCAAACAGGGATCGAGATTGAGGAGCGACTGTTTACAGTGGAAGAGGCGCTGGCAGCGGACGAGGCGTTCATCAGCAGCGCGACGACTATGGCGCTTGGCGTTGTTGAAATTGACGGGACCCGGATAGGAAATGGGACACCCGGCCCTGTCACAATGAAAATGCGCGCGCTATATACAGACCGGGTGTTGCAGGAGGCCCGCGAGGGCTGAAAATTCAGCCCAGCGGATAGCTGATTACACCGCAAATATCCCGGTTTTGACCGAGCGCCATCAATAGACGATCGAGACCCAGCGCAACACCTGCGCAGCTCGGCAGGCCCGCCTCCATAGCAGCAAGCAGTTCTTCATCGACAGGCACAGCCGGCAGGCCAAGCTGCTGCCGTCTGACGAGGTCCCTCTCGAACCGCGCCCGCTGCTCTGCCGCGTCAGTCAACTCGAAGTAACCATTGGCCAGCTCCATGCCGTCTACATAAAGTTCAAAGCGCTGCGCGACAGGAATTCCCTCAGCATCAGGCGCTACAACCGACAGTGCGGCCTGCGCTTCTGGATATTCGTAGACAAAGCAGCTATCCGGCAAGCTCGGCTCAATTTTTTGACCCATCAATAGCTGTAAGTAATCGGTCGCGTCCAGATCAGCGCTGGGGACATCAATCAACTCGTCGCTGCGCTGCTTCAGTTCCTCAAGGGCGATGGTGTGCGGGTCAAGATTGAGATGCGTCCTGAATAATTCTCCGTAGGTAATTCTTGGAATATTCTGACAGCACAACAGGCGAGCAATGAGCTGTTCCACTTCATCCATCAGATTGGCCAGCGAGAACCCGGGACGATACCATTCAATTAGCGTAAATTCCGGATTGTGCAATCGGCTTCGCTCGCCGGCCCGAAAGGCTTTCGCAATCTGGTAAATCGGGCCCGAGCCCGCAGCCAGCAGCCGCTTCATCGCGAACTCAGGTGAGGTCTGAAGAAACAAGGGGAGCTGTGAAGGATCATGCATACGCACCTCAAAGGATTGCAAATGCACATCCGTGACTGTACTGGTTCGCAGCAGCGGCGTTTCAACTTCCATCACCTCCCGCTCAGCAAAGAAGCGCCTGACCTCGGCCAGCACCGAGGCACGTAACTTCAGGCTATCCGGCAAGGAATGATGCTTCCTTTCAGCCACGGTAAGTCAACGCTCAAAAGCGGATGGTGATTTATTTGCTGACGCGATTCTGATACTCACCCGTGCGGGTATCGACGCGCAGCACATCGCCGATATTGACGAACAGCGGCACCTTGACCACCGCGCCCGAGCTCAAAGTAGCAGGCTTGGTGCCGCCCTGAGCCGTGTCGCCTTTAAGGCCGGGGTCTGTCTCCGTGACCTCAAGCTCAACAAAATTCGGTGGCGACACCGAGATTGGCGCCTCGTTCCAGAGAATCACCTGGTAGACATCCTGTTCCTTGAGCCAGTCTTTCGCCTCAGAGATTGCGCTTGAATCCGCCGCCACCTGCTCGAAACTCCCGTCCGTTTTCATGAAGTGCCAGAACTCATCGTCCGCGTACAGATACTGCATGTCGATTTCCATGACATCGGCCGCTTCAATTGACTCTCCGGATTTAAAGGTACGCTCCCAGACCCTGCCGTTGCACAGATTGCGAAATTTCACGCGATTGAAAGCCTGGCCTTTACCCGGCTTAACGACCTCGTTTTCAAGGATAGAGCAAGGCTCTCCGTCGACCAGCACTTTCAGTCCTGATTTGAATTCGTTGGTTGCGTAGCCTGCCATTTGCTGTCTCCTTTCTTCTGTCTGGGCATCTCGGAGGCGACCGGACCCCGGACGAAGAGTTTACCTGTGTTTTCGCGGATAAGCCTGCCTATCATCCGCATTGTTGCTATGATGCGTCGGAACTACCACACAAATCCGACCCGGTCTGAATTCCGAACAGTTAACGCCCGTATCCAGTCATGAGCAACTCTGCCCTATCGGTCATCTCTTCTGACCCACCTGAAAAATGGCAAGAAATATTAGCTGATCTCATCACAGATCCAAAGGAATTAACCGAAATTCTCCAGCTCAACAGCAACAGGGGCTCCGATAGCCTGTTGGCCCAGGCCGGACTGGACAGGTTTTCCCTCAAGGTGCCCAGACCATTTGCGCGGCGCATGCAGCGCGGCAACTGGGACGACCCGCTGTTGCGGCAGGTCTGGCCGAGCCAGCTGGAGGACGAGGTGGATTTATCGCTCAGTGAAGATCCCCTGCAGGAAAGTAGCTTCAATCAGGCGCAAGGACTGCTGCAAAAATACCGGGGTCGTGTCCTGCTTACCGCAGCACCTCATTGTGCAGTGAACTGCCGTTATTGCTTCAGGCGACACTTTGACTACGCAGCAAATACGCCGGGCAAGCAGCAGTGGCAGGAAACTCTGGGGCAGATCGGCAGGGACAGCAGCATCTCAGAGGTCATTCTGAGCGGCGGTGATCCGCTGGCCGCGGGAGACAACTATCTCAAGTGGCTGTTGACTCAGATCGACACACTCAGGCAGATCACCACCATTCGTATACACACCCGTCTGCCGGTAGTGATCCCGCAGCGGATTACCAGCAGTCTGTGCCAGACACTCGCGTCGCTGAACAGCAAACTGGTAATTGTCATTCATTGCAACCACGGTCAGGAGATTGACTCATCGGTGCAGCTCGCCATGCAAAAGCTCAGAGCAACGGGCGCAACGCTGATGAATCAGTCAGTGCTGCTCAAAGGCATCAATAATGATGCAGCAATTCTGGTTTCGCTGAGTCACAAACTGTTTGACATGAATGTAATGCCTTATTATCTGCACCTGCCGGATCGGGTTGCCGGAACCGGACATTTTCTGGTCGACGAACAAGAAGGCTTGGACCTGATCACCGAAATCCGTGCCCTGCTGCCCGGCTATCTGGTCCCTCGGCTGGTCAGAGAAGATCCGGGCAGTGATAGTAAAACGCGGCTGGGCTGAGTATTCATCATTAGCGTTCGCCAGATTGCGTCATTAAATGATGGCTTTAGCAGCATCTGCCCGCCTGAGAGGCCCTCCCGCTTTCGCAACCTGAGTCGATCGGCCACGTTCCAGCTGTTTGGGACAATGCGACGCTCCTGTTATTCTTGCCTCTGCATGGCGCATCGAAAAGACTTTCTGGCTTGACAAAAACATCTGACACAGACGCAGAAACACCTTCTCAGCACAGGCCGACGCTGAAGCGGGTTTCGACCAAATTTACGGTCACCGGATGTCTACTCCTGATCCTCGCCATGTGCGTCTTCTGGCTGATCAGCAGCTACAGCAATCGCAGTTTATTGCAGCAGCAAGCAGACGGGCTTGGTCAGGCTCTCGCCGAGCAAACCGCCATGCAGCTTACCGAACTGGTTTTGGCCAACGATCTGATCAGTATGAACGTGGTCCTCAACAGCCTGACCGAAGCCACTGGCATTCAGCGAATCTCAGTGCTCAGCGTCGATGATGCCGTGCTAGCCGAAGCGGAGGGTCGCGAAGAAGCCATACGCCCAATGGTGTCTTTGCCCGTCCCGCTGGCATCCATTCGCGCAGAATATGAAGCACCGATTACGCTCAACGACGCGGTTGCGGGGACCGTGCGGCTTGAGCTTAACCTCGACTATATCGAGGCAGGGACAGCGAACAGTCTTCTGCTGATTGTCGGTGCCACTTTCCTGTTGCTAACGGTCTGTGTGCTGCTGAGCGGAATCTACTTCCAATATGTGGTGAGCTTCCCGGCCAATCTGCTGGCGTTCGCTCTCAGCAATATCCGCAAGGGAGAGATCGATACCTGCCCGGAGCCGGAATCCAATCATGAACTCAGTGCGGCCCTTCGCCAATACAATGCAACCGCAGAATTTCTTGCCCAAAATATCTTTCTGAATCAGCTCAGCACCCGGGCACCCAGTTCGGACAATCCGTCTTCAGGCACAGCGGCCGGCAGGCAGGCCACAACCCTGCTGGTTATCAGCATGGCGAACTACCAATACCTTGCCTCGACGCTGCCCGGCGAGACGCTCTTTGAACTGCTCAACAAATATTATTTCTACATCGACAAAGCTTCTCGCCTCTACGGCGGCAGCGTCTGTTTCTGTGCAGACGGTGAAGCTGTCATCCATTTCAGTGACGTTGAGATGCAAGAGGATCAGGCCTTTTTCGGAGCCTGCTGCGCACAGTTGTTTTTACAAATTATACGCGATGTCAACGACGTGAGAGACGACCCGGTACCTGCGAAATACCGAGTAGCAGTGCACAGCGGGCAGTCACTCAACAGTCTCTACTCGCCCATAACTCAGTCCAGCAACAACCTTAGGGGCGAGACGCTGGATGAGGCACGCACAATTTGCCAGCATTGCCCGGACAATGCCCTGCTGATTTCAGCGGCCAGCTTTGAACAGGCCGGCGGTCTGAGCCGACTGGACGCCGAGGAAGAGTTCGAGATTGGCGATGACGTACGCATTGCCACCCTTCTCGCGAGGGAGCCAATGGCCGAATACAAACCGTTGATAGAGCGGCAGGCGATGCAGCTGATGACACTGTTCGCTGACTAGGTCCCTTACCGCAGTCCGGCAAGACAGGTGCCGCGCTCGCGGCGAGTGCACCCGGCTACGTCAGGACTTCGATGCGAACCACATTCTGAAAGCCTCGCGGCAACTTATTACCACGGCGCCCGCGCTCACCCTGGTAGTGCTGCAGATCAGCCGGTTTTAAATTATGATGACGCCGACCGGCATAAACCGTCAGGGTGTCTTCCGCGGTCACCGTTGTCATGGCGACAACAAATTCAATCCGCTCGGCAACACGGGCGCTCGGAATGTTAATGATTTTGTTGCCCTTGCCTTTGGCTAGACGGGGAAGCTGACTCAGCGGAAACATGAGCATGCGTCCCTCGTTGGTCACAGAGACAATTTGGTCGCTGTCATAATCCTTGATCATCACAGCCGGCAGCAAAACCGACCCTTTTGGCAAGCGTAAGATGGCCTTACCTGACTTGTTTTTGCTGATCAGGTCTCCGAGCTTGGCGACGAAGCCATAACCGGCATCACTGGCCAGCAAGACGTCTCTGTCGTCATCGCCGATCACAACTGCCTCGAAAGTTGCACCAGACGGCGGGTTCACTTTACCGGAAACCGGCTCACCCTGGCCGCGTGCCGAAGGCAGGGTATGCGCGGGCAGGGAGTAAGCCCGACCGGTGGAATCGAGGAAAATGGCCAGCTGGTTGCTTTTCCCACGCGCAGCGATTTTAAAACCGTCCCCCGATTTGTATTGCAGTGCGCGGGGATCCATATCGTGACCTTTGGCCGAGCGCATCCACCCGCGCTCTGACAGGACAATGGTAACGGGCTCGGTAGAAAGGAGCTCGGTTTCACTGAAGGCTCTGGCCTCCTTGCGCTCCACCAGCGTGGAGCGCCGGGCGTCGCCGAACTTTTCCGTATCGGTCTTGATTTCATTCTTGATAAAGGTTTTCAGGCGGGTTGCTGACTTCAGCAGCTGCTCCAGGGTTTTACGTTCGTCGCTCAGCTCTTGCTGCTCGGTTTTGATCTTGATCTCCTCAAGCTTGGCTAGCTGTCGCAAGCGCAGCTCAAGGATCGCTTCTGACTGGCGCTCGCTGATCTTAAATGCCTTCATCAACGCCTGCTTGGGCTTGTCCTCCTGACGAATAATTTTTATGACCTCATCAATATTGAGGAAAGCAATCAGCAAGCCGTCAAGGATATGCAAACGATCAAGTATCTTGTCGAGACGAAACTGGAGTCTGCGACGGACCGTTACAGTTCGGAACTGCAGCCATTCTTTCAGCAGGCTTACCAGGTCTTTAACCTGAGGGCGCTTGTTGATCCCTATCATGTTGAAATTCACACGATAGTTCTTTTCCAGATCCGTGGTGGAAAACAGGTGCGACATGACACTGTCGATATCCACCCGATTCGAGCGCGGCACAATGACGATTCGCGTCGGGTTTTCATGGTCCGACTCGTCTTTAAGATCAACCACCATAGGCAGCTTCTTTTTCTGCATCTGCGCAGCAATCTGCTCTAGGATCTTGGCACCGGAAACCTGATACGGCAGCGCGGTAATGACAATCTCGCCATTTTCTTTCGCGTAGGTCGCGCGGGCCTTCATGGTTCCGCGGCCGGTGCGGTACATTTCTTCAATTTCAGACTGTGGGGTGATGATTTCCGCTTCAGTGGGAAAATCCGGACCCTTGATGTGCTTGCCAATGTCTTGCAGCGTTGCTTTGGGATTATCGAGCAGATGGATCAGCGCCTGGGCAACTTCATGCAGATTGTGCGGTGGGATGTCTGTCGCCATACCCACAGCAATCCCGCTACCGCCATTAAGCAGCACGTTGGGCAACCGAGCAGGCAGCATTTCCGGTTCGTCCAGTGTACCGTCGAAATTCGGCTTCCATTCGACCGTGCCCTGGCCTAGCTCACCCAGCAGAACATCTGCATAATTACGCAGTCGTGATTCCGTATAGCGCATCGCCGCAAAAGACTTTGGGTCGTCCTGCGAACCCCAGTTACCCTGTCCATCCACCAGTGGATATCGATAAGTAAACGGCTGCGCCATGAGAACCATGGCTTCATAGCAGGCGGAATCACCGTGCGGGTGAAACTTGCCGATAACATCACCAATGGTTCGGGCTGACTTTTTGAACTTAGCCGAAGCCTTCAGGCCAAGCTCAGACATCGCATAGATGATTCTGCGCTGAACCGGTTTAAGCCCGTCACCGATACTAGGCAGAGCACGGTCGTTGATGACGTACATCGAGTAATTCAGATAAGCCTGCTGCGTATAGCTGCGCAGAGCTATCTGTTCGACACCGTCGTCACTGAGGATAATGTCTTCGTTCATAGGTTTGCTCGCTAGCAACCAGAGGCTGCATGACGACTATTCCGCATAGTCCGCCAGATTTCCGCTTTCTTCCAGCCAGGCTTTCCGGTCAGCTGCCCGGTTTTTCGCCAGCAGCATATCCATGACTTCTAGTGTACTTTTCTTCTTGCTGCTGGTTGCGGCTTCGAGGGTCAGCTGTACCAGCCGACGCGTATCCTTAGCCATGGTGGTTTCTCGCAGCTGCATCGGGTTCATCTCGCCTAAGCCCTTGAAGCGCTGCACATTGATCTTACCGCTTTTCTTCTCCGCCGCGATCCGGTCGAGAATGCCGTTCTTCTCATCTTCATCCAGTGCGTAAAAGACTTCCTTGCCGACATCGATGCGAAACAGTGGTGGCATGGCGACATAGACGTGACCCGCTTCTACCACCGGCCGGAAGTGCCTGACAAACAGTGCGCAAAGCAGTGTGGCAATGTGGAGCCCGTCCGAATCGGCGTCTGCCAGAATACAAATTTTCCCGTAGCGCAGATCATCGATCTTGCTGGATCCGGGATCGACACCGAGCGCGATGGCGATGTCGTGCACCGCCTGCGAGGCCAGAATCTCGGCCGAATCCACCTCCCAGGTATTCAGGATCTTACCCCGCAGCGGCATGATCGCCTGAAATTCCCGGTCCCGTGCCTGTTTCGCAGACCCCCCGGCCGAATCCCCTTCCACCAGAAACAGCTCGCCTGCCATCACATCTTCGGTGGAGCAATCCGCCAGTTTCCCCGGCAGTGCCGGACCGGCGGTAACTTTCTTGCGCGCGACTTTTTTGCTGGCCTTGAGCCGGCGCTGCGCATTGCTGATACATAACTCGGCAATGGCCTCTGCTTCGGCGGTATGCTGATTTAACCAGAGACTGAATTCGTCCTTGATGACGCCGGAAACGAAAACTGCACACTGTCGAGAAGACAGTTTTTCCTTGGTCTGACCCGAAAACTGAGGGTCAACCAACTTCGAAGACAGCACATAGCTGCACTTTTCCCAGACATCTTCGGCCGCAAGCTTGATGCCGCGGGGCAGCAGATTACGAAATTCACAGAACTCCCGCAGCGCTTCCAGCAATCCGGTTCGCAAGCCGTTGACGTGAGTACCGCCTTGCGCGGTCGGGATCAGATTGACATAACTTTCCCCGATCACCTCGCCGCCATCAGGCAGCCAGTGAAGCGCCCAGTCAACGGCCTCATCATTGCCTTTGATAGCGCCAACGAAAGGTGCCTGCGGGATGCACTCGTAGTCAGCGGTGGCCTGCAACAGATAATCTGTCAGACCGTCTTCGAAGTACCACTCCTCGCTTTGCGACTTGGCCTTGCTGACCGTATTGTCAACAAACGTCACCCGCAGGCCGGAACACAGGACCGCTTTGGCGCGCAGCACATGTTTGAGCCTGGGAATGGAAATCTTTACCGAGTCAAAGTACTTCTCATCCGGCAAGAATGTCACGGTCGTCCCGGTATTTCGCTTGCCGACTTTGCCAGTGACCTTCAGCTCAGAACCTTTCTCTCCGCCTTTGAACTTCATTGAATAGACTTTGGCGTCACGCTTAACCGTCACTTCGAGCGTTTTTGACAGCGCGTTGACCACAGAGACACCGACCCCGTGCAGTCCGCCTGAGTACTGGTAATTCTTGTTGGAAAATTTTCCGCCCGCATGTAGGCGAGTCAGGATCAGTTCAACGCCCGACACCTTCTCGTTTTTGTGCTGATCGACCGGCATGCCGCGGCCATCATCGCTGACTTCGATCAGTCCATCCCTATGCAAAGTCAGGGTCAACTGGCTGGCAAAGCCTGCCAGTGCCTCATCGACACTGTTGTCGATGACCTCCTGAATGAGGTGATTCGGACGGGTTGTATCGGTATACATACCCGGGCGCTTGCGAACGGGGTCAAGGCCGGTAAGTACTTCAATCGCGTCGGCGTTGTAGTTATTGGACATCGAAAATGAATTCAGAACGGGGGCGTTAATGACTGCAGATCAATAACATTCTATCGCACAGATTCAGTAATTCTTGATAGCAAAAACGCCTCTATCGCAGGCAATTCCTACGCATACCCGTCGTAGCTGTGACTGCCTACTTGCCGGATTACCAGTTCAGCTTTACTGAACTTTTCAGCAGCCAGACGGTAATCGAGAGTCTCGTCACCGGTCTGCACCATCACTCTGAAATTTTGCGGATACCTGAGCGTCTTGCAGTAGAGTTGTCTCAGTTCTCCGATATAAGCAGGCGTCACCGTATGAACAGAGTCAGTGTAGTAATTCTGATGATCAACCAAATAGGATTCCCACCTGTCAAATGGGCCGACCGCGGGATTGATCAGCACTGCCGGCAGATTGAACTGCTGAGACAGGTAGGTTGCGTAGAATCCGCCAAGGCTGCTGCCAATCAGGCCCAACTTGCGCTTGTAGCAGGGTATCAATCAGCGCCGTGAGATCTGCCATCGTGGCGGCCGGGCCGTGCTTCATAAATGGCACGTGTATCCGGTCCGGCATGCTCCTGGCGTTACAGTAGGCCACCGTCTCACGGGCCTGACTGGACTGTGGCGCGCTCAAAAATCCGTGCAGAAACAGGATATGAAGATCAGTGCCCATGACAGTATCTCAGCACAGCGGTGACGGGCGAGAGAAGGGACAAAGCCCGGAACGGAAAACGAGGCGCGGAGGACAGCAGATCAGTAGCCGCCGCTGCTGAAATCTGGTTCCAATTGCTCATCGGCGACGCGTATCACCTGAGTCTCAATACTGCCATCCGAATTTAGCATCAGATTTCGATAGCCCGGATTCATCTTGTCCAGCGCAAAGTTGACCACACCAGGTTTGAACTGAATGCAGGTGGAGGGGGTGCACAGACACCGGATACCCTCAAACTCGAAATCGAGCTCCTGATGGATGTGACCATAAACTATCGCCCGGAGCTTGCTGGATGTTTTAGCTGTCTCCCAGAATTTCCGAGGATTCTGCAGACCGATGTCTTTCATCCAGCCGGCTGTGCCTTTGACGGGATTGTGGTGCATGCTGACGAGAACATGATCCACTGAGTCGCTGAACTCCGATGCTTCAAGCTGAGCACTGAGAAACGCCAGTTCATCCTCCGAGAGCGCGCCATGCACCTGTCCGTCCACGCTGGTATCAAGCATCACAATCAGCCAGTGGCCCAACTGCATGTGCTTGTGTGCCGCCGACGTTCCTTCTGCCAGAGACCGCATAAGCAGTGCGTTGTCATGATTTCCAGGCAGCCACATAAAAGGCGCTTTCAGCATCCCGATACTGGACTTGAAGTATTCATAGGCTGGCTCGGAAGCGTCCTGTGCGATGTCACCGGTACCCAAGATCAGATCAGGCAGGCTGTCATGCATCCGAACCAGCTCAAGTACCTGTTCAAAGCTGTGCTTGGTGTTCATTTTCAACAGCGTACCCGACTCCTCACTGTACAGATGAGTGTCTGTTATCTGAACGATTCGGACCGGGCTGTGTTGATCTTTTGCCATCTGCTGTTTCACAGGCTCACTCAGGGATAGGTGAGATCTGGTGCCTTCTCACTGATACCGGATTTCAGGCAGTGCGTCAGCCACTCGCCCAAAAACTGATTAACCTGCGTTTTTTCATCCGAGTGATACATCTCGGGGTTTGGCTTGGCATAACGGGGCTTGAGCTTACGATGGCCCTGATAGGAGACCACTTCCGCAGTGCTGGCATCATGGTAAACGCGCACCAGCATGGACGGATTGGTCATCCATTTCGTTAACTCGGGCTTCTGCACAATTTCCAGAGTGCTGGTGTACTTGAATGCCTCAAGGATCTTGATCTCTACGGTGACCGGCTCATTCACTCCGGCCATATCATCATAGTCTGCCAGACAAAAGCGGGTAACCCGGCCTTCCAGCGCCTTCTCCGGCTCTTCGTCTGCAATCGCCTGACCCGAGCCCTCATCGGTCGAGTCAATATCCGCAAATGAGCGGTCAAGGTAGGCGCTCATTTCAGGCACCAGCTTGAGCAAGCGAATGTAATTGGCATCGCATTCGGCCATCTGCTTGATCAGATCGAAACTGTAATCGGATTTTGGCATTGATTCTTTGTAATACGTTTTTACGATTTTCCCGGCAGGCTTGGGCGACACTTGCCGGCTCCCAGCATTCAGCATTGCGATCCGCCGGATACAGGACTGCGACTCCGACCTGCCGGACTTGGAGCCCCGGGTAATTCACCGCCTACCGGCGGCAGACTAAAGCTACCATGCGGCTTTGGCGACATCTGCCGCTAGCATCACATTTTAACCAATCAGCCGCGATTGTCATGAGAATTTTCCCCGGTTCGCCCTGGCTCATACGAGACTAGGCCCATGATTTCTGGAGAGTTTTCTGGTTGAGTTCCAGCCACTGCAGTGCAATCACTGACATGGCATTATTGATTTCGCCGGATCTCACCCTTTGCAGCGCCTGTTCACGCGGCAATACAACGACCTTGATGTCTTCATGCTCCTGTTCCAGGCCGTGAATGCCGCCGGCAACCTCAGCGTCGACTTTCGCACAGAACAACGTGACCTTTTCGGTCGAGGCCCCCGGGCTATTGAAGTAATCACAGATTTTGACCAACCCGCTGGCAGTCAGACCTGTTTCTTCCCGGGTTTCTCTCAGGGCAACGGCCTCCAGCGTCTCTTCCTTGTCCACCATTCCTGCCACCAGTTCCAGTGGCCAGGGCGATTCGGGCTGCCACAGCATCCCCACTCTGAACTGGCGGACCATCACCAGCCGGTCGGTATCCGGGTCGAGTAATAACACTCCGACGGCCTGCTCCTTAATCAGGAGCTCGCGCTCAAGACGCTCACTCCAGCCGCCCCCAAACAACTGATGCTTGAGGTGCAGCTTTTCGACTTTCAGAAAGCCTTGGTAGACAACGGACTGGCTCTGCATCTCCACGTCACTTTGTTGAAACAACGGTTCATCAGAATCCTGTCTGACAGACATCTGCCGGTTCGCACTGAGTTCGTCAATCAGGGCGGCCATGGCATCGCGAATCTCGACGCATACCAACTGAAAGCAGGCACTGATATCGGCCTCCGGGCCCGTTGCCTGTGCCGGATCGGTAAAAGGCAGGTGACGCTTTGCGGTCCCTGCTGGCAGCAGAGGGCAGTTGGTATCAGCATGGGAGCACACTGACACGACCAGATCGGCAGCGGCCAGCATCTCATCCGTCAGAACGTCAGAGGTGTGCGCGCTGATATCGACACCATTCTGTGCCATAACGGCAACGGCGCGGGGATTGAGCTCGTGTGCTTCCAGCCCAGCCGAGGAGAAGGAAAAAGTATCCAGGACAGTTAGCTGCGCCGCTGAGGCACGTGCCCAGCCTTCTGCCATTTGTGATCGACAGGAATTACCCGTACAAAGAAAAAGGATGTGCACGGCGCATTAGCTGCGGCTGGTCACTTCCAGCAGGTGATAGCCAAATTGGGTTTTCACCGGGCCCTGCAGCGAATTCACTTCCGCGCTGAAAACCACTTCATCGAATTCTTTGACCATCATGCCGGATCCGAACTGACCCAGATCTCCACCCTGCGCTTTAGATGGACAGCTGGAGAACTGTCTGGCAATGTCTGCAAAGTCCTCACCCTTTTCAATCTTCTCTTTGAGCTCGAGGCACTGATCTTCTGTGTCCACCAGAATGTGGCGCGCTGTTGCAGTAGTCATACATTCTCCTTGCATCATGAAGTGGCCGGCGGTTGATTGATCGTGAAATCAATTCGGGCCCGACCCGGCATTATGCCCGATTGACAGAAAGAGATCACACAATGCGTTATAATACGCCGCCGCTCAGGCCCCACCGTGGGCTTGTAGTCGGCAAAATGCATACTTCAGCGCCAATTCGCACCGCAGCAAGCAGCCAACATCGCTAGGTAAAAACATGCCTTTTCCAGACGCTTCACCCCGCAAACATGTTCACACCCGGGCCATCGATTACCGCGGCTTCGAGCGCGAAGATGGACTTTGGGATATCGAAGCACACATGACCGATACCAAGACCTACGAGTTCAGTAACAAGTGGCGGGGAACCGTGCCGATCGGGGAGCCGATGCACGAAATGCTGCTGCGCGTCACGATCGATGACAGCTTCGTGATCCAGGACATTTTCGCCGCCACAGAACACAGCCCCTTTGAAATGTGTCCCGCGATTGCGCCCAATTACAAAAAGCTGATAGGCATCAAAATGGGGCCCGGCTGGCGCAAGGCGATTCGCATGAAAGTCGGCGGCACGGAAGGCTGCACACACCTGACTGAGCTGCTGTTCCCCATGGCAACCGTCGCCATGCAGACCATCTGGCCGATCAGGGGCCAACGAAAACAGGAATCCGATACTGGAGAGAAGCAGCCTCGGGGTAAGCGCCCCGTAGTGCTGGATACCTGCCATGCCTGGGCTTCGGATTCGCCCGTTGTCAGGGAGAACGCGCCCAAATACTTTACCGGGAAGCCCGCGCAGGGCGAGAAAACCTAATCGGCTTACTTGTAAAACAGCGGAATCACCACCGTAATGGTGACTCCTTCCTGATCCTGCCGGTTTTCGGCGCGAATCTGGCCGCCATGAAAATCTGAAATCAACCGGGCAATATGCAGCCCCATGCCAAGGTGCGGCTGGCGTTGTTTTTCCTGTGGGCGCACCGAGATCATCGAATCGAATAAACGGTCTTTCATTTCTTCCGGCAGTAGCGGGCCCGCGTTGCTTACTCTAATTACCGCGTGATCCCGAAGCGCACGACAGTCAATCAGAATAGGCTTATCCGGATAGGTGAACTCGACCGCATTAGCAATGAGTTTATCCAGCAGCTGGGCAATGTATTCGGGCACGCCGGCCACATGGATAACGCTGTCGGGCGCGTCAAGCTCAAAGCTGGCATCCGGATACGCCAGTTTATATCCCTCAACACAGCCGCTGATGACCTTCACCAGATCAATCTTTTCTTTTTCTGATGTCTGCAGCATCTGCTCGAGTCGTGTGGCCTCACTCATATTCGTGAGGATCAGATTCAGGCGGTTTATGCCCTCTTCTGCGCGCTCGATGTAAACGGCAGACTCCGCGCTCTTTTCTGTCAGGCCAAGATTCTCGATGGACGAGCGCACTACGGTGACCGGAGTGCGAAGTTCATGAGAAAGTCTTGATGACATGTTTTCCAGATAATTGGTGTATTGCGTCAGACGCTCAACAATACTAGAAAAGCTGCGGGAAAGGTCACCAATCTCATCGGAGTTCCGTGACGGGACAATCGTATTCTGAACCCGACCGGCGTCGTCAATGATTGCCTCTGCCTGGTTTCTGAGGCCGAGAATCCGCGTCGAGATACGTGACGCAAAGAAGAACAACCCCAGCACCACGATGAGCATCACGGCGATAAGCGTATTGAATAGCTGTTCCAGGGCTTCGTTTCGAAAGGTGCGCAGCCCGTTCATATTCTGGTCAACCACCACCGCGCCCATAACCTGATTGTTTGCCATGATCGGATGAGCCGCCTCCAGCAGCCTGGTCTGAGAGTCGGAAAGATTGCGGAACTGGGTCAGGGGGGCGCCTCTTAAGGCGGAGCTGATATGCGCACCTTCTCGCGTGACTTCTGAGTACAGCTCGTCAATAAAATCATTGCTGGGCTTGGTCAGGATCTGATAGTACAGCGGGTCAAGAATCTTATTTTGCAGAAACAGCCAGTACTTGTTGACCTTCTCACCGTCTGCCACCGACGCCAGCTGAATGCCCGTGGCGGACTGAATATCTCCGGCCGTAAGCAAGACCCGGCCAGTACGGTCAACAATCTGAATCCGGGAGTTGTTGTAACCCATGCCTGCCACAATACGGTCAATCTCCGGTGTCGGCAGGCGGAGGGAGCCAAGTCGCTCCGCGTCATCCGCCCGGTAGGTTGCAACAACAGTGCTCACTGTGCGCGACTCCGGGTCATCAACGTCGAAGACGGCAAAGCCCAGACGGTCACCGAGCATTTCCATCGGTATTCGCAGTTCAACGACATAGCCGTCAATGGTGTCGTACCACTGGCCAATGATCCGCTCTTCATATACCGGGTTTGAGTAGTCTTCCTCGACCCGAAAGGGGTACACGGGCTCCGCCTGATAGGGCGCGATGACATAGCGCGTCACCTCATTGCCCTCCCGGGAGAGCATGGAGATTTGCAGAAAATCAGACCGGTAAACCGTCAAGGCATCCTGATCGCGATAGATCACTGCATCATCGGTCACCTTAAAGTAAGCATAGAGATTGCCGTTGTACTCACCCAGCATACTTTCAAACCGCAGCGACTCATCATCCACGTACAGACGGGCCGGATTCAGATCGGTTGCCAGAAAGTCACGATAGTCATGAAGCACCTCATACTGCTGATAGGCACCCCAGTCATTCAAAGAAGCGTCCACCAGAGACAGTGGAGAGTAGATCGGATAGACATACAGATCTTCGCTACGTGTTGCCGGGCTGTAACTGCCCTCGTTGAACAGCTCCGGTCGTTCGTTAAGCGCGGTAGCCAGCGCCTGTGCAGTTCCCAGGACAGTTTGCTCCTGACCGCGACGGAGGTAATCCTCCATGCCAAGAATGTATTGGTAGCCGAGCCAGGGGATGACCAACAAAAAACTGGACAGGAAGACCAGCTTTGAACGGATGCCGAACGGATTTTTCAGAGCAAGAGACATGGGCTAGCTACCGGTGACGGGCGCAGGCGCTGTGCGCTCAGGCACACTGCTCCGACGGGGCCGCTTCTACGTTCCAGCGGTAACCCATACCGTACACCGTTTCAATACAGTCGAACGCGCCATCCAGCTGGACAAATTTTTTCCGGATCCGTTTGATGTGGGAGGTAATAGTGCTGCCATCCACAAAAATCTTGGATTCCTGCATCAGAACCTGTCGGCTTTTCACATGCCCGGGAAACTTTGCCAGCGCATGGACCATCCAGAATTCGGTCACCGTCAACGGCACCGGCTGCTCTTCCCACTGCACGGTAAGCCGGCCAATGTCCAGAGACAGCTTCCCTCTTTGCAGCAAATTCTCTGGAGACGTTGGCTGATCGATCACATCAAGCCGGCGAAACAGCGCCGCAATGCGTGCCGTCAGATGCGGCAGGCTGATATCTTTGGTGAGATAGTCATCAGCGCCCATGCGCAGCCCGGAAACAGTGTCAAAATCGTTGTCACGAGCAGTTAGGAAGATGATCGGCAGCGTGTCGGACATCGAGCGCAGGGCCTGACACAGCATAAAGCCGCCGTCGATTTCATTTTCCAACCCGATATCAATGATCGCCAGATTGGGCAGGCGAATGTCGAACGCCGCCATGGCGTCTTTCCGATTGGCATAGGTCTGGACTTCATAACCCTGCTTGCGCAGCACGTCAGCGTAGTTTTCACGGATCGCCGCTTCGTCTTCAACGATAGCTATTCTTCGGCTCATTTTGATTCCAAAACCTTCTGGCTTGTCAGTTGCCTGAATCGATAATGGCAGATTTTTACGCCAAATATCAGTCGCTTCGGCGGCAATATACTGTATCCGACCCCGGAAACAGAGCGCTGGTTCTGCCTTGGACCGCTTTGCCATAATTCTGCCATATTTAATCACCACATGGCCTCAAAACCTCCCCCGGCTGGTAATAATGCTTTTGTTTAATACGCTCACCGAACTCATCAGCGCTCCGTGTCTCACATACCTGCCGTAGGCCGTGCTAACACGCTGTAACACTCGGATTTGTTCCCGGTTCGCAGCACGAACCCCCAACAATTGAGGATTTCTACCATGAAGCATCATCCAGCACCCCTTGCCGCCATCCTCGCCGTGACCGTGCTTGCCGGTACGCTGTCAGCCACCGCCAACGCGGAGTCCGGCCGTCGTCAGATCCCCGAGAAGGAGGAAACCGTCGGTCTGATGAGCGGAGCCCTCATCGGGGCTGCAGCCGGCGGCCCGCCCGGCGCAGTAATCGGTGCCGCTCTCGGCATTTTTGTCGGTGACGGCTGGATTACCAAGCGCGAGTACCGGGACATTGAGACGGCGTGGATCTCACTCCAGCTTGAAGCCGATGAGGCGCGGTCCCAGCTCGCCGGTCTGCAGCGGGAAAACCGGGAGGCACAGGCTGAACTGGCAAGACTCCGGGAAGCTCCGGCTGAGGTCCTGCCCGCCTTTCTGAGCAGCTCGCCCGACGCCGGCCTGTTTAACGGATCATCGATATCGCTGCACTTTCGCACCGGATCCAGCACCATAGAGGCGCACTATCAGACACAGCTCACCGCGCTCGCCGCGATCGCTGAGCAACTGCCAACAGGCGCCATCGAAATCAGCGGGTACGCCGACCGGAACGGAGGGGCCGAGGCCAACCTGATACTGTCCGAATCCAGAACCGCCAGCGTCAAATCATTCATTGAGAGTCTGGGGCTGGACAGTGAAGTCATCACCACCGTTGCCTACGGTGAATCCAGGCCTCTGCATGACACCCAGAACATGGAAACCGATTTCTTTGATCGACGGGTAATTGTTCGCCTGGTTGATACCAGTCAGCAATTGCTTACCGACTCCAGAGAAGACTGAGCCGTACAAATCCGGTATGCAATTGGAGATATACTGATGAAAGATGTCCGACTCGTCATTGGCAATAAAAACTACTCTTCCTGGTCGCTTTGCCCGTGGCTACTGCTGAAGATGTTCGATATCGAATTTGAAGAAATTCAGATCGCCCTGTATCAGGATAATACTGCCGAAAAACTTGGTCCTTATTCGCCTTCTTTGAAAGTGCCAGTTCTACTTCATAAAGATATTACGGTCTGGGACTCTCTGGCTGTCTGCGAGTATGTCTCTGAACAACTTCTCGGAGGATCCGGCTGGCCAGGCAGCAAGAAGCGTAAAGCCAGCGCGCGCGCTATCAGCGCAGAAATGCATTCCGAATTCCCGCAGCTGAAAGAAGAATGGCCAATGAACTGTAAGGCCAGCTGTCGACTGAGCCCTTCCGACAAACTAATGAATGAGATTGCGCGCATTGACGCCATCTGGAGCACCATCCGTCGCCGCTACGGAGAAAACGGTAACTACCTGTTCGGCCGGTTTTCGATAGCCGACTGCATGTTTGCTCCGGTGGCCATCAGCTTCGAGGCGCACGGCGCCGAGCTGAGCGCAGAGGCGCACACCTACATGCAGACCGTGCTGGATAACCCCTTTGTTCAGAAATGGAAAACGCTGGGCCGGCGTGAGAAGGAACCGCTTACCGTAGCTTACGCGAGTTCGGCCTAATCGCTCTCAGCCAGATCGATATCCTGTGAAGTGTGCGAGGGGCCCCCTTTTTATGTCCGATCGGACAATACCGGTCTCAGACGGTCCGCCATCTCGGTCAGAGCGGCTTCTGTCATGCCCCAGTCCATACAGGCATCAGTGACGGAGACACCGTACTTCAGCTCGCCGAGGTCGGCCGGAATGGACTGATTGCCATGATGAATATTGCTTTCCAGCATGGCACCAATAATCGAGCGGTTCCCGCCCAGTATCTGCTCCGTCATATCTTTCAGCACTGCCGGCTGTTGATCGGGGTTCTTGCCGGAGTTGGCATGACTGCAATCGATCATGATGTTCTGGCTTACGCCTCCCTTCGCCAGCGCCTGCTCGCACTGTGCAACGTGAGCCTGATCGAAATTGGGCCCCTGGCTGCCACCGCGCAGCACCACGTGTGCGTAAGGGTTACCGCAGGTCGTCACCACCGATACCTGACCGTCACCGTTAATGCCCAGAAAACGATGGGGACTGGAAACGGACTGCATCGCATTGATCGCCACCATAAGACCACCGTCTGTGCCATTCTTGAAACCCACTGGGGAAGACAGGCCAGAGGACATCTCCCGATGAGTCTGGGATTCAGTGGTGCGCGCGCCAATCGCCGACCAGGCAATCAGATCCTGCAAATACTGCGGGGAAATTGGATCGAGCGCCTCGGTAGAGGTAGGCAGACCCAGGTCTGCAATATCCAACAGCAGCTTGCGACCGATGCGCAGCCCCTCTTCGATCTGAAACGAGTCATCAAGGTGAGGGTCGTTGATCAGCCCTTTCCATCCGATTGACGTTCGGGGCTTTTCGAAATAGACACGCATAACCAGAAAGAGCGTGTCCGCCAGCTTCGGTGCCAGCTCTTTCAATCGGTGCGCATAATCGATTGCCGCGTGCGGATCATGAATGGAACAGGGACCGACCACAACAAACAGGCGATGGTCTTTTCGATCGAGGATATCAAAGATAGTCTGGCGCGCCTGCTGCACCGTGTCCAGTGCAGGCCCCGCCAGCGGCAGCTCGGCTTTGAGCATTCGCGGCGTAATTAATGGATTGTTGGACTCTACGTTTAAATTGTCTGTCATTGCGGTCATGACCGGTCTCGTTGCGCCTAAATTTGTGACTGTTGCTCCGGCCTGCGACTCGCTTTGCGCCGGCGCACCGGTGATTGAAAACTGTTCCAGCTGACGCTTTTCACGTGCCTGAAGGCAAGCGGACAGGCAAGCATATCGGCAGGCGGGTTAAAAAGGGCGGCAATGATAGCAGAATGTGAATTACGAAGTCATTTCACGGATAATGCCATGGCAAACAAATACCACCGACATGGAGCTAATCATCCGATGCAGATCACCCAGCAGTTTGATGGAGGCAACATCGTTGCCCTGGCAGGCAGCAATACCGATGAGATCTGTCTGGAAATTCGGTCAGACCACCATTCTGAGTTTTATCAATGGTTCTATTTCCGGCTCAGCGGCGCCAAAGACTCGCGCTGTCAGATCAGGATTCTGAATGCCGCCGGCGCTGCCTACCCTGACGGTTTCCGGGATTATCGCGTCTGCTACTCTTATGATCGCGAAAACTGGCTGCGCCACGACACTGATCTGACGGATGGTGTCCTGTCCTTTGATTTCATCTCCGGTCACGACAGTGTGTACTTCGCCTACTTCGCTCCCTACTCCATGGAGCGTCATCACCGACTGGTCGCGGAGGCTCAGACAGCGGCACATTGTTCACATCGACTGCTTGGCCGAACGCTGGACGGGCAGGACCTTGATCTGCTCCGGTTCAGTCTGGAGCCGGACACCGGCAAGCCAGGCAACAGAAAGCAATGCTGGTTTATCGCACGTCAGCACCCGGGTGAAACCATGGCAGAGTGGTGGATGGAAGGCGCCATAAAAAGGCTGCTGAATGCGAAGGACGCGCTTACGCGGGAAATACTGGAATCCTGCGATCTTTATCTGATTCCCAACATGAATCCGGACGGCAGTCGGCGCGGGCATCTTCGCACCAACGCTGCCGGCAGGAACCTCAACCGGGAATGGGTGAACCCCGCAATGGAATCGGCGCCGGAAGTGTTTCTCGCTAAGCATGCAATGGCGGCTACCGGCGTCGACTTTTTTATGGACGTCCACGGTGATGAATCGTTGCCGTACTGCTTCATCGCCGGCACTGAGGGACTAGCCGGTTGGGATGACACAGATCAAGCACAGCTCGATTATTACCGGGCGCATCTGGCTTCGCTGAATCCGGACTTTCAGACGCAGTACGGCTATCCGGCGAAAAATCCGGGTGAAGCCAATATGAGGATGAGCACTGCCCAGACGGCCGCGCTCTATGGCTGTCTAGCGATGACGCTGGAAATGCCGTTCAAGGACACGAGCGCAACGCCGGACCCGGATTATGGCTGGTCGCCGGAGCGCTCAGGCAGGCTGGCAGAGTCTTGCCTGCAGGCCATGATCGATTATCTGCACTGGAAAGCTTGAGCCCGCGGCAGTCATGGCGCCGCCCGCATTCTTCAGACTTTGTGGTAAAGCTTGCGCCCCTGTTCATTATACTCCTGCGCCATCTCGGCCATCCCCTTGTCGATGGCCTTATCCACGTCTCCCGCAGTGTTCGAGTTTGCATACTCGCGCACTTCCTGGGAGATTTTCATGGAGCAGAATTTTGGCCCGCACATGGAGCAAAAATGGGCAACCTTACCTGATTCCTTCGGCAGCGTTTCGTCGTGATAGGCGCGGGCCGTGGTCGGATCCAGGCCAAGATTGAACTGATCCTCCCAGCGAAACTCGAAGCGCGCCTTGGACAACGCATTGTCTCTGAGCTGAGCACCCGGATGACCTTTCGCTAGGTCCGCAGCATGAGCTGCAATTTTGTAGGCCATCAGACCTTCTTTCACATCCTGCTTGTTTGGCAAACCAAGATGCTCTTTCGGCGTCACGTAGCAAAGCATGGCACAGCCAAACCAGCCAATCATTGCTGCCCCGATTCCCGATGTGATGTGATCATAGCCGGGCGCGATATCAGTCGTCAGTGGACCAAGCGTATAAAAAGGTGCCTCATCGCACACTGACAGCTGCTTCTCCATGTTCTCTTTGACCATGTGCATGGGTACATGCCCCGGTCCTTCAATCATGGTTTGGACGTCGTGCTTCCAGGCCAATTTCGTCAGCTCTCCCAGTGTCTCCAACTCACCGAACTGCGCGGCATCATTGGCATCGGCCACCGACCCGGGGCGTAGGCCGTCACCAAGCGAGAAAGACACATCGTAAGCCTTCATGATCTCGCAGATGTCCTTGAAGTGCGTGTACAGGAAGTTTTCCTGATGATGGGCGAGACACCATTTGGCCATGATAGAGCCACCACGGGAAACAATGCCGGTAACCCGCTTAGCCGTCAGCGGCACATAGCGCAGCAGCACACCGGCATGAATCGTGAAGTAATCCACCCCCTGTTCGGCCTGCTCGATCAACGTGTCGCGATAAATCTCCCAGGTCAGCTCTTCAGCAACCCCATCTACTTTTTCCAGAGCCTGATAGATGGGCACCGTGCCAATGGGCACCATGGAGTTGCGAATAATCCATTCGCGCGTCTCATGGATATTCTTGCCGGTAGACAGGTCCATGACGGTGTCGGCCCCCCACAGTGCCGACCAGGTCAGCTTCTCGACCTCTTCTTCAATCGAGGAACTGACCGCGGAATTTCCGATATTCGCGTTCACTTTGACCAAGAAATTACGGCCGATGATCATCGGCTCGATTTCCGGATGGTTGATGTTGGCAGGAATGATGGCGCGACCCCGCGCCACCTCAGAGCGGACAAACTCTGCGGTGATTTCATCAGGAATCTGCGCCCCGAATGCCTCCCCCGGGTGCTGCTGGCTCGGCTGCAAGGCCTCCTTGAGCTGAGCGCGAGCCATGTTTTCGCGAATGGCGATGTATTCCATCTCGGGCGTGATAATGCCCTGGCGGGCATAGTGCAGCTGGGTCACGTTACGATCTGTCAGAGCTCGCCGCGGCTGACGGATATGCTCAAAACGCAGATGCGCTGTTTTCACATCCTGCTGTCGCGCCTGGCCATAGGTGGAACTCACGCCCGCAAGCAGTTCAGTGTCCTGTCGCTCCTCGATCCACGGCTGCCGGATCGCCGGCAGCCCCTCGCGCAAATCAATCGTGGCGTCAGTATCAGAGTAGATGCCCGACGTGTCATAGACCCGGATGGGTGGATTCTCTTCGATACCAGCCTCGGTCTGGGTGGCCGTCAGGCTGATCTCGCGCATCGGTACCTTGAGATCGGCCCTGCTGCCTTCGACGTATACCTTGCGTGAATTGGGGTAGTGCTGTTGGCCGCTGGTGTCCAGTCGGCTGATTTTTTCCAAGAGGTGTTCAGATTTTGCGTTCATAGGTGCGTCCTGTGCGCCAGCGAAAACAGGGTTTTGCGCCGCTTCAGACTGTGCGGATTCTATAGTCGGATCTGATGCGGTTCGGAATGTACCCGCTAGCGGCGCAGCCAACATTATGCCCCAATTCCCGGACAAAGTAATACGCGGCAGTCGGAGGCCTGTTGCCCTGAGTCCGGAGACCGGGGTGGGATTGAGCGACTCACAGTGTAAATCCCTCCGTCTGCCGCATCGGCAAACTCAGAATTGTCACTTTTGGTTACACTGTGAAGAATCCAGCGCCGCTGTGAACAGCAGTTTGAATCACATCGCTCTCATCAGGCCCGACTGACAACGGGCCGTCTACTCGAAAATGCATCAAGGCCAACAATATGAAACACCTTATCCGGAACCTTGGACTGACTTTTTTCAGCAGCCTGCTATGCTCGATGGCTTACGCTCAGGATCTGTATACGATCCTCGAGCTGGCGCTGGAGAATGATCCCACTCTGAAACAAGCTGAGGCTCAGTATCGGGCGAATCGCGAGAACCTCAGCCAAAGCCGTTCCGCGCTGTTGCCGAACTTTGGTGCCGGTGGCAGTACCTCCCGGGTGACATCAGGCCCAACAGATGACGTCTTCCGCACCTTTCCCGATCCGCTGACCGGCGCACCCACCAGCGTGCTGGTGCAGCCACGCCACAGCTACGGCAATGGCCTGAATAACCACGGCTGGGGCGTCAACCTCAGTCAGAGCGTGCTGAATCTCGCCAGCTGGTACACCTTCCAGAGCGCCAAAGCCAATGACCGCGCAGCTGCAGTCAATCTCGCTGCGCAGGAACAGGATCTGATCATGCGTGTGGCCATGGCCTACTTCGATGTGCTGCGCGCTCAGGAATTGCTTGCCACCAACCTGCAGGAAGAAGAAGCCGCGCTGCGCTCACTGGAACAAACGAGGCAGCGGGAAGAGGTTGGCCTGGTTGCCATCACTGACGTTTTCGACAGCCAGGCCGCCTATGATCTGGCCCGGAACACAACGATTTTGCAGCGAGACCTGCTGCGGGCCCGGTTTGAGGCGCTCGAAGCCATTACCGGACAGCCCCACGGCGACATCGACGAATTACGCGCGGACTTTCCCATACTTGAGGTCGACGGCAGCCTGGTCGAATGGGAGGATCAGGCCGAAGACAACAGTCTGGCCATCGCCGCCGCCCGATACAATCTCGACGCCTCGCGCAAAAATTTACGTGCCCGCAAAGCCGACCGGCTGCCTACGGTGGACCTTCTGGGACAGTATGGACACAACGTAACCGCTCCGATTATCAGTCAGGGTATTCAGATCGGTGGTGGCGCGTTCGACAGGACCTCACTGGCTCTGAGTATCAATATTCCAATCTACACAGGTGGCGCCGTCAGCTCACGCCGCCGTCAGGCCGAACAGAATCTCGTTGCAGCTCAGGAATCGCTCGAACTGACTAGGCGCCAACTGACCCAGAATATTCGAAATGCCTATCGGCGTGTCAACACCGACGTACTGGTTATCGCTCAACGGCAGCAATCCATTGATTCCGCGCAGCTGGCTCTTGATGCTACCGAGCTCGGCGCTGAAGTTGGCACCCGCAACATTGTTGAAGTGCTCAGAGCCCGGGAAAATCTGTTTCGCGCTCTCAGACAATATGCCGATGCCCGATTCAATTACGTGCTGGACACGCTTCTGCTTAAGCAGGTTGCCGGCATTCTCACTCCGGACGACATCATTGACCTAAATGAGTGGTTACAGTCAGGAGGCTAGCGGTACGCCGCCTGATCGAAGCCCGTCACCGGTATAACCCCGGGATAAAAAAGGGCCACTGTCACCTGGCAAGCCGAAGCAACTAACTCAGGCTGGTAATAGTTTGCGCCACACCGACACCTGCGCGACGATGTACTCGTACTTTCTCCGGTGTTCGCGGATCATGAAGGGCAAATCCTCTTCATGCAGCAGTTCGAAGCCGGGCAGACACTCACCGAGGGCAGCAAGCGTTTCGGCGCTGTCTGCGCCATCCAGAAAATTCGCCGGATCGGTGTACTGAGCCATCCAGGTATTCGGCGAACTGATGACCAGAATGCCACCGGACTTCAGGTAACGATCAGATTCAGTGAACTGCTGCAGACACTGCGCTGGCGCCGACAGGCGGCACATCAGATTACTGAGCAATATGGCATCGTATTGCTCGCTTTTCTGCACCATGGGCGCCCCGGCCAGATTAGCCGCATCACCCTGCACAAACCCGATTCGCTCCCGATCAATGCGCTCATCGATGCTCGCCTTAAGGCGGGTGTGATGCGCACCGGTATCCCAGCGCTTGTATTCCATAGACCGCCGTTGCCGCAGATGCTCCGCGGCATCTATAAACGCATCGCTGTAGTCAAGTCCGACCACCGAGTCGAAGGTTCTTGCCAATTCAAAGGTCGAGCGGCCTACTGCGCAGCCAAGATCCAGTGCCTTGATCCGACGGGGCGCGAACTGGTTCATCAGTTCAACCGTGCGGTCGATGAGGTTAACCACCGACGGAAATTCGATTCGCTTTGCTAGCGCTTCATCCTGCTGCTCCGGCTGTGAGCCAAAATGGAACAGCAGATACTGATTGACGAGTTCGTCGGTATCGTACTTGTCCCCCTTCTTGCCCGCGGCACCGGTGTCAAGGACAACCCTGAAGCCGGCATGCTGAAAGAAATGGGGCCGGAAATGAAACCGTGACCAGATGCTGGCCTCGTCTCCCGTGCTGATGAAGGAGCCCCCTAAAATCATCTGGTGCTCACCGTCAAAGCAGGGTGTGCTGAAGTCGGTGTAAAAGGGATGAATTTTAAATTCCGGCAGGGGATGAAACGGGTCCTCGCACCACTGCCAAACATTGCCGAACGTGTCATGAAACCCCCGCTCGTTGGCATGGAGCGCGTCAACGGCACCCTCGCTGCCATAACGCAGATTGTGGTTGATTGCGGGAGCCGTGCCGGGCGCCATTACACTGTCGAGATCAATCTGTTCGGCTGCGCCGGGCTCAAAATCCATCGCGGCACTCAGTGCCGGATCCCGAATCGCCAGATGCTCGCTTTCCTGCAGCAAACGATAAGGCATCTTCGCCTCGTCCTGCTCGGTGAGCCAGGCACAATAAGCCTTTGCCTCGTAGTAATTGACGACGGCAGGCCAGCTCCACTGCATGGGTATTTCACTGAAGGTTGTCCGCAGTTTGTAGCGATGAGAGCCTGCCGGTCCATCCTGCACCCAGAAAGTCGGCCACTTTACATTTCTGAACTGACGCCACCCCCAGCCGGATTCAGACCAGTAGCGGCGCTGCTCATAACCCCCGGCCTTTACGAACCGGAAGTATTCCCCGTTGCTGATAAGGAACTTGCTGGCCTTAAAAGAATTGACTTCACGCTGATCCTGGCCGTACTCGTTGTCCCAGCCGAAAGTCGGCCAGCCATACGGCTTGCCGAGACTGACGCGGGTAGGCGCTACCTCCAGCAATTCATTGGTGGGGTGATCCGCGCCTTCCACAGGCTCATAGTTCTGTGCTGCCGGTGCGGTTAACCAGTCCGGCCAGACATCCGGCTCCTTAACGTATTCCAGCGGCAGCTCCCGAATCAGCACCGAAGAAGTTTCAAGATGAATGCGCTCGTGTTCGAAGCCCAT
>CACJWK010000030.1 GCA_902597095.1 uncultured Pseudohongiella sp.
TGCCCCAGAGAACATATTCACCGGGCTCACTGAAGGTCATGCTTACACTGTAGATGCCATCCTCCGGGACGGGTGGGGGCAAGAACAGCGCACCCCAGGGAGAATTAGCGCTGGTTCGGGTGTCCTCCCAGACTTTGACCTGGGGCGGGTCGAAGCTTACTTCCCCCGGGCCGCGATACTTATTCCAGGAATAATAAAGGCCGTTAACCTTGTCGACTGTCGGTTTGATCGGTGGTGACATCAGCCGCCGCTGCATAACCGCTTCCGGCGTGACCAGCACTGCCGCCAATGCGCCACCGGCAAACTCAGCAAACCTTCGGGCGTCTTCTACGGGATCCGTAGGTTGGGGTAAGCCATCGTCTTCTACCAGCGTGTCGACGGCGATTGGCTCACCCACTCTGGCACTGCGAATACCATCACCCTGAACGGTAACGACCGGGGGAACGTTCGCCCGTGATTCGGGAGAACTGGTGCCAGCACCCAAAGACCCGGTTTCTGAAGCAATCACCATATTGTCCACGAGGTAATCCTGACGCAGTGTCGCGTAGGCCTTACGTTCTTCCCCGTTGACTTTCAACGTCCACACCAGCTCCCGGTCGCCCCAGTCAGCCGGCACGGTAACCTCAAACGTAAAACGATTACGCCGGGGCAGGAAGTGAGTCGGCTGGCCGCGATCTGCCTCACCCGGAGAAAAATAGTTGTCCTCACCGACCTCGACATCAGGTTCCTCTTCCCAATTTTCATTCATATACCCAAACATCATGTTGAAGGTACCGTCTTCGTTGGGGCGCCAACCTTCGAATGCCGGCTCGACATGCTGACCACTGCGGTAGGTCTGAGCCAACACGCCGTTTGAAATGAGCATAACAAGCGATACAGCCAAGGCCTTAACCACCGCGTTGTTAGATAACTTCATTTTCATCTTTCCTGATTCTCCTGCATATTCAACTTAATCATCACTCTGAGTGCTGGTGGCGCGTTCGAAACGCTCCAGCGGCGAGACCAGCGGCGCCAGACACAGCGGGCATCCGATAACGTGGTCATTCGGCCCCAGATCAAGCGCCTCCCGCCTGTCAGCCATTTCCTGCCGGAACTGTTCGTCATTCATGGTAACGCGCATACCCAAGTCGATGAACATATTGGTCACCGATCGGTTGCCCGATCCCTGCCAGTTCCTCGGGTCAGGAACATTGGGGTTAGTCTCGGTGTTGTTCATGTAGCCCACAATATGAAGAATTGTGCCTTTTGGCAGCAGCGGTGCCGCATCTGCCTCGTAGGCATAACCCCTCACCCAGTTGTGGTCGTAGCCGACACAGGACAGAGTCTCAACGGTGTACCCCCAGATTGCCTCAAGACACATTCGCTCGCCTGGCGCATGCAGGTGGGGCTCAAAAGTAATGATCTTGGTGTGCTCCTCGAGTACGCGATAGGCATGCAGCTCCTGCTCGTCCTGATTGCCCGCTATACTGATGTCGACGCCATTGCCCAGGCCCAGGATTGCGCGCTGGTACTTGGGCTCATAGCCTTTCGGATGAAAGCGGAACCCAATCTCCAGATGGCCGGTGGTGTCGAGGCCGTTGGAGTGCAGATGCACGGAATCTGAGTAGATGTAGGTCCCGGCTCTGAGCAGGCGTCCGCCATCGGGATCGAACAGGTCGGGATTGCGACCCACTTCATGCACGGGCCAGCTGGTGACAGTGTCTTCAACCCGGTCTCCGTTTTCGTCGAGCTGTGCAGTGCTCCAGATCATGTGATGAAAGATATATCGCCCGCCGACCGTCTCTCGACCCGTCCCGGCCTGATTGTCAACATCATTCACCTCAACAACCTCAACCGATTTCACATAGCGGTCTTCTTCCAGACCAACCGGCACTCTGTCGATCTCACCCCACCAGTCAGGGGTTCCGGCCAGCTTGGTTACCGAATTCGTTTTCACGATTAGGTCAGGCTCACCGGCTGTCCATTTCAGGCTGTCTTCGAACAACAGAGGTTCCGGGGCAGCTGCTGGATCCCCTTTTGGCGTGCCGGTTCGTGCCCAGGTCGAGATGGCCGCAAGCTCCGCCTCGCTCAGCGAAGGGTCATTCTTATAGCTCTGTATCCCCACATCTTTTTCCATATACCAGGGAGGCATGGCACCTGCCCGGTCACGTAAGCCGGTCTTATACTCAATAAGACCGGCATAAGGCGCGACCTGCTCAAAGGTTACCAGCGGCATGGGGCCGACCCCACCGGCGCGATGGCAGTTCTGGCAGCTGCGCTGGAGTATAGGTTCTATGTCTCTGTGGAAGGTGACTTCCTGCGCCCGGGCAGCCGACATCGTCAGGGTCACCCCGACCAGGCTGGCCAGCGCCAGTGTGAGTTGAGAAAGGATTCGAAGCTTCATGCGCTATCTCCTGGAATTTCAGTTATTCCGCAGCCGGGGCTGCGGCACAGTCTTCGCTGTCGCAATGCTCGTATCAATAGCGGTCTCTCTTCGATTCTACCAAGAATTGGCTTAGGCAACATGCCTTCCGCTTCGAGAGTTTCAAGCAGTTGATTCTACTCAAATTTAAGCGAGGGTTGCTGCAAAATCCGGGCTCATTCCGGCGGACCTCAGCGCCGCCGGAAAGCCGGTTAATCGCGGAGCCCAGCAAAACGGTCTGCCCCATTAAAAAACCCGGGACTGGCCCGGGTTTTTGTCGATCAGGGAATCAGCCGAATCATTCGGCAAACTCGGCCTTTTCTTCCTCAGTGATTTCCTTAATGCTGAGTTTGATCCGCCCTCTGGCGTCCAGATCAGTGCACTTAACCAGCACTTCCTCACCTTCAGAGAGATACTGGTTCACATCTTCAACTCTTTCCTGAGAAATTTGTGAGATATGCACCAGGCCGTCCTTGCCGGGCAGAATCGTTACGAACGCACCGAAATCAACGATTCGCGCAACCTTGCCCCTGTACAGCCTACCCACTTCCGCTTCGGCAGTAATCGCATTCACCATATCCAGCGCTGCGTCGCGGGAATCTGCATCTTCACCATAAATGCGAACGTTTCCGTCGTCATCAATATCAACCGAAGCACCCGTCTCTTCGGTGATGCCGCGAATGACCGCTCCGCCTTTGCCGATTACGTCGCGAATCTTATCCGGGTCAATCTTAATTGTCGCCATGGCCGGCGCATTTTCAGACACCGTTGGCCGCGCTTCTGAGATCACCTTATTCATCTCACCCAGGATGTGCTGACGTGCGTCATGAGCCTGAGCCAAGGCGATTTCCATGATTTCTTCAGTGATACCCTGAATCTTGATGTCCATTTGCAGGGCGGTGACTCCGTTTGAAGTACCAGCAACCTTGAAATCCATGTCGCCGAGGTGGTCTTCATCCCCGAGGATGTCGGTCAGAACGGCAAAGCGCTCTCCTTCCTTGATCAGGCCCATTGCGATACCGGCAACCGGTGCGGATACGGGAACACCGGCATCCATCATTGACAGGCTGCTGCCGCACACGCTGGCCATGGAGCTGGAACCGTTGGATTCGGTGATTTCAGAAACCACTCGAATCGCATAGGGAAATTCGTCCTCACTGGGCATCACCGCCGCCACCCCACGGCGCGCGAGACGGCCATGGCCTATTTCGCGACGCTTGGGTCCGCTCATAAAACCTGTCTCACCGACAGAAAAGGGCGGAAAATTATAGTGCAGCATAAAGGGGTCTTTCTTCGAGCCGTCCAGACCTTCAATCAGCTGTGCATCTCGAACCGCACCCAGCGTAGTAACAACCAGTGCCTGAGTCTCGCCACGCGTAAACAGCGCAGACCCGTGCGCTTTCGGCAAAACGCCGGTTTCTACCTCGATGGCACGAACAGTCGTCGTATCGCGGCCGTCGATTCTTGGCGACCCGTCAAGAATGCTGTTGCGCACAGTCCGCTTCTCAAGTGCGCCAAAGGCATCCGATACCTCTCCGGCCGAAGGCCCGCCTTCCTCACTGGCAAGCGCTTCGATCGCCTGCTGCTTGATCTCACCGACTGCCTCATATCGCTGCATTTTTTCCGAGATCTTGTACGCCTCGGCAACGGCGGCGCCAAAGCGCTCACCGAGAGCATCCTTAAGCGTGGTGTTTTCTGCCTCAGGCTGCCAGTCCCATGCCGGTTTGCCGGCTTCCGCTTTCAGCTCATTGATCGCGTTGATGACCGCCTGCATTTCCTGATGTGCAAAAAGCACAGCGCCCAGCATTTGATCTTCACTGAGCTGCTTGGCCTCAGACTCAACCATCAGTACCGCAGATTGCGTACCCGCAACCACCATGTCCAACAGTGAACCTTCCAGAGCCTCATAGTTGGGATTGAGTACATATCCCTGCTCTGCATCATAGCCGACGCGAGCAGCACCAATGGGTTCGGCGAATGGAATTCCCGAAATGGCTAGAGAAGCAGACGCACCGATCATGGCGGCGATATCAGGATCCTGTGTCTTACCGCCAGAAACGACAGTGCAGATCACCTGTACTTCGTTCATGAAGCCTTTCGGGAAAAGGGGCCGGATTGGCCGATCGATTAGACGCGAGGTCAGCGTTTCTTTCTCGGTCGGCCGACCTTCTCGCTTGAAGAAACCGCCGGGGATCTTGCCAACCGCATAGGTCTTTTCCTGATAATTTACGGTAAGCGGGAAAAAATCCTGACCCGGATTGGCCTGCTTTCTTCCAACTACTGTTGCGAGCACCTGAGTGTCGCCGATTGTCACGACGACAGCGCCAGTGGCTTGTCGCGCGACTTTACCTGTTTCAATAGTGACTTCTTGCCCACCGAATTGAAATGTCTTTCTTACTGGATTAAACATATTTTTTTCCTATAAATCCAAAACCTGCGCTGATGCCTATTTCGAGCGCAGAGTTCCAGTAATGAGTTTTTAAGTGAGCTTATCGACGCAGGCCGAGACGCTTGATCAGGCTCGAATATCTCTCGACATTCTTGCGCTTTAGATAATCAAGCAGCTTTCTTCTGCTGTTCACCATGCGGATGAGTCCGCGGCGAGAATGATGATCATGAGTATGCTCTTTGAAATGACTCTGAAGGTCATTGATGTTGGCTGTCAGAAGCGCCACCTGCACTTCTGGTGAGCCGGTATCACCATCGCTTAACGCGTAGTCTTTGATGATTTCTTCTTTTCTTTCAGCTGATAAAGCCATATTAATTTCTCCGTAATATGCGATTGAACAAGGAGCACTGCGCCAGATAGCCATGTGCCTCACACAATTTCCCTATAACTCCAGGATAACCACGCATATTGATAGTCACCTGGCACTTTCCTGCCTATAAAAGTCTAGTGAGTTGTCACCAGACGCCTCGGAGCGACCTTGCCATCATCGTCAATGACACCGATGCCAATAAATTGCTCCTCTTCGTAAAGCCTTACCAGCCCTTCAGCCGGCAAGTGCCTTACCAATACTGATTGACCGTGCTTAACACTGTCAGCCGCAATGCCTGGCAGTCGAACTTCAGGGAGCTGCTCGACAGCCCGGTCCATAGGGACCAGTATCCCATCCAGACCCGCCAATCCTTCGGCTTCTTTGATCTGTTTTAATGTTTCGACTGTGACGCACTGCGGCTCCAAAAATACACCCGCCTGCGTGCGTCTCAAACCCGAAATATGGGCGCCGCAGCCAAGCCTCTCACCGAGGTCATCTGCAAGCGTCCTGATGTAAGTGCCTTTACTGCAGCTTACTTCGACTTCTATCTCATCGCCCTCTCTACGTAAAAGACCGATATCATAGATCTCTACTTCCCTGGCTTCCCGCTCAACTTCGATACCTTTGCGCGCCAGTTTGTAAAGCGATACACCATCCCGCTTGATCGCTGAGTGCATGGGTGGCACCTGCTGGATAACCCCCAAAAAGCGCTCAAGCTCGCGTTTGATCTCGCGCTCCGAAATGTGCGAGGCGTCCGCCTGCGACAAAATAGTGCCGTCCCGGTCGCCGCTGTCGGTCCGCACGCCAAGCTTAATACGCGCGCGATAAGCCTTGTCTGAGTCCAGCAAAAACTGCGAGACCTTGGTCGCTTCTCCGAGACACAGCGGTAATACACCGGTAGCAAGCGGATCCAGACTGCCGGTATGGCCCGCCTTCGCGGCCTCATACAGATGCTTGACCTCCTGCAGCGCCGCATTAGAGCTGAGACCCAGGCCCTTATCGAGCAGGACAATCCCGCTGATCTGACGGCGATTGCGTTTGCTGCTCTGACCTCGGCGATTACCGTGGTTTTTCAAATTTCGTTCTCGCTGTTTCGAACCGTCAGCCGTCCTGCAACTTACGATCCGCCGCCAGCGCATCATCGATTAAGTCTGACAGTCTCTGACCTCTCTGAACGCTACTGTCGTAAATAAACTGCAGCTTCGGCGTCGACCTGAGCCGTAAGCGCTTGGCCAGCAACGTCCTCAGAAAACCTGAGGCCTTGCGCAAGGCTTTTAGATTCTCATCTATCTCCAGCTGATCCAGGGCGCCGGGATCGGTTAGCGTATCCGATACCAGCCCTTCATCACCCGGATGTGTGTTCAGTACGGTGAACAGAATCTTCGCATTGGCCAGATCATTACTGACGTCGACTCCGGTTACCGAAACCATACCGACACGCGGATCATTTACCTCCAGCTGTATCAGGGTGGCGATCTCACGCTGTATCTGGTCAGCGATGCGCTGAGCTCTGGCACTCATTTCTGACACGGGGCCACCCTTCTTTTCCCTGCAGCAAAAACTCGCCTATAGACTCCGGGCGACCTCGGTAGTCTCGTAGACTTCGATCTTGTCACCCACCTTGACGTCGTTATAGTTCCGAACGCCGATGCCGCACTCCATGCCATTACGCACTTCGTTGGCGTCATCCTTGAATCGTCTGAGAGATTCCAGCTCTCCTTCGTAGATCACGACGTTATCGCGCAGCACTCGAATCGGCTTGCTGCGGTAGACCGTTCCTTCGATCACCATGCTGCCGGCAATCTGTCCGAATTTGGGTGAGTTAAACACATCGCGCACCTCGGCTATGCCAACGATTTCCTCGCGGATTTCCGGCTCAAGCATGCCGCCCATAATGGCTTTGGTATCATCGATGACATCGTAGATGACGTTGTAGTAACGCAGCTGCAAGCTTTCATTTTCCAGAATGTCTCTGGCCGATTTATCAGCGCGAGTGTTAAAGCCGATCACCATCGCTCTTGAGGTGGTGGCCAGATGCGCGTCTGTCTCGGAAATTCCGCCCACACCTGAGGCAATCACGTTAACTTCGACCTCATCGGTGGCCAGTTTCTGCAGGGATCCGATAATGGCCTCCAGAGAGCCCCGAACATCGGCCTTGATGATGACATTGAGGACCTTTTTCTGATCTCGCCCAATCCCGGCAAACATGCCCTCGATCATGCTGGACTGTTGTTTGGCCTGCTGACTGTCCTTGAGTCGAACCTTTCGGAATTCAGCCACATCACGCGCCTTCTTCTCATCAGACACCACGACGAATTCGTCGCCCGCATCGGGCACGCCGTTGAGACCGAGAATTTCCACCGGTATCGCAGGACCGGCTGACTCAACATTCTTGCCGAGTTCATCTACCAGTGCCCGCACGCGACCATACTCATAGCCAGCCAGCACGATATCTCCGGCTTTCAAGGTGCCATTCTGCACCAGCACAGAGGCAACCGAACCCCGTCCTTTGTCGAGCCTTGACTCGATGACCACACCCTGGCCCGGCACGTCGGTGTAGGCTTTCAGTTCCAGCAACTCCGCCTGCAACAAGATAGCCTCAAGCAAGTTCTCGACGCCCTGACCGGTGATCGCCGACACTTCTATGAACTGGGTATCGCCGCCCCAGTCTTCCGGAATCACTTCCAGCGCTGAGAGCTCATTCTTTACCCGATCAGGGTCAATACCTTCTTTATCGATCTTGTTGATTGCGACAACCAGTGGAACACCGCCCGCTTTCGCGTGCTGAACTGCCTCTTCGGTCTGAGGCTTCACGCCATCATCAGCCGCAACAACCAGCACGATCACATCAGTCGCCTTCGCACCCCGTGAGCGCATGGCGGTAAACGCAGCGTGTCCCGGTGTGTCAAGGAAACTGACCATGCCGTGCTCAGTATTCACATGGTAGGCGCCAATATGCTGAGTTATTCCCCCGGCTTCACTGGCAGCAACAGAGGCCTTACGGATGTAATCCAGCAGTGAGGTTTTGCCGTGGTCGACGTGGCCCATGACCGTGATGACGGGCGCTCTGGTAATCTCTTCGCTGCCGACCTCCGCAGACAGGGACTCAGCCAGTTGCTCCTCGATTGCATCTTCTGAAACGAATTTCGGCTTGTGCCCCAACTCCTCGATCAGCAGCGTTGATGTGTCCTGATCAAGCATCTGGTTAATGGTCGCCATGACACCCATGTTGAACAGGGTTTTGATGATTTCACCGGATTTGACCGACATCTTCTGCGCCAGATCTGCCACAGAATTGGTTTCTCCGATCGTGATTTCCTTGGAAATAAACTCAGTGGGCTTTTCAAAAGCGTGCTGTGAACTGAGCTTGGATCTAGCCTTACGGGCACTGCCCCGGCGGCCACGGCCACCCATGCCATCGAAATCATCGCCTTCGAGCACAAAATCGTCATTGACGTGAATTGTTTTTGCCTGGCGTTTTGGCGCCTGCGCCTTGGCTTTGTTCCGCAGATGAACCTTCTTCTTGTCTTCCGATTCATCGCCTTCCTTTCCAGCTGCTTTTTTGCGACGTGGCGCGCCTTTACCGCCACGGTTAGCATCTGATTCCGGCGGCAGAATGTCCTGCGCCTGCACTGCCGGCGGCGTTGTTTCCGGCTTAAGCTCTGCTGCTGCCTCTTTATCCGCTTCTTCTACAGCCGGCGTGTCAGGAGCTGCAGCATCTGCGGCTAGTTCTTCAACTTCAGGCTCAAGCTCTGCTGCTGGCAGCTCTTCTTCGACTGGTGTCTCGATTGCGCTTCGCTTGACGTAGGTGCGCTTTTTACGGACCTCGACGTTGACCGTCTTCCCCCGGCCGGTGGAAGACGCCGATTTCAGGGTGCCAAGTGTCTTACGCTTCAGAGTAATCTTCTTGGGCGCAGCAGAGGTCGCATCGCGATCACCATGACTGCGGCGCAGGAATACCAACAGGGTATTCTTGTCATCATTTGAGATCAGCTCATCGGCCTTGGTGTGGGGTAACCCGGCTTCCTTGATCTGGGACAACAGTTTGTCCACAGAAACGCCAACCACTCCAGCGAGTTCGCTAATCGTTACATCTGCCATATAAACTCCCGTTAACCTACATCACTCGTGATTACTCAAACCACGGTGCGCGTGCGGTCATTATCAATTCTCCTGCACGCTCTTCATCCATTCCTTCAATATCCATCAATTCGTCGACTGCCTGCTCTGCCAGATCCTCCATAGAGAGGATATTTTTCTTGGCGAGCTGAAGGGCCAGCTCATCATCCATGCCCTCCATGTTGAGCAGGTCATCTGCAATGTTGGCTGAAGACAAATCCTCCTCAGAGGCAATCGCCTGCGTGAGCAGGGCATCCTTCGCCCGATTGCGCAACTCATTGGCGATTTCTTCATCGAAACCGTCAATCGCCAGGATTTCATCCAGTGGCACGTAGGCAACCTCTTCAATCGAGGTAAAGCCTTCCTGCACCAGAATCTCAGCGACCTCTTCATCAACGTCCAGTTTTTCCATGAACATAACAATAAAGGTGCTGGCTTCCTGCTGCTGCTTCGCCGCCGCGTCTTCTTCGCTCATGACGTTTATTGTCCAGCCTGTCAGCTCACTGGACAGGCGCACATTCTGGCCGCCTCGCCCAATAGCCTGTGCCAGATTGTCTTCCTCGACCGCAATGTCCATGGTATGGCTGTCCTCATCAACGATGATCGAAGCCACCTCTGCGGGCGCCATGGAATTGATGACCAGCTGTGCCGGATTATCATCCCAGAGAATGATATCGATGCGCTCATTGGCCAGTTCATTCGACACCACCTGCACGCGCGATCCGCGCATGCCAACGCACGCGCCAACCGGATCGATACGGCCATCATTGGTGCTGACTACAATCTTTGCCCGGGAGCCCGGATCGCGAGCCGCAGCTTTGATCTCGATGACCTCCTCGGCAATCTCCGGAACCTCAATCTTAAACAGCTCGATCAGCATGGCAGGTGAGGTTCTGCTGAGAAACAGCTGCGGACCTCGCTGTTCTGAGCGGACATCGGTTAATAGCGCCCTTAGGCGGTCTCCCATTCGAAAGGTTTCACGCGGAATCATCTGATCCCGTGGCAGCAGGGCCTCAGCATTGCTGCCCAGGTCGACAATCACACTGTCGCGGGTCACTTTCTTGACGGTTCCGGCCACTAGTTCACCAACACGATCTTGATAATCACCGATAATGATTTCGCGCTCAGCTTCCCGGACTTTCTGCACAATAACCTGTTTGGCTGTCTGGGCAGCAATGCGACCAAATTCCACGTTATCGATCTTTTCCTCATAGGTATCGCCAATGGCCAGACTCTGATCTTTTTCAACAGCCTGCTCCAGCGTGAACTGAGTAGTTTCTTCCAGATACTCTTCGTCTTCTACGACAGTCCATACGCGAAAGGTTTCGTACTCACCGGTATCGCGATCTACCGATACACGGCAGTCAATCTCTTCACTGTCGTGTAACTTCTTGGTAGCCGTCGCCAAAGCCGATTCAATTGCTTCAAAAATGACAGCACGAGACACACCCTTCTCATTCGAGACGGCGTCTGCAACCATCAATATTTCTTTACTCATCATAATCGTGTCACCAAACCCGTCACTGACCGAATTGCCCTGGACTGCCGCTGGCCTCACAGAACCTTCCTGCTTCAGTAAACAATATTCGCTTTTTCTATCTCTTCATGCGGCAGTTCAAAAGAGCTGCCGTCTACTTCTATCTGCACTATTCCGTTAACAACGTCTTGCAAAATACCTTTGAATTTTCTCCGCCCGTCTAGGGGGGAGCGCATCCTGATGTCTACCTCTTCGCCGCAGTACTGTTGAAATTGCTCAACGGTAAACAGCAGTCGGTCTGTTCCCGGTGAGGACACTTCAAGCGTGTATTCGCCGGCAATCGGATCTTCAACGTCGAGTATTGCACTCACCTGCCGGCTGACCTGCTCACAGTCCTCTATCGTGACGCCAGTCTCACGTTCAATGAAGATCCTGAGCACTGAATACTTACCCTGTGAAGTATGTTCAATGCCCCACAATTGCAGCCCCAAAGCTTCCACCGTCGGATTAACCAGCTGCGCTACTTGCTTAACGCTACTCTTCACCTCACCGCCACTCAGCCTCGGCTCCTTTCCGGACAGGAACCCCAGAAACAAAAAATGGGCCCAAGGCCCACTTCACTGATACGCGGCCGGGCGTTCACAAGACCCAGTGCGTAGTTTGTCCCGCTGCACGACGCAATCCATGCGGTGACCGGGCTCCGGGAGCGGGTCACGACAGCTATGATTGTGCCGGATCAAGCCTACCTGAGGCGTTGTCTAGCGGATCCAAAAGTTGGTAGCGGGGGCAGGATTTGAACCTACGACCTTCGGGTTATGAGCCCGACGAGCTTCCAGACTGCTCCACCCCGCACCAGATCTCTCCAAGCCCACGTAAACTAAACGAATTGTTGTTCAATCGAACACGCCTATCTTCGCGGGGCGAGCATTATAAGAAGGACAAAGACATAAGGTCAAGGCCCGGACTGGGACGCTGAAAGCCCAAAAGCATCATCTGTAGTTGGAGTTGAAGCGCACAATCCACCGCCTGACCAAAATTTATTTCGTTTATCAATCGGAGATCAAACAGAGTGCAGCCAATTTATTACCAGTAGGATCCCTGAGATAGGCGAGGTACATCCTTGCTCCACCAAAATCTCGAACACCTGGTGGATCCTCACAATTAACACCACCCGCTGCTAGCCCCGCTGCATGCCATGCATCGACCTGCTCTGGACTCTGAGCACTGAAGCTTATGGTTCCGCCATTGGCGGCGGTTGCAGGAGCCCCATCAAGTGGAGGCGTGAAGGCAAAAAATACCCCCTTTCCATAATTGTAAAGCGTCCTCCCAGACTCCATTTGGTGGCCTTCTCCATATCCCAGGCATCTGAGTGTCGCATCGTAAAAACGTTTTGATGCCTCAGTATCATTGCTGCCCACTACTATATGACTAAACATGACTACTCCATGATTGAATAAATTAGATGATATTGCCTTTAATCTTTATACGATAGCCTATTGGGGCGCGGTGGCACTTCTTTCAACGTGAAACAACTTAACATAGATAGACCAAGACCCTTCTACCTTTATAAATGACAGCGTATCGATGAACATCATACCCAAATATTCATCCTTTACTTTGGCAACGGCAGTGTCACCCGTTATGTCGATCCACAAGACTTCGGCATGCAGTTGTTGATTGCTCTCGTGAGGCGATGGCTGCAGGCTTGCCACAAGATCAGCGAACTCTTCTCGTGTCATTTCATGTAACCCATCCTCCAGATAACCCGTGATCTTCCCAGAAGGATGAAAGGCTACACATACTTTTTCTCTGCTTGACTCGCTCATGCTGTCAAAATAAGTTTGGATTACAATTCTCACGGCTTGCTCGTCTTCCATATCACGCTCCCGTAAATCTTTGAGATTGTTTTAGTAGGCAGTTTGATGATAGTGCATTCAATTTCTTTGCCTTGCAATCAATGAGGCGTCTTAAAGGCACTAATGGCAATCAGAAAATCAAAAGTTGAGCCTGCTGAAATGCCCGGTCAATCCCGATACCACTAATCCGTTATCTAGATCTTGGGCATGCTCATTTAGCAACCTTGCTAAGTGGATGTGCGGCCTCTAATTCCTGACCTATACCACCGGGATAGACCTCACGCTCGAAATAAATGGCAAAATCTGGGTCAACAAGATGTCTATAAGCAGCCCAAACAGATTTTGAAATTTCATTTTCCATTATTCCCTTTTTCAAAACCTCAATCCTTGCAGGGAGTAAATGCTGCGAAACAAATCCAAGCTTGTCTTGAAAGAAAACTTCCCGCACGTCCACTATTAGCATGGTTATATACTGCGCCACTTTTGTCTTTTCTACACGAGAGAAACTTTCATTACCCCAATCTCGGGACAAAAATTCGCAAAACTCGTCATCTCGAGCGATGCTAAACCTTCGATCGTAGACCCGAGTGTTGAGTTGATGCTCTATAGCAGAAACTGCCAGCCTATTACTCAAGCGTATCTGAATAGCTAAATAAGCTAAGGTGCCCAAGGTCGCGATAGCACCAACGAGATTTATAATGAGCTCCAAGTTCAATTGTTCCATGTGTTTCCCCTTGACTAACATGTTTCTGGATTAGGTTGTTGAAATTTAAAATCGGATCTTCCTGGATTGGCCCAGCTACTACTTCAAGCTATGATCACGCATCTAGTGTATTTTTTCGACGTCAACCAAAGAATGAAGAAATTCAATACCTTAATTAGGAGAATCAAATAATGTTAATAGCAGTTAGAGCAGAAGTTGAAGATGTTGAACACTGGAGAACTCAGTTTAAATCTCACAGCGACCTTTTCTTAGCTCAAAAGATTAGCGCAGCTTATATGGGGTCATCAGAGGGAAACAAAGTGATCGCCGTTTTCGACACAAGCGACCCCGAGGAATTTATGCGGATTTTTAACGACCCTGCAACTGCAGAGGCCATGAGTAACGATAGAATAACTGGGGGTGTAGAGCTATTTGTACTTGATGAAACGTTCCAACCCTAGTTAGACAAGGCAGCAGTTGGATCGGACTATGATAATGGATGTCTATGTCCTTCCTTAGTAGTTTTCGCTGAATTCTTGAAACCAATGTCGACAGTCCGCGCGCAGGTTCTAGTTCGACCGGCGCGCGTCCATCGCACGTGCCCATATTTTATCTAAACTGTGTGGTCACTTCAGATTCGCGCAAGTCGAAGCCTCCGATTTCCTCTCCTTCAAATAATTGAAGCTCAAACCAGTCTATAAATTCATCACTGCGGGTAGGCTTCCAGAGGTTCCATAACATTTTTCCTATGGGCAGCTTCATCATACCCGTCTTGAGAAGATTCAACCTCATATCTAGCTGAGAAGCGTCAACGAGCCCCGCCTCGGACTTATCATAAGTATCAAATATGTCCACCAACAAAGCGTTGATGTACATGCCTGCCTGCCATCGCTGACTGGAATCCAGCTCCTCAACCGCCCAGTCTTTAGCTAAGAGATTACAAAAAACTGGATTCGTTGCGGTCTGAAAGAAGCGATCGTATAACCTCTGAGTCAGTGAAAAGCCGAACTGTGCCTTTGTGATTTTATTCTGCTGGCTAACCTGCACACCTAAGTAAAAAACTGATACGACGACTCCGAATGCAGCAATGACCTGCACTGCGAGAATAATTGTGTTTTCTGTCACTGTTTATTTCCCCATAGGTTCTAGTACGCATAAATATTTAATCGGAATACATAGTGCTCAGACATGTAAACCTATCACTAAGTTCGGGTCATAGAATAGATGTTCGTCGCATATACAGCAGTTCAACTATCCGTGAGTAGTTTGCAAGCTTAAGACATGCATACTGGTCGGGTTGACGAAATAGATGGCGTGGAGTTTCTTCAAAGTAGATGAAATACTTAGCGGGACTCATATCGCTACCTTTCGAAAAATTGGTGGATAGTAGGGCTGTCGACAGTTCGTTATCTATTTATGAAGCGGTTCAACTTTTTTATTTGGCCCTCAGTGCCCAAGATCGATTTTCGAGTTCTGGATAAGCGCAACATTCGCTGTAATTATTGCTTGCCATCTAGGCTCTCGCACTCTTACTCAGGGTTTCAGCGCATTGATGGCTTTGCTGTATACGGCTTTTTCGATAAATATGTTAAGTCGTTGGTTGCTCGCGCAGGGCGCGGTGGTGCGATACCGCACCGAGATGCTTGCTCTGTCGGGAGGGGACGGCCGACTTGCATAAGTTGACCTCTCAAGATCATTAACTTTCAATACTTTGATCATCGGCACAGTAATCACACTTTTCTTTGTTTGGTTTACTTTTAAGAAGCGCACAGAAATATAAGCTGATACATGAAGCATCTCACTTGGCATGCTGAGTGCTGGGCTGCGGGTTCTTCCTGGCGCTACGCTGGTACCTTACGCTTCATTGACCCTCAATGGTTTGAGCCAATCGAACCTTCAGTCCCCGGCACTGCTAGATTGTGGATATATATCAGTGGCGCATTCGAATTAGCTTTGGGGGTTGGTTTCATCGTACCAAGCTCGAGAAATCACAGGACTCGGGAGCGCAACTTTTTTGGTGTGCGTTTACTCCGCAAATATCTACATTTGGATCTATGACAATGATATTGGCGACGGAAGCTCATTTTCTGCGGAAGGTCATATCATTTAGAACGCACGATTACTAAGCGCCTCAAAATTGACCGTGGAGACTACCTTGGCCGCGAAAGCGGCTGTCAAGTTTAATCGGACAGGAAAAAATTCTATGAGTATGGTGCCGAAGGCCGTACTTTAGAGCCAAAAATGATCATATATTCGAGGTTTAAGCCACCCAAAAACCCACCCAAATGAAGGCTCTTGAGACAATAAAGCCAATCTTCCTGACTCTCAATCTAACTGGGCGTTCATCGAACGACCCCACCCCCATAAAAAACAAACCACGATCTGGCAGCACCCACACCCGAGGGTACCCCCACTTGCTTAGAAAGGTTCCCTATTTTGCTAGCTCATATTACTCTAGAAGGGAGTCTGGGTATTTCTGATTTTTTAAGGCGGGAGTGTGTGCCTTATTCGTCTCGAAATGAAAATGTGAAATCACCGTAAATAAGCTCCTTAAAGCAGGAGGGAAACGATGATGCTGTATGAATTAGTCGCTGGACGGCTAGTTTCCGGCGTCTCTAAGTAGGGCGTTTGAGCGATAGCGCAAAAGCAAGCTAAGTGCGGCGAGGATAGAGCGAAGGGCGCTTAAACCAACCTCGCAAAATTTTTACAGAACTTGTGGCCCAATTTCCGCAAGTCGATTGATTCATCAAACCATTCGTTAGAGAGCATATTCGTTAAAAACTTGGAGATCATTTATGACCGTAAGTGTTTTCAAATTACCCCTGTCAATGCTCTGTTTTCGGACTATCTTGACTCGACTAAAATCAGTGAGGGCGGCAGCGAAGGTTAAAACATGGTTTTTAACCATGGCGATTGCTACACCGGTCTACGCCATCGACCTTTATGATGAGACTACTGGGCAGCTAACCATCGCTCAGGTTATGGTGGGGGACACTAAATATTCAGATGTCATTGTTACTATCGCCGAGTTGGTCTCTGGGCCATCGGGTGATTATCCCTACGTGGAGGGTCAGTTTGGACCCCGTCCAGATACCTACGACCTAAAGAAACAGCAGCTGATCATTCCTGCGGTTAAAGTTGGCAGTACGGTGTTTAAAGATGTCGTTGTTCAGATTGCAGAAGTGCTTTCGCCAAGTCCTTTGTCTGAAGTGGTCGCAGATGCTGGATTTAATGGCGAAATTTATCCTGACGATTTCAAATTATTTGTCGCAGATGATCTGCCTGACGAAGTCGCCCGAGCATATCGTGAACATCTGCAGTTTGCAGCGGATTTATGGGGTAACTTCGGGCCTCTGGAGGTCTGGATAATGGGATCTGACTCTGACGCACTGACCAGACAGCATGAGCAATGGTGCCAGCAAAGATTAAGCTGGGGAATAGGATTTAAATCTATCGAGTGCGAACGACAGAGGTCAAACAACTATTGGCCATTAGGCGACTACTTGGATATTGCAACCCAAGCTCTCGAATCAGGGCGCCCCATGCAAAATGCCTGTCGCTGCGGTATGGGGCAATATGGCTTTCATCTCATGATGGCGAGCGCCCCCTGGGGGTTTTTCAAAGACAGTCCATTTGCGGACTGGAGCGGTGATGGATTCGACTTAACGCCAGCACACGAGTACTGGCATATTCTTCATTTCTCCCATTTGTCCAATAAAGATGAAGTGGGAAATAGACGAGGCGGGAACGCTGATCCAACACTAAGCGGGCCAGACTGGTTCATAGAGGGCTCTGCGGTTTACATGGCAAACGTTGCGCTGACTAAACAGATTCTGTCGGGCTATGTATCAGTCCATGGCAAGTTGACAAGCGAATGCTTTGAGTGCGAAATGCGGGCTCAGATGACACGGGGTTTAGAGGCACGTAGCCAGAATCAGGGCCTAAAATTAGGAGACTTTTCCTACGAGGTCGGACGAGATGCCATTTATGGATTGGGCGCGTGGGGAATCGCCTGGCTCTATAATCATGTGGATAATGACCGGGTGCTTATCGACTCGATGTTTCCAAATTTGCAAACGAAGGGCTGGGACGCGTCTTTCCAAGATTCCTTTGGTCTAACTCCTAACCAATTTTATGACGAGTTCGAGAAATTTTTAGATTTACCTTACAGCGAGCAGGTAAAGATTCTCCCTATAGACGCAGATGGAAAATATACCGAGTGACATGCGCCAAGTGCACTGCGCTATCGAAACGGACTCGGCAAAGGTGTAAAACGGGGGTATTTCGGGTGGGTCAACCTAAGAACTATCCAACACCTGCAAACCTCAGCCCGACAAGATCAATGTTGGTCAGATCAACTTCGTAATCAGCAAGCTTGGCCGACTCCACTCTGCTTAGTTCGCTAGTGTCTACAACCCCTTTGAGGACCACAAGTTTACTAAATACTACGAAAGATTGGTGCCGAAGGCCGGACTTGAACCGGCACGAGCGAAGCTCACTACCCCCTCAAGATAGCGTGTCTACCAATTCCACCACTTCGGCATAATTTTCGTGAATCTGCATATCGAAAAATTTCAACGGGATCATAATCTGTGGCTATTGGCCTGGGTCTGACGGCAGACTGGGGACATCACTCTGAGTGGAGACCGGTGCTATCTCCTCGGCTCCCAACACGGGGATATCAGACTGCTGGGTCGTCACTTCTTCCAGAATGTCCTGATTCAATACCGGAATGTCCGAGGAGCTACCAAGGCCGGACCGATTACTGGCGAACACCGCCAGGAGCAGACTGGTAACAAAAAAGAGGGTCGCGGCTACCGTAGTGGCACGAACCAGAAAGTTACCACTGCCGGAAGAACCAAACACCGTCTGGGAAGCACCCGCGCCAAATGAGGCACCCGCATCAGCGCCTTTACCCTGCTGCAGCAGGACGAGGCCAACGATTGCAATCGCAACGATGACATGCACAATAACGACGATAGTTTCCATGATCAGTTTTCCATACTCGCACAAATGGCGGCAAATTGTCCTGCCTCAAGCGAGGCGCCACCCACCAGACCCCCATCAATATCCGGTTGGCTGAACAGCGCTCTGGCGTTGGTGGCTTTAATACTGCCGCCATAAAGGATGCGAAGCGCATCGGCGACAGCGGGATCCTTCACTGCGATGTGCTCACGCAGTATCTGGTGCACCTGCTGCGCCTGTTCAGGGGAGGCGGTCTTGCCCGTCCCGATCGCCCAGACCGGCTCATAGGCCAGCACGCTGTTTGCAAACGCTTCGACCCCGGCCGCTGCCAGGACGGTATCCAGTTGCGCCAGTACCGTTTTTTCAGTCTCTCCGCGCTCGCGCTGCTGAAGTGTCTCACCCAGACACAGGACAGGCGTCAGCCCGTGCGCCTGAGCGGCGAGAAATTTCTCCGCCACTGTTTCACTCGATTCCGCAAAGAACTCGCGACGCTCCGAATGACCTACCAGCACATAGGCGGCGCCGAGCTCTGCAAGCATCGCGGCAGACACCTCCCCGGTGAACGCACCGTTGTCGTGTTGCGACACGTTTTGTGCACCGACTCGAATAGACAAATCAGCGCATAGCTCTGTCACCATCGGCAGAAAGACGAAAGGCGGACAAACACCGACTTCTGCCCCGGAGAATGCCCCTTCTGCCTCAATCAACTCAGCCATCAGGGACCGGATTCCTCCGGCGTTGCCGTGCATCTTCCAGTTGCCAACCACCAGCGGTTGCCGCATGACATATCACCTATCTGACAGAAGGCCACTGGAGCCCGGCAAAACGGTCGCCAATACTAACCAAGTTGATCCAACGACGCAATAAGCTCGGCTATCCGGCACTCCGGCAGGCTTGATACACCTTGATTGCGTCAACTGTATCTGCCACGTCATGTGTCCGGATGATATGCGCCCCTGCCTGCAAGGCCAGGCTGGTTGCGGCAACAGAGCCGGACAGTCGTCGGTCTACCGAGCGTCCCGTAACGGCACCAATCATGGATTTTCGCGAGACACCCACCAAAATTGGCGCGCCAAGTTCATGGAATTCAGCCAGACGGCGCAACAACTGATAATTGTGCTCCACGGATTTACCGAAGCCAAAACCCGGATCGACCAAAATCCTTGATCGCTCCACGCCTGCCTGCTCTGTGTCTGCGATACGATGCTTGAGAAAACTGAACACTTCATCTACGACGCTGTCATAGGAGAAGGTTTCCTGCATGGATACTGGCTGGCCCTGCATGTGCATCAGACAAACTGCTGGGGCCGCCTGCGCCTCAGCGACGACCTGCTTGGCACCGGCACGAGTCAGTGCCCTGACATCATTTACCAGGCCGGCGCCGGCAGCGAGAGCTGCTGACATGACCTCTGGCGTACTGGTGTCAATAGACAGCAGAACATCGAATTCAGCACGCAATATTTCCAGAACAGGGATCGTCCTATCCAGCTCCTCATCAACGGGCACCGGGTTGGCCCCCGGCCTGGTAGATTCCCCGCCAACATCCAGTATCAGAGCACCATCCCGGACCATCTGCGCAGCCTTAAACAGCACCTTGTCGCGATCAAATCTGAACTCAGATCGATCAGAACGGGCCAGTTCGGCGCCATCAGAAAAAGAGTCGGGTGTAATATTCAGGATACCCATACAGACCGGAGAAGACAGTTCTAACCGTCGATCTCCAGCCTGCAGGGTGGTTGGTATTGGCAAGAGCCAGGAGCTTGGCGAACTAGTGCTCGCCGGCAGGACCACCGATCGGTCCTGACTGGCCATCGGGACTTGTCTCTGCACGAGGCTTCGCGACTTCGTCTTCTATAGGCGTAGCGCCTGAACCGCCATTGTCAGAGTCACTCCAACCCATTGGAGGTCTCGGGGTTTTGCCCTGCATGATGTCATCAATCTGATCAGAGTCGATGGTTTCATATTCCATCAACGCATCCTTCATGATCTCAAGCAGGTGGCGATGATCTTCTAGGATCTGTTCGGCTTTTCCGTAACACTCGTCGATTATTTTGCGGACTTCGCGATCGATCGCCATTGCCGTTTCACTGGACACCGACTTGGTCTGTGAAGCTGCCGAGCGTCCGAGAAAGACTTCACCCTCATCTTCAGAGTAAAGAAGGGGCCCCAGCTCTTCAGACAGACCCCACTTGGTCACCATGTTCCGGGCCATTTCTGTTGCCCGCTGGATATCGTTAGAGGCGCCAGTTGTAACGCCTTCCTTGCCGAGCGTCATTTCTTCCGCGATGCGACCCCCGTAGAGGCTGCAGATCTGGCTGAGAATATGCTGCTTGCTGTAGCTGTAGCGGTCCTCCTCCGGCAGAAACATCGTTACACCCAGCGCACGGCCGCGAGGAATGATGCTCACTTTATAGACCGGATCATGCTCCGGCATCAGGCGACCGACGATGGCATGACCTGATTCATGGTAAGCCGTGTTCAGACGCTCCTTCTCAGACATCACCATCGATTTGCGCTCGGCACCCATCATGATCTTGTCTTTGGCCTTCTCGAATTCTTCCATGGTGACCAGGCGCTTGCTTGACCGCGCCGCGAACAACGCTGCCTCGTTGACAAGGTTAGCCAAATCAGCGCCGGAGAATCCGGGCGTACCTCTGGCTATCACGCTGGCCTCAACGCGATCGTCAATAGGAACCTTGCGCATGTGCACCTTAAGAATCTGCTCTCGGCCGCGTATGTCAGGAAGACCCACAACCACCTGCCGATCGAATCGTCCGGGACGCAAAAGCGCCGGGTCGAGGACATCTGGCCGGTTGGTAGCCGCCATGACAATGACCCCATCATTAACCTCAAAGCCGTCCATTTCGACCAGCAACTGGTTCAGAGTCTGCTCCCGTTCATCATGACCGCCACCGAGACCAGCGCCACGATGACGCCCGACCGCATCGATCTCGTCGATGAAGATGATGCAGGGTGACTGTTTTTTGGCCTGATCAAACATGTCGCGGACTCTCGAAGCTCCCACGCCCACGAACATTTCCACAAAGTCTGATCCGGAGATGGAAAAGAACGGCACCTTGGCCTCACCAGCGATGGCTTTTGCCAGCAGGGTCTTACCGGTTCCCGGCTGGCCCACCATCAGAATACCCCGTGGGATTTTCCCGCCCAGACGCTGAAACTTATCCGGCTCGCGCAAAAACTCCACCAGTTCCTCGACGTCTTCTTTCGCTTCTTCAACACCGGCAACGTCAGCGAAGGTGACCTTGATCTGATCTTCGCCCAGCAGTTTAGCCTTGCTCTTGCCGAAGGACATCGGGCCACCCCGACCGCCGGCCCCACCACCTTGCATCTGTCGCATGAAGAAGAAAAACAACGCAATAATGATCAGGATGGGAAAGCTGGCAACCAGCAGCTGCGTCCAGATGCTCTGCTGCTCTGGCTCGTTTGCAATGATCTCGACATTATTTTCGAACAGATCATTCATCAGCTGATCATCACCAATAAGCGGCATGATGGTCCGAAACTGACTGTTGTCCGAGCGAATACCGGTAATGTTGATTCCGGCCAGCTCAACCGCATCGACGCGACCAGAGCGCACTTCCCTGATGAACTGAGAATAGTTGATATTCTCTTCCCGGGTTTCCTGATTGATATTGTTGAATACCGTCAGCAACACACCGGCAATTATCATCCAGAGAATTAGATTTTTTGCCATGTCATTCAAGGACTTATCTCCTAATTGATCAGAGCCACTGGCACTGAGACTACACTGCCTCTCGGGCAAACTACGCAGATCATTCTAATGACTGCAGAAAATTTTGCACGCTTCTCACCGCCATTCGCGCTGGCGGCTCAGGGCTGAAAACCTGAACCGAGCAGATAAACTTCGCGAGAACGGGCTCTGGAAGCCTTGGGCTTTCTGGTTTTGACGCTGTTAAAGCTGGACTGCATTTCCCGATGGTATTCGGGGTAACCTGCACCTTGGAACAGTTTCACTAGGAAGTACGCCCCGGGTTTCAGTATGGTTTTCGCCAACTCAAGAGCCAGCTCAGCCAGTCCCAAACTGCGGGGCTGGTCAATTTCACTCATACCGGTGATATTGGGGGCCATATCAGAAATTACAAGGTCAGCTCCGGGTTCACCAATGACCGACAACAGGCGTTCATAAACCGAGTCGTCCGTGAAATCACCCTGCACATAGTCTACCCTTGCAATCGAGTCCATTGGCAGGATATCAGACGCTACGACTCTGCCTTCATCGCCCACCAGTTCTGCTGCTACCTGTGACCAGCCACCGGGAGCAGCACCTAGATCTACCACCGTCATGCCCGGTCTGATCAGCCTATCTTTATCCTGCATCTCCAGCAGCTTGTAGCTGGCCCGGGACCGGTAGCCCTCACCCTGGCTACGCCGCACATAGTCGTCACCGAAATGATCTCTCAGCCACTGCTTACTGCTCTTTGATCTTGCCATGTCCCGATAGTGAGCTTAAAACCCGGTATCCGAAGTGAAAGTGAGTTGCTAGAATCCGGTTCCCGCCGACCGACAAGGCAGACCGATGAGTCTTAGCAACGCAGAGAAAAAACGCTTCAGAGCGATAGGTCACGCACTCAAGCCCTTGGTTATAATTGCACAAAAAGGGCTGACCGAGAACGTCACCCAGGAAATTCATCGCGCTCTTGAAGCCCATGAGCTTATCAAGATCAAACTGCAGGTTCCTGACCGTGAAAAGCGCAGAGCGATGATCGAGGAGATCTGTGGCACCCATCACGCTGAGTCAGTGCAAAGCATTGGCCACGTAGTGCTGCTCTATCGTGCGGCCAAGCGACCCGACCTCAGGCTGTCCAATCTGATCAGAAAAGCACCCTAGCCCAGGTCACAGGCCCGAAACATCAGATGTGTGCCACCGATTCGATCTCGAACTCAAGATCACCCGCCGGTGCTTTCACCACAACCTCATCTCCCTCATGCTTGCCCATGACGGCCCTTGCAATCGGCGAAACCACTGAGATTTTACCCGCCGCCACGTCGGCCTCATCCTCACCAACAATCTGGTAGGTAACTGACTCTTCGGTTTCCAGGTTGTACAGAGTCACGGTCGTGCCGAATATCACTCTGCCCGAGGGTTCGAACTTGGTGACATCAATAATCTCGGCATCGGCAAGTTTGCCCTCAATTTCCTTGATGCGACCCTCACAGAAGCTCTGCTGCTCTCGCGCGGCATGATATTCCGCATTTTCTTTCAGGTCGCCGTGCTCTCTTGCCTCAGCAATCGCCGCAGTAATTTTCGGCCTGGTCAAGCTTTTAAGCTCATTGAGCTCATTACGCAGGGCTTCGGCACCCTTGATCGTCATGGGAACTTTCGTTATCGACATAGGAATGTGTCAGCTTCTTTCCAGTGGTACGATGAGGCCCGGTTATAAATGGAGGTCTGCATGCAGGTCTTGCAAGGTGTAAACCGACATGTTGTTGCCGAATTCCAGCGCATCACAGACTGCCAGCGCTCCTGCGATTGTGGTGGTGCAAAACACGCCGTGGCGCAGTGCGGTCCGTCTGATGGTAGACGAGTCTGCGATCGCCTGTTTGCCTTCTGTCGTGTTAAACACCACCTGAATCTCATCATTTTTTAGCATATCGACTATATGGGGTCTACCCTCGGCAACCTTATTCACACCCATGACCTTCAGGCCCGCGTCAGCGATCACCGCCGCGGTGCCGTGCGTTGCAACCAGTTCATACCCCAGCACCAGTGCCCGCCTGGCAACCTCCACGACAAAAGGCTTGTCGCGGTCTCTCACACTGATAAAGCAGGTTCCCGATTCTTCAATTACATCGCCTGCGCCCATCTGGGCCTTGGCGTAGGCCTCTGCAAAAGTCTCGCCCACGCCCATGACTTCTCCGGTGGATTTCATTTCTGGCCCAAGAATAGGATCAACACCCGGAAACTTATTGAAAGGAAAAACGGCTTCCTTAACTGCGAAAGTCTTTGGCACGACTTCCTCAGTGAAGCCCTGTTCCTCGAGCGTCTTGCCAATCATGCAGCGCGCCGCCACCTTGGCCAGCGAGGTACCGATGCATTTGGAGACAAACGGCACCGTGCGCGACGCCCGTGGATTGACCTCGATAATATAGATCTCGCCATCCTGATAGGCGAGCTGAGTATTCATCAGACCCACCACGCCCAGCTCAAGCGCCAACGCGGTAACCTGCTCCCTGATCCTGTCCTGAACTTCAGCCGTCAGGTTATAGGGCGGCAGCGAACAGGCTGAATCGCCGGAATGAATACCCGCCTGCTCAATGTGTTGCATGATCGCGCCCACCACAACCTGCTGCCCGTCACTGACCACATCGACATCAATCTCGATCGCCGAACTGAGAAAGTGATCGAGCAGTACCGGACTCTCATTGGACACCTTGACCGCGTCGTGCATGTAGCGCTGTAGCTCGGCTTCGTTATACACAATTTCCATCGCCCGACCGCCCAGTACATAAGAAGGTCTGACAACCAGCGGATAATCAATATTTGTTGCCTGTTCCAATCCCTCTTCAACCGAGCGAACCGTGCAGTTTGGTGGCTGTTTCAGATCGAGTTTTTCAATGAGCTGCTGAAAGCGCTCGCGATCTTCGGCGCGATCGATTGCATCTGGGCTGGTACCGATTACCGGCACACCCGCGTCTTCGAGCTGTTTGACCAGATTGAGCGGTGTTTGCCCGCCGAATTGGACGATCACCCCGACAGGCCGTTCCAGCTTGACCACTTCGATGACATCCTCGAAGGTAAGCGGCTCAAAATACAGCCGGTCCGAAATATTGAAGTCAGTCGAAACCGTCTCAGGATTACAATTCACCATGATGGTTTCAAAGCCATCTTCGCGCATAGCTAAAGCCGCCTGCACACAGCAATAATCGAACTCGATACCCTGCCCGACCCGGTTGGGGCCGCCTCCCAGCACCATGATTTTGTCGCGATCGCTTGGCAGGGCCTCACACTCTTCTTCATAGGTGGAATACATGTAGGCCGTTGTCGAAACGAACTCAGCCGCGCAGGTGTCGACGCGCTTATACACAGGGCGGACCGCCAGGGCATGGCGCGCCTGCAACACTTCTCCTTCCGAGACTCCCAGCAGCTGAGCCATGCGCTTGTCAGAAAACCCCTGACGTTTCAGTGAGCGCATGGCGCGCTGATCCAGCTCGGAAAGCTGCTGCGTCTGCAGCAATTCTTCGGACTTGATGAGGTCTTCAATCTGAGCCAGGAACCACGGGTCGATACCACTGAGATCGAAGACCGTCGCCACTGACCAACCCAAGCGAAAGGCATCAGCAACGAACCAGATACGCTGAGCGCCGGGTTCAGTAAGCTCCCGGGTAAGGACCGCCTTGGCATTACTCAGGTCAGCTTCGAGAATCGGGTCAAAACCACACATGCCCACTTCCAGGCCGCGCAGCGCCTTCTGCATTGACTCCTGAAACGTGCGCCCAATCGCCATAACCTCACCGACGGATTTCATCTGCGTCGTGATGCGATCATCAGCCTCCGGAAATTTCTCAAAAGTGAACCGTGGAATCTTGGTCACCACGTAGTCGATCGCTGGTTCAAACGATGCTGGTGTGACTCCACCGGTAATTTCATTTCGCAGTTCATCGAGCGTGAAGCCGATCGCCAGTTTTGCAGCCACTCTGGCGATCGGGAAACCTGTGGCTTTGGATGCCAGAGCAGACGAACGCGACACACGCGGGTTCATTTCAATAACAACCAGGCGACCATTGTCAGGATTCACCGCAAACTGCACGTTAGAGCCACCGGTCTCTACGCCAATCTCCCGCAACACCGCAATCGATGCGTTGCGCATGATCTGATATTCCTTGTCAGTCAGAGTCTGTGCGGGCGCAACGGTAATTGAATCACCGGTGTGCACACCCATAGCATCAAAATTCTCAATGGCGCAGATAATGATGCAATTGTCACTCTTGTCTCTGACCACCTCCATTTCATATTCCTTCCAGCCTATGAGCGACTCATCGATGAGCAGTTCATTAGTGGGAGAAAGCTCAAGGCCGCGACCACAGATCTCCTCAAATTCCTCACGGTTGTAGGCGATGCCGCCGCCACTGCCGCCCAAGGTAAAAGACGGCCTGATGATGCAGGGAAAGCCAATTGATTCGAGACCCGCGAAGGCGTCTTCCATACTACGCGCCATGAAGTGACGCGGGGTTTCCAACCCAATCGCGACCATCGCGTTGTCGAACAGCTCCCGGTCTTCTGCTTTATCGATGGCCTCACACTTCGCACCGATCAGCTCCACGCCATACTTTTCAAGGATGCCGTGACGATTCAGGTCCAGAGCGCAGTTCAGCGCAGTCTGCCCGCCCATGGTCGGAAGAATCGCATCCGGCCGCTCCTTAGCGATGATTTTTTCCACAATCTGCCACTTGACCGGCTCAATGTATGTGGCGTCAGCCATCGCCGGGTCCGTCATGATGGTCGCGGGATTGGAGTTCACCAGGATCACACGAAACCCTTCTTCACGCAGCGCCTGACAAGCCTGTGCGCCGGAGTAGTCAAATTCGCAGGCTTGCCCGATGACAATAGGGCCTGCCCCCAGTATAAGAATGCTTTCGATATCTGTTCTGTGGGGCATCTTTAGTTTGCTTCCTTCCTGTCAAGTGGACGGTTGCTTGTGGAGTTCGCCATCAGCTCGATGAAGTGATCAAACAGCGGAGCGACATCATGAGGTCCGGGGCTGGCTTCGGGGTGACCCTGAAAGCCGAATGCGGGTTTGTCACTGCGCTCAATTCCCTGCAGTGAGTCATCGAAGAGTGATTTGTGGGTGGCCGTTAAATTGTCGGGCAGACTCGCGGCATCCACGGCAAAACCGTGGTTCTGACTGGTAATCATCACCGTGCCGTCTGCCAGATTCTGCACCGGGTGATTTGCGCCATGGTGACCGAGACGCATCTTGACGGTTGCAGCACCACAGGCCAGCGCGAGCAGCTGACAACCGAGGCAAATACCGAACAGAGGCACGTCAACTTCGAGGAATTCACTGATGGCGGCAATGGCGTAATCACAGGGTTCAGGGTCTCCCGGACCATTCGATAAAAACACCCCGTCTGGCTGCATGGCCAGTACCTCACTGGCAGGCGTCTGTGCCGGAACGACAGTGATCTCGCAGCCGCGTGCTGCCAGCATCCTCAGGATGTTGCGCTTGACGCCAAATCGTAAGCGACCACGCGAAAGCGTGTGTCTGAGCTGGCACCATAACCTGAACCGAGTGACCACACGCTCTCATCCCAGCGGTAGAGATTCTTCGCGCCCACGACTCGGGCCAGGTCCATGCCCTGAAGCCCCGGAAATGCTTTGGCCAGACTGACCGCACCGGCCTCACCGATCACCGCCAGTTCCTCACCGGACAAAATGGCGCCATTCAACGGACCCTGATCGCGCAGCACTCTGGTGAGGCGACGGGTATCAATCTCCGCGATCGCCACCACGCCCCGCTCGGACAGAAAGTCCTCCAGGGACTGCTGCTTGCGCCAGTTGCTGGCCAACATCGGCAGATCGCGAATCACCAGACCGGAAGCCCACACCGAATCTGACTCATTGTCCTCATCGTTGGTACCGGTGTTACCGATATGGGGATATGTCAGCGTGACAATCTGCTGAGCATAGGAAGGGTCGGTCAGAATCTCCTGATAACCCGTCATCGAGGTATTAAATACCACCTCGCCGCTGGACTTGCCCTGCGCGCCGATCGCAATGCCTTTGAAAATACTGCCGTCTGCTAACGCCAGAACCGCTTCTCGAGTCACTTCATACCCTCTTCAGTTCGTCTTGCCTTTATCTGTGCCGGTATTTTCTGCAGGCGAAAAAAAGCGGAGAAAGGAAAACCTCGCTCCGCTTTTCAGTAATTTCGTCCGTTCTGTAAGATCTCAGCATTTGTCATACTGAGCGGCAATTGTATAAAAGCTTGGCCAGTTGTGTCTATCTGCTGAAGTCAGATTTTTCAGCCAGTCGCAGATTTATTCGCGAAACGATAGCTTGAGACGCTGTTGTGCCCGTTCTCAACAGTTTATCCACAAACCGCTGTAGATAACCCTAGTCTGCACCCAGCTCCAGCACATCCTGCATTGAATACACGCCATTGGGTTTGCCCGCCAGCCACCGGACTGCCCGAACGGCACCGCGTGCAAACGTCATCCTGCTCGTGGCTTTATGAGTAATTTCAACGCGCTCACCGTTAGCGGCAAAGAGCACTGTGTGATCGCCGACGATGTCACCTGCCCGAATGGTATTGAAGCCGATGGTTTTCGGGTCACGGGTATCACTGAACCCCTCACGCCCACACTCCGCCACCTCGTCCAGCTTGCGACCCAGAGCCCTGGCAACAACCTCGCCCATCTGCAGTGCAGTGCCTGAC
>CACJWK010000031.1 GCA_902597095.1 uncultured Pseudohongiella sp.
CGGGGCCACGAACGACTGCGGACAATTACCAACTACCTCACCCGCATTCGGTTCTGCGACGACATCGGCAGCCTGCGCCTGGACATCAAGGAAGGCCTCTGCGCGGCGCCCAGTGGATTCAAGCCCTGGTTTGAATATGAGAAGATAACGCAAAAAGCAACGATACTTTTTGGTCACTGGGCAGCACTGGACGGGATTACCAGACGACCGCGGGTTTTTGCGCTTGATACCGGCTACGTCTGGGGCAGATCCCTGACCATGATGCGTCTGGAAGACAAAAAACGCTTCACCATTTCACACTGATTAAGCACCGGCAAGATTCACCATGCAGACTTACCTGGTTGGCGGCGCAGTTCGCGATAAACTCCTCGGTCTTGAAACCAAAGACCGGGACTGGGTGGTCGTGGGCGCAGCACCCCAGGAGATGCTGGATCTGGGCTATCAGCAGGTGGGGCATGACTTCCCGGTGTTTCTTGATCCTGAGTCTCATGATGAGTATGCGCTGGCGCGCACCGAACGTAAAACTGGCCCCGGTTATAAGGGTTTCGCCATAAACAGTTCACCGGAGGTTACCCTCGAAGAAGATTTGCTGCGCCGGGATCTCACCATCAATGCCATCGCCATGGATGAAAACGGCTCACTGATCGACCCGTTCGGCGGCCAGTTCGATATTGAAGACAGGGTGCTACGTCATGTCTCAGGGGCATTTGTTGAGGATCCTCTGAGAGTTCTGCGGGTCGCGCGCTTTGCGGCCCGGTTTGCCCATCTGGGATTCCGGGTCGCCAACGAAACCCGCGACCTCATGCGCAGTATCTGTCACAGTGGCGAACTCGATCATCTGGTTCCGGAACGCATCTGGAAAGAGCTGGAGCTGGCACTGACCAGCCAGACACCTTCAGCCTTCATTGGGGTATTACGGGAGTGCGATGCGCTGGCGGCAATACTGCCCGAGGTCAATAATTTGTTCGGCGTCCCGCAACCGGAGAAATATCATCCCGAGATCGATACCGGCCTGCACATTCTGCTGTGTCTTCAGCAGGCCCGGAAACTGAGCGACGACAGTGTCGTGCTGTACGCTACTCTGGTTCACGATGTTGGCAAGGGCCTGACGGATCCCGATCAATGGCCGAGTCATGTCGGCCATGAAGCAGCCGGCCTAAGCCTGCTCAATCAGATTGAATCACGACTGCATGTGCCCAAGGAGCATGCCCAGCTTTCTCGTCTGGTCTGCGAACACCACACCAAGCTGCATCGCGTGAAAGAACTGAAGCCAGCAACGGTGCTGAAACTGCTGGAATCTCTAGACGCGTTCCGCCGCCCGGAGCGTTTGGACAAATTTCTGCTGGCCTGTGAGGCCGATGCACGCGGTCGCACAGGCCTCGAGACGCGCGACTATCCACAAAATACCTATCTGAAAACCTTACTGCTGTCAGCTCGCGCCATCGATAGCCGCACGGTCCTGGCCGCCAGTCGCGCCGAGCCGAAAGCGGCCATGTACGAAGCCCGCCTGTCCAGCATCACCAAGACAATCGAGTCCCTGAAACATGACCAATGAACAACCCGTCGCACTGATAACCGGAAGTGCAAAGCGAATCGGCGCCGCCCTCGTGCGGCGCTTTCATGACGCCGGCTATCGTCTCATTATCCACTTCAACGGTTCGGAAGAAGAAGCGCTGAGTCTGCAGGCGGAACGCCATGCCGTGCGTGCCGATTCAGTCAGCTGCCTGCAGGCGGCACTGACTGAAAGGTCGGAAGTTGCTCAGCTGGCACAGAACGCGCTCGACTGTTTCGGCCGCGTCGACGTGCTGATCAATAACGCCTCGTCTTTCTATACGACGCCGATGGAAGACTCCACCCAGGGACAGTGGGACGACCTCATAGACAGCAATCTGCGTGGAGCCTATTTTCTGAGTGTGGCCCTGAGCCAAGAGCTCACGCGTCGTCAGGGCAACATCATCAATATTCTCGATGCCATGGTGGATGGGGCTATAAAGGGTTTTCCCATCTACAACATTGCCAAGGCCGGGCTGAAAAGCATGACACTCTCACTAGCCAGGGAACTGGCCCCTGCGGTGCGGGTCAATGGTGTGGCACCCGGCGCTATCCTCTGGCCAAGCCATCTTGAGACCCCTCAGGACGAAGCCGCAGAGGCCGCCCGGGAAAAAGCGCTTGCCGGCATTCCGCTCGGCCGGACCGGCACTGTAGAAGATATCGCCAATACCGCCTTTTTCCTCGTCGATCAGGCAAGTTATATGACCGGGGCGGTCATCAAGGTGGATGGAGGACGCGCGCTCCGCTAGTCAGTCTCTGCGCGCAAGCGGCAGCAGGACGCGCTGTGTGCGTCTACCAGTCAAAATCTCTGCGCCAAAGCTGCTGTCCGGTTTTATCGTACGCATCCCAATGTGCTGTCATCGTTTGTCCGGTCGAGGGATGTTTCATATCCGGCAGGATTTCGGCCAGGGGTTGCAGCACAAAGGCATTTTCCAGTATTTCTCCACGGGGAAGCAAAATGCCTGCATGCTCACCACTGAGTTCACCGTAAGTCAGAACGTCAATATCAATACAGCGACTGGAAAACTTGGGCTGGCTGCGATCCCGCCCCAGCGCATCTTCAATGGCTTTAATCTCTCTTAGAAGGTCGGGCAAAGGCTTTTCCGTTTCCGCTACTGTCACGAGATTCAGAAAGTTGTCACCTTCAAAACCGACTGATTCGCTTTCGTAAACCGCTGAGCACCGGAGGCCGGGGAACCGAGTCCGTAATTCGGAAACTGCCTTTCGAATATTGGCATCGGCGTCAATATTGCTACCGAGACTGAGAGTGAGAAGCGGCACGGTTATTCAGGACACAAGAGAATGAAAGGATTGGACAGGAATTCACAAACAATCAGCGACGCGTTCCTCTTTCTATCATAACCCCTACATCCTTTGAGCCAGTGACAGCGCCGGGCTTACCTAACCTGAGCTTGACCCAGGGGACATTGAACTCGTTCACCACAATATCGGCGACCTGTTCGGCAAGCGTCTCGACCAGAAAAAATTCGGACTTTTCAATAAAATCAATGAGCCTCTTGGCGACTGCCTTGTAGTTCAGCGCATTTTCGATGGTATCGGTGGCAGCAGCCGCAGCGATGTCCGACCGCATCTCCAGATCGAGGCTCACTACCTGCCGCTGCTCACGCTCCCAGTCAAAGATGCCTATGATGGTGCGTACCTCCAGCTCACGAATGTAGACAATATCCATGATAATTCCTCTATCGGTTATGGGTTAATGGCCGGCAAAGTCTCAAGATTCCAACGCGGTCGCGCCTGAATACTCAGTCCTTCCGACTGGCCGGCCAGCAAACGCTGCGCGCCAGCATAGGCTATCATCGCCCCATTGTCAGTGCATAATTCCGGTCTTGCGTAAAACAGCTCGCCGCCGGTTTTTGCGACGGTAGCGCCAAGTACTTCACGCAGCCTTCGGTTGGCACTCACGCCGCCAGCGATTACCAGGCGGCTCAGGCCGATCTGTTCCAGAGCGCGGCGGCATTTGATCGCCAACGTGTTCACCACGGCATCCTCAAAAGCGCAGGCGATATCTGCCCGAACGGCGTCATTCAGCTCACCTTGAGCCTCGACCTCTTCGGCAATGGTGTTACGCACAAAAGTCTTCAGGCCACTGAAGCTGAAATCCAGCCCGGGGCGATTGGTCATGGGGCGCGGAAATTTGTAGGCTCCGGCCGTACCCGACTGCGCAAGTCTTGCGACTTCCGGACCTCCGGGGTATGGCAGGCCAAGCATTTTGCCGACCTTGTCGAAAGCCTCACCGGCTGCATCGTCCAGAGATTCGCCAAGCAACTTATAACGCCCGATGCCTTCAACACAGACCAGCTGCGTGTGTCCGCCTGAAACCAGCAGAGCGATAAAAGGAAATGCGGGCGCGTCCGACTCCAGCATGGGAGCAAGCAGATGCCCCTCCATGTGGTGCACACCAATTGCCGGCACATTCCAGCCCATCGCCAGGCTCCGACCGATGGCAGCGCCAACCAGCAGCGCGCCGATCAGGCCCGGCCCGGCTGTGTAGGCGACACCGCCAACTTGCGCATCCCGGATACCCGCCTTCTCAAGGACCTCACGTACCAGCGGCAGTGTTTTCCGAATGTGGTCGCGCGACGCTAACTCTGGGATCACACCGCCATATTCCGCATGAATGTGAATCTGACTGTAGAGCGCATCCGCCAGCAGGCCCCGGCCAGTGTCGTACAGCGCCACGCCGGTCTCATCACAGGAAGTTTCGATTCCAAGAACTATCACGGCTGGCCAGTTAAGGGTCGCTTCATGAGGCCCGCAATCATGCCAAAAAAACCACGCAACCCCAACTCTCAATGAGGCCAGCAAGGGGGCGGCCTGCCAACGACCGGCCAACAAAGCACGAACTTCACCCGAGGCCTTGGCTCCTCGAGCCCGATATACGGGCGATGGCGCACCCAACCCCCTGAAAAATGTGCCCCGGACAGGGCCAATTCCTTTGCATTTCAACCCCTTAATCTATAAGATACCGACCCTCTGAAATTAGGCAAGCGCGGCAGAGCGTGTCTGCGCAGTGTTCAGTAACCATTTGGTAAATCGCTCTAGAGCACAGCCCGCGGGCCCTCTAGACAAACGGAGTTCAAATGCCCCAGGTAAGACTTAAAGAAAATGAGCCGTTTGATGTGGCGCTACGTCGCTTCAAACGCTCCTGCGAAAAAGCAGGAATTCTTGCGGAAGTGCGCCGTCGCGAGTTCTACGAAAAGCCCACTTCCGTGCGCAAGCGAAAGGCGGCAGCTGCGGTAAAACGTCACCTCAAGAAGGTTCAGCGCGAAAGCCGTCGAACTCAGCGCCTCTACTGATCATCAAGCTGATCACCAAATAGATCACGAAGACGCTTGCCCTCTGCAGGCGTCGCATGCTTACTCGCTATCTTCCAATTCAGGTGTGACATGCCCGACAGCCCTCTGAAAACTCAGATCAATGAAACTATGAAGGCCGCCATGCGAGCCAAAGAAAAAGAGCGCCTGGGAACGATCCGCCTGGTCCTGGCCGAAATCAAGAAAGTCGAGGTCGACGAGCGAATCGATCCCGATGATGTCCGCATCACCTCGATACTGGACAAAATGGTGAAGCAGCGCAGAGACTCGATCAAGCAGTTTACCGACGCCGGTCGAGACGAGCTGGCCGCGAAAGAGCAGAGCGAGATCGAGGTGATTCAGGAGTTTCTGCCGCAGCCTCTGAGTGCGGAAGAAATCTCCTCGCTGATCGAGGAGGCAATCGCCAGTACCGGCGCGGCATCCATGCAGGACATGGGAAAGGTCATGGGTCGGCTCAAGCCGCAGATGGCCGGCAGAGCGGATATGGGCAAAGTCAGCGAGTTGATCAAGCAACGTCTAGGCTGAGCGTAGCGACCGTAAACGACCTGGGTTTTAACCTCGCTTAGGCTGACCATGCACATTCGCGGCTCACTCTAAGTCCGTTTATCTCACTTTTCTCACCTATCGTCCTTCTCGCTCTCATCTCACCTTACTCCACTCTTACCTTATTCCGGACTCCCTGTCTCGTTGTATGCAATGAATTGCCGCTGACCCGTGCGCTCCTGCTGCTGCCTGGCATACAATGTAGGATCAGCAACTCAACCTAACTGTCCTTTCACCCATGGCCGGACTCATTCCGCAATCGTTCATTGACGATTTATTACATCGCTCTGACATCGTCGAGGTGGTGGATAAACGGGTCAGCCTGAAAAAATCCGGCAAAAATTATCAGGCCTGCTGCCCTTTCCATAACGAGAAAACCCCCTCATTCAGCGTTCAGCCCGAACGGCAGTTCTACTATTGCTTCGGCTGTGGCGCCGGTGGCAACGCAATCGGCTTTGTCATGAATTTTGACCATGTGGATTTTCCGCAGGCCGTTGAAATCCTGGCGCGGGATGCGGGGTTGGAGGTACCTCGGGAAGAGTCCAAGGCCGAGTCCCGCCGTCAGTCCGAGCATGCCAAACTATTTGAAGTACTCGATCAAGCAAGCAAATTTTACCAGCAGCAACTGCGCCAACATCAGGGGCGACAGCGCGCCGTAGATTACCTGACCTCGCGCGGCGTTGTCGGTGAAATTGCCCGCGATTTTGCGCTCGGCTATGCCCCGCCTGGATGGGATAACCTGATCGACGTTCTCGGGGATAGCTCGGAGCGACAGCGCACGCTGTTGAAAGCCGGTATGGTGATTGAGCGCAGCAAGCCGGAAAACGGCGCCGAGCCAAGTACCGATAAAGCGCCTTATTACGACCGTTTTCGGGACCGCATCATGTTTCCGATTCGCGACAGCCGCGGACGGGTGATTGCTTTCGGCGGGCGAGTGCTCGGAGAGGATAAGCCCAAATATCTTAATTCACCGGAGACACCGGTATTCCAGAAAGGCTCTGAGCTCTACGGGCTGTACGAGAGCAAGAAATCAGGCGAGAAGTTCACGCGCCTGCTGCTAGTGGAAGGCTATATGGATGTCATCGCGCTGGCCCAAATGGGCATACGCAACGCGGTGGCCACCCTGGGTACCGCAACCAGCGCCAGGCATTTGACCCGTATCTTCCGCGCCGTCTCCGAGGTGGTGTTCTGTTTCGATGGTGATGCGGCCGGACGCAACGCCGCTTGGCGTGCTCTGGAGACCAGCCTGCCGCTGATGGAAGACGGCAGACGCGTGCGCTTCCTGTTTCTGCCTGATGGAGAAGACCCTGACACCCAGGTGCGCTCGATCGGCACTGAAGGCTTTTTAAGGGAGATCGAGCAGGCGACGCCGCTGGAGCAGTTCTTCTTCGACAAGCTCTCCGAAGGCCTGGACATTCAATCCATCGAAGGCAAGGCCCGGCTTAGCAATCTGGCCAAACCACTGATCCGCCTGTTCCCTAAAGGCGTTTACGGCCAACTGATGCTGGATAAGCTCTCTGAGACTCTGGGCATCAGCAGTGAGTCTCTGGATCAGCTGCTCGCGAGCGCACCTCCGCGTAAAGGCAACCAGTCCGAACCACCAGAGGCCGTGATGGCCTCGCAGCCTCCTGCCAGATCAAGGACAACTCAGCAACCGGCAGGCCTGAATACCATCCGCAAGTCTGCCAGCCTGAAAGCCATTGAGCTCTTGCTGCGCAATCCTGAGATAGCGCTGACTGTTCAGGCAGAGCTTGAGCCCCTGCGCCATGCGGAGGACGAAGCCCGCAAACTACTGCTTACCTTGATCGAGAAAATACGCAGGGAGCCAGCAACAGAGACCTACCACCTTCTGGGCTACTGCTACGGCACGCCCCTCGGTGGCCAGCTGACCCAGTTGCTGCAGGCAGAGAAAATTACCCCTCAGGAAGGTGTCGAAGCCGAATTCTCGCAAATACTTGACAATATATTGTCTGATATCAGCCAAAAACTGCACCTGCTGAAATTGAAAGATGAGCTCAAATCCCGCGTGTCCGAAGCGCCCGGGCCAAATCCAGACAGCGTCTGAGCTGTCCTAAATTCACCGAAAGTCGATATACATATTTACCGCTCACCGCTATAATGCGCGGCCAGCTTTTATTTACCCATTTTGCGTCCCTGTGCCTGCAGGGGAGATGAGAATTTATGGCCGAAGTTATTGCACCACAGTCCAGCCTTAAGTCACTGATCGCCAAAGGAAAGGAGCAGGGCTACCTGACCTATTCAGAGGTCAATGACAACCTGCCGGATACCATATCTGATCCGGATCAGGTTGAAGACATCATCCAGATGATCAACGACATGGGTATCAAGGTGTTTGAGACCGCACCTGACGCCGATTCTCTGATTCTGAATGAAGACGACAGCGATAATGGCGCTGACGAAGTGGCAGCGGCTGAAGCAGCCGCCGCGCTGGCTGCGGTCGAAAACGAGGCCGGCCGCACCACAGACCCGGTGCGGATGTACATGCGAGAAATGGGCACCGTTGAACTGCTAACCCGGGAAGGCGAAATTTTCATAGCCAAGCGCATCGAAGAGGGGCTGCGCGAGCTGATGAAAGCAATGGCGCTGTTCCCCGGCACCGTTGAGCACGTACTCAATGAATATGCACTGATCGACACTGATGAGCGGAGGCTCAGCGATCTTATCACAGGCTACCTGGACAACACGGACGACATCCCTCCTCCCGCCATGAGCGGCGCTACCGCGCAAAATTCGTCTGACAGTGACAGTGACGACTCAGACATGGATGACGAAAGCGAAGACGAAGCGGCTACCGGCCCTGATCCGGAAGAGGCTGCGATCCGCTTTGCTGAACTGCGGAAACAATTTGTCAAAACCAGCAGGTCCGTCGCCAGGAACGGTCGCGACCATGCCAGAGCCGAGGCTGAACTGGAAAAACTCGGAGAGCTGTTCAAGTCATTCAAGCTGACGCCGCGTCAGTTTGATCCGCTGCTCAGCCACATACGTGCTGTACTGAGCCGCCTGCGCCGTCACGAAAAAACGGTTATGACACTCGCGGTTCGACATGCCAAGATGCCCCGCAAGATCTTCATCGAGACTTTCCCAGGCCACGAGGTCAACGAAAAGTGGATCAACCAGCACATAAAGGCCAAGGCCGCCTACTCAGAGTTACTGGTCAATGTGAAAACTGAAGTCCTTCGTGCCCAGAAGAAGATTCGACTTCTCGAAGAAGAAACCGGACTCACGGTTGCAGAAATCAAGGACATCAACCGACAGATGTCGATCGGCGAAGCGAAGTCGCGCCGTGCCAAGAAAGAAATGGTTGAGGCCAACCTGCGACTGGTGATTTCGATCGCGAAGAAATACACGAATCGGGGCCTGCAGTTTCTGGACCTGATCCAGGAAGGCAATATCGGCCTCATGAAGGCCGTGGACAAATTCGAATACCGCCGCGGCTACAAGTTTTCAACCTACGCAACGTGGTGGATTCGTCAGGCGATTACCCGCTCGATTGCCGATCAAGCACGCACAATCCGTATCCCTGTGCACATGATCGAAACGATCAACAAGCTCAACCGAATTTCCCGACAGATGGTGCATGAGAAAGGGCGCGAGCCTACACCGGAAGAGCTTGGCGAGCGCATGGACATGTCGGAAGACAAAGTCCGCCGCGTGCTGAAAATCGCCAAAGAACCGATCTCAATGGAAACCCCGATCGGTGACGATGAAGATTCGCACCTTGGTGACTTTATTGAAGATGCCAATGTGGACTCACCAGTGGATTCCTCCATCGACGAGGGCCTCCGGGAAGCCACCAAGGACGTGCTCGGTAGCCTCACCGCCAGAGAGGCGAAGGTGCTGCGTATGCGATTTGGTATCGACATGAATACGGATCACACTCTGGAAGAAGTCGGCAAACAGTTCGACGTGACCCGTGAGCGAATTAGACAGATCGAAGCGAAAGCGCTGAGAAAACTGCGCCATCCCACGCGCTCTGATCATCTGCGCTCATTCCTGGACGAATAAAGACAATAAACTGAAGTCTTTAGAGCACGCTTCGGTGTTGCGGGCTGAGCCCGCGACCGCAGAAGTGCCTGCTCCATAAGCTGAACGGGGAGAAAACGATGAGCGGTGTCGCCGTAGACGGCAAGGCCATTCTGATTACCGGAGCCAACCGAGGCATTGGCAAAGCCCTCGCGAGCAAGGCATTGGAACTGGGCGCGAAGAAGGTCTACGCCACTGCGAGGGACGAATCTAAACTCGCTACAGTGGAAGCCATCGATAGCGACCGCGTTGTTACCCTGGCGCTAGATGTCACCAATCAGGAACAGGTCAGCGCGGCCGCTCAGGCTGCTAGCGACGTTGAAATCGTCATCAACAACGCCGGCATGGGAACAGGCGCCCAGCTGATGTCTTACGATGTGGTTGAGAAATCCAAACTGGAAATGGACGCCAACTTTTATGGCCCGATGCGCATGGGCGTGGCATTCGCGCCCATTCTGAGGGCCAATGGTGGTGGCGCCCTTGCAAACGTGCTGTCGGTAGCCGGGCTCGTTAATTTCCCGTTCGCACCAACCTACTCGACCTCGAAAGCGGCAGGACACTCACTGACTCAGGGCCAGCGCGCGGTGCTGGCCGGCCAGAACACACTGGTATGCGGCATTTATCCCGGCCCAATCGACACGGACATGACGGCCGGCATGACCGTAGAAAAAGCGTCAACAGAGGAAGTGGCTATTGCCGTGTTTGAAGGTCTGGCGCAAGGCATTGAAGAGATCTTCACCGACAACATGGCCAGAGGGCTCGCCCAGGGCATGAAGGCAGACGCCAAAGCGGTGGAGAAGTCCATCGCCGCACAGTACCAGAACGTGAGATAACATCAGAAAAAGTTTGGGCCTATAGCTCAGTTGGTTAGAGCGCCGGACTCATAATCCGTCGGTCCCAGGTTCGAGTCCTGGTGGGCCCACCAACTGTCCTTACAATTCTGCGATTTAGTGCCTAGCGGCCATCGGTATGATTGGCGGGATCTGTGTTGAGATCAAAGGTCTCTTCAGTCGCTCACTGCAGTTCACCCAAATACTGATCTCAACGTCATTTTGCTAAACTGAAAAGCATCCATTAAAGCGAAGGTGATTCAGCTTTCGTGGAATCGATTTTAGATATTTGCAAAAAAAAATGAGAGGCAGAAGCCTCTCATTTTTATAACCAACACGGTTCTTTGTCTAGTTGCCAAAACTGTATCTCAATCCCACTTGAACGGTCGACCCGTACTCATCGTATTGAGAAAGTCTAGAGTCGTTCCCAAAGTAATAATATTCAGGCGCATCATTGAGGTTCATGATTTGCCCAGTCAGTAGCAGATCATCACTCACCTGATACCGAGCGGTAAGATCAAGCTGAAAGAAATCATCAGTGTAGCGGTCAGACAACGCATCATCACCGATGTCGTCCAGATAAGAGCTTCTGTAATTCCCTGTTAAACGGACGTCCCAGGCGTCTTTGTTGTAGCCGAAAGTGATGTTGCCCGTATGTTTGGCTTGCTTAAAGAATGGGATAGCACGTTCACCGTAAACAGAACCCGACGGAAGATTAGTTTCTCCGTCAGATAACGTATAGTTAGCAGAGAATAATAAGCCATTTTCCCAAGTCTGCTGAAAAGATACTTCGGCGCCAGTGATGCTGGCATTGTCAGTATTGATCCATGTTCCAGCCACGTCGTATACAGCTCCGCGGAAGAGAGTGTCCTCAGATTCAACCGCCACAATCGCGTCGCGTAAATCCTTGTAGAAAATTCCGGCGCCGAAGAATGAGCCGCTAGACAAGTACCATTCATAAGAAAGATCGAAATTCCAAGCGCTGGTCGGGTTGAGACTCGGATTACCACCTTCAATTTCGTTGTCTTCGGTGTCGACGATTGCGCCGGCAGCAGACTCCTGGAAGCCCGGACGAACCATCGAGCGGAAAACCCCAACACGCACAATTTGGTCGTCAGCTAAATTAAATTTGACGTTGAGAGATGGGGCCAGGAAACCATAGTCGTTTTTAAATTGTGTTACACCAGCGTAGGTGCCGTCGTATGCCTTGCCATAGTAGGTTGTGTCGGTATCTTCATAGCGCAAGCCATAGATGAGCGTGGTATCACCCCACTGAGTAGTTGCCATGGCATAGGCAGCAAGAATGTCTTCCTCGGTTACCCAATCCGCTGGAATTGACTCCTCTTCCTCGTCACCACCAAACTCGAAAGCGGTACCCGGCGATGGGCATACGGTTCCGTCAGAAAGCGTCGCGGTCCCTCCTCCGAGCCTGGGAATAAAGCCCGTAACCTGCCCAAAAGAAGCCGTTGGCCCCGCAACAGAATTGAGATAGCTTTCCGGCGTCACGTAATCAACTGAGGAGAGCAAAATGTCGTTAACGGGCTCGTACTCGCAAAAGTTGAACTCATTGACCTTTCGCCGGCTCCGGACTTTTGCGCCAAGCTGAATATCAGTTTCGTTGTTAAGGCTGTAGTAAAAATCAACTTTTGCACCCGAATCTTCATCGGTATTTAATGCGAATTCTCTTTCAAATGCCTTCAACGGGAAATTGCTTGGATCATAAAATGCACTCGGGAAAGTCACGACAGGTTTTTTGGGGTCTGAATTGTCGTAGGTAAATGGCAACCCGAGGTTCTTGCTGCGGAAGATCAATGCTTGCCGGTCGCGGTCATCTTGTTCTGCTTCCGAGGCAAAAAGTTCCGCTTCTAATCTGCTGTTTTCGGAAAAAACGAATTCACCACCCAGGCGAAGAGATGTAATTTCACGCACTTCCGTTCTGTTTTTACTCTCGGTATCAACTTTTCCGTCAGCGTACGTGTATCTGGAGCCAGAGACTTGAGCGTCATTGTCCTCTAAGCCATCACGCGTCTCCCACTTTGCACGCCATTCCACATCAGAGTACTCATTATGGAAAACATTCATAAAATAGCTGTTCCCGGAGTCAGCTCGGTAATTGAGCGCAACAACTATTCCTTCACGATCTCTCGTAAGATCGTAATAACGCATTTCATAATCATCATTCGGTGTAGAGTCTCCCCACCCACCATTTTCGTTGTTGTGCGCGACTATCCTGCGAGATTGATCACTCAACACCACAGCAGCGCCGAACTCTCCGTCATTGAGCTGCCATCTATTGGAAAATGTTGCGGCAAGCGAAGGATTCCCGGAGTCTTCAGTCAATTCATTATATGACGTCTCTGCTTTTAACCTGACAAACATGCTGTCATACGAAAAAGCAGTGATGGTTTCGAGGTCGATCGCACCACCGATTGTGTCGGCATCCAGGTTTGGTGTGAGAGTTTTGTAGACTGTCATGCTGTCGAGCAGGTCTGAAGGCACTCCGTCTAAGATCATGCCTCTACGATCTTCAGGCGCTGCCGTACTAACTCCGTTGATCGTCATCGCATTTAAATCGGTGTTCATACCTCGAACTGTAACGTATCGACCCTCACCCTGATCATTCTCTACCATGATCCCTGAAATCCGGCGAAGGGATTCTGCTACGTTAATGTCTGCGAAGTTACCGATGGCATCAGAATCAACTACTCCAATGACTTTGTCTGAGTTTCTGCGCTTCTCCAGAGCACTTGCCAGGCTCGCACGACTGCCGACAACCACAATCTCCTCGAGCGAATCTTGGGCAGTGGCTGAGTTGGCAGCGGCAAGTCCGATACAAGTGGCGAGGACAGATTTTTTAAAACGCAAATGCAACATGAGTGCGGCTCCGATTGAAAGAAAGCGCGAAGCTTAGCTTTTGATTTTTACAGAGCTGTGTCAGATAAATGACGCTTTTTTGACATTGGTCGTAAGGACTGCGCGACGAGCCGGGCTCGCCTGCGTTACTTCAAACCGAGGCCTTCGGTTACATCCTTAATCGACACATATTTGAAATTTTGTCGCCGGGTAGGTTTGGTATTATACCCGTCTTGGACAACTAACAGCCCCTCGGAGAATTGAGATGTGAGCCAACCGTTTGCAACCGCAAGCCCATCAGTCTCTTCTGCGCCGTCAACCCCCCGCTCTATATCTGGATCTACAGTAAAACTGCCGATGTATCTATAGGGAGGCTCAACATCAACAACCGCAAAGCTGTGATTACCTTGGCTGGAGACAATTAGAAAAGTTTGTTGATCCGTTCGGTAAAGGTCCATGCCCTCGACATCAGCAACAACGCGGTCTCCATCAACTGGAAGAACAGTATCAAGCACCACAGGCACACTTGGGTCAGCGCTCACAGAATAAACGCCGCTGCTTTCAATGCCTAAGTAAAGCGTCTTTTCTGCATCATCCACGGCGCAACCTTCCGGCTGATCTGCTACCGTCCATTCCCGCACGAGGGTTGAACCGATTGAGACATTCTCGCGGCTCGCAGATAGAGAAACATCCAAAAGCCACTGCTGATATCTCCCATCAGAGTCGTTTACAAACACTTGTAAGTTAGTTCCGTCGTCATGCATGCAAAGACCGTATGGGTCGTCTAAACCAGTAGCGATTTCGTCCACCTTCATCCATGTTGCCTGTCCTGCTTGATCAACAAGAAAAAGGCTGATGCTATCCGTTGATCGATTGCTTGCGGCAACCAGTGCGCTGAATGGGCCTTCATTCAGCGTCCTCAGGTCGACGTTATTTAGTCGCCCAGCCAGTATCCGCTGAACCACACGACCTTGGAGGTCAAATGAGAAAAGTCCGGCTCTCTTATCTGTAGCAAATATCAGGCTCTGACTCGGGTCATTCGGACTAATCCAGATAGCAGGGTCATCGGCAGCGTCACCCGCACTGAGCACCTCGTCAGTCTCAAGTTCTGGACGCACGGACAACATCCCTGAAGGCTTTACGATCTGGGTGGACGTAGAGCAGGCAGATAAGAGCGCCAGACAGAGGATAAAGCTTGTTATGAATTTCATGCCCGAACCTTAAGCGGAAAATGTTACATATATGTGACAGAATAGAATGCCATATGCCAATCTCGCCAGTCCGCCTGCCTTCAAAAGAACAGAAGCCAAGAGCCGCGGAAACTGTAGGTGTGGGACTCAACAGCGCCTAGAGTGACTTTAACTCTGGCACGGTAACGGGCTGAGAGGTTACTCACGGCAGCCATCGCTTGTACTCGTCATCGCGGCCGAAGCATCAGCGGTGGCCTTCTGATTGACCGGACATTAACAGAATAACGACGATGATCCGTGTTGTCTGTGCGTCCGCACTTCAAAACGAATATTTTTTGTCACTCAATCTTAATCAGTCAGTAATGTAACTGAAACATCGAAAACCTAACATTGTTCCCGTCGCGAGCGATCTCTCTCTGAACTTGCAATTGTGGGTGCTGCTTACGGAACTTGCTTGCAATCCCCGGCAGGACAACGAGTAGGTAGCTTTTTAGAGCCTTGGTCAGCCAAGGCTCGTTTTTTTAAATAATCATTGAGACATCTGTGGCGGTTTAGACAGCTTGGATCATTACAACTTGCTCACGTCAACTGGCGATAGCGAGTAGCGGATGTCACGATAATTTCAATGTCTTAGCTAGCGTTCAGTATTTTTAAGTGATGTGAATCGATAACGGAAAGCTGGTGGCCCGTCGATCTCAGGGCCGGTCTAAAGCGAATTCGGCGGATAGATCAGAAAGTGGCTTAGCTCTATATAGCCAATCAAACCTTATCGAATGATGTAAAGGCAAATCCCCAATTCAACCAAATATTCTTAAAGAGTTCGTTGATTCACTCGTTGACTCACTTGCTCCGCACTCTCCACTCGCTCTGAATATCGATCCACAAAAAAATTCTTGTCGGCGCGTAGTGCGAGGGTGAATTTCATAAGCTCCTCCATTACATCTACGATTCGATTGTAATAGGGTGAAGGCTTCATCCGGCCATTATCATCGAACTCGAGAAACGCCTTAGCTACGGAAGACTGGTTAGGAATGGCGACCATGCGCATCCATCTTCCGAGGATACGCATTTGATTAACTGCATTAAATGATTGCGAACCTCCGCAAACTTGCATCACCGCCAGTGTTTTTCCTTGAGTAGGGCGCACACCCCCAAGATTCAACGGCACCCAGTCAATCTGACTCTTAAAAATACCTGTCATCGCCCCGTGACGTTCGGGAGAGCACCACACCTGGCCCTCTGACCAAACCATCAGATCCCGCAGTTCTTTGACCTTGGGGTGCAATTCGTCTTCTGTATCAGGTTGTGGAAGACCAAGAGGGCTGAAGATTCTGGTCTCGGCACCAAGCGCTTGTAATAAGCGCGACGACTCTTCTATTACCAATCGAGAATATGATTTCTCTCTGAGCGATCCATATAGCAATAGAATCCTCGGTTTATGAGCGAATGGCGCAGCAGCTATTCTTTCAGGATCAGCTGGACAAAAGTTGTCTGTATCAATATTCGGGAGATCATTTTTGAAAGTCATTCCGATGCCTCCAGCGCAACAAGAATATCGCGCAGATCGCTTTGTTTCAGGTTCTGTTCGGCGATGTTCTTCAGAATTCGCACGCGCCGCACAATTTCATCAATACAAGCCATAAAAGCCTCTTCTTGCTCGCTCGCCTTGCCTTCAATTTTGGACGGATCTGCCATACCCCAATGAATCTTAATTGAATTACCGAAATAGGCTGGACAGGCTTCCCCCGCGGCAGAATCACATACGGTTATTACGACATCAGGCTGGAATTGAGCGAAACTATGCCAGGATTTGCTCCTGAGTCCGGTAATTGAATACCCCATTTTACATAGGAATTTCAGGGATAATGGGTGCACCTCTTCTGCGGGCTGACTGCCAGCGCTTCGAGCAATTATGAAGTCACCGGCCAAGCTGTTAGTGATTGCTTCCGACAGAATGCTTCTGCATCGGTTGTGGGTGCAGATATAGAGTAGTTTCATTAACGTATCCGGACTTTCAATCTGAGTGATCTCAATGTTTATTTGGGGCGTGTTTGTTCGCTTTTGTTCTATAGTTTCCGCAATTAGAGATCATACTTAGTCCATAAACGAACCAGCAAGCCGGTATTACAAACATCTTGCCTGACGTGCAGATACCAGAATTTTGAGGGCCGCGGCAGCGCTTAATGCCTTGAATTTTTGCTTATCCACTTCAGGCGCCCCAGTTAGATCACTGAGAAATGGATGCCATTACGGAGTAATTCAACAGCAAAAATTCAGCCCTTTTTTATTCGCGATACTGGGTATCCGAAGAATTCACAAGGCCACTCAGATATATACAGATAATCATACGTCTGGAATAACGTACGTCTAGATAGCTGGATCATCAAAATATACTCGTATATCGGGTTTTTCAGAAATTTTACACTCAAACCTTGTCGCATTAATGTCATCCTAACAAGTTATGTTACTGGCTTAATCAACGTCGGCGAAGAACTCTATGTATCAAAAAAAGATCATGATCCTCTTTACTAGCAGCGTTATGCTGGTCTTGTTATCAGCCGCTGCCTTTACTTATCAAAGCCAATGCTCCGATAGTAAAGAACTGGAAGGACCTTGCGGCAACCGTAGCAGCAGCCTCTCTATGAATGATTTACAAGCTGTTGGCTCTCACAACAGCTACAAGCTTGCCATCCCCGCCCTTGAGTTGGACCTTATCCGAGCGTACCGGGAACAGTCTGCCATTTCCCTCGATTACACCCACCTATCTCTTAAAGACCAGCTAAATAAGGGCCTGCGGCAAATTGAGCTGGACATCCTGTTTGACCCTGAGGGCGGCCGCTACGCTGACCCTCTTCTACCTCGCCAAACAGCGAGCCTGCCTAAGGCACTAAGCTATGACCCTTCTGACATGTATGCGCCTGGATTCAAAGTTCTGCATGCGCAGGACATCGACGTACGCTCTACCTGCCCTACTTGGATTAAATGCTTAATCGAAATCCGAGATTGGTCTGACAATAATCCTGAGCATGTTCCTATATTGATCATGCTAAATGCCAAAACTGGCCAATCTGCGTATCCAGATTCAATCGCTGCGCTGGACTTCACTGAAGCCGCATTTGATGCTCTGGACGCCGAAACATTGAGTGTGTTTTCTCGCAACAAGATTATCACCCCGGATGATGTGCGTGGCGACGCCAACACTTTGCGCGAGGCTGTCATTTCTGATGGCTGGCCACTGTTAGATGAAGCACGAGGGAAGGTCTTTTTCGCTCTGGATGAAGGGCAGGAAAAGGTCGAGAGATATCTCAGAGGGAAGCCGTCACTGGAAGGATTGCCTATGTTTGTGAATTCCACGAGCACAGAGGCTGATCACGCCGCGTATTTCACGATCAATAATCCAGTAAGAGATCAGCAACGAATCCAGGACGCTGTGAAAACTGGCTTTATAGTTCGGACGCGGGCGGACGCAAATACAATTGAAGCCCGGGAGAACAGTACTGTACGACGGGATGCTGCATTCAGTTCCGGCGCACACTATGTTTCTACTGACTATTATGTGCCGAGATTAGAATTCAGCGATTACACCGTGAAGCTTCCAGCACGCTCTGCTGCGAGATGCAATCCAGTCAGGCGGGTGGCTGACTGTAACTGACCCAGAAAAAAGACCTCCAACCTGCCACCCTAACTTGAGGGACAATTGGCTCCAGGAGGGGCCCCATCGTCGAGATGGTCTTAATAAGAAGTGCTTAAAAAAATAATATCACCAACCATGTAAATACCACGTATCCCAGACTCAGAAATACCGCAGCTGATCCCAGATCTTTGGCTTGACGCGATAGCTCATGAAATTCAGCGCCCACTCTATCGACAACTGCTTCGACTGCAGTGTTTAGCAACTCAATAATTAAGACAACGACTAACGCACCTACGAGAAGTACTTTTTCGACGTCAGTTTCGCCCAACCACACTCCTACTGGAGCAAGTAGGACAAACAATAAACACTCTTGTTTGAAAGCCTCTTCTGTCCTTGCAGCAAGGACCAAACCACTTAGAGAATAGCGAGTGGCTGCTACAACACGCGAAAATCCAGTCTTTTTGTCTGGCAATGACATCTATGGTGTAACTCTCGGTGGCTGACCAAGTGCAACCTTATAGTAATAACTTTCCATTTTTATCGCTAACTTCCGCGGATCCCATTCGGCCGCATACGCAATCGCTGCCTGTGACAAATTGGTATGAAGGCTTTTGTTATCCAGCACCTCGATGACTTTTGCCGAAAAGTCATCCGCAGTACCGTCAGTAATCTTGGCTCCTAGATCATTGCGCAGTACTTCTTTCGTGCCCATAGCTGCCACAGAAACAACAGGAATACCTGACGCCATAGCCTCTAGCAGAACTAATCCTTGTGTCTCGGTCAGAGAACTGAAAACAAATAGATCTGCAGCGTGATAGCAGTCAATGAGTTCAGAATTACGATCGAGGTAACCAACGAATGTAACATGATCTGACAAACCCATTTCCTTAACTTGCTGCATCAGAGATACCTTTGCGGGCCCTTCACCTGCGATCACTAAATGCGCTTCTGGTATCTTGATCAAGGTCATGCGCAGCATTTCAAACAAGCTGTCGATATTCTTCTCGAATGCCACTCTACTGACATTTAACAATATTCGCTTCTCGGTTGAGATCATAAGTCTCTCTCGAAAATTTTCGCCATCACCCTCCGCGAATTTCGCGAGCTCAATGCCAGTAGGTATGGTGACCGGTTGCGTAGTCACCCCATACTCACCGAGCAGACCGGCAATGATGCTTGACGGAGTGATAATTCCATCCAATTGCTGGCATTGTTTAAGTGAAAATTGCCTTGCACACCACCGCAAGAACATTTTTGGAAGCCAGGGAATGTAGTGATACAGATATTCTTCAAAAAGTGTGTGGTAAGTGGCAATCACAGGGAGAAAAAGCGCTCTCGCGATTTTCATCCCGGCATAGTGTGCAACAAAGGGAGTCTGGATATGAACCAGATCAATGTCTAGCTTTTCAATGGTTGGGATTAGGCCAAGTACTTTACCGTACTTCATCATCCGATCTTCGGGATCTCCGGGAACCCCTCTCGATTCAACCCGGAACAACCGATGCTCTTGTTCCAGACACTGTTCGTAGTGCGGGGCAATCAAGTAGACCTCATGGCCTAAATCCTCAAGCTCTTTGCGAAACGTCTGAATTGATGTAGAAACGCCGTTCACTCGCGGAACGTAAACGTCAGAGATCATGAGTATTCGCATGAAATACCCCTACCTATAAGATCTGCCACAAGCGTAAGTCGAAAAATTTATGCTGCGTGACGATTCTCAATCAGTTCTTCTAGTTCACTTATAGTGGAATTTTCAAAATCATTAACCCAGTAAACGATTTCTAGGGTTCCGTCTTTGTGCTCAATAAGTGAGGAGCAGCTCTCAACCCAATCGCCATCGTTACAGTATAAAACTCCGTCAATGTCTCGCATTTCAGCATGATGAATATGTCCACACACTACGCCATCTACGTTTTTTTCCTTGGCTAAATGTGTCAAAGCTCTTTCGAATGAGCCAATATATTCAACCGCATTCTTAACTTTATGTTTGAGGTAGGCAGCAAGAGACCAGTAGGAGCGGTTAAAGTATTTTCTTATAGCACTGACGAGATAATTAAGACTTAGAAGTTTGTCGTAAGCATAGCTCCCCAGTTTTGCGAGCATACGACTATGTTTTACCACCACGTCAAATTCATCACCATGCATTACCAACAGCTTTTTATTCAGTAGCGTGGTGTGGATATAATTTCTGTGAATCTCGACATTCCCAAACTTGTGTCCGACGTAATCTCGCATGGCCTCGTCGTGGTTACCTGGCACATAAATTACCTTAGTATTGTGCTTCGCCTTACCGAGGATAGATCGCACTACATTTGTGTGCTTCTGGGGCCAAACTGGATACTTTTTCAGAGACCAGAAGTCGACGATATCTCCCACCAAAAACAAATAATCAGTTTCTACTGAATGGAGGAAATGCAGCAGCGCATCAGCCTGACATCCCCTGAAGCCCAGGTGAACATCTGAAATAAAAACCGACCTTACTTTTAACTTCTTATCGATTCTCATATTGCAACTCCTACTTCTGAAATTTTTTAAGATTTTCTCGCTCTTACAAAATTAGCCAATTTACAGGGCGCAAACTTTTCCACCCCTTTTGCCAGCATAAGACTGCTGCAAAGAAGTCAGAAAACTAAATCCGGTATTAAGCGCGACCCGAAACCTGCGTCAAATTCAAAAGGAAATTCAAACCCTCGCCAAACAGAATCTACGAATTCCTCATAGTCTCTTGACTCAGCCTCAGTGATCCAATCGCACAGTAGAGCAGCAACATCTGGATACGCGATAGGCGCATGTTCGTCCAACTCCAGCCACTGATCGAGAACATTTCGATCCAAGGTAGCCATGGTGGTCGCTCGACCTAGTGATTGAAGGGCAAGGGCATTTGACAGTTGCTCAAACTGCCTTTCCAATGGCTTAACGAGAAGTTTCTTACCGAGCGCCAGACATTCACTGGACAATCCAAACCCTGCATTGCTGATTACACCTGCCGCTTCTTTCAACTCTCTTTGAAACCTTTGCAAGGAGACCGGATTTATTGTGACGTGGTCATACACTGATGGTTCGCTAACATGTGCGAACACCTGAAATTCATAATCTCTGAATGGCTCCAAGAGACTTAAAATTTCACGTAATGATTCGAAACCCATGTACACGACAATTTTCTGGTGTCGGCTAGGCGAAGCTATTTGAGGGGCAATTAATGGAGGCAGGATAATTTGATTAAAGTGGAAGTAATGAAAACCTATCTTGCTAGTCCCGGGAGCGAAATGCCTCATTAAGGCCTTCGAAGCATAATAACCAGATACCTTGGGAACCTCGTAATCAAACGCAACTTGATGACTCATACTCAGGCACGGGATTTTCTGCCTTTTTGCAGCCCAAGCAGTAATAGGCTCAAAGTCCGAAATCACAAGATCATAGGAAGCAAGATTGATGTTGCGGATGTCTTCTAGAAATTGAAATGGCCGCAATCCTTTGCAAGTTTTCACCGACTGTATCCGACCGTTCTCCGCGAAGAATGAAAATCCACGGCGACAATCAAATTCTCCGAACGGCTCCATATCGAAATATTTCTGACGCTCTCTCCCGGACAGGAGATAGTCAATTTTATAACCCTTTGCTTCCAGCCGAGGCCCTATCGCCCTCGCCCTCGTTAAATGGCCGTTACCTGTGCCCTGGATACCATAAAGAACGCGCATATCAGTTCACTATCAAAAGGGAAAGGTAGCTGCAGCCGATTCCGAGGATAGCGCCGACAATTACATCACTTGGGTAGTGCACGCCTAACACTAACCGAGACGCCCCAACAGCTGCCGCCCACAGATACCCGAGAGCGCTAAGCTCAGGAAAGAATTTAGCTACCAGAAATGCAAAGAGAAAAGCGGCCGCACTATGGCCTGACGGCATGCTGAACTTATCACTTGGAGTAATTGCAGCTTCACAATTTGCGACGCTCACGAACGGCCGCTCACGCTGAATCACTTTCTTCAAACAGACGAAAACAGGTATTTCGATAAGAAAAGCAATCAAAGCGACTTTTAGAAAAAGAAGTGCGTGCACCGTGCTTGCATACCAAGCGGTGCATGCAATAGCGCCATAGAGGTAGCCATCGCCGGAGTGGGATATAGCTTTGAAAAAAGGAATAACAAACGGCTGGCGCCTGAAATGGCTCATCCAAATGTAAGCCATGAGGTCTACATGATAAGCACTATTCCACATAAGAATTACTCAGCCTTACTGTGACAGTGGCACAGTACCCCCAATTTATTTCATTTACTTTAAAATAAAATGAATTTTTTATGACAAATATTTCTGGAATAGAACATTCATAACTCGCACCAAAGCATGTCAACAGGGCACGGATAAAAAATTATGGCCTTTGTGTCCGTCACTCGACCTCAAGAAAAATATGTCAATTCTGCAAAATTCAGTTTTTTGACTCAGCACAAAAAGTCACTTAATCATTCTTTTAATTAAATTGTCACAATACTGGATTACGTTACCTGTGCTAATTACCCATTTTCAGATTGAAATCCAATTTTCGGAGAGTGCTTTTCAATGAAGGTAACGGTATTTGGATCAGGATATGTTGGTTTAGTCACTGCTAACTGCTTCGCACACGCGGGTCATCAAGTCTGCTGTATTGATAACGATGAAGAGAAAATTCGCGTGCTTCGGTCTGGCCGGATACCAATCTTCGAGCCCGGTCTTGAAGAGATCTCGAAAGCCAACCAAGAAGCCGGAAACCTTATTTTTTCAGACTCAGCCGAAGCGGGCATACATCACGGTGAAATTATCTTCATAGCGGTGGGCACACCGACCGGCGAAGACGGATCAGCAGATTTAAAATACGTTCTTCAGGTTGCCGAATCGATTGGAAAAAATATTAAAGATCACAAGATTGTGGTGGCCAAATCAACCGTGCCGGTAGGGTCCTGCGATAAAATTTCCGAGACAATTCGAAAGCATATTCAAGCGCGCGGGGAAACCTTCTCGTTTGATGTAGCTTCTAACCCCGAATTCCTAAAAGAAGGATCAGCAGTCACCGACTTCCAACGTCCTGATCGAATCGTCGTTGGAACCGACTCCGACCTAGTCAGGATGAAGTTTACAGAACTGTATGCGCCATTTAACCGGAATCACAATAAACTCGTTTTCATGGACGTGCGATCGTCCGAACTTACTAAATATGCCGCAAACGCAATGCTCGCAACGAAAATCTCGTTCATGAACGAGATTGCCAATATTGCAGACAAGCTCGGCGCAGATATTGAAAATGTTAGATTGGGAATCGGCTCCGACAGTAGAATTGGCTACAATTTTATTTACGCCGGTTGTGGTTATGGAGGCTCCTGTTTTCCAAAGGATATCCGCGCGCTCAAAAAAATTGCAGAACAGAATGAACAATCTTGCGATCTTCTTAATGCTGTAGAAACGGTTAACACGAAGCAAAAAAACCTCTTGTTCTCGCGGCTTCGCGAATATTTCAAAGGTTCTTTGTCAGGCAAGATAATCGCTGTGTGGGGGCTATCATTTAAGCCCAACACAGACGACATACGTGAAGCACCCAGTCTCGACTTTCTTCGAGAAGCCTTTGACTCTGGAGCAAGAGTGCAGGCCTTTGATCCAAAAGCAGCTGATGGAATAAGAGAAATATTTATGGGTGAATCCCGACTCACAATCACTGAAACAAAAGAAGCTGCACTGGAAAATGCTGACGCATTAGTTGTCTGCACTGAATGGCAGTGCTTCAAAGCACCCAACTACGAGTTGATACTCAACAAGCTCAATGTGCCTTTGATAGTCGATGGTAGGAATCTGTACGATCCGGTGTTGCTCAGACAAAAAGGCATAGAATACATCGCCGTAGGAAGAAATAATCAGCGGCTCGTTGCCTAAGCTGTCTGTATTATTGAGATTTTTCTGCCGAGGCGATTCCGCCCGGCTTCTTTTCATGTACTCTGCTTTTGATTATTTCTTCAGCAGGATGGGTCTCAGCGAAACGTAAAGACTTTACGAAAAACAGACCATATTCAATTTTGCTCAGAAGCATCAGGGTTCGTATTGCAGAACTGTAGACTCTAACAAGGATATACGAGCCAACTTGTGAGTCATTATTCCGAAACATTTTGCGTTTAAGCTGACTCTTATTCCGCGGATAATTGTATAGCATGGAGTCTGATTATGTCCCTTTTCCCTGTTTATAGGCCGGATCATGTTACCTCGTTGCAAACCCGACGCTGCTTTTTAAAATTCGGCGCGATGCTAGGCAGTGCACTCGCCCTGGGTGGCATGCCAGTGCTGCTACATGGCGCGACGCGTCGCTTGGGAGATCTACCTGCCGACCCTTTCAACCTGGGCGTCGCTTCTGGAGATCCAACGCCCGACTCAGTTGTGCTATGGACTCGCCTTGCAAACGAAGTGCTAACAGAGGTCGGGGCCGCCAGTGATGCTGTCGAGGTAGAATTTGAAATATCGGATTCTTCCAGTTTTCGTAACATCCTACGTCGTGGCGCTATCGCGGCCGTTCCAGAACTCGGTCATTGCGCCCATGCCGACGTCAGAGGGCTGGCTGCGGACACTGAATACTTCTACCGTTGGCACGTGGGCAACGCTACCAGTCCAGTTGGACGAACCAAGACTGCTCCTGCCGGATCAAGCGATAACCAGAAATTCCGCTTTGCCTTCGCTTCCTGCCAGCAATACGAACATGGTTTCTATACGGCCTATCAGCACATGGCAGAGGAAGAAATGGATCTGATCGTTCATCTTGGTGACTACATCTATGAACGCAGTTGGGGTCAAAATCTTGTCCGGCATCATGAAGGTAAAGAGATTGTTACTCTAGCTGATTACCGCAATCGCTACATCACCTACAAGAGCGATCCTGACCTCAAGACAGCCCACGCCTCTGCACCTTGGATAGTAACCTGGGATGATCACGAAGTTGATAATAACTACGCCTCAGAGGTTCCTGAAGACGATCAGACTCCCGAGCAATTGCTGCTGCGCCGTGCCGCCGCTTACCAAGCTTACTACGAATTCATGCCAATTCGCCTACCGGTGGGCCGTCAGGGACCAGCGATGCCCATACATCGACGCCTTCGCTTTGGCCGCTTAATGGAAATAAATGTGCTTGATACCCGTCAGTATCGTAGCGATCAGGCGTGCGGTGATGGTCGTAAACCGAGTTGCGCTGAGCATCTAGACAGCAACCGAACCCTGCTTGGCGATGCCCAAAAGAATTGGCTGTACGACAGCCTAGCCAATGCTGACGCAACCTGGAATGTTCTGGCCCAGCAGATCATGATGGCCAGCCTGCGGTCTTTGGATAATGAAGGGAATGAGCTGTGGCCAATGGATATATGGGATGGCTACCCCTTTGAACGCCAACAGTTGTTAGACCATCTCGAGACTACAGCAACGCCCAACCCGATTGTACTTACCGGCGATATTCACTCCAATTGGGCGGCAGACCTAAAACTGGATTTCGATAACGAGGCTTCGACAACCGTGGGATCTGAGTTTGTCTGTACCTCAATCACATCCGGGGGAGACGGTCAGGATATGACCGACTATGGACAAGCCCTGCTCGATAACAACCCCCACGTGAAGTTCTATAACGCCCAGCGCGGATACGTCGCCTGTACGCTTACCCCAGAGCAATGGCGCAGCGATTACAAAGTGCTGCCTCGCGTAACCGAGGCCGGTGCGCCCATCTCAATTCGTGCCAGCTACATCACTGAAGCGGGACGACCGGGCGTTCAGGAGGCATGACCATGCTCAATCTGCGCTTGCTATTGTTTATCACCATGCTGTTGATGTCATCCACAGCCTCCACTCAATCAGATGAGGGTTACGCCTGGCTAGCCGGTGATCACCATATTCACAGCCGATACAGTGTCGGCTGGAACCGGGACGTAGATCCGCCGACACCAGTCAGAGGCGGCGATGCTATTTATCCGATTCATATGAACGCACTGATGGGAAAATATTTTGGCCTCAGCTGGACTGTTGCTACCGACCACGGCGGCCCGAATCACAGTAAGGTGAATCTGGAATGGGCTTATCCTGAATTAGTGCAATCTCGCCTTGCAGTACCTGAGGTAGTGCAGTTCTGGGGGATGGAATTTGACACTCCGGGCGCAGACCATTCCAGTCTGATCATCCCCTTTACCGAAAATGAGGCCCGTCAGCTGTTCGAACTGGAATCGACATGGGCAAAACGGGAACCCTGGCCCGGTGACGCAACTTGGAACACAGAGAGCCGAATGCTGGCCGCTTTAAGAGAAATGCGTGACATGCAGCCTCCACCTTTGCTGATAGCCAATCACCCTTCACGCTCGGCCTCAGGTTTTGGTCAATACGGCGTCGATGACCCCGCTGAATTAAGAGGCTGGAATGATACAGCGCCGAATGTGGCTGTTGGCATGGCAGGGGCCCCGGGCCACCAGGCTGCAACCCTACTTCCAGACGGCACAGCCAGTGCAGAGCGTCGCGCCCGAGGGGGCTACGGGAACTACCCGACCCACGGTGGATTTGACCAGATGACGGCTATGGTTGGAGGGTTTTGGGACTCAATGATCGGCGAGGGCCGCGATTGGTGGATCACCGCCAATTCTGATTCTCATGTACATTACAGCGAGGGAGGCTCTGACTTTTGGCCAGGAGAGTACTCGAAGACCTTCGTTTGGGCCCAAAAAAATCATGAATCGATAATGGACGGAATTCGTAACGGACGCATTTTCGTGACAACAGGCGATCTTATCGAACAACTCTTCGTAAGTGCTGAGAGCAATCAAAGTGGAACAACAGCAGAGATTGGTGGAACGCTTACTGTCGCGGCCGGTGACTCCGTGACCGTTACCATCAGCTTTCAAGATCCCGAAAGGCTAAACAATAATGGTGACAATCCCTCAGTACGCCGAGTTGACCTTATCATGGGGAGCATCAGTAAATCTGCCACTGACCCAGCGGACGACACCAACACAAGTACCCGCGTGATCGCTCGTTTTGGGCAGTCAGAATGGAGTGATCTGGGCACTTTTCGGTCGGTGAGTTACACCTTGAGTGATATCCGCACGAACACGTATTTGCGTGTCCGTGGCACTAACGGAAATGAACTGGAGCCGGAACCAGATCCCCGGGGGGAAGATCCCTGGACCGATTTGTGGTTTTACTCAAATCCCATCAGGATCCTAATAGACCAATAAGCTTAGACCAAATTTGGACCACTGCAACGCAACCCACCACAACTAATGACGACAAGTGGCAATAAAAAAGCGGTAATGGTAACTTGAACGAAGTGACGCAGGCTGTTGTAG
>CACJWK010000032.1 GCA_902597095.1 uncultured Pseudohongiella sp.
GGCTTTGCCGGGAATCCGGAGCTTGAGCCCGAAACCAGCTGGTCTTACGAAGGAGAGCTGGAGTATCGCCTGCCGAATGATGCGGGGGTGCTGGCCACCAGCCTGTTTTACTCTGACATCGATAACAAGATTGGCCGGATAAACGCCACGGTTGAACCGGATAGACCGGTTTCTGCCACGGGCAACGTCGGGCAGGCCAAGCAATACGGATGGTTCACGCGAGCCAGCCTGAGGCTGAATCAGTTTAACCTGCCAAACGCCATCGTCTCTGGCCGAATGGGTCTGTTTGATTCGGAGATACTTGACCCTTTTATAAACCAGAAGGTCCGGACCGGTGGCAGAGGGTTTGCTAACCTGGATTTCAGACAGGACATCACCTCCATCAACCTGAGTTATGGCATCGATTACAGCCACTCGGTTTGGGGTGGTTACTACAACATCGACATCGTTACGCGAACGCGTAATGACCGACAGCGGTCTCTGGATCTGTTTGTGCAGAAAATCTGGTTCGATGACTGGGTGTTCAGACTGGAAACCGACAACACACTCGACGCCTCCCAGTGTCGATACCGGGAGCGCTACGAAGGAACGACCATTGAAGGCAACATCGCACTGATTCAGGATTCCTGCAGCAGCCGTTACCGCCGTTGGATACTCAGTGTACAGACCACGTTCTGAATAAGCGGTGTCCGCTCTCGGCTCACTTGAGAGATGCGCTAAAACCTGAACGTGTAGCGAAACTTCAGACTCAGATCAGATGATGCGGTCTGGAAACTGTTGTTACGGTCCCTGTCTTCCAGCCCGTAGTTGAGCACAATAAAGCCTTCCTGACCTGCTCTGGGAATCCACTGCAACCGCGTATTGATTCCTATCTCTTCGCTGATGTTGTCGTATTGCGCCAGAGTGATCCAGTACAGCGTTGGTGAAAAGGCCACCTGAGAATTGATGCTGCTGAGACGAGTGGTGAAACTACCCTGCGGCAACTGAATGTCATTCCAGTCATAACTCGCCGATAAGTTGAAATACCGGGACTGATTCCACGTCACGCGTCCGCTGAGATACAGCCTTTCCCCGTCAAAAAAGTCACCGCTCCGGTAGGTGAGAGAGCCTGACAACCGGCGTTGACCGGCAGTCTGGAAATTGACACTCTGTTCATTAAACTGATAAACGCCTGCTTCAACATAGACTTCTTCGCGGGGGCGCCGGTAGATCGGAAACCGGTCGAGGACGACCTCCTCGTTAGTAATGTATGCCAGCTGAAAGCGGTCGCGCTGCGTGGTTTCAAGTTCCAGTACGCGGTAGTTCACGACCTCTGTCTGGAGACCTCCGTCTAATAAATCGATGCGCTGCAGGTCGACGCCGGCAAAAGCGGTCTGAAAAATCCCGGCGCTGAAAAAGTGAGTAAAGCCAAGATCGGCGGTAAAGTCGCCGATACCGGCGTTGTTCACAAAACCCATTGCAGGATTGAAGTTTTCCTCTACCGCCTTGTAGCCGATACGCCCACGCACCCCCACGCTCGCGGGATAGCCAATCCCAAATCCATATGAGGCGTCATTCCCGGCCAGGCCGGGTGTATCAGATTGTTGAAAAAAGACTGAGCTGAAGAGGCGGCGGCCATTCGGCAGCCGGTTATTGATGTATTGAAAATCCGCGCCAACGACCCGGTTTTCCAGATTGGAGGTCGGGTCTCCGTCAGTAAAGATAAGACCAACCTGAGAATCCTCCAGCACATTCGCCGACACCCGGGAGATCAGCAAATCCGTTGCTGCAACGGTATCCGTGTCTGCCTGCCGGATCGCCAGCGTGCCAATATTGAAGCGCCCGACCCTGCCGCTGATGCGTCCGCCATATTCGATGTCAACCGGAGAACCGTCCCCGGCAAGGCCGAGTTTGCGTGAGAAATAAGGTCTGGCATTTTGTTGTGACGCGCCTCCCGCTGCATTATTGCCACGGGCCAGCCCGGTAATGTTTCCAAACTGAAACAGCTCAGAATCATTGTTGAAGAAATCACGACGCTCGGGAAAAAACAGATTGAATCGGGTGAGATTCACTTGCCTACTGTCCACTTCTACCGCAGAAAAATCGGTGTTAAAAGTGAGCGCCGCATTCAGAGACGGCGTGAGTCGGTAGAAAGCATCCAGCGAAGGATTGTACTGATCGAGACTGCCGGTGGGATTTAATCGGCGCTGCTGGACCGCCGCGAAGCTGGGCACAATGTCCAGTCCGACTCCCTGATCCATTCCCGACATCCCGGTCATTTCACCCATGATCGTCGGGTTATACTGTCGGTCGAGAGACACCCAGGCCATCTCTTCATTTTTTCGACGGATACCTCTGCCGAAATTAAAACCCCAGGTATCGAGGCTGGGATCAAATGGCAGCGACTTGAAGGGGATTTCTATTTCTGCAACCCAGGCATTGGTTTCCGCTTTCGTCGCCGTTTCCCAGATAGTATTCCAGTTCAGACTGAATTGAGTGGGCGTGGTATACAGCGCATCATGACGAACACCGTTTAAATTAGTTTCAAAACGATAGCCCGCCCTTCCTCGATTGAAGGGATCAAGTATCACTACCAATCGGTCGTCAAAAGGCAAGCCCAGGCCATGACGGATCGTCGGCGCAGCAATCAGCTCCGGCGTTTGATCATACATGCGCACTCCGATGTAAAGCGCGTCACTGGTATAGACAACATACAGTTCAGTCGGCTCTGACGGCGCCGCATGATCTCCGGGACTGCTCTGATGAAAGTCGGTAACAACCTGCGCCTGCTGCCAGACCGGGTCATCAAGGGCGCCGTCCATAACCGGCGCATTCTCAACTCTTATTGCGCGAAAACTTTTGGCTTCGACCCGATTCTCCAGAAGGGTTTCCTGCGTCAACTCTTGGGACACCAACGGCGAAGTTACGCTGCTCACCAGAGTGCACCAGAGAAACCGCCAGAGCAGGCCAGACTCTGTGAATGCCCAGTGTTGCAAGAATCCCGTCCTCGGCGAATGCGTTAGATTTGTCAGGCGCAGATTCTATCAACATGCCTCTTCCGCTGCGTCACCTGACACATAAAGTTTCATTCGCCGCCGACGAACTGGACAATCACGGACTGAAGCCATAGCCTTAGCCATCAGAGAAAGAGGAGTAATCGCTATGAAATTCTCATTGTCATCTACGCTTGCCGCACTCAGAGCGCCTGTCATTCTCATCATCCTTGGCCTGCTTGCTGCCTGTGCGCCGGCGCCAGTTGAGCAACCCACCCCAGTGACTGAAGCGCCTGCCGCGCAAGCTCTGGCAAGGGTACCTCCCGAAGAAGCCGGCATGGACTCTGAACGCCTTGATCGCGTGACCCACGCCATGCAGGCTTTTGTCGACGAGGGCAAGCTTTCCGGTGCCGTCACCATCGCGTCAAGAGACAACAAGCTGGTGCACTTCGAATCGGTTGGCTACCGGGACATTGAAGCGCAGGCTCCTATGACGCCTGACACGCTGTTTCGAATTTACTCCATGACCAAGCCAGTGACCGGCGTGGCTCTAATGATTCTTTACGAAGAAGGTAAATTTAAACTGTCAGACCCGGTCGAGAAATACCTGCCAGAGATGAAAGATCTTCAGGTTTACGCAGGCACCGACAATGATGGCAACATGATTACGGAACCCGCTGATCACCCGATGACCATCCGGGAGCTGATGAGCCATACCGGCGGCCTGACCTATGGCATTTTTGGGCAGTCGGCGGTAGACAGCGCTTACGTTCGGGCCGGGCTTCTCGATGCGAACATGACCAATGCCGAATTTGTCGCAGCTCTAGGACAGATTCCTCTGAAGCACCAGCCCGGTAGCCGCTGGGAATACAGCGTCTCTGTCGACGTACAAGGCTATCTGGTGGAAGTGCTGTCCGGAATGCGCTTTGGCGAATTCCTCGACGAGCGAATCTTTCAGCCGCTGGAAATGACTGACACGGATTTTCATGTGCCTGAAGAGAAGATCAACCGCTTCGCCCAGATGTACGTGTACGGTCCGGAGGGTCAGTTAGTCCCCAGTGAAATGTTTGACGGCGCAGACTTCACTGTAGACATGGCCTTTGAATCCGGCGGGGGCGGCCTGGTGTCCACGGCCAACGACTACATGCGCTTTAGCCAAATGCTGCTGAATGGCGGCGAACTTGATGGCATGCGCATCCTCGCCCCGCTGACGGTGGAACTAATGCACCGAGACCAGACCCCTGCCGGGATGACCGGCCCTATGTCGGGAGCCGGCAATGGTACGGTCTTCGGTCTCGACTTTGCCGTCATAGAAGATCCGGTAGAGGCAGAAAGCTATTCAAGTGGCGAATATTACTGGGGCGGTGCGGCCGGAACCTGGTTCTGGATCGACCCTGTTGAAGAGGTAGTCTTTGTCGGAATGATCCAGCAGGCGGGACAAGGACTGCCTGATGTCCGCAGTACCTCGCGGCGTCTGTTCTATCAGGCCATTATGGATCCCAAAGGAGTGTAGCGTGTGAGGAAGCTGGCGCAGGCAATGAGCAGGCCGCCCGGTTCCTGACGGAAACCTCTGTCCTAACCGCATTGCGGACGGCTGTTGCCCGATCGGCGGCGGCAGCTCAGTCCCACCGGAAATTGCGCGACTGATCTGCGCTTATCCAGCGCTTCACACCGAACAATCACGCCGGATTCAGGAGAACTGGACGAAGGCCAGATGCAGCAGCACGGCCATCACTGCCAGCAGCTGCAGCCCGTTGAGCACTTCTGATCGACGGTGCAGCTTGTCAAAAATTTCTGTGGTCCCCGTCTCGCCGGCTCGCGAGCGATCCCGGTACTCATTAATCCGCGGCATCAGGTATTGACGACAGTATGCCGTCGATGCGGCGATCAGCGCCATCAGGCCGGCATTCAGAGGCGCGAAAGCCACCAGAGTCAGCGCGCCCAGCCCGGCCAGAATCAGAATCAACAGGTAGTACCAGGGGAACACCGCACGCACAAATTTCCCGGCTACATCGATGTCCAACTTGATGAAAATGAGCGGCGCCATCACGAAAGAGAAGAACAGCATCGAGCCGGCCAGCAAAGCGACCAGAACCGTCGCGGCGCCCTGAAGTATCTGTATCAGTTCCATATGCGGTATAACGAGCGAGCGCGGCGTCTGGATCTGACCAGCAAGCGACCACCGGATCACCGCGGGTCACTGCGAGTGTTAAAGCGGCGCTGCAGGGCATAGAATCGGCTAAGAGGATAGCGGCTTTGACACGACAAGCTCCAGAGGGAATGCGTGAAGCCACCCCGGCAATTGTCTGTATTCAGCGCCGGAACCGGCTTCAAGCAGTTTACAGGACAGGTAAAAAGGTCGTCTGACGAACATGACTTTCATCACTGAACTTTTCGCCCGGAATCAGGAGCTGCTGTGGTTTGCAACCATTGCTGCGGATCTAGGATTCGCAATTTTGCTGTTCCGTCTGTTCGGCAGGCAGGGACTTTATGCCAGCATCGTCATCAGCCTGCTGCTGGCAAATCTACAGGGCCCCAAACTCACTGAGATTTTCGGTCTGCAAACCAGCATGGGTGTCATTCTCTACTCCAGCATCTATTTTGCGACCGATTTGCTCAGTGAACGCTATGGCAAGGCAGAGGCAACGCGGGCGGTCATGATCGGATTTACGGTCAGCGTCATCATCATCGTAATGATCAGCATGAGCATGTTCTATCAGCCCGCCTCAGCGCCAGCAACTGCCGAACTAGCTCAGCGCATGCACGAGGCGACGGCGACCCTGTTTGATTTTACTCCACGCTTCGTCCTCGGATCACTACTGGCCTATCTGGTCAGTCAGCGCTTTGACGTCTGGATTTTCCACGCAATCAAGCAAAAAACTCAGGGCAGGCATCTGTGGCTACGAAACAACGTATCCACCATGTGCTCACAGGCGCTGGATACCCTGATCTATGGTCTTGTGGTGTGGTGGGGCGTCGTCGACCTGACCACAGCCATGCAGCTAGCGCTCTCTAAATATCTGTTCAAACTGCTCATCGCGGCACTGGACACCCCATTCATTTATCTCGCTCGCGACTGGAGCGTGACAGACCGAGATTGGGTTGGCGACCAAACCGGAGTCGGGCCGAAACAGGTCTGAAAGATACCGGATCTGCCCTGACAGCAGCAATCTGGCGAAGGCACACATCAGGGCGAAACAGAATGCGCCGGTTCCTGCATCAAATTGCACCAATACGGCTTATACTCTTCGGTCTTATGTCCCGGCTTAACCACCTAATCTCTTTCAATTTTGAGTCGAGCCCGAACGCGGGCCAGGATCATCATCATGGCAACATCTGTTTTTTTCCGACTGTCCAGGTCACTCGGCAACACAGCTCCGCACCAGAGAACAAGCTCCGCTTTTAGGCGCCTTGTTGTTGCCGCAGGCATGCTGACACTACTGCTCGGGCCTGCCGTATCCCGGGCACAGAGTCTGCCATCAATCGAGGACACCGTGGCCGGCGCCGAACAGCTGTCCGGATACTTCACTCTGTACTGGAACGACTCAACGGGTCAGATGTACTGGGAGATCGGCTCGCTTAACGCTGAATTCCTCTATCAGGTCTCCATGGCGTCGGGTCTGGGCTCCAATCCCGTCGGTATTGACCGCGGTCAATTGGGTGGCACCTATGTCCTGTCGCCCAAACGCATAGGACCTCGCCTCTTGCTGATGCAGCCCAACTACCGCTATCGCGCGTCTAGTGCCAATGAACTGGAGCGGCAGGCGGTCGAAGATTCATTTGCCCCTTCAGTACTCTGGGGCTTTGACATCGTCGCGGAGACAGAGGGACGCGTCCTGGTGGACGCTTCTGACTTCTTCTTACGGGATGCCAGGGGCATTGCGGGCATGATTGCCAATCGTGGGCAGGGACGCTTCACGCTGGATGTCAGTCGCAGCGCCTTCTACCTCGACAACACCAAGGCCTTTCCCGAAAACGTCGAAATCGAGACCTTACTGACGTTCGCCAGCAGTGATCCCGGAAGATTGGTTTCCGGCGTAGCCGCGAACGGGAACGCCATCACCCTGAGGCAGCATCACTCTTTGGTCAAACTGCCGGATGACAATTTCAAAGTTCGTCTGGCAGACCCGCGCATCGGCACTAATGGACCTATCATTCAAGATTACAGTACAGGCATTGACGAAGACCTGCAGATCAGGCTGGTAGCCCGGCACCGGCTGGAGAAAAAAGATCCAAATGCCGCCCGATCCGAGCCCGTGGAGCCGATCGTCTACTACGTCGACTCCGGCACGCCCGAGCCGATCAAAACCGCCCTGATCGAAGGGGCGAGCTGGTGGAATCAGGCTTTTGACGCTGCCGGTTTCATAGATGCTTTTCAAGTCAGAGAGCTGCCGCCCGGCGCAGACGCTCAGGATATCCGATACAACATGATCCATTGGACCCACCGGCGGACCAGAGGTTATTCCTACGGTGGCTCAGTACAGGACCCACGAACCGGTGAAATCATCAAGGGTAACGTCAATCTGGGCAGCCTTCGGCTCAGACAGGACTATCTGCATGGTCAGGGCTTGCAGCCCGGTTTCGATTACCTGTCTTCGGCCGGCGGCAACACCGACGCCTCAGTCAACATGGCCCTCGACCGGGTGAGACAGCTATCTGCCCATGAAGTGGGTCACACCCTCGGATACCCCCATAACTATCTGGCCAGCTCATACGGCCGAGAGAGTGTCATGGACTATCCTGCACCCCTGGTGGAAATCACGGAAGACGAACGGCTGGATTTTTCCAATGCCTACCTGCAGCGGATAGGCGAGTATGACAAGCTAGCTGTGCGGTATTCCTATGAACAATTTCCGCCAGGCGCTGACGAGAAAGAGGAGCTGGCAAAAATTGTGCAGGAAAGTCTGGACCGGGGTCTGCTGTTCATGGCCCACAACAACAATCATTTTATCGGCGCCGGCCATCAATATGCCAGCGTCTGGGACAATGGCGACAATCTGGTCGACCAGCTGAAGACAGAAATCGAAGTGCGTCGCATCGGTCTGGCTAATTTCAGCCCGGCGCTGATTCGCGAGGGCGAGCCCTACTCCGAGCTCGAGTATGTGCTGTTGCCACTGTATATGCATCATCGTTTCCAGCTGAATTCAGCGGCCCAGAGTATCGGCGGCGCTGATTACCGCAATGCCGTCCGCGGGGACGGACAAACGCCATTTACTGTTGTTGACGGCGAAGAGCAGAGAGAAGCTCTGGAAACTGTTCTCTCCACGCTCGACATCAATTTTCTGAAACTGCCACAAAACGTCCTGCGGCTCCTGCCCCCTGCTGCCTATCGCCATAACCAGGGCGAAGCGTTTCCCGGGAGAAGCGGACTGCTATTCGACGCCCTGGGGGCAGCTGAAGGGTCCGCCAACCTGTCGGTACAAACCTTGCTGCATCCGGCGCGCATGCAAAGGCTGGTCAGCTACGGAAGCATGGGTGATTACCCGAATCTGGAAGAAGTGGTCGACAGTTTATTGGAAAGCACCTGGGGTGCCAAAACGCCTGAAGACGACTATGGCCAACAAATCCTCAATGTGGTGCAAAGAGTCACAGTCGATGAAATGATCGCTCAGGCCGGCAATACAGAAAGCTCCGGAGAAGTGAGAGCAGTGCTAGCCAGTCGGCTGAACGCGCTTGCCAGTGAGTTGGAAAGCAGGAGAAACACCACGGCCCAGGAACAGGCGACGGCCGCAGAGATACGCCGGTGGCAGCAGCGTGCGCCGGGCTCAGAAACGGCACCAGCCCTGCAAATGCCTCCCGGTGATCCCATATAAGAAGCACTGTGGGACGCATTGATCGGGGATTGGAGTCGCTGCGCCCGGTGAGGCGTCGCGTTCAATGGGGGTCAATCGGCATAAACCGTGCTCGGGAGCAGGCCGCCTACCTGTGTCTTGCACAGGCCTTGTGATCATCGGGATTAAAAATCTCCGAAGACCTCAAAACCGAGGCGCTCGGCATATCGGGCTTCCACAATGTCTGTTTTTTGGAGCTTGCCGGCAAACAACGCTTCGATGTCCCTCGAGACAACTTCAATCGCGCCCAGTCTTGCGTCTGTTGTTTGCATCAGTTGCAGAGTAGAGCCCCAGAGAGCGAGCATGCGATTGTCTATCAGCCTGGCCGCATTTTCCTTTGCCCATTCTGCCCCTATCAGAATCCCCAGATCACGCAGGCGCGAGGCAAGCACTGCTTGCTGCTCCGCCTCTGTGATATCCAGCAACTGCCGTTCCACATCGAGCCAGCCAGTCGGGTAAATCACGGTCCCGTGATAAAACCCGAGAATCCATTCGAGATAGGCCTGCTCAGACTGCAGCGGCTGATTTGCCGCATCAGCCCGATAGGCACGTATGAAAAGATTGCTTGGCGGAACCTCATCCGGCCAGTCACGAATGCTTGGCGTGATGCAGGAAGCCAGCGTAAGCACTAACGGAAGAATCCTCAGGCTTCTGAACAAGTTGAGGGCTCCTGGCAGAGTTGAATGTCTATTGTCGGTCCCGGAACAGATCAGCCACGCGATCCATTTCCGCTGTCGCATCACGGGACCGAGCCGCCTTGAGCATATTCGCCATCCCGTAATTGCCTTCATGGCAGGCATATTCGTAAAGTTGCGAGGCTACTCTGATCAGCGGCAGAATCACCGAGACCGGTTCGCTGAATGTATCCGGATCGGTGATGGTGTATTCATAGCTGATTAAACGCGGTCCCGCTTTCGTGAGTCGTTCTACCAGCAATTTGTTGCTCGACGAACCGTAGCCGGCAAAGCTCTGAGTCAGGCCGTTAAAGTTACGGGTCTCGATGACGAGTGTGCTGCCCTCCCAACGACCGCGGGAGTCGCCAGACCACAGACCGATGTCATCGGATAGTCGGGCGCCGCCATGCAGGGGAATGATTCGCGCATCGTGCACCATCTCCGAGAGAATGACGACATAATCTTGATTCTGCACGATCTGTATATTGTTGTTATATACGCTGGGCATCAGCTGCGGCATGTTGTTGAAACCAACCAAGCAGCGTTCTGAAACACCCCGGTCTTCCGGGCCCGTCCGGCCGATACCACCAACCGCGAAGCGCACCGGTCGCGTTCCGGCCACATCACGCTCTCCGCCCGGCTGATGATTGATGCCGGCCTGAACAGACGGCAGGCGCCCGTTGTCCGGCAGCACGATCAGCGAAGTGCGCACGTTATCTGAGTCGCTGCGATTTTCCGCCCATATATTGTCATTATACAAGGCCTCAATGCCTTCAGCTGAGCGGACCGGGCCGCGACTTCCGATCCGCAGAAGCCTCTGCTCCTGCTCAGCCGTTATCTCCTCGGAGGTGAGGAACTGACGATCGCCGAGGTGTTCCGGCCGCTGCAAGGGCACATCAGAGGAAAAATTCCAGACTCCCTGCAGATCTGGCTGTCCCCATTGGGTAAGGGCAGGCGCAGCACCTTCACCTCCATGCAATGGACTAGCCATCCCCAACAGCAAGCCGAGGGCTGAGAGCCCCTTAAAGATTCTCATGGAAGGAGCTTATCACAGTCACATGCCAGACTAGGACCATGAATCCAACCGGCAAACGCCGGTGATAATCCGGCCAATGACCGGCTCGAGCGCCGCCAGCCGCACCTCCGGCACGGCCGGAAGCACTGCTACGCGGACGTCAGACGCTGATTAGTCTGCGATTGAAGGATGGGCATAACCGGTTGGTAAGGTCTGATCCGGGTCTACCCGAACACTCAGGTAGGTCACCTGATCCTGAATGTGACGGAATCCGTGGGGAACACCCGCTGGAATCACAACAATGTCACCCGGCTTCACGGTCTGCTCTTGACCATTGACTACCGTGCGGCGCCCACTGGGCCCAATCAGGATGAGCACCGAGCTGTTGTCTGGCGGAAACTCCAGGGCGTCAGATTCATCACCGCCCGTTACCAGAATGCCGGAGCCCTCAAGCACATAGTACACCTCGGTTACTCGGTGATGCACAATCGCGGTCACTTCCTCACCTTCAGTGCGCGTATTAACACGCTTGAGGATTCCGACGGCGACATTGATGTCATCACCAATATCAACCACGCGAATCTGCTGATCAATGGTCTCTCCCAAATTCTGAAAAACCGTCAAGATTTCTTCGGTCGGAATATGAGTCGCGTTATCAGGCTGGGCAGCCACACCTGGCGTGAAAATAGCAAAGGCGGCAGCGCTCAATCCCGCTGCAATTCTGGAAACCATGTGAAGACTCCTAGGTTAGTGTTTTCGACTAGCCTAACAGGGACGTCAGTTACAGGGAAGCCACTTCCGGACGTGAAGGAGACCGGATAGAGCGTAAAAGCAGATGAGGAGCTGACTAAAAGGTGCTGCTTAACTTGAAGGTGAGAACCGGGCCTGTCGTGGAGAAGTTAGACTCCAATTCTTCAACAGGTCGATCGGAAATATTCCCAACATGCCTCACCCGCTCCCGGCAACGAATTGAGGCGATGGCATTGCGGGCATCGAAGCGAACCGTGTAATTCTCCATCACGATCGCTTCAGCGAAAGCTGTCGCCCCTTGCTGCTATCCAGTCGCCATCCGGCCTCGCCCTGTTCAAACCGTTAAATGACGATTTTGGAATTTCCCTTAGCCTCAGTTCTTCAACGGTTATGCAGTAAAGTGGCGACGAAAGAACCTTGAATTGACAAACCCATTATTTCTTCAGTAGCCACTAGCGCCTGAACCCGGGCAGGATGGTTCGAGCCCGGTTATACCCTTCTGGCATGGGCAGGACGTTGTTGCTCGACGCCCATTGTTCGTAATCGGCGAGCATCTCAGCCAACAACTCTGGCTCCGCCTCAGCGAGGTCATTCGCTTCACCGGGATCAGTCTTGATGTTGAAAAGATGCCATTCGGACTCGTTCTGTTCAAATTTATTGATCACTATCTTGTAGTCGCCTTTGAAGAGAGCGCCACTGCCACCCATTTCGTATCCTATCGGCTCTGACGCGGTGTGGATTGGACCTGCCTGGCCCTGCAGGTAGCTAGAGAAATCTTTGCCCACGATTGGCTCTACCTCGCGAGTCTGCCAGCTACCGCCATGATCATTCACTCCGGCAAGATTGAGTATGGTTGGCGCAAGATCCGTCACGAAGACAAATTCATCACTCAGCTCTCCGCGCTGGGAGATGCCCGGGCCTGACATGACCAGTGGCACGCGAAGACCACCTTCATTCGCATGAAATTTATAGTAGGCCAGCGGTGAAGCGGCAATTGTTGCATTGCTTGGACCAATGCCAACCCATGAACCTTTCTCTCCTAAGTTCTCAATACCGGTCTCATACCCGACCCTCTCAAACCAAGGATCCAGTACTGAGTTCCCGGTCGGATTAATCAACGGTGAACCCTCGGCACCGTTATCAGAAGTAAATATGAAAATCGTGTTTTGATATTCTCCTATACTCTCCAAATAGGTCATCAGCCTCCCGATGTGCATGTCCATCGCATCGACCATTCCCGCATAGACCTCCATGCGTCTCGCATGATGGTCTCTCTGCTCTTCAGTAAGGGCATTCCAATCAAGAGTGCCAGGTGTCACTATGACCTCTGTGTTTTCAGGTATTACGCCAGCCTCCTCAGCAGCGAGCCTCCGTTGCTCACGCATGGCTGTCCAGCCCTGGTCGTAGACGCCAGCATATTTATCTGAAAATTCCCTAGGCGCCTGCACTGGCATGTGGACAGCTTGGAAGGGAATATAAGCAAAAAAAGGTTTATCGTCCGACTCATTCGTACTGATGAACTCAATAGTCTTGTCAATAAAGTACTCGGAAGAGTAGAAGTCATCTGGCAGCGTATGCTTTTCACCATCTGCATACCAATGCGCTTCATCATAGATCGGCAAATAGGTACGTTGTTCCCAGTTGTCCGCTCCGGTATCAGCCATTGCGATTGTGCGCTCAAAGCCCCGGGCTGATGGCAGCAATTCCGGGGTGTGGCCGAGGTGCCATTTTCCGGTCATGTAGGTGTGATAACCGCTGTCGCGCAGCAGGCTAGCCAACGTCACCACGTTCTGGCTCAACACGCCCTGATAATGATCATAGGCGAGCTGCTCTGGCGGAATCGACTCTGGAATGTTGGGAACACCATTGCGGTGGCTATCTACTCCCGTCAGCAACATGGCACGGGCGGGAGCACAGTTCGCTGCCGTGTGATAGTTGGTGAACGACAGTCCGGAGGCGGCCAGTCTTCCAATGTTTGGTGTATCGATCTCGCTGCCGAACGGTGCTATATCGGTAAAACCCAGATCATCAGCAAGAATCAGCACTACATTGGGGCTTTCATCGGTTTGCGAATTGACAAAGTGAGAGAATAGCAGCGTGAGGCTAAGGGCTGCAGACCAGGCGTTATGGCATCGGCGTTTCATGTTTTCTTTTCTCTTTCCCTAATGTTTATTTGTGCTTTTGCAATCAAACCGTTTGAGTTTAAACCACTGTATTTTTCGGTTCACCCCTATTATTCTGCTTGAAATCTAACAAGAACAACAAGCTCCCGAGGGGTAAGCCTCTTGAATCACAACCGCAGACACTTCATTCAGGCGGCCGGTCTGGCCATGGCGCTTCCGGCTACGCGTGCATTCGCGCAGACTGGGCGCGCCAGCACCAGTATCAACTCGGCTCCTAGACTGACTAAAGTTACGCCCTATGTAATCAGGACGCCACCTCCTCAGTGGGGCGGCGGCACCTGGTTTTTCGTGAAGCTTGAAACCGATACCGGACTGGTGGGCTGGGGAGAAACTGCCGTGCTCAATGCGTTTGGCGGACTGACCGGCAGCTACAAGCTCATGATTCAGGAAACCTTCGCCCGATATCTTGAAGGTAAGAACCCACTGGAGCCGGAAACACTTTACCACCGCATGGTCCGAGGGCTCACTCATCAGCATGCCGATTACGCGAGATTTGGTGTGATCAGTGCGTTTGATACGGCCCTGTGGGACATCGTCGGCAAGCATCACGGCGCCCCTGTCTACAGCCTGCTCGGTGGCGCCTATCGCGACCGGATCCGCACGTACACCTATATATACGATACCGTGAACATGGCCGCCGGGGCGGAAACCATCCACAACTGGACTCAACGCCCGGAAGCGCTTGCTGAACAATCGGCCCGCCTCGTGGATGAGGGCTTTACTGGCCTGAAGTTCGATCCGATTCCCCAATCCAGAGACGGTGGTGCGACCGGCGCGCCCTGGGAACTGACACAGACAGAGTATGACCACACAGAACGCGCCTGTGAAGCGATCAGAGAGGCAATCGGAACACGGGCAGACATTCTCATTGGGACACACGGACAGATCACGCCCTCCGCTGCCGTAAGACTGGCCAAACGCATGGAGCCTTATGACCCCCTCTGGTTCGAAGAACCCTGCCCGCCACGCAACTTTAAAGAGATGGGTGAAATCGCGCAGGAAACCTCTATACCGATCGCAACCGGTGAGCGACTGGTATCACCGCATGAATTCCAGAACCTGTTCGCGGAAGGTGGCTGCGCTTTTGCACAACCTGATTTAGGCAGCGCTGGCGGAATCACGGCATGCAAGAAAATCGCAACGCTGGCGGAAGTGAATTATGTGCTGATGGCGCCGCATATCTGGGGAGGGCCGATCATCACCGCTGCGGCTATCCAAATCTGCGCCAATGTTCCTAACTTCCTCATTCAGGAAAGCATTTATAAATCGGCCGGTTTCTTCGACGAAATCATTCAGGAACCTTTTGTCTGGGAAGCGGGCGATTTCCTGCTCACCGATCGACCGGGCATAGGCTGCAATTTGGACGAAGAAAGCTTGGCTCGCTACAGTGTCTGAAAGCTGGATCAGTCTGTGGTCTTTGTGGGCGCTGCTGCTTCTCGCTGAACCGGCCAGCGCGCAGTTTATGAATGAAGCGGCACCTGAGGTGACCGCCCCTATGCTCAGGGTGAGTGACCCTGAGCAGCCTTACTGGACGCATGTGCTGGGCGACTTCCGCGTCGCCTGGCTGGCATCCGGCCCCGGCGGGGCCAGACTGACCATCTCTGCAGCCCCCGATGAACAGCGGGTTTACTGGCAAAGTCAGCCCGGGGCCGGGTTTGTCCTTGCCGCAGGCGCATCAGTGACTGCTGAACCTAACACTGGCTACAGTCACATGATCGAAAACACCACCCTCGAATGTGACGCGCATACAGTCGATGCGGATTCGCTCAGCAATGGAATCCTGACAATCACAGGAGAACTGTCCTGTGGCGAGATCGGCGCAGTGCCTTATGAGCTGCTTCTGACTCAGGCCGATTTAGGCCAGCTGCAAATGCGCCTGCGCGTGAGCCACTCGTCCATCGGCAGAACCGGCCTCGCATTCGCCTCATCGGGCGATGAGCGGGTCTTCGGCTTTGGCGAGCAATACAGCGCTTTCGATTTCAAAGGCTCACGCATCCCGATCATGGTAGACGAGCAAGGTCTCTACCGGGGCGCCCAGCCGTTAACCGACTGGTTTGATGAAAGAAGCATCAGCGCGGCCGGAGAATGGTATTCAACCTACGCGCCAATTCCCCACTTAATCACCACTGAAATACGTTCTCTAATGCTGGAAAATGCCGAATATTCGGTGTTCGATCTGCGCAAGGACGATCAGATTGTGATGCAGACCTATGCCGATGAGCTGCAGGCGCGACTCATTGTCGGAAACTCTCCGCTGGAGCTTATTGAACGGTATACCGCCTATTCAGGACGTATGCGGGCACTGCCGGATTGGGCAACCAAAGGACTGATTCTGGGCATTCAGGGCGGGACTGACCGCGTACTGGAAGCCGTGTCAGCCCTGCAGGAAGAGCAAGCCACGCTTTCCGCCATGTGGATGCAGGACTGGCAGGGGCAGCGCGAAGTCGCTCAGGGCTTCAGACTCTGGTGGAACTGGGAGCTGGATGACAGCCGTTATGCGCGCTGGCAGGACATGGTCGGAGCTCTGCAGACCGACGACATTCGCGTCATGGGTTATATCAACCCCTATTTCCACGATGTCCTCAGCGCTGGCAAGGACGCCTTTCGCCGCAATCTGTATCAGGAGGCACGGGATTGGGGATATCTGATCCGCACCAGCGACGGCTCTCTGGCAACAACAGGTGGTTCAAATTTTCTGGCCTACGTGCTGGACGTAACCAATCCTGACGCCAGAGAGTGGATGAAGGCCGTAATCAAAGAAGAGATGCTGGGCGTCGGCCTCTCCGGATGGATGGCGGATTTTGGTGAGGCTTTACCGCTGAATGCCGAGCTTTTCGACGGCAGCAACCCGATGGCAAACCACAATCGATATCCGGAATACTGGGCCAGCCTTAACCGTGAAGCCATCGAAGAAGCCGGTATGGGTGACGAGGCTGTTTTTTTCATGCGCGCTGCCTACACCCGAAGTCCTGGACACAGCACCCTGTTCTGGGCAGGCGATCAGGCGTCAAACTGGGACAACTATGACGGCATAAAGACTTCAGTTACGGCGCTGCTGACCAGCGGGCTTTCCGGTTTTGCGTTTAATCACAGCGACGTCGGCGGATGGCTGTCCCTCGAAGCAGAGGCGCTAGGGGCGCCCGTTTCGATCTGTCGAACCAAGGAACTGATGCTGCGCTGGATTGAACTCGGCGCTTTTCAGTCCATATTCCGCACGCACGAGGGTCTGCGGCCCGACTGGTCACATCAATTCGATACTGATCAGGAAACTTTGCGCCACATCGCCCGATTTTCAAATGTCTACAATGCCTTGCACGACTATTGGAAATCGCTGGTCAGCGAGGCAGCCGAGCGCGGCTGGCCAGTTGTCCGACATCCGTTCCTCCACTATCCGGAGGACCGGAATTTCTGGACGCTGTCCTATCAACAGATGCTTGTTGGTTCCGAGCTTTGGTTCGCACCAGTGCTAGACCCGGGTGTTAACGAGATTGAGATACGTCTGCCTACGGGTCACTACAAACATGCTTTCACCGGCCAGCGATATACCAGTCAGGGCAGCCACAGTCCGATTGTCGTACCAGCACCGATTGGCACTCCCGCCGTGCTCTATCGGGAGGGATCACAAGTTGGTGAGAACTTCCGGAGGGCTCTGGTCAATCGGGGTGTCATTGACTAAATTAGGACAAGTCGAAAAAAACGGAAACTAACTAACCTTAACTCGCGACTCCGAGGAAAAACCCATGACAATAAAAATAAAAAACGTCCTTTCTTTCGCGCCGTTGTCGCTGGCTCTGGTGACTGCCAGCCCCTTAACACCGGTCCTGGGCCAGCAGAGCACAACGGTCAACGACGGTGACTGGAATACTTATTATGGAGGCGATTGGGCACATCGCTATTCACCGCTGGATCAGATCAACGCGGACAACGTCAGCGAACTGGAACTGGCCTGGTCATTTTCTACAGAAAACTTCGGCACGACCGTAGATTACGCCAACCCTTCCACGCCCCTGGAAATCAATGGCGTCCTCTACGCCAATATCGCCAACACCCGTAACGTAGTGGCTCTCGATGCCACCAGCGGACAAGTGCTGTGGCTATATCGCTATGATGAAGGTGACCGCTACGATGAAGCGCCTCGCAAGGGGCCGGGCCGGGGTGTCGCATTTTACAGCAAAGGAGACAAGCAGCGAGTAATAGACATTTCTCCGGGTTACCAGATGGTTTCACTGGATGCTGAAACCGGGATACCCGACGCGGAGTTTGGTGAGAACGGCGTAGTCGATCTCTATCACGGGCTGCGTAATGCGGATGATCCCCGCTATCCGTACCCGGACATCGGCATCTCGGCGCCGCCGTTTGTGATGAATGATGTCATTGTCGTCGGCGCGGCCCATCGCACTGGCGGAAGGCCCCGATCAAAGTTCAATACCAAAGGAGATATCCGCGGCTTTGACGTCCATACCGGCGAGCTGCTCTGGACGTTTCACACGATCCCGGAAGCGGGCGAATACGGCTATGAATCCTGGTTGAGCGGAAACGACATCACCGGCAATTCCGGGGTATGGGCCCCGATTTCAGGGGATCCTGAACTGGGGCATGTGTACCTCCCCGTCGAGGACCCTACTGGTGACTACTACGGCGGCGATCGCCACGGTGACAATCTGTTTTCCAGCGGGATAGTCGCGCTGGATGTCCAAACCGGTGAACGGCAGTGGCACTATCAGTTCATCCATCATGATATCTGGGACTGGGACGTGCCCAATGCCCCTATTATAGCGGACCTGCCGAATGGCCGGAAAATTGTCATGTCAGTCACCAAGCAGGCCTGGATCTATGCCTTTGACCGGCTCACCGGCGAACCGCTCTGGCCCATTGTCGAACGGCCTGTCCCTCAGGGTGATGTGCCCGGAGAGTGGTATTCGCCCACCCAGCCTTTTCCCACACGGCCGGCAGCATTCGATCGCCAGGGCTTCACTGAGGTGGATCTGATTGACTATACGCCCGAGTTAAGGGAAATGGCACTGGAAGCGGTACAGGATTTTAGGCTCAGCAGGACCATTTTTACGCCACCGTCGCTTCAGGATCATCCCGACGGTACCCGCGGCTTGCTGAGTCTGCCCTCATCGACCGGTGGCGCCAACTGGGAACACTCAGCATTCGACCCGGAAACCGGCATTGTTTACGTTCCTTCGAGAACTCAGCTTCAGGTTCTCGCTCTGGCTAACAACCCCGATTCTGACATCGATCTGAGTCAGGGTTTTGGCGTACGCGCGCCCCGGGTTCAGGGCTTGGAAATTGTCAAACCGCCCTACGGACGGGTCACTGCAATCGATATGAACAGCGGTGACCATCTGTGGTGGATAGCCAACGCCGATACCCCGGAGCGCATAAAAAACCACCCTCTGCTCGAGGGCATTGATGTTCCCCGGACAGGTATCCCGACCCGATCTGGCGTGTTACTCACCAAAACACTGCTGTTTGTCGGCGAAGGCACGGGCGGAGTCGGGGCCAGCCCTATATTTCGCGCAGTCGACAAAACCACAGGCGAGATACTCTTTGGACTGACCCTGCCGGACAATCAGACGGGTCTGCCATTCACCTATGAGCATGATGGCAAGCAATACCTGGCGATGTTCGTTGGCGGCAGCGGAAACCCCGCACAGCTGGTCGCTTACGCACTGCCCTGATTCCCGCTCGGCGGCCTGTCATGAGAACTCTGAGTCGGTGGCCGGACTCCAGCCCACCGGAATCGACTGATCGGGTCGGGAGTCGTCTAACATGTCGTGGACAATCTGTCCGGCAACCGATTTGGGGTGCCGGACAGCAGATTGAAAATCCCCAGCAGCAGTCGTATGTTTGCGGCATGTCCCCGCCAAAGAGCCATGACGAGCCTCTACGAATCCAATCCCTTGGTCAGGAACTCATGCGTCTCACAGTGGGCGGCCTGTTCACCCTCGGCCTGGGTTCACTCTGGCTGGCAGCCGTCTGGGGAACTTCCGCCTCGCTGCAATGGCTGGCACAGAGTACAGTGCTGTGGCTATTTATCTATTTTAAAACTGCCAGACGCCTGACCCTGAACCGCGCAGAGCCGCAATCTCCTCTGTATGCCCACCTAGGCTGGGGCAACCGCCTGACGCTTCTGCGCTCCTGGCTGATCGCCGCAACCGGGGGTTTTCTGTTTCAAGCCTGGCCAGAAGACGCGTGGTTAGCCTGGCTACCTGGCATGATTTATTTTTTTGGCGCTGTGCTGGACCGAGTCGATGGCTTCGTTGCGCGACGAACAGGCCAAATGAGTCAGCTGGGCAATGAACTGGACACGGTTTCCGATGCGCTCGGCATGGCGGTCGCTGCCGGTCTGGCGTGGAGCTATGGTCAGGTTCACTGGTCCTATCTGCTGATGGGTGCTGCCTACTACCTGTTCCATGCGGGTCTTTCAGTCAGACGCATGCGCGGTCTGCCCATCTATCCTTTGCCTCCTGCCATGCATCGCCGGGCATGGGCCGGATTTCAAATGGGCTATCTGGTGGTGGCACTGTGGCCCTTGTTTTACCCACCGGTTACCCGAATAGCAGGATTTGCTTTTATGCTGCCGACGCTGACAGGCTTTGTCATTGACTGGCTGGTGGTAAGCGGTCGCCTAGGCAGAGATTTTGAAGTCACTCGCATCCGATTCGACAGACTGACCCTGTTCAGTCATGCCGTCCTGCAACCGGGATTGCGTTTAGTGATCGTTACGCTACTTGCCTTTACCCTGTGGCGAGTCGGGTTCCCGCCTGTGGTCATCGGAGGTGCAGTTTGGCCAAGCATCATTTTGCTGGGCAACTTTGCGCTGGCCGGCACGATGGTCTTACTGGGCATAGCCGGGCGCTATTTTTGCCTGCTTCTGATCGGACTTCTTGGCTGGTTTTATATTTCAAACCGGATGGACGGCGTAGACACTGTCCTGCTTTGCTGCGTTGTGTGGTCCATGCTGCTCGGCAGTGGCAAGTTCTGTCTGTGGCAAGAAGACAGTCACTGGATCAATCGATACGACGGCGCTTGAAACATTCCACCATCATTGCCACACTCACCTGGCTGCTCTCCACGCTGCTGGCGGGCTACATTTTTTCCCGACTGCCCCTGGCAGATTTCCTGGTCGCCATCGCGTCACTGCAACTGACAGACTGGGCAGCCTGGATCGGTCTCAATCTGATCGTGCTGGTTCTTCTGGCCATGCGCTGGCGCATTCTGACCCGCGCCCTGGGTCTCGGTATCACCCTCTTGCAGATTCTGGGGGTCCGTCAGGCAGGCGCTCTGATCAGTTTTGTCACTCCCGGACCTCAGTTCGGCGGCGAACCGCTTCAGGTGCTCTGGCTGTGGCGTCGCTATCGTGTTCCCGGACCAAGGGCGCTGCTGGCAGTCGGTCTCGACCGGTTTTTTGAGCTGTTTGTGAATTTCAGCGTTCTGCTCGTTGCCGTCCTGTTATTGCTGGGCTCAGGGGCAATCCCCGGCATGGACTGGAGTCTCCTTTTCGTAGGTTTGTTCGGCATTGTGCTATTGATGGTCGGCGCGGTTTCGGTGCTCGCAGTCATGCCCATGTGGCTACGGCGGTTTATCCGACGTCAGGTCGAACACTGGCAACAACATCCTCGCCTCAAGAGACTCGGCGAACACCGGGATGAGATTAGCTACCAACTTCGCAGTCTGACTGCAAACCATCGCCGCGCCCTGGGCCTTGCGATGCTCGCCTCCTGTCTGGCCTGGGCAGGCATGATTGTCGAGTTCTGGTTTCTTCTGGGTCTCGCGCAGGTGCCGTTCGACGGCACGGACTTTATCCTGCTTTTTACCGTGATGCGCCTGGCCTTTCTGCTGCCTCTGCCGGGCGGCATCGGGTCGGTAGAAGCAGGTTTGTTCTGGTCATTTCAGGCTCTGGGACTACCCCTGAGCATGGCAGCCAGCGTGGTGGTGTTGATGCGGGTGCGCGATCTGAGCTTGTTGCTCAGTGGCGCACTTGTCCTGCCCACTCTGAATTCTAGATCGATTGATCAATAATCCTTGCCATAGGCGGCCCAGCAGGTCGCGTTTTCCCAGATTCGGATGGTGAATCGCCCGGTGCCGGGAGGTGCAATGCCGGAGAGCATCTTTTCACAGACGATGCGACTGAAGTGCTCGATGCTTGGGTTCAGGCCGGCAAATTCCGGCAGGTCATTCAACATGCTGTCACCAAAATAATCCACTACCGCCTGCAGCTCTTCGTCTATCTTAACAATGTCGACAAGATAGCCATGCTGGTCGAGCTCTGCCGACTCCAGTCTGACTTCTACCTCATAATGGTGGGAATGGGGCTCATTTTCCGCGCCCCAGTCACCCCCGATCAGATAATGCTGAGCGATGAGATCCTGCTTTACTGACACTGTGTACATCAAAGGCTCCTCGACTGGTAATTTGTGTATCGGCCCGTCACAACGGGTCGGCGTTTTGTTTGACAGGGGACAACCGCGACGCTGACCCGTTCAGCACTGAAACCTGACCCTGCGGTCGGTAGTCTGCCTGATCAACGACCATAATCGAAGACTACCTGCAAGGCTTCCCCGGCGTTCTTATCGAGTAACTCGTAGGCTTGCCCGGCAGACGGCAGCGAAAACCGATGAGAAATGAACTGTTCTGGCTGACATCGCCTGATCATTTCCCAGGCAACCTCAAACCGCCTCCCCGGATCCCACCGCCCGCTGTTTTCAGGCGCGATAGAGCTCACCTGAGACGAGACAATCTGCATTCGATTGCGATGAAAGCGCTCGCCCAGATTGATTGCAGCACGCTTGGTACCGTACCAGCTGCCGACCAGAATCCGCCCCGCGTAGCCGCACAGATCAACCGCCAGATTGAGCGCCTCAGGAGAGCCGGACACTTCAATAATCAGATCCGCGCCCCCATACTGTTCATTCGGGCGCAGGACGTTGTGAAGTTCAACCAATTCGTCCGGCTGATTGATATCAAAGACCCGGTTTACGCCACTTTGTTCAGCCCAGCGCTGTCGGTCAGCGATACTTTCCACGGCAAACAGACCGGCGAGCGGAAACTGGGCAAGCAGCCCGGAAGTCAGCAGACCGACGATCCCCTGCCCGACGATGAGAACCCGTTCACCCATCTTTGGCGAGGCATCCAGCAGGAAATTAACGGCTGTTTCCATATTCGCCAGAAAGACTGCAGCATAGGGATCGATATCCGCCGGCACCGGAATCAGGGCCGCCGGGCTGGCAACAAAACTGCTGCAGTGAGGCTGGAACGAGAATACCGTTTTGCCAAACCAGTCCGGTTCAACGTCTTCCCCAATTGCTTCAACTTTTCCGACGCAGGCATAACCATACTGAAGCGGATACCGCACGGCCTGACCGGACAGTGCCTCAATACTTTCATCCAGAGCCAGAGAATCAGGAAGCTGATTTCGGAACGCCAGCATCTCAGTCCCGGCGCTGAGGGCTGAGCAGACATTTCTAACCAGCACATCGCGAGCGTCGGAGACTTCCAATTTTTTATCTCTCACCTCAACCGAGTGTGGGCCGGTAAACCAGAGCTGTTGTGACTTCATGACGAGTGCCCGCCGTATTGAAGGTCACCCCAGACCACAACATCATCACCGGCCTGACAGGAATGAACCGACGTAATGCCGGGGGAATTCCTGTCGCCACCGCCCAGCAGTTCATAAACCGCTTTGTAACCGCCCACCAGTTTTGGTGACAGTGTCAGCACCAGAGCGTCAACGAGCTCTGCTTTGAGGAAAGAGGTGATGACCGCTGCTCCGCCTTCGACCATCAGGGAACGGATGCCACGCTCCCTGAGCAGCCCCATCGCCCGGGGCAGGGGAACCTCCGCATCACCACTGCCAGCGCCGTCCAACCGGATCACCGATGCCTCAGGGCTCAAAGCCTCACTCAGCCCGTTTACGGTCAAGATCCAGCATCGTTTATCAGGATGGTGGCAAACTTTTGCGCTCGCTGGCGTGCGGAGCTGGCTGTCAAGCACGATGGGCTGGGGATTGTCTCCCTCCCACTTTCGTACGGTCAGCTGTGGATCATCGCTCAGCACGGTTCCGATACCCACCAAGATGCCATCGTGCAGGCTGCGAAGCTGATGGGTGAGGCGAGTGGCCTCTGGCCCGCTAAAACAGAGCGTCTCTCCCGACCGGGTAGTGATGCTGCCGTCCCAGCTCTGGGCATAAGTCAGCGTGATAAAAGGTCTGTCAGAAGAAAAGAAGGCCGCAGTGCGCTCCCGCAACCAGTTTTCAACCTGCTCATTCAGACTCATGAATTTCTTCAGCGAGCTGGACTGCCTCATCGGGCACGTTCAGCAGGTGGTTCATCCGCCTGACTTTGGTAATCAGATAATCCGAATTGTCTGCGTTGATAAAATCTCTCAGCTCCACCCGCTCACTGACTGTTATACCGTCAGCCTCCAGCGCTGAAATCTTGTCAGGATTGTTTGTAATCAGTCGCACAGAATGGATGTTCAACTCTTTCAGGATGAGCGTCGCCAGGATGTAACTGCGCTCATCGGCTGCATGACCGAGCAGCAAGTTGGCATCAACCGTATCATGCCCTTTGTCCTGCAGATTATAGGCATGTATTTTCTGTAGCAAACCGATACCCCGCCCTTCCTGTCGCAGGTAAATGAGCAGGCCGCCGCCCTGTTCTGCAATCATGCGCAACGAATGGTCAAGCTGTTCGCCACAATCACAGCGCCGCGAACCAAAGACGTCTCCGGTCAGACACTCAGAATGTACACGCACCAGCACGTCAGATTTCTGCGAGATGTCACCCATGTGAAAAGTCAGATGGGCTTTGTCATCAAGGCTGTTCTCGTAGTAGCCAAGCGTGAACTCTCCGTACTCCGTCGGGATCCGCGCTTCAGACACTCTGTTTACAGTCGGGTCAGTCATGGTTACTTATCCTACGTGTAAATCCTGTTTGCTTCAAAATTCCGCACTGCTGGCTAATAAGATAGGGTCAAGTGTCGCTGTATAGCTTTTTTATTGTCGTATCGCTTCGAATTCGAAACGCAATATAACTTCATCCCCGACCATGTTATTGGCCACACCATAATCCATGCCCCACTGACTGCGAAGAATGGCAGCACTGGCTGAAATGCCAAGAGTTTCCTTACGATGCCCAAACGGATACACCGCCTGTTTATTCACCACAACAGCGAGGTCCACCGGATGAGTTTCATCAAGCATCGTCAGGTTGCCGCGCAAGACTCCGTCAGCAGCAAGATACTCCGAAACCTCAAAGACAATCAGAGCATGCCGTCTGGCGTTCAGAAAATCCCTCCCCTTGAGATGATTGTCCCGGGCACCGTGATTGCTGAACAAACTGCCTGAGACAATTTCAACACGCCCACTACTGAGTACATCTGTATTGGGATCAAAGCGGAACTGACCCGAACCCTCTAGGAAAAACCCAAGCTGCTGCTGGTAACCAATGTGTTCAGCCTCGAAGGCGATAGAAAAATGATCCGGATCTATTTGCCAGTCCGCTGCGTCAGCACAAGCACCTGCGGCAAGCCAGGCCTGCGCGCATCCCGCCAGCCAAATCACCAGCGAACGGTGGCTGAAAATGATCGACATCACGACTCCTTCATAGACGGACCGACCCGATTGGCCGGCGAGTAGGGAATACGCCAGGTTGCTCCATCAGGATTGCTTTATTCTTATAGGCTCTGTCAGTGACACAGCTTAGACAGACAGACCCGTTCGGTCAATTTCCTGGAGCGCATCCGTCGTCTCAGGGTTCCCGGATAGCCAGCAAATCAGTGTGCCCCACTGTACAAGAACCGGTCGCAACATGAGCAAGTCTGAACGCAAGCCAGTCAGCGATGTCCTCTCGCACTAGCTCAGGGCATGATTGCACCGCGCTGCCGATTCCCTGTATCAATTCAGCAACCAGCTGAGCGTCCTTGCCTTCGAGTTGCCACGGGCTTGCGGCTAGCTGCACACCGAAGCCAGCTTGCTCCAGAGCTTGTTTGACATAGTTGCAGGCGTCAGGCCCGAGCGCAGGCCCAAAACCTTTATCCGTAGTCTGATCCTCATTGAATGCCTCCAGCACCTGCTGATCAAATGGATGCACCGGATCCCAGCAGGTTGAGCCGTCATAGTTTAGCGCCGCATAGATGCCTACTGGCCGGCCTGCAGAGGCTGCATCCACTTCAGCGATCAAGCGGTCAATAAACGGGGCCGAGACCAGATCAAACAGTGCAGAGGCAGTAATCAGTCGAACTGCTATCAGTGGCAACTGTGCAACCTGGTTCAGGTCAAGTTCATAGGTTTCAATCAGGTGGTTTTGATCCGCGCGACGGGCAGCTTCTCCGAGCAGTCCTCTGTCGTTATCAACAAAGCGCCAGGTCGGCGCAAATTCAGCTGGAAAGCGACGTTGGCCAAATGTTCTGTAGGTCGAACCCGTGCCCGCACCCAGATCTACCACAACCGCCTGTGAATCCACACCCGAGAAAGCGAATGTGGTCGCGACGCGCAATAATTCGCTGTTCCGCGCCTGCCGGTCGGCAGCTTCCCTCAGATTCAACCAGTCCACACTGAAGCCCGTCATGCCTGGCTCACCTCCCTGAGTCGCCTGCACACTTTTTCTGCGCTGTCTCGCCAGGTTGGCAATTCAGCTGCGCATGCTCTGGCACCTTGTTGAAGCTGTTGCCGCAAGCCTGCGGTCGTAAGTAGCTTATGAATAGCTCCGGCCAAGGCCTCCGGATCGTCGGGGGCGACCAGAAGACCTGCTGTGCCAGGGACCACATCGGGTACTGCACCGGCTTTCGCAGCAATCACCGGCAATCCAGCTGACAGTGCTTCAGCGAAAACCATTCCGTAACCTTCAAACCTCGAGGGCAGGATGAAGACATCCGCCCGCTGATACTCGGGTTCGATATCCGGCACCAGACCGGCAAACTGAATACGATGCCCGAGGTTTTCCGCAGCCACCTGCGCACGCAGTCTCTGCGCCCATGGGGCATCGAAATGATCACCACCCACAAACCGGGCTTCCCAGTCCAGTACTGCAAGATCGGCGAGCGCCGAGATCAGAACATCGTGCGCCTTACGCCGAGTTAATGACCCCACGGTCAGTAGACGGGGCGGGCTCCCCGTACATGCAGCGAATGGTCTGCGGTCGGTACCCGGCACGGCGACGGTGATGCTCTCTTCACTTACGCCGAAATTGTCTGTCAGAATACGGCGGGTGCTGTCGCTGGTGACCAGCGTTGCGTAAACATTCGCGAGCGCCAGCCGCTCAGACTCAAACAACCGGGACTGCTCGACCGGGTTCAGACCCGACTCCAGAGCCAGTGGATGATGGCAGAGCGCAACTAGACGCAGGCGATGGCGCACTTCGGTGGTTTCGCGGTCGAGCACGCCCAGTGCAAGCCCGTCCATTACCACCACGGAACCCTCCGGAATTGCCGCCAGTTTTTCCTGAACACTGCGCCTTGCGCTCTGGTTCATGTCCAGGCTGCACTGGGGCAGGGAAACCGGATTGATGCGAAGACCCAACAGACCGAGTTCCTTAATCAGACGCTTGTCGTAGGTATACCCGCCTGTGCGA
>CACJWK010000033.1 GCA_902597095.1 uncultured Pseudohongiella sp.
TTGTCGCAGAGAAACTCCAGGCCTATGCTTTATTTGCGACCCATTATTTCGAACTCACGACACTGGCTGACAGTTTGCCCAACATCAGCAATGTGCACCTGGACGCCGCAGAGCATGACAGCGGCATAGTATTCCTGCACAGCGTCAAAGCTGGGCCAGCCAATCAAAGCTATGGTCTGCAAGTTGCACAACTGGCGGGGGTCCCGATACCGGTCATTCAATCCGCTCGCCAGAAACTTGACGAACTAGAGCGGAATGACCCCCATCCGGGCAGTGTTATCCGAGAGCCGGCCGGAGACGAAACCCCATCGCTGCAAACCGAACTTTCCAGGACACAAGCTCATCCGGCACTGGATTTCCTGGAAAAAATTGATCCCGACGAAATTTCAGCCAAAGAGGCGCTTGCTATTCTCTATGATCTGAAGAAGCGCCTCTCGCAGTAATTACCGCTTGGGAAAACCCGATTAAATGCTGCTAACATTGCCTCTCAGACGGGGACCGGTAGCCAGACACACATCACTTCAGACCGCCGGTCTCATCAATACCGAGACTGACACAAAGAGCTTACATTAGGGGTAGGTCGAATCATGACATTCGTCGTTGGAGATAACTGTATACGTTGCAAACACACGGACTGTGTAGAAGTGTGTCCGGTTGATTGCTTTTATGAAGGCCCTAACTTTCTGGTGATTCATCCAGATGAATGCATTGACTGCGCACTGTGCGAACCTGAATGTCCGGTCGACGCCATTTATGCCGAAGATGAGCTCCCTGAGGATCAGCAAGAGTATCTGAAACTGAACGCAGAACTTGCAGAAGTCTGGCCCAACCTCACAGAAAAGAAAGAGCCGCTACCCGAGGCAGAACAGTGGGCTGACAAACCCAACAAACTCCAGTATCTGGAGCGCTAGACCGCCCCTGAGGCGCGTTATGCTGGCGGCGGCCCGCAGCTTACGAGCCGCTTGCCCGGCCCTGAGCGCTGGCTGACGCGCCTAATCAGCCCTTTGCGAGGTATGGTGCTCTCTTACCTTATTGGGCGATCTGGGGAACCGGTCGACCGGGAAGCAGCAGCGAAGGATCGATAGGCTCGCCCTCCTGCCGGATCTCAAAGTGCAGCATCGGCACACCTTGGGGGTTCACGCCAAGTTCCGCAATTTTCTCCCCCGCAATCACCCGACGACCCTCAGATACCAGCATGACGCTGTTGTGAGCATAGGCACTCAGGTAGCGATCAGAGTGTCGGATAATAATCAGATTGCCCGTCCCCTGGACGCCTCTGCCGGAATACACCACGTCTCCGCTCGCTGCCGCAAGAACTGGGTCGCCGACTGTGCCAGAGATGTCGACCCCTTTGGTGAGCTGTGGTTGAAACGGCGTCGCTATCTGTCCCTGATGGGGCCACGACCAGCGCAACTGCCCGATATCGGGCCGAGCGCCAGGCTGCCTCAGTGAACTCGAAGATTCACCGCCAACCGGTACGGCATTGATCGCTGAGTTAATCCCTTCACCCACAGCCTGCACTGCTGCGTCGGCGATTGCAGCTGCCGCCTTTAGCTGCAGCTGCTGGCCGACGAAGATGGTGTAAGGAGGATTCAGCCCGTTTGCCAGAGCCAGACTTCTGAAGTCCATGTCATATTGAAACGCAATCGAAAACAGCGTGTCCCCAGCGCTCACCAAATGCGATACCGGCGTGGACACCAGATTGAAGTCAGAAGCAGATGCTGTTTCAACCGGTACCGGCGACTTTTCAGCAATCGGCTCACGCGAGGCCCTGCTCGACGTAAGTGGCTGTCGGGCCACACCTGAGGCCTGCTGCGGCGCTGCCCGAGAGACCGCGGCATCGGACAGGGCTTCTCTGACGCTGGAGACAATTTCGGGACGCGTTTCTACGGAAAGCACCCGGCTCGGGAGCGACGTTTCGACCAACTGCCTGTCTCCGCTGGTGTTACTGCTAAAGATCATCGGAGCAGTTCGCTCAAGTCGCTGACTCTGCTCTGACACCGGGGCCTGATGTGAATTGCAGCCAGCCAGAGCGAGCGACATCAGCATAGTCAACGCTCTTTGCGTTACCGGACTGAGACGCCGACAGGTTTGCGGGGTCACTTTGCTCATGATTCGACAACCGGATCAGGTTTCCTTGCCTCGGGCTGTTGTGATGCCAACCGGCCGAGCATAAGAACCAGGGCTGCCCCCAAAAGGAAGCTGATTGCAACCGCAAGCAGTTGAGGATCTTCCCCGGTCGTTTCTGAGTAGGTTAGCGGCCAAACAGGAGCCGATTGTAGCGCCCAGGCGGTTTTCTCGGCGACGGAATCCACCGGGCTTGCTGCCCTCCAGGGCCAGAGGAGCGGCAGAGAGCCCAGTAACATCCCGCAAATCGCACTGAAACAAAGCGCGCGATTAGCGCGCAGTAAGCGTGACAGCAACCGGCTGAATAACAGCAAACCCGAGACGCATCCGGCGAGGAACACGCCAATACGCAGCCAGTAAAAGCTGGTCAGCGCGATTAACATGGTGTCATAAGCACCCAGCAGAATCAGGATGAAAGCACCTGACAGACCGGGCAGAATCATCGCGCTGACGGCGACGATTCCGCAAAAAAACAGGTAAGCAGGATGCAGCTCTGACGCACCCGCAGGTTCCAGCGAACCGATCAGTGCGGTTAGCAGGCTGCCGCCAAGTGCTGCCGCAAGGAATTGCCAACGCACCGAAGGAATCTCGCGGGACAACAGCGCCACAGAAGCGAGAATCAGCCCGAAGAAGAAAGCCATCAGCGCTTCAGCTTGATTACTGCGCAAATACAGCACGGAATTTGCAGAAAGCAGCAGGCCCGACAGCATGCCTAGCGCTAAAATCAGCAGAAAGCTGCCGTTAATGTGACGCCATGACTCAACCACTTTGAGTTGCACAAGCAAGCGTAAGAAGGTGAGATCAAGCCGGCGAAGGCTGAAGATGAGCTCTTCATAAATGCGGGTGACTACTGCAATGGTGCCACCAGAAACGCCGGGCACCGAATCCCCCAAACCCATGGCAAAGCCCTTTCCGAACAGAGAAAGAAACTCGCGCCGGCGACGTTCAGGGTTGGGCATGAAGTCAGACACTTTTGTCTACGATATCGGAGTATTCAGATCAGTTTAGGATCGCACCTGCCCCATCAGCAAGGGCACGAAGCGGACCTCATCCAATATTTGTTCAGTAAATTCTGAGCCCTCTCGGCGAATCAGCTTAAGCTCCTGATAGTCTTCTCCGCCAACAGGAATGATCAAACGACCACTATCAGCTAGCTGCGACAGCAACTCTACCGGGACCTGGCGGGGCGCTGCGGTGGTAATGATGGCGTCAAATGGCCCGTGATCAGCCCAGCCCAAACTCCCATCATCATGTTTGAATTCTATATTGCGCAATCCAAGGACCCGCAGATTTTTCTTGGCGCGCTCAGACAGCGCCTTGATTCGCTCAACCGTAAAGACCTGCTTGGCAAGCTGAGCAATGACCGCAGTCTGGTATCCGCAGCCGGTTCCGATCTCAAGCACTCTGTTCATGGTACCCGTTTTCACTATCGCCTCGCTCATGCGGGCAACCACGTAAGGCTGCGAGATTGTTTGATTGTGCCCGATAGGCAGTGCCACATCTTCATAAGCCCGATGCGCGAGCGCTTCATCCAAAAAAATATGGCGGGGCGTCGAACGCATGATGTCGAGCACCTCCAGACTCTGAATGCCCTGATCCATCAACCGACCGAGAAGTCTTTCCCGAGTCCGCTGCGACGTCATACCGATCCCACTTAGATTCTGCATACAACTCAATATCCTATCTACTCAAAGGTGTGCGTGATCAGTACCAGAAAAATCCTCTACCTGACACAGTTCTCGGAGCAAGCTGGTCGCATAGGCCCCCGTCGGCAAGCTGAATGAGAGCTCCAGAGTTTCTGAATCCAGCCAACGCCAATCGAGCCCTTCTATTCTGAAGCGCAAGGGGCGACGCCCCTCCTCTATTCCCCACCGGGCCAAGCCATGCACAATTTCCGCAAATTCTTTGCACACTGCATTTTCCATATCGGCCGCAATCCCACGAGTTACATACCTATTGTTGCTCCCCGGCTTACCGGGCAGCAGTCCCGTAGGGTGGATATCCAGACTCTCCAACCGATCAACCAGATCTTGATTCCAGGAGTCAGCTGCCACAGTAAAAAAGCGCTTGGTTTTGTCCAGGTTCAATACGTCACCCTCGACATAGGTTGACAAGTTATCGCACCGAAGCCGACGAGAGAGCAGCTGATTAAAAACATAGGCTCTTGCCGCTGAGAAGAGAATTGAGCGCGATTCGCGATGTTTATGCGTGATCCGACTCTGTCCCACCGGCCGCCGGAGCATAGCCAATGCTTCCGGGAGGTTACTTGACTCACGACCAAAACGCTGGCTGCCAAAGTAGTTGGGCACTCCGGATGCTTCGAGAAGCTGCAATCTGCGCTCAAAGTCCTGCGCACAGCCAGAGAAGCCTCTGAGCAAGAGGCGGAACTGATTTGATTTGTGCGAGCCGATACGCAGCTTTCGGTAATTACGCTCCATCCTCAGTATGTCGAGACCCGCCTGCTCGAAGCGCGCAGAGGCACCCTCATTCAGCTGCTCCACCCGGGCGCTGTACCACTGGCGGGTCCGTGCCCTCCGGTCCTTCATGCCCGAATAGCCGACATCCCGCTCATCGATGGCCAGAATTCGGGATATTTTTCGCGCAGCCTCTCTCGTGGACTGACCTGATTTTTCGACCAGGAACATCAGGTGTTCGCCATCACCGCTGGGCTCAAATCCCAATATCTCAGTGACGACGAAATCGTCATGCTGCAGTTTGATTCTGGCCCTGTGCTCTGGCCTGCCCAGCACGTAGGCTTGGGATTCGAGGGGCGGAAACGATTCCTCCCCGCTCATGCTAGATGACTGAACCCAGCAAGGTAACACAGTGGCAGGCGATACCTTCCTCACGCCCGATGAATCCAAGCCCTTCAGTGGTGGTAGCTTTGACATTAACCTGTGAAGCCTTCAGTCCCATCTGATCCGCTAGCCGCTCGCGCATCACCTCTCTGTAGGGCGCAAGTTTTGGTGCCTGAGCAATCACTGTGATATCAACATTCACCGGAAACCAGCCATTACCTGAGGCATGCTGCAGAACCTGTTTCAGCAGTAGGCTGCTGACCACATTGGCAAATGCCTCGTCCGTATCCGGAAAATGCTGGCCGATATCGCCCTCACCGATCGCGCCGAGGATAGCGTCGCAAACGGCGTGCAGCACAACATCGCCGTCCGAGTGAGCAAGAAGGCTTCGCGGCTCTTCGATCTTGAGCCCACCGAGCATCAGCGGTTTGTCAGGGTCAAATTTTTCACTGAACCGGTGCACGTCAAATCCATGACCAATTCGAAACCTGTCTGCGCTCATGGGATTTCCACCCCCTGTGAGTTTTGTTGTTGCATGATGAGCTCTGCCAGTAAAAGATCGGATTCCTGGGTTATCTTGATGTTATCTGTGCTACCCGGAACGATTAGAGGAGACAATCCAAGACACTCAATGGCGGCAGAATCATCTGTTACGATCCTGTTTTGATCAGCAGCGAGTTGCAACGCACGGTTCAGGATATTAAAGCGAAATAGCTGAGGCGTCAGCGCTCGGTACAGAGCTGTTCGATCGACGGTTCCGGCAACCTCACCTCCATTATTGGCCCGCTTCAATGTATCGGTGACCGGTGCTGCAAGCACACCGCCCACGTCATGCTTGCCAGCCGCCTCAATCAGTCTGTCTACCTCTGAAGGCCTCAAGCAGGGCCGGGCAGCATCATGCACCAAAACCCAGTCATCAGATGCCAGCTCGGGCTCCAAAATCTTCAGAGCATTGAGCACAGAATGACAGCGCTCATGACCCCCACGCGCTATCCTGACGGGCAAACTCTGGGGAATTCCTGCAGGAAATGGCGTTTCATCATCTGGGTGCAATACCAGGACCACTCCGGAAAGCGCCCTGACGCGTCCCAGGCGTTCCAGGGTATGCTGCAGCACAGTTTTTCCGCAGATCGACAAATATGGCTTAGGGATCTCAGTCCCCATTCGCTTGCCGACCCCCGCCGCTGGTACGATAGCCCAGATCGCCATTCGCTACTCAGAACGTTGGATCGAGTTTGCCGACATTAAGCACCTAACTCGCGCTTTCCGCCTACTCGATAACAAGAACGAACGTTTCATCACTGCCTATCATACCGAGTTCGGAACGCGCCCTTTCTTCCACCGCCTCAAAACCGGTTTTCAGATCAAGCACTTCAATCTCAAGCAAGCGGTTTCTCGCCTGCAGATCAGCATTGATCTGGCGCTGGTCGTCGAGGGATTGCTCCAGAAGACTAAGCGCACGCACGCTGCCATCGCCCACCCAGAGTTGATATTGCAGAACTAGAATCAACAGACCCAATGTGGCGAGCAAAAGTTTCATGGCCGTCAGGAAGTCACCTTGAACCGGGCAAATTCGCCGATTCCATTGTATTGAGCCGAGGTTCCCAGCATTTCTTCAATTCTCAACAGCCGGTTATATTTGGCCACGCGGTCAGAACGGCACAGCGAGCCGGTTTTAATCTGACCCGCTGCGGTCGCCACAGCAAGGTCGGCAATTGTCGTATCAGCAGTCTCGCCGGAACGGTGGGATATTACAGCGGTGTAACCGGCCGTTTTCGCCAGATTAATCGCCTCCAAAGTCTCACTAAGTGAACCTATCTGATTGAATTTGATCAGAATAGAGTTAGCCACTCCTTCCTCGATACCGCGTTTGAGGATTTTCGTGTTGGTCACGAATAAGTCATCCCCCACTAGTTGAACCTTATCGCCTAGTTCGACAGATAATTTAGCCCATCCTTGCCAATCTGATTCATCCATTCCGTCCTCAATGGACAAAATCGGATAATTGTTTGTCAGCTGCGCAAGATACTCCACAAACTCATCCGAACTGTAGCTTTTCCCCTCACCTTTGAGGACATACTTACCCCCTGAATAAAATTCGGAGGCCGCACAGTCCAGCGCCAGATGAATATCCTCACCAATGCGAAAACCGGCTTTGTCTACAGCAAGTAAGATGGCATCCAGCGCGGCGGCATTGGAAGGCAGATCAGGGGCAAAGCCGCCTTCATCTCCTACCGCTGTACTGAGCCCCTGTTGCTGCAGAACTGATTTCAACGCGTGAAAGATTTCAGCGCCGTATCGAAGCGCCTCCCGAAAACTCGGCGCTCCGGTGGGCTGGATCATGAATTCCTGAATATCCACGTTATTGTCGGCATGCTCGCCACCATTGACGATATTCATCATAGGGACTGGCAGCGAAAATTGATCCTCGCGGTTGATTTGACCCAGGTATGCGAAAAGTGGCATTCCTGCCTCGGCGGCGGCGGCTTTTGCTGCCGCCAGCGAGACGGCCAGAATGGCATTCGCGCCCAGCACAGCTTTGTTTTCTGTGCCGTCAAGGTCGAGCATCGCCTGATCCAGACCCGCCTGGTCGCTGACTTCGTGGCCCCTCAGGGCATCCTGAATCTGAGTATTGACGTGCATTACCGCGGCTTGCACGCCTTTTCCGGAGTAGCGCTGTGGATCCTTGTCTCGCAATTCCAGCGCTTCTCTAGAACCGGTTGAGGCGCCAGACGGTGCACAGGCACTGCCTTGGGCACCACTGGCCAGCACCACGTCTGCTTCTACGGTGGGGTTACCGCGCGAATCCAGTATTTCCCTAGCAAGAATAGAGGTAATCTCTGACATTTCAATACCTTATAGAGTTTTTGCAGAATTTTTCTGCTATAGAGTTACCAACTCAGGCTGAGCTTTAACCAATTCGTCCAGTGCTTTCATCTGGCTAAGGAAAGTTTCCAATGCGTCCAGACGTAGCGCACACGGGCCATCACATTTGGCCTGATCCGGATCGGGATGCGCCTCGAGAAACAAACCGGCAAGCCCCTGGGAAAGGCCCGCCTTGGCCAGATGGGTAACCTGTTCCCGGCGCCCGCCAGCCCCGTGGCCAAGCGCCCCGGGCTGCTGCAGCGCGTGGGTCACGTCAAACAGGACCGGATACCCAAAGCGCTTGAGCGTCTGGAAACCCAGCATATCCACAACCAGGTTGTTGTAACCGAAACTACTGCCTCGCTCGCACAACATCAGCCTTGCATTTCCGGCTTGCTCAAATTTCTCCAGAATATGGGACATTTCAGCAGGCGCAAGAAATTGGGCTTTTTTGATATTTATCGCAGCGCCGGTTTTTGCCATCGCCTCAACAAGATCGGTCTGACGGGATAAAAACGCCGGCAGTTGAATCACATCCGCAACCTCTGCTGCCAAAGCAGCCTGATGCGGCTCGTGGACATCAGTGACTACCGGAAGACCGAGGCCCGATTTGATCTCCTCCAGCCACTGCAGCCCGGCTTCCAGACCCGGGCCGCGATAAGAATGCAGTGATGACCGGTTGGCTTTATCAAAAGATGCCTTAAAAACGAGAGGGATCCCGAGCTTCTGCGAAACCTGCTGAAAGCAGGCCGCCGTTTCCAGGCTGAGTTCTCTCGATTCGAGAACATTGAGCCCACCGAACAGCACAAAGGGCAAGTTGTTCCCGACAAGAATGTCGCCAATGGATAGTTGTTGAGTGTTCATGCGCAGCAGTCAGTCATGGATCCAGTGACGCTCAGGCACTGGCAGATTCTGCCGCAACGCCGTCCACCGCAGTAGCCTCCGCAACGGACTGATGCGAATTATAGACGACAGCAGCCTCAATGAAGCCGCTGAACAGGGGATGTCCCTCACGGGGCGTCGAGGTGAATTCAGGGTGGAATTGACAGCCTACGAACCAGGGGTGATCTGGAACCTCAACCACTTCCACCAACATACCATCCACAGATTTTCCAACGAGCTTAAGGCCAGCATCCGACAGCACCTTGAGATAATCGTTGTTGAACTCATAGCGATGGCGGTGTCGCTCAACTATTTCGTTCTGCCGATAACATCGGTGGGTCGTTGAATCGGTTTCCAACAGGCATTTTTGCCCTCCCAGGCGCATGGTGCCGCCCAGATCGGAGTTCTCGTCCCTGACCTCCGTGGTACCTGCTGCGGTGGTCCACTCGCTGATGAGAGCAATCACCGGATGCTCGCAGTCTTGCTCAAATTCCGTGCTGTTGGCTTTGCCCAATCCGGCGACATGGCGAGCGTATTCGACCACAGCTGCCTGTAATCCCAAGCAAATTCCGAGAAAAGGAATCTTGTGTTCTCTGGCATACTGTGTCGCCAGAATCTTGCCCTCAAATCCGCGTTCACCAAACCCTCCCGGGATCAGAATGGCGTCATGACCGACCAGAAGCTCAACGCCTTTTCCCATGACTTCTGTCGAATCAATGTAGCTGATCTCCACCCTGGTGCGAGTCTGAATGCCCGCATGCAGGATTGCTTCATTGAGCGACTTGTAGGCATCAAGAAGCTCCATATATTTGCCAACCATTGCAAGCTTGACGACCTTCTCCGGATTGAGCTGGGCATCAACGACCCTGTCCCATTCCGAAAAATCTGCTTTCGGGCAGTCGAGATGCAACTTTTTCACAACGATGTCATCAAGCCCAGCCGCACCCAAAATTGAAGGCACACGATAAATGGAATCTGTATCCGGCAGGCTAATCACCGATGGCGAATCGACATTGGTGAAAAGCGCAATCTTGTGCCTTGAAGAGTCGTCAATTTCAAGCTCTGAACGACAGACCAGGATGTCGGGCTGGATACCGATTGACCGTAGTTCTTTAACCGAGTGCTGAGTGGGCTTGGTCTTGGTTTCTCCTGCAGTGCTGATGTACGGCACCAGGGTAAGATGCAGAAACAGCGCGCGCTCTGAGCCTAGCTCCACGCGCAACTGACGGACCGCTTCAAGAAAGGGCTGAGATTCGATATCTCCCACTGTGCCGCCAATTTCCACCAGAGCGACATCGACTTCTCCGGCGCCCTCCACGACCCTGCGTTTGATTTCATCCGTAATGTGCGGAATGACTTGTATCGTCGCGCCTAGATAATCTCCGCGACGCTCGCGCTTGAGCACGGCTTCATAAATCCGGCCTGTCGTGAAATTGTTTTTCTGCGACATGTTGGCCCGACTGAAGCGCTCATAGTGGCCGAGATCCAAATCAGTCTCTGCGCCATCTTCCGTGACAAAGACTTCTCCGTGCTGAAACGGACTCATCGTACCCGGATCCACATTGATGTAAGGGTCTAGCTTAAGCAGAGTGATGTTAAGACCCCGGGCTTCGAGAATAGCCGCGAGAGATGCGGAGGTGATGCCTTTGCCCAGAGAAGAAACAACACCGCCGGTAATGAAGATATATCGTGTCATGAAGACCCCACCCAGATGATGTGAGTCGCTGGCACGACCTCACTCAGATGGAGTTACAGTTTACCAGAATGCCCCACCAAGCTCAATCTGGATTAGTGTATCCTGGTTTATGACAAAGCCCTCGACGCTTACTCAGCTTTCGATTCCAGCGGCTGCTCCAGAGTGATAACCTGAGTTGGCGCTTGCCACTGGATGTGTAGACCTGAATCGCCATGCTCAGCCTGGTGGCTCTCTGCCACCCCGATACCGGGTACACAGACCAGCTCGGCCTCGGCATAAATGAGCGGCACACACTGCCTCTGCCAGGGCGGCACGCCAGCCTCATGCAGCAGATCTTTCAGAGATTTAGTCGGGCGCCCCGGCAGTTTCAAGGTTTCTCCTCCGGTGCGATAGCGCACCGCAAAATTCTGTAGTCGTTTGCTTATCCCGTTACCGCTCACCGACGAAAGCAAGAGCGCTCCATTTCCCGGCCTCATTTCCACTGACCGGTCATTGGCAGTAAAACTGGTCGGATCAGGAGCATCAGCAACTCCTTTGCGGACAGCAAATAACTCGCGATCATGGCGATACAGAAGACAATCGGTGATGTCGAAACTCGGGCCCGACTCCGAAGCCGGCAGAAATTCATCAACCAGCTGATGGGTAATTCGCCAGCCCAAGGCCTGAAGCCCTAGCCGCTTTGCCCAGCGACGTATGACATTTCGCTGGCGGGCCGGATTCAGCTGTTCGAGATGAACCATCAACAAGCCGCCCCGCGGCGAAAGGAGTGAAAGAAGATCCTGATCGGCCAGGTCTCTTCGAAGCGCGTTGCTTTCCACCATCAAGTTCAGGCTTTTAAGCCAGCTCGCGCGATAGTCTGGCCAGCGACCTTCCAGAACCGGAAAGACATGATGCCTCAAGAAATTCCGGTCGTGACGGTCATCCTGGTTTGATTCATCTTCTTTCCATTGCAGGCCTTTGGCGACCGCGTAGGTGTGCAGCTCAGCACGCGTAAACTCAAGCAGGGGCCGCAATAAAGTAGCTTTACCCAGACCGCGCATTCTCGGAATCCCAGAGAGCCCCTGCGGCCCCGCACCGCGAAGAAGCCGATAGAGGGAAGTTTCGACCTGATCATCCAGATGGTGCGCAAGCAGCAAGGAGTCACCGCCTTGAACCAGGTCACGAAAGGCGTCATACCTCGCTGCTCTGGCCGCCGCTTCCAGAGAACCGTCGGCAGAAACAGCAACCTCACGGGTTGTCAGCGGCACCTGCCACTGCTGGCAAATCTCAGCGCAGAAAGCCTGCCATTCCATGGCCATATCAGAGAGCTGATGATTGATGTGAACGGCTGCAAGCTCTGCGTGAAGTGAATCCGTATCACGCAAACTCGCTAACGCATGAAGCAGAACGGTTGAGTCCAACCCGCCACTGAGCGCGACAACGTAACGTCCCGGCGCACTTTCGCGGCTCAATTCCGCAAGGAGTTTAACGGCCAAGTCACTCATTGTGTTGCCCGTTGTGGCCAACTGGTCCCGGACTTGACTCAGCTGCTGATTCCATAGCTCATCAGACGTTCATAGCGACGGCTGACCAGTTCGTCGAGGTCCATCGCCTGCAGCCTGTCAAGCTGCTGCAATAATGCCTGTTTTATGTTGGCGCTGGTTGCCGCAACATCACGATGGGAGCCACCAAGCGGCTCAGGGATTGTCTGATCGACTATACAGAGCTCGACTAGCCGCTCGGAGGTCACTCCCATGGCTTCGGCCGCCGCCGCTGCATGGTCAGCAGATTTCCACAAGATGGTCGCACAGCCCTCCGGCGTGATGACCGTATAAGTGGAGTACTGCAGCATGTTCAACTGGTCAGCAATGCCAATGGCGATTGCGCCACCGGAGTTTGCCTCCCCGGTAACCGTCGCGATCACGGGTGTCCTGACTCTCGACAGTATCGCCATATTTTCAGCGATTGCTTCATTAATCCCGCGCTCTTCCGAATCCATGCCAGGGTAAGCCCCTGGCGTGTCGATGAAACTCAGCACCGGAAGCTGGTATTGTTCCGCGAGTTTAATCAGACGCCTGGCTTTGCGGTACCCTTCTGGTCTAGGCATGCCAAAGTTATGGCGTACCTTTTCCTTGGTGCCTCTGCCTTTTTGATGGCCAATAACCATTACTGGTCGGCCATCAAGCCTGGCAAGGCCTCCGATAATTGCCAGATCGTCGGCAAACAACCGATCTCCGTGCAGCTCGTCAAAATCTGTAAATATGTGCTCAATAAAATCCAGGGTATAAGGTCGCAGAGGGTGTCTCGCGACCTGTGAAATCTGCCATGAACTGAGATTTGCGTAGATCTTTTCAGTCAGCTTGGTGCTTTTGTCCTGCAAATTCTGGATTTCTTCGCTGATATTGAGATCATTGTCCGTGCCGACAAGACGCAGCTCTCGGATCTTTCCCTCCAATTCCGCGATGGGTTGTTCGAAATCTAAGTAATTCGGGTCCATGAGTATTCCGCTTCAATTGCTCAAAGCTGCAGGCTTGGGCAATCGGGGCTGGCATCGGCTGACATAATCGTCCAAGCTAATTCAAACTGACATGCTGACTGTAAGCCAGTTCGATTCTGTCCTTTCCAAATTCTCTGCGTAAATTTTGGAGCAATTCGTCGGTCGGCGAGACGAACCACTCCGGGCCGAGCATTATACACCCTCTGGAATCGGCGCGCTGATAGTCGATAATGACCCGGCATCCGGAATCCGGCCGACGATCTCCGGACGTTGAGCCAGAGCCGTTTGATCCCGCCGGCATGCCTGGCAGATTCGAGTCAGCCTGGGCTGCCTGACAATGGGGGCGGAGAATCGAAGCCAGATGGTCGCAAAAGGCCGGCATCAGCTCCTCTGAGCGCAGCCGGACTGCGAGGCGTTTCGCGAAGCGTTTGCGCGCCTCGAGTAAACTCATCAGCTGCTTGGCGCGGCCACGCATGCCGTCGTTATAATCGTCGACGCTGACCGTACATTCGGCGATAATGATCGAATCAAGCTGTAGCTGGTCCCGGTACCTCTCATAATCCCGGGCAGACAATGACAGCTCAAAGCGGGCACTGCGATCATCGAGCGTGAGGAACGCCATGGTATCGCCGGTCCTCGTTTGCATGGTTCTGAATTCATACAGCAAACCGGCGACCAATTGGGTGCCGCGCTCAGGGCGTAATCCCGACAGGCGACTACGGGTTAGTTTTGACAGCTCTGGAAGAAATTCTTCAATAGGATGACCTGACAAATACAGCCCGATCGTTGCTTTTTCTGCCTGCAAACGCTCCTGCTCACTCCAGGCGTAAAAACTGGCGCCCGAACTGTGGTTCTCGCCGGTTGGTGCCTCAGGGGCAATATCCCCAAATAGATCATCTACCCTGCTTTCAGAATTCCGTTTGCTTTGTTCAGCAGCCCGTATGGACCCGGGTAACAGCGTCAGCAGCGCAGCCCTAACAACATCGGGACCGCCTTCCATCAGGTTATCAAATGCGCCTGACTTGATCAGAACTTCCTGTGAGCGTCTGTTGACCAATTGAGGATCCAAGCGGTGGCAAAAGTCCAATAAACTTTCAAAAGGTTTTTTTTGTCGTTCGGATATTATTGCCTCAATCGGCCCTTCACCCAGCCCCTTGATGGCGCCAAGGCCATAAACAATTTCTCCGCTGTAATTCACCGTGAAGTTGAACTGACCGACATTAACGTCCGGCGGCACTATTTTGAGACCCATTGCATGACATTCGTCGACGTACATCACAATCTTATCCGTGTTCTGCATATCTGCGGACAAGACCGCTGCCATGAAAAACTCCGGATAGTGTGCTTTGAGCCAGGCCGTCTGATAGGAGACCAGCGCATAGGCAGCAGAGTGCGACTTATTAAAACCATAGCCGGCGAATTTTTCCATGAGATCAAAAATTGAACCGGCCAGATCCTGGTCTATCTGTCGCGCTACTGCACCTTCCATAAACAGATCGCGCTGCCTCGCCATCACAGTCGGGTCTTTCTTACCCATGGCCTTACGCAGAATATCAGCCCCACCCAGGGTGTAGTTTGCGAGCACTTGCGCAATCTGCATCACCTGCTCCTGATAGAGAATAACGCCGTAGGTGTTGGACAACACCGGCTCCAGCTCAGGGTGCGGATAAGCGACTTCGGTACGGCCGTGCTTCCTCTCAATGAAATCATCAACCATACCTGACTGAAGGGGCCCAGGACGGAACAGTGCAACCAGCGCAATAATGTCCTCAAAGCTACTAGGCTTGAGTTTCTTGATTAGCTCTTTCATCCCGCGTGATTCGAGCTGAAATAACGCGGTGGTTTCTCCCTTTTGCAGGATCCGGTACACCGATTCATCATCCAGGGGCAAGGCATCAATGGCGAGGGGTTCTACCTGGCTCTGACGCTCATTGATCATCTTCACCGCCCAGTCAATGATCGTGAGCGTACGAAGGCCTAAAAAATCAAACTTGACCAGACCAGCAGTTTCGACATCATTCTTGTCGAACTGAGACACCAGTGCGCCACCGCTTTCTTCACAGTATAGTGGCGTAAAGTCGGTCAGTTTAGTCGGCGCTATGACCACCCCGCCAGCGTGCGTACTGACATTACGCGTAATCCCTTCGAGCTTGAAGGCCATGTCCATGACTTCCTGGGCGTCTTCGTCGCTGTCAACGAATTGTGACAAATCCGGCTCTTCCTCAAAGGCTTTTGCTAGCGTCACATCAGGCCCAAACGGGATAAGTTTAGACAGCTTATCACCGAGGGAGTACGGCTTACCCTGAACCCTGGCAACATCTCGCACTACCGCTTTCGCTGCCATCGTACCGAAAGTGATTATCTGGGAAACTGCGTCGTGCCCGTAGAGGTCGGCAACGTGCTGAATCACCAGGTCTCGGCCTTTCATGCAAAAATCTACGTCAAAATCTGGCATCGACACCCTTTCTGGATTCAGAAAGCGTTCAAACAGCAGGTCGTACCTGAGAGGGTCCAGTTCCGTGATACCTAAAGCATAGGCCACGATAGAGCCCGCGCCCGAACCCCGGCCGGGACCGCCCGGAATATCATTCTCTTTTGCCCAGCGAATAAACTCCATGACAATCAGGAAGTAGCCGGGAAACCCCATCTGGTTGATGACGCCCAGCTCCATTTCGAGCCGGTCAAAATAGACACTGCTTTTTTGTTCACTGCACCCTGTCTCGCCGAATAATTGTTTCAGCCGTGCTTCCAGACCCTGCCTGCTGAGGTCCTCAAGATAGGCTTCAAGCGATCTATCATCGGGTACCGGGTAGTTGGGCAGATAGGGGGTGCCAAGACTCAGCGACAAACTGCACCGCTTACCAATCTCAGTGGCATTCACGCAGGCTTCCGGAATATCTGCAAACAGCTCAGCCATCTCCTGGCTGCTCTTGAGGTACTGCTGATCTGTATAGTTTCTCGGTCTGCGTGGATCGTCGAGCGTCCTTCGCCCGCTGATACAGACCCTGACCTCGTGCGCTTCAAAATCACTGGAATCAATAAATCGCACATCATTTGTGGCAACAACTGGCGCATGATGCGCGATTGCCAGAGACAGTACGCGCTCGATGTAAGCTTCCTCTTCCGGCTTCCCCACTCGCTGCAGCTCAAGGTAAAACCGATCGGGAAAGAGTCTCAGCCACTGTAAAAGGCATGAAGCTGCGCGCTCGGTATCATCTGCAAGAATTGCTTGGCCAATGTCCCCATACTGCGCGCCAGACAGGGCGATAAGACCTTCTGTTTTGCCCTCGAAGTCTTTGTAAGAGAGCCTCGGCTCTCCGCTTCTGTCGCCTGCCGTGTACATCTGCGAGACCAGCTGAGTCAGGTTCAGATAACCCTGTTCGCTCTGAACCAGCAACACCAGCGGCGTCAGCACGCCGTCCTCACCGACAACCGCGACATCGCAGCCACCGATTGGTTTGATACCCGCCGATTGAGCGGCTGAATAGAATTTAACCAGCCCGAACAGATTGGCCAGATCGGTTACGGCCACTGCTGGCATCTCAAGATCCACCAGCCGCTTGACCAACGGGCCGATTGTCACTAATCCATCACTGATGGAAAACTCAGTATGAAGCCGGAGGTGTGTAAATGTGTCTGCAACCAAAACAGCTGTCTCGCGCTCTAATGAACCCTGCGACGATGGCAGATTAACATACTCGCTTTCATTGTGAATATTTACCTGAGCAGGGCCGAAACAGGCGCAAAGCTCTTGCGATGAATAGGACTTGGACCCAGCTTTGCCAGCGCTTCAAGATGCTGTTTGGTCGGGTAACCCTTATGCTTCGCCAGACCATAACCCGGGTGAAGGCTATCCAGCGCCTTCATTTCGAGGTCCCGCGTCACTTTCGCCAGCACCGAAGCCGCCGCAATTGCTGGAATCTTGGCATCCCCTCTGACGATCGCCTTCGACTTATACCGCCAGTCCGGGAGGTGGTTACCGTCTACGTACACCAACTGCGGTCGCAGCGGCAAAGCCTCCACTGCCCGCCGCATCGCTAACAAGCTTGCCTGCAGTATGTTCATACTGTCTATTTCCATAACGCTGGACCGGCCGATGGCGAGGGCGAGGGCGCGTTCTTTGATCAGAATGACCAGTTGCTGCCGCTGTTTGTCAGACAATTTTTTTGAATCATTCAGACCAGGGATCGGGGTGGCGGGATCAAGAATAACCGCTGCTGCGACAACCTCACCTGCCAAAGGACCCCGGCCTACTTCATCGGTCCCGGCAATCCAGCGACCATTACGGGAATCGATTATCTCTTCTGACAAGGGGCAATCCATGAAATTTGTTTAGCTACGGTTCAGAAGCTCAGTGATGGCCGCCGACGCCGCTTCCGAAGCTCCTTTGCGTAACTCATGATGCAGGCTGTCGAAGTGACGCAAAACCCCTACAAACGCATCCGGATCTGAAAAGTAGTTCAGAATTTGCGATTCAACCGCCGCCTCTGTGACTTCACCCTGGATCGCTTCAGGCACCAGACGCTTACCCGCCAGAAGGTTAGGTAAAGCCACATGAGGTACATCAACGATTCTCGAGGCAATCAGATGCGTAAGGGGAGCCAGCCGATAGAAAACTGCCATTGGCTTGCGGAGCAACATGGCTTCCAGCGTCGCAGTTCCGCTGGCCAGTACTACAAAGTCAGCCGCTGCCATCGCTTGCCGCGAATTGTCCACGAGGCGAAACTGCTCGCCTAGAAATATACTGCACCGCGCAAGAGCACGCTCAATACAGGCCCGGCTTTCTGCACCGCTGCTAGGAATCAGGAACCTCAATTTTGGCATTGAGCGGAGCGTCTTGACCGCCGCCGCGAGAAAGATCGGAGCAAGACGCTCAATTTCACTGACCCTGCTTCCCGGAAGAAGCGCCACCACCTGATCAGACTGTGACAGACTGAGTATCTGACGAGCGACTGCCGTTTTATTTTCAAAACCTATTTGGTCAGCAAGGGGATGGCCGATGCAGGTTGCCGGTATGTCAAATTCGTCATAGATCGCAGTCTCAAAAGGAAACAGCGTAAGCATGAGATCTACGGCGCGCTTTATTTGGTGAATCCGGTTCTTCCGGTAAGCCCAGACGCTGGGACTGACATAATGGACGGTGGCGATGTGATTAGACCTGAGCGTTTCTTCTATCCGCAGATTGAAATCCGGCGAATCGATGCCAATAAAAACAGACGGGGGATGAGCCCTGAAATAGGCTTCAAGCTTCCGCTTGATGTGCAGCAGTTCGGGCAACCGACCCAGTGGCTCGACAAATCCCATGACTGAGAGTCGCTCCATCGGGAATAGCGACCGACACCCAAGAGACACCATGTCAGGACCGCCAATCCCGACGAATTCTGCAGTGGGATAGCGCTCGCGCAGCGCAGCGATCAAACCAGCTCCCAAGATATCGCCTGATTTTTCGCCGGCGACTATACCGATCTTAATGGGCTCAGCCATAGGTTTCAGTCAAACTGAACACGAGCGGGAAATTACCGATGAATGCCTTTTTTGGAAGACTCCAGAGACGCGACAAGAGCGACCAAGGGGGCACAATTTTCACTGAGAACGCGAATCTGATCTATGGCCTCCTGAAGACTGTAGTTTCTTTTATACAAAATTTTGAAGGCCTCACGAATTTCTGCGATCGATTCCTTATCAAAACCGCGGCGCTCCAGGCCGATGGTATTGACGCTGCGCACCGTAGCCGGTCTGCCGCTGACGATCATGTAAGCCGGCACATCATTGGAAATGTGGGTCATCCCACCGATCATCGCATGCGCCCCCACGGTAAGAAATTGGTTCACACCGGCATATCCACCAAGAATCGCCCAATCATCGATGATGACATGCCCACACAGACCCACGTTATTCGCGAAAACAGTGTGACTTCCGACAACGCAGTCATGGGCCACATGCCCATAAGCCATCATCAGATTATCGTCTCCGATCTTAGTATACCCTCCTCCGGCACCGGTCCCTCGATGCAGCGTGACCCCTTCCCTGAACACATTGTCGTCACCGATCTCCAGCCAGGTCTCCTCTCCCTCAAATTTCTTATCTGCCGGATCTTCTCCCACAGAGCAAAATTGGTAAAAGCGATTGTTCGTGCCAATTATTGTGTTGGCGCGGATCACCACATGGGATTCGATGACGGTACCGGCACCAATTCGCACTCCGGGGCCAACGATACACCAGGGGCCAATAGTTACGCCTTCGTCAATTTCCGCTTTCGGATCAATCTCAGATTGATTGCAAATCATGTGTCGCCATCCTCAACTTTGCGTTCAGCGCAAAGGATGTTCATGGTACCAACCAGCTCGTCTCCCACCGAAGCTTTCGCCGCGAACCGGTAGACCCCCCTGCGGTTTGTAATGACATTCACCTCGAGCTTAAGCTGATCTCCGGGCACAACGGGACGTCTGAGCCGAACATCATCTGCTCCGACGAAGTAATAGAGATAACCATCTTTAGGCTTCTTTTCCTGGCTTTTGAATCCCAATACTCCGGCAGCTTGCGCGAGAGCCTCAATAATCAGGACACCGGGCATGATTGGCTGGTGAGGGAAATGACCTTCGAAAAAAGGTTCATTCACTGTGACATTCTTATAGGCGACTATCGATTTGCCCAACTCCATTGACACAATTCTGTCCACGAGCAAAAAAGGATACCGCTGAGGCAAGTATTCCTTAATTTCCTGCACGTCCATTAACATCTTATTGCCTTAAAGAAATTAATTCGGTGAAACCCATTTACTTAGATGGTCTCTGAAAAACGTTACGCTCAGCCTGAGGAGACCCCGAACCGGTCAGCGTGCTATACCTTCTTCTTCAATCAGCCTTTCCAGCTCTTTCACTCTTAGGGCGAGACTGTCGAGCTGTTGGAATCTGACTATGGCCCTTTTCCAGTCAGCGACCTTCATTTGACCTGTGCCGGATGAATAGGTTCCTGGCTCGCTAATCGATTTGTTCACAAGAGACATAGCGCTGATTTTTACGCCATCAGCCAGCATGAGATGACCTACCATGCCGCTTGCGCCACCCAGGACACAATATCTGCCAATCTTCGCACTACCCGCAATGGCAGTACATCCGCAAATTACGCTGTGTGCGCCAATGTGACAGTTATGTCCAATCTGCACCTGATTGTCGATCTTCACGCCATCCTCGACTATCGTATCCTCGATCGCACCGCGGTCTATGGTTGTACCGGCACCGACATCGACATCATCGCCAATCAGAACAGCACCGAGTTGCTGGATTTTAATGCTACGCTCACCATCAAAGGCAAAGCCAAACCCATCGGCACCAATGACCGCATGGCTGTGTATGTTGACCCTCGATCCTATTCGAACTCCGTGATAGAGAGTCACCTGAGCATGTAGCCTGCAGCTCTCACCCAAACGCACTCCACGTCCAATGACAGTGCCGGGGCCAATTGAGCTGTTCGCCCCAATCTCGACCTCCTCCTCAATAACGACATTGGCGCCAATATAAACTCCTTCTCCTATAGATACTGTATCGGCCACACAGGCAGAAGCGTGCACACCCGCGACAACCTCCGGTTGCTCAGCGAACAATTGCGAAACGTAGGCAAAGGCAACGTAAGGCTGATCCGCTACCAGCGCATTTGTCGGAACAGCATCAGTCTGACTTGCATCGACGATGACCGCAGAGGCACTGGTATTCGCCAATTGTCCGAGATAAGAAGGATTGCTGAGGAAACTGATGTCCCCAGTATTCGCACTGGCGAGGGTTCCCAGACCCTGAATCTGACAGTCAGGGTCGCCGATAAGCCGCAGGTCCAGCCGGCTTGCTATGTCTCCGAGCGAATAGCTCTTCATGTGTCACCTGACACTTAGGCCTGCGATTTACCTAAATCTAATTACTAGAACCAGCAGCCGCACGCTCATTAAGTTTTGCAGTTACCCGGGCAGTGATATCAAGCACAGGCGCAAAGTAAGGAGCTGTATCGGCGTTCAAAATAAGATCAAAACCGCCTTCAGCTACAACGTCTGTGACAGCAGCGGCCAACTCGTTTTGCATACTGGCCAGAAACTGCTGATTCTTCTCTTGGAGGGCCTGCTGCACTCGCTCCTGAATAAGCTGGAGCTGAACCTGCAAATCCTGTGCATTCGCGTTCATTCGCCGGATCTCATCCTCCGTCATCACCGCTTCATTCTGCTGATACTCTGACTGCAGAGACTGAAGCTGTTCTGTAAGATCAGTCGCGCGGGCTTCATCTAACGCAAATTCCTGCTCCAGTTCAGTCTGGACGACCTGTGCGGCATCGGAATTAAAAAGCGCCTGTAGCGCGTTGAGAACACCAATTTTAGTATCCTGCGCAACCGCGCCCTGTGCACAAAATGCCAAAGCCAAACCAACCAGCAGATGTTTTCGCGTATTCACTCTACCTATCTCCAAAAGTCCAAAGCATCCCCGGCCGGGAATGCTCAGTTTCCACAACAAATCAGGCCGCCGGCCGGCTTAAAATACGCCAACGGTAAAATCGAATGTCTTGGTGTCGTCCCCTTCCTTACCGAAAGGCGCGGCCACATAAAATGTCAACGGCCCGAACGGTGACAAATAAGTGATCGATAGACCCGCCGCATAGCGAATTTCACCAACATCGAAGTTCGAGCAGTTATTGAGCAAGCGCGTGCGTTCCGTGCAATTTGACGAGAAAACGTTTCCAGCGTCAATAAAAAAGGCTGACCGCACCTGATTCTGATTAGGCACGAAAGGCAGCGGAAAAATCAGTTCCAGTGTTGCTGTGGTCAATATGTTACCACCGAAACTGTCAAAATCCCTATCGAGAAAGAAGTTTTGTACTGCCAGGGCCACTTCAGGATTTCCGTTCCCATCCAGAACAGGGTTACCCTCTGCGTCCAGCAGGGGTTCGGTCTGGTAGCCAAAGTCGCGGGCAAAACTGGCATTACCCGCAATATCGGTAATGATATTGCCCTGACCGTCACGGAGCAGAGTGATCGGACCCTCCGTCAGGTATCTGGCACCCGCAGTGCTGTTCGGCCCTAAGCTGTTCTCTTCGAAGCCACGAACCCGTCCGCCACCCTGAATCAGACCGCCGGCAAAAAAGTTGTTGAAAAAAGGCATCTCGCTGTTTTCGCCGTAGCCGAAACCATACCCCAGATTGGTTTGCAGGCCGATCACCCAGTTGCGGGCGAAACTCAAAGGCCAGTAGATTTGATTAGTATAGTTTATCCTAGCGTACTCGAGATCGCTCCCAGGCAAGGTCACTTCTATACCAATATTGTGAGATGCGCCGTCTGTCGCCAATTGACCCCGATTGAGGGTATTACGAAACCACCTTCCGGTGATCGAAAAATTGTCAAACGTATCGCCAAATCTATCAACAAACCCTAGGTCTGTCGGTGCCCGGAGTTGATTGGCACGCAAATCCGCAACACTCCCAAGTACTGCATCACTTACTGGCCCATCAAATGGATTTGCGTTGGCCGGTTGAATAACGTAACTGTCAATGCCGTCAATGAGTTTTGGACTAGCAATAATTTCTTGCACTGAGCCTGTACCAGTCCCAAGCTCGGTATGGGTAAAGCCAATATCTGCACCCAACGCCGAAATCTCACTTAGTGGGTAACTAAAACTTACAGAACCACCAAAAGATGTCGTGTTGAAAGCAGATACGTTGAACGGAGAATCAATTTCCCTGGCGAAGATATTAAAGCCCCTCGACACCCCATCTGGCGTAAAATACGGATCTACGTACTGAAAGTTCAAGCCACTCTGGAATCGGCTCCGGTTGACGCCGACACCCACTGTTCGACCGGTTCCCAGGAAATTTTGCGCCTGCAGATTCGAACTGATGAAGAAATTACCGCCGCCACCGGTACCAACTTGAAAACTGACCGCACCGAAATTTTGCTCAACCACGTCGTAATTGACATCAACCTGATCTTCCGTACCGGGAACTTCCTCGGTTTCCACCTCCACTGTCTCAAAGTATCCGAGTCTTTCCAGACGCACTTTGGATTGCTCAATTTGGATACTGGAGGCTGGCGCACTTTCTAGCTGCCGCATTTCCCTGCGGAGCACGTCATCGGCAGTGGACAGATTCCCGGAAAAGTTGATCCGGTTCACATAGGTACGGTTTCCGGGCTCAATAAAGAAAGTCACTTCAACTGTTTCGTCTTCCTCGTTGACTTCCGGGACCCCCGTTGCCTCAGCAAATGCGTATCCAAGATTGCCGAGAAACTGCACCATTATTTCTTCGGTTCCGGTCACCAGCGATTGGGAAAAAATCTGTCCAGGCTGGACGAAGATAGCGGCGCGCAGTAACGCCTCTGCATCAACCAGATCACCGGCGAGATCTACCCCGCTGACCGTGTACTGATCACCTTCATTCACATTGATTGTGATGTAGACTTCTTTTCGGTCCGGCGTAATCGAAATTGGCGTGGATTCAACGGTAAATTCGACGTAGCCATTGTCCAGGTAGAATGACTCAAGTCTCTCCAGGTCGCCGGAAAACTGTTCTCTTGAATAACGGTCTTTCCTGCTGAGAATTAGATACCAGGGCTTGGTGCCTAACTCGAACAAGCCGAGAAGTTCCTCTTCCTCGAAAGCCTCATTACCTACGATATTGATGTGCCTTATCCGGGACTCTTCACCCTCGTTAATATCCAGGCTGATGGCAACCCGATTTCGGGGCAGATCTTCAACGGTTACCTCGACCGATGCCCCGTAGCGGCCCCGGGAGGAGTACACTTCCTGTATACCCTGCTGAATCGCCTCCAGCGCAGCGCGGGTAAAAATCTGACCCTCCGCAATGTCAGCGGTCGCCATATTTTCGATAATGTCTTCCGTTTCGAGGACACTGTTGCCCTCAACAGTAATTTCCGCGACGGAGGGACGCTCGAGAACCGTTATCACAAGAATATTGCCTTCTCGTGACACTTCGATTTCATCGAAATATTCCGAGGTGACCAGCGAACGGATGACCTCAGCGGCGGTACGTTCGGTGACGACATCACCGATACCAATTGGCAGCAGGTTGTAAATAATACCGGGGGAAATTCGCTGATAACCGTCGACAATAATGTCAGCAACGGTGAACTCTTGGGCTTGCGCAACGGCAGGAAGACCGAGCGCCACCAGCATTGCGATCGCCAGTTTTCTCATGTTCAATTCTTGATTCCTAAAAAGTCAGGCCGACTTCAATGGCGAGAGTAAATTAACGTCACAACAAACGGCTTACATCGTTGTAGATGGCCAGCACCATCACTCCAGAAATAAGCAGCAACCCCAGCTGCAGCCCCCAGGCCTGAATCCGCTCCGGAACCGGCCGTCTGATCACCGCTTCTATCGAGTAATACAGAAGGTGCCCCCCATCGCGCACCGGGAGTGGCAGCAGATTGAGTACACCCAGCGATATACTGAGCAGTGCCAGAAAGCCCAGGTACACATCCAGACCGTAACTGGCGGTCTCACCGGCAACCTGTGCAATCGTGATCGGTCCGTTGATATTCTTTACAGATATCAGCCCGATCACCATTTTCTTGACTGAATCCAGTACGAAAATAGATTTATTCCATGTCTCCTGAAGTGCCGGGCGCAGCGCCCCCAGCGCAGTAAATTGTAGTTCACGACGATGCTCAGAGGGCACTATGTCCGACAAGCTGGCCTGACGCACTGAAGCGCCAATGCTTCCGATCACCCTACCGTCGGCCAACACCGTTCGCTCTGGTCGGATTAACAGCCCATGTGACCGTT
>CACJWK010000034.1 GCA_902597095.1 uncultured Pseudohongiella sp.
CGTTCCGTTTCGCCCACCTCCTCAACCAGCCAGAGATTGGCGTCAACAACAACGCGGTCTCTCTGGTCATTAAACCGAATAGTCAGAGAACCATTCAATATCGGTAGGGAATCGCGCCGGCGTGAGCCTTCGATATAGATTGAAGTGGCTTCATCGGCACTGACAACCCTCTGCCTCCAGTGCCCGTGAAACAGAAGCTTATGGTCGGGAGATCTCTCGAGGGCTCTGTTGGTCTGGCTGAAGTCACTCAGGCGTGCGGGTAAATCAAGGTATTCGTCTCTTAGTACATCGAACAGACGAAACTTATCTGCGCTTCTTTTTGGTTCTGGGCCCACGCTCAGAATTCTCTGGCTGCGCAGAGTTTCTTTATTTGGCGCAGCGGCGGTTTCCTGCGAGTCATCCTCGGCAGTCAGAAAGGCTTCGATAAGCAGCTTATCCTGAACAGTCGCCAAGCGCCTGATATATTCCGGAAAGCTGAGTTCTGGCTGGTTCGGGAGCCAGTATTCGGCATCGCGCCCGAATCTGGATTCGTTGGTAAATACAGCGGCCTCAATCTGGAACCACCGGTCCTGCGCCGCAGCCTGCGCTGAGAAAAGCATCGTCAATCCGGTCAGGAGAGTACCGACCATGAATCGGCTGTCGCGATAGAGGTTTATGATGAGTGGGGGCTTAATAGGCATTATGGTCAAAAGTCTACGCAACCTACCGGTCAGTTAGGGTCAGTTTATCGAGGATTGCATCAATAAACCCAATTTTTTCCTGTGCTTCAGAGTAGCTATGATAAAAGTGGAGCTGATTGGCGCTGCTCAGCTTGAAGGTATTAGGGTCTTTCTGAATCAGTTGTACGAGACAAAAGGGATCGACGTTTGTGTGCTGACCAAATTCGATACGCCCGGAGTTAACATTGGCGTCGATTTTTTTGATGCCGAAGGTTGCAGCCTTTAGCTTCAGTTGGGTCTGCTGGAACAGTAAGGAAAGGCTTTTTGGTAACAGACCGAAACGATCGATCATCTCCACCTGAAGGTCTTCTAATTCCTCGATTGAACTGGCTGAAGCGATTCTTTTATACATGATCAGGCGGGTATGGACATCAGGCAAATACTGCTCCGGAATGAGCGCAGGAATTCGCAGATTAATCTCAAGCGTGCGGTCTGAAAAGGCCTCACCGCTGGGCGTTTTGCCGGCCCGGATGGCGGAGACGGCTTCATCCAGCATTTCAGAATAAAGTGCGAAGCCTATTTTCTGCATGTGACCGCTTTGTTCGTCTCCGAGCAATTCACCGGCGCCGCGAATTTCCAGATCGTGGCTTGCCAGCGTAAATCCCGCACCGAGGTTTGTGGCAGCCTGAATGGCTTCTATTCTTTTCTGCGCGTCCGCTTTCAGTCGCACCTGCGGGGGCAGAAGCAAGTAGGCATATGCCTGATGATGAGAACGTCCGACCCGGCCTCTCAGCTGATGAAGTTGAGCCAGTCCGAATTTGTCTGCTCGATTGATGATGATGGTATTCGCGCTGGGTATATCTATTCCCGTTTCGATGATCGTCGAGCACACCAGAATGTTGTGACGCTTGTGGTAAAAGTTCGCCATGACTTTTTCAAGTTCTCTTTCTGGCATCTGACCATGGGCGATGCAGATTCTTGCTTGTGGGATCAGCTCCTGTAAGTGCTCGCCAGCACGCTCAATGCTTTTCACTTCGTTATGCAGATAAAAAACCTGGCCGCCTCTGAGCAGCTCTCGCGATACGGCTTCTTTGATGACGCTTTCCTGAGCTTCTCTTACAAAGGTTTTGACCGAAAGGCGTTTGGCAGGCGGGGTGACGATCAGAGAGAGATCTCTGACGCTGGCCAGGGCCATATTTAAGGTTCTGGGAATAGGTGTTGCAGTTAAGGTCAGGATGTCTATGTTGGTCCGGAGCGCTTTGAGTTTCTCTTTCTGGCGCACGCCAAAGCGATGCTCTTCATCGATGATCAATAACCCCAGCTTGTTGTAACTGATGTCGGTATGTAAGAGTTTATGTGTCCCGATCAGAATGTCGATTTGGCCCGCTTTTACCTGCTGGATAACGCTATTCTGTTCGGCTGGTGATTTGAAGCGGGAAAGGACCTCAACTTTTATCGGCCAATCGGCGAACCTGTCCTTAAAGCTTTCATAATGTTGCTGGGCAAGCAGCGTGGTCGGCACGAGCATGATGACCTGTTTGTTGTTGGTTGCCGCAATGAAGGCAGCGCGCATGGCAACTTCCGTTTTACCAAACCCGACGTCCCCGCAAACCAGTCGGTCCATGGGTCTCTTGCTGCCCATATCCTGCATCACTGCGGCAATAGCTGTTTCCTGGTCTACTGTCTCTTCGAAAGGAAAGCTGGCGGCAAATTTCTGATAATCATCTACGGCAGTTGTATACTGAAAACCTTCACGGGCCTCTCTTGCGGCGTAAACGTCTAGAAGCTCCGCCGCCACGTCATGGATTTTCTCTGCTGCTTTGCGCTTGATCTTCTGCCACTGTTCGGTACCAAGAGTGTTGAGCGGTGCGGTGTCCTGATCCCCGCCGCTATATCGGCTTATCAGATGAAGCGCAGAGACCGGTACGTAGAGTTTGGCTTGATTGGCATATTCGAGGGTCAGGAATTCAGTGGTCTCTCCCTCGGTTGTGATAGTCTGCAAACCCCGATATCGACCCACGCCATGCTCAAGATGCACAATGGGATCATCCACGTGTAATTCCGTCAGGCTTTTGATGATGAACTCGGTGTTGCTTTGAGCGCGCTTACGCCTTCGTCTCTGAGCCACTCGATCCTGAAAGATTTGCGCTTCAGGGATGATCACCAATTTCTCGTCCGTCAGCCAGAGGCCGCGGTCTATTTGTGCGACCGAAATTCCAAGAGACTCCTTGCTGTCAACAAAATGCTGCCAGTGATCAAAGATCACGGGATTCAATTCGACTTGTCTGAGCAATTCCAGCAGGGTTTCGCGTCTGCCAGCGGTTTCAGCGGTAAAGAGGCCGCGACCGGGATCCGAATTCACGAACTCCTGGACGGCGGAGCGCGGCATTGCCGCCCGGGAATTGCTTGCTAATTCCGGCAGGACTTCGCTGGCGAAACTCATCGCCTGGGGATGCGCTTTGAATTCCACCTGTCGGTAGGATTTGAGCCGGCTGAACAATTCGTTCACCGGAATGAAAACCTGCTCTGGAGCCAAGATCGGGCGATATCTGTCGAACCGTCTGTCCTCGTAGCGGTTCGAAACGTCTGCCCAGAACTTTTCGCCGGCCTGTCGGAGATCACCGGCTTTGCAGATCGTGGCGTCATCGGGCAAAAAATCGAACAGTGAATCCAATTTTTCGAAGAAAACGTCAAGGTAATATTCTAGGCCCGGGGAGGCTATGCCATCGCTCACATCCTGATAGATCGAACACTGCCTTGTATCAACATCAAAGCGTTCCCGGAAACGTTTCCTGAACTGCATGATGCCCGATTCATCGAGTGGGAACTCACGCCCCGGAAGCAGGCGAATGCGTTCGACAGTGGTTGCCGATCGCTGGGTTTCCGGATCGAAGCGTCGTATCGAGTCGATCTCATCGTCAAACAGGTCAATTCTGAGCGGTAAAGCCGTTCCCATCGGGAAGATATCCACAATAGAACCTCTGACGGCAAACTCTCCGTGTTCCATCACGGTGGTGACGTGCTGGTAACCGGCAATGACCATTTCCTCCCGCAGATCCGATAGGGCCTTCTTCTGACCTGTTGCAAGATCCAGGCTGTTGGCATCGATGTAGCGACGCGGGGGCAGCAGATGCATCAGGCTGGAGATCGAAGTGACAACGATCCCGCGCTGCATTCTCGGCAAACTGAAGAGCGTCGCCAGCCGGTCTGAAATGATGTCCTGGTGGGGTGAAAAACTGTCATAAGGCAGGGTCTCCCAGTCTGGCAGAGCGAACACTTTATAGGCATTGAGTTCTGAGCTCAGATAACTGAGCTCTCTGAGATACCTTTCCACTGATTCGTTGGTGTCGCAGATTAGTAGTATCGGGCCCTCTGTCCGGATGGCTGCCTGAACCAGGGCAAGGCTCTCGGCACTGCCGTTCAGTCCCTGCCAATAACACGTGTGGTACCCATCAGTCGGTAGTGAGGGTGAAAAAATACTGCTCATCGGGAAAGAAAACTCTTGCAAACTGCAGGTGGGCTTGGGCGTGTATTGTAGCCGAAGACGGTCAGGCAAAGGAGACGGCCTCGTTAACGGTCGTGTTGCACTGCTATTGCTTTCAAAAGATAATGCGGCTCCATCTTATCTTCCCCGCCTATGACAAGAGGCCTCTGTGAACACAACCAATGAGCGGCCTGACGTCGAAGACTATTTCGACGACTGGAAACAACGAGAAGCGCTGGTGCAGGAAATGATTCCCGTCATCGGTAAACTGTTCAATCGCCAAAATATCGGCATCTATATCTACGGACGTCCCCTGCACAACAGATCTGTGACGTTCATCATGAAGTCGCACCGGTTCGTTAGACAGGTAGAGCGGAATGAGATGTCGGAATTTGAAAGTCATCCTGTGCTTATGGCATTGTCGAAACTGGACCTTTGCCATGCCAACATTGATCTCGGCAAACTTACGGTGCGCTTCATGGAGCATCAGGGGTCAACGGGTCAGGGCGCCAAAGATGTCGATAGCTTTGTGGCGGAGGAGTTGTCGTATCTCGTAGGTAATCAGCAAAGCCCGATTGCTAAATCTCAGGATGTGGTGCTTTACGGCTTCGGCCGGATTGGCCGCCTGATGGCGCGTTTGTTGATCGAGCGCACCAGCACCGGGGAGGTGATGCGACTGAGGGCGATCGTAGTCCGGCCCGGAGGGGAAGGCGATCTGAACAAGCGGGCCAGTTTGTTCACCAATGATTCTGTCCACGGCGCCTTTCAGGGGACACTGAGGGTCGATGAGAAACGGAAATGCCTGATTGCGAATGGGAATGTGATTCAGGTGATCTACGCGAACAGCCCTGATGAGATCGACTACACCGAATATGGCATTGACGATGCGCTAATTATCGACAACACCGGCACATGGCGGGATGAAAAGGGTCTTGGGTTGCACCTCAAATCCAAAGGCGCCGGTAAGGTGTTGCTCACAGCTCCCGGCAAAGGGGCGCTGAAAAATATCGTCTACGGTATCAATGATCACGAAATGCATCCGGAAGACAAAATTCTTACCGCGGCCTCCTGCACAACGAATGCGATCGCGCCGGTGTTAAAAGTCGTCAATGATGAATTCGGGATCAATCGTGGCCATATTGAGACGGTCCACGCGTATACCAACGATCAGAATCTCATCGACAATTACCATAAAGGGAGCCGCCGCGGACGCAGCGCGGCGCTCAACATGGTGCTTACCGAAACAGGTGCGGCGAAAGCGGTTGTGAAAGCGGTACCTGAACTTGAAGGAAAACTAACGGGAAATGCGATTCGCGTGCCGGTTCCTAACGTGTCTATGGCAATCATGACACTCAGCCTGGAGAGGGAGACATCAAAGGAAGAGTTGAACGAGTTTCTTCGAAAAATTGCGCTGCACTCAAATTTACAGAACCAGATCAATTACACTCAATCTGAAGATGCCGTTTCCTCCGACTTTGTTGGCAGCCGTGAGGCCGGAATCGTCGATTCAAATGCGACCATTGTGAATGGTAAGCATTGCGTGCTGTACCTTTGGTATGACAATGAGTTTGGGTACTGTTGTCAGGTGGGTCGCATGGTTTATAAGATGGCAGGGGTGGACTACCTGTCCTATCCAGAGGAAATCTAGCGAAAGGCTCCGGATCCTCTCAGAACTACATACGCAGGCAGTCTGAGGGTAAGCGCTTTTCCGCATACTGTGGCTCACAGAGTATGACAGCCAGCATTAGCCGCCGTTTGATCCCCTTCTGCCTCATAGCAACGATTGCGCTCGTTCTGACTGCCTGCGAAGAAAGCGATGAGCGTTTCAGCTTGGAAGGCCTTACGATGGGGACTTCCTACCATATTCAGTTGCTCGCGATTCCAGATGAGGAGGGGGCCGAGGCGCTAGCAAGCGAGGTGCAGCGCATATTGTTGCGGCTCGACCGAGAAATTTTCTCTACCTATGCGCCAGACTCTGAACTATCCCGTCTGAATAACCATCCCGTGGGGACGCCTTTCGTTGCCTCCCCGGAGATGATGAATGTTCTGCTGCTGGCCGGTGCTGTGTTCTCTTCGACTTCCGGCGCCTTCGATCCGACTGTCGCGCCATTGGTTAACCTCTGGGGGTTTGGGCCGGAGGTCAGCCTTGCTGAAGTCAGTGTCCCTCACAGCAGAGAGGTTGAGGAAGCGCGCTCGCGAGTCGGCTTTGAGCATTTGGTGATTGATGAGGCGCGCTCTGAGGTTGTCAAGACCCGCAATGTGATGATCGACTTAAGCGCTATCGCAAAGGGCTACGCGGTGGATCAGATTGGAGGTCTGTTAGATGAGTGGGGTTCTGAAAGTTACTTTGTTGAAATTGGTGGTGAGCTGAAAATCAAAGGGGTGAAGGCTGACGGAAGCAGCTGGGTCCCGGCAATCGAGGCTCCGCTTGATCAGGCCTCACAGGTGTATGAAATCTTTTCGAACCTCGGCCAATCGATAGCGGTCGCGGGCTCAGGAGATTATCGCAACTATTTTGAAGTTGATGGCGTTCGTTATTCGCATGAAATCGATCCGCGAACCGGCAGGCCAGTCCGTCATCATCTGGCGGCGGCTTATGTCATTGCCGATTCAGCCGCTCTGGCGGATGCGCTGGCCACTGCGTACATGGTAATGGGAGAAGAGTCAGCCTATGTGCATGCAGAGCAGCGGGGAATAGCCGTGTTTTTGATAACCAGACTGGGTGATGCCTTTGCTGAACGTGTCAGCCCTGCCTTTACCCCTTACTTGGGCGAACAGTAAATATTTCGTGATGACCGGTACGTACACGCAACAGAAAGAGCATTATGACATCATCGTGATCGGTGCAGGGCCCGCCGGTGAAGCGGCTGCGATGAATGCCAAGAAAAAAGGTTTTTCAGTGGCTGTTGTGACAGATGAGGCAAAAGTAGGCGGCAGTTGCACCCATTGGGCAACGATCCCGTCGAAGGCGCTGCGCCACTCGGTGAAGCAAGTAATTGATCTTAATACCAACCCGATGTTTCGAGAGTTCGGCGATGCGCGAAAACTGAGCTTTCAGCAGATGCTGAAGCATGCAGAGCGGGTGGTGTCGGAGCAGGTTCGCATGCGTTCTGATTTTAACGATCGGAATCGGACCAATCATCCATGGGCGCGCCGAATTCCTCGATCGTCAAACAATTAAATTGACGGGCGAGCGGGAAAAGCTGTCCGCCGATTACTACGTGATTGCGACCGGGTCTTGTCCGTATCATCCGTCGGGCGTTGATTTTTCGCACCCCCTGCTCTTCGATAGCGACACGATTCTGACCCTAGATCATTCCCCACGGAAAGTGACAGTCATCGGGGCAGGGGTTATCGGCTGTGAGTACGCTTCTATATTCGGCGGACTGGGCGCAAAAGTAGAGCTGAGCAATCTCAATCAGAGTCATGACCTTTCTCGACACAGAAATAAGCGATGCGCTTACTTACCACCTGCGCAAGGTTGGTGTTCGCAGCCGGCACGGCGAGCAAACTGAGAAGATTGAGTATCACGACGATTATCTGGTGACCTATCTGTGTTCCTGGAAAAAAATTAAGAGCGATATTGTGTTGTGGGCCAATGGACGTACGGGCAACACTCAGGGGATGGGTCTGGAGAAGGCCGGGCTGGAGCGTAATGGGCGCGGCCAGCTGTCTGTGAATGGCCTCTATCAGACGCAGGTGGAAAACATCTATGCGGCGGGCGATGTTGTCGGCTGGTCGGCACTGGCCGATGCGGCTTATGATTAGGGTAGAGCGGCCAGTAACGCCATTGTTGCGCCTGATGAATGCTATCCCGTGGAAGAGGTCGCGACCGGGATTTACACCATTCCCGAGATCAGTAGGCTTGGGAAGACAGAGGCCGAGCTGACGGCTGGGAAAGTGCCCTACAAGGTCGGTAAGGCGTTTTTCAAGAATACGGCGCGGGCTCAGATAACCGGTGAACGGGTGGGCATGCTGAAACTGATATTTCACTTCGACACTTTGGAGTTGCTCGGAATCCACTGTTTCGGCGATCAAGCGTCTGAAATTGTCCACATTGGCCAAGCCATTATGCGCCAGCCCGGCCCAGCCAATAACATGAGATATTTTCTGACCACCACTTTCAACTACCCGACCATGGCCGAAGCCTACCGAACCGCGGCACTGGACGGCTTGAATCGCAATTTTTAACGCGGATGGCCGTCGTGCTGCCGGCTGAATTGATGCTCGGCTGGGGGGGGGGTTGTCCAGAATGGTTCGGTGTGTTTGCAATTTGGAATCATGCTGTCAAAACTGTCAGAAATTCGGTGCCCTACCGGGCTTCTAAGCCACAAAAACCTTGATATCTGAGTGCTACCCGTGTAACTTTTCACGCGCTTGCACAGGGCCGTTACCGGTCTGAACAAAAGCGCAAAATAAAGGTTGCATTGAGTCCTAATGAAGGACCAATTAAGGCCGAATAAGAATTTGAAATGCAGACCGAATAAAGGGCCGATCGCCGGGTAAAACCGGGCATAGATTAAGAAAGAGCCTGGAACAGCGGGAAAGTCGAACAACCCCTACAATCTGGGGACAACAGTCTCAAGCCGACCCGCCGCTTGTCAGCGAAGGTAGGACGGCAGACAGCTTTGTTAGCGACAGCAGCAAAGTCATTCGCGACCCACAGCACAGATTGGTTGTAGAGCCTGTGCCATCTCTGCAGGTACGCCAACCCGGTATGCCAGCCCTATTGCGGGATGGCCGAAATTGAGAGCAAGGTCTTGGCATCAAGACCCAGAGTTAGAATTACTGGATCAATTAGCCCACAGTATCGGTTAACGTCTTGGAAGAATCACCTACTTTTATTGCAGCGCTCACTCCGTTCCTGTTCTTCGCCTCGCTGGTACTCGCCGTGGTGGTTACTATGCTCGGGCTATCGTTTTTCCTTGGTCAGAAAATCAACAGGAAGTACAAAAACACCCCTTTCGAATCGGGTATCATTTCAGTCGGGAGCGCGCAGTTCCGGATTTCTGTTCACTTCTATCTGACGGCCATCCTGTTCATCATCTTTGACCTCGAAGTGGTCTTCCTGTTTGCCTGGGCGGTTGCTGTAGAGCAAGCAGGCTGGCCTGGTTTTATTGAGATCAGCGTTTTCATCTTTATTCTAATTGTCGCCCTGGTTTATCTATGGCGTATCGGCGCGCTTGACTGGCGGACCGAAACACAGCGTCGTGAGTTGGTCGATCTCAAGGGCCCCGGCGGCGTGGTAAACAGAAAGGCCTTTAAACTATGAATTGGGAATTACAGCGAGCAGACCAAGCGGCTTCTCCAGAACCCGGTGGTAATGCGGTCGACGATTTCATCCGTCAGAATGTGATGATGGCAAAGCTCGAGGACATGGTTGCCTGGGGGCGTAAAAATTCTATCTGGCCGTTTAACTTCGGTCTGTCCTGCTGTTACGTGGAAATGGCAACGGCGTTTACCGCAAGGCATGACCTGGCCCGATTCGGTGCTGAAGTTATCCGCGGCACGCCTCGCCAGGCAGATATGATTGTGATCGCGGGTACCGTGTTCCGCAAGATGGCGCCTGTTGTCCGGCTGCTCTACGATCAGTTACTTGAGCCCAAGTGGGTGATTTCCATGGGGTCATGTGCAAATTCTGGTGGGATGTATGACATTTATTCTGTGGTTCAGGGCGTCGACAAGTTCTTGCCGGTTGATGTGTATGTGTCCGGTTGCCCGCCACGACCTGAAGCCCTGCTGCAGGGGCTGATTCTGCTGCAGGAATCCATCGGGCGGCAGCGTCGGCCTCTGAGTTGGGTGATTAACGATCAGGGTATCATCCAGCGAGAGACCAATCCGGTGCAAAGGGAGTCCAGGCATGACGCCCGCATCGCGGCGACTGAACTCAGACCCCCTCATGAAGTCTGAATAAATTCAAAGAGTTATATTGATATTCTAACTAATATTCTCATGCAAAGCGCTTCGATCAGCACTCCGGCCGACCCCATCAATCCTGTGATTTCTCAGGTTAACGATGCGCTGCCGAATCACATCATTAGTCTGCAGGCGACAGTAGACGGCATGCCGACCCTTTGGGTGGATCGGGCCCACATCAAAGCGGTTCTGAAGTTTCTACGTGATGAGAGTCAACCCAAATTCGAGATGCTGCTGGATGTTACGGGCATCGACGAGCGGGTGAGGGTACACCGAACTGGACAGCCTGCCTCAGAATTCACCGTGGTCTACCACCTGACATCATTCTCCGGGCATTGTGACATCCGGGTGAAGGTGTCGCTGATGGATGCTGATCTCAGGCTGCCTACCGCCATAGATCTCTGGCCGAGCGCCAACTGGTATGAGCGTGAAACCTGGGACATGTTCGGTATTGAATTCGAAGGGCACCCGAACCTGTTCCGCATTGTGTTGCCGCCAACCTGGAAGGGGCATGCGCTGCGCAAAGAACATCCGGCCCGGGCGACTGAGATGGAGCCTTTCTCGCTTGATGATGAACAAGAAGCATTCGAGCAGGATGCGCTGCTGTTCAACCCTGAGCAGTGGGGAATGAAGCGCCAGTCGGATACCTCGGAGTTCATGTTCCTTAATCTCGGGCCAAACCATCCTTCCGTGCACGGGGCCTTCCGGATTGCTTTGCAGCTTGACGGAGAGATCTTGGTCGACGCGGTACCAGATATCGGCTACCACCACCGTGGCGCCGAAAAAATGGGAGAAAGGCAGTCCTGGCATACCTTTATCCCCTATACGGACCGAATCGATTACCTCGGCGGGGTGATGAACAATCTCCCGTATGTGATGGCGGTTGAGAAAATGGCCGGAATTGAAGTGCCTGAGCGAGCCAAGACGATTCGAGTCATGCTGGCGGAAATGTTTAGGATATGCAGTCACCTGCTGTTTTACGGGACTTTCGCTCAGGACGTAGGTCAGCTCTCACCCATCTTTTATATGTTTGTCGAGCGGGAGCGCATCTTCAACATTATCGAGTCGATCTGTGGCGCACGCATGCATCCGGGCTGGTTCCGGATTGGAGGGGTGGCACAGGATCTTCCGAATGGCTGGGAGGCGCGAGTTAGGGAACTGCTGGAGTTTATGCCTCCCCGGCTGGACGAATACGACCAGATGGTGATGAATAATGGAATTGTGAAACGCCGGACCCAGGGGGTAGGTGCTTATTCAACACAGCAAGCTTTCGATTGGGCGGTTACCGGACCAGGGCTGAGGGCGACCGGTCTGGAGTGGGATTACCGTAAGAACAGACCTTATAGCGGGTATGAAAACTTCGAGTTTGACGTTCCCATCGCAGTCAACGGGGATTGTTACGACCGCTGCGCGGTCCGGGTTGAGGAAATGCGCCAGAGTCTCCGGATTATCAAGCAGTGCCTGAATAACATGCCTGCGGGTGACTATAAGGCGGATCATCCGCTGACGACGCCTCCCCGCAAAGAAAAAACCATGCAGGACATCGAAACCCTGATAAACCATTTTCTGAGTGTCAGTTGGGGACCGGTTATTCCTCCCGACGAGGCCACTGTCGGAATTGAGGCGACCAAGGGTATCAACAGCTATTACCTGGTGAGCGACGGCAGCACAACGTCCTATCGGACGCGGATCAGAACGCCGTCATTTGCCCATCTGCAGATGATTCCGGAAATCAGTCGTGGCTTCATGGTGGCAGATTTAATCGCGATCATCGCCAGCATCGACTTTGTAATGGCTGATGTGGATCGGTGAGGCAGAACTGCTGCCCGCAGCCGGGTCATTAATCGGAACGAAACAACCGCCTGAACGGGCGAGACAGACAAGAAGCAAATGAGTTCACAAGTAATTGCAAGCACCAAAAGCAGGGCGCGCTTCCTGACGGAAGCCGAAGTTTCCGAGATTGAGCATGAGAAAACGCTCTACCCGGATAATCAGGCAGTCGGGCTTGAAGCGCTTAAGATTGTGCAGAACTATCAGGGTTGGGTGTCAGACGAATCGCTGTTGGCGATCGCTGAATATCTCGATCTGCCTGTTGCTGATCTGGAAGGCGTGGCCACGTTCTTTAACCTGATTTATCGGCAACCGGTTGGCAAAAACGTGATTCTGTACTGCGACAGTGTGAGTTGCTGGATTTGCCGTGGCGATGAGATTAAGGACTATCTGTCGGAGAAATTGGGCATTGATTACGGCCAGACTACGGCAGACAAAGAGTTCACTCTCATTCCGGTTCCCTGTCTGGGCGACTGTAATAATGCGCCGGTGATGATGGTTGGGCAGGATCTGCATCGCAATCTGACTAAAGACGGCATCGATGAAATCATCGATCAGTATCGGAATACAAACGCGTAACACCCTTGAATCGAAACAGAGTAACTGGGCAGTAAATTGATTTCTAATCCGCTAACAAAGAATATCGACATGTCACGGCCGCCGCTGGATATCGGCGCCTACGAGGCAAACGACGGTTATCAGTCTCTACACAAGATCGCAGCCGGGATGAGTGCTGCGGATGTTCTGGAAACGATCAAGTCGTCGGGTCTCAAAGGGCGTGGAGGGGCGGGGTTTCCGACCGGGCTTAAATGGAGTTTTGTGCCGCACGGTGAGTCGTCACCACAGCAGAAGTACCTCGTGGTGAATGCAGATGAGATGGAACCAGGAACCTTCAAGGACCGTCTTTTGATGGAGGGCGACCCCCACCTTCTCCTTGAAGGGATGATAATCAGCGCTTACACAATTGGCGCCAGCAAAGCTTACATATTTTTGCGCGGTGAGTATCACGGTTCGGTTAAAACACTCAAAAAGGCGATCGCTGAGGCGTACGAGAAAGGTTATCTCGGGAGCAATATCCTCGGCACAGAATACGACTTGGATATCATCCTGCACACCAGTGCGGGTCGCTATATTTGCGGGGAAGAAACCGCTTTGCTGAATGCTCTGGAAGGCAAACGGGCCAACCCGCGCGCAAAGCCTCCGTTCCCGCAGGTCAGCGGTCTGTGGGGTAAGCCCACCATCGTAAATAACGTTGAAACGCTTTGTAACTTGCCCGGCATCATCACATACGGTATCGACTGGTATCAGGGCTTGGGCAAGGGTGCCGACGCCGGCACCAAGATGTTCGGCGTCAGCGGTCGGGTGAAGAATCCTGGGGTCTGGGAGATGCCGCTTGGAGTGACTATTCGGGAACTGCTCGAGGACAAGGCGGGTGGTATGCAGGATGGTCTTGGCTTGAAGGCATTTTTACCCGGTGGTGGCTCGACCGACTTTATGTTGCCTGAGCATCTCGACCTCGCGCTCGATTACGATGAAATCTCCCAGAAAGGGGGAAGCAGACTGGCTACCGGTACCATGATCGTGCTTGACGATCAGACCTGCCCGGTCGGAATGATCGGTAATCTCATGAAGTTTTTCGCCCATGAGTCCTGTGGTTTCTGTACGCCCTGTCGCGACGGGCTGCCGTGGGTGGATGCAATATTCCGGGATTTCGAAGCGGGGCGAGGTAGCGAAAAGGATCTGAATATCCTCAGGGAACAGGTTGAGTACATGGGGCCTGGTCGCACGTTTTGCGCCCTCGCTCCCGGTGCTACTGCGCCTCTGGGGAGCGGTCTCAAGTACTTTGAGGATGACTTCAAAGAACACATTAAGCAAAAGCGTTGTACCTATAAAAACTGAGTTTGGGGGCTGGAGTTAAGTTAGATGGCAAAAATTGTTGTCGACGGGAATGAGTACGAAGTAAATCCCAATAACAATCTGTTGCAGGAGTGTCTGTCCCTGGGGCTTGACCTTCCTTACTTTTGCTGGCATCCGTGTTTGGGTTCTGTCGGAGCCTGTCGTCAGTGTGCCGTTAAACAGTACCGGGATGAAAACGACGAGAAGGGTACCATCGTCATGGCCTGCATGACGCCTGCCAGCGACGGGGCTCGGATTTCCATCGCTGATGAACAGGCTCATGATATGCGCGAGCGTGTCATCGAAAGCCTGATGATTAGCCATCCTCATGACTGCCCGGTCTGTGAAGAGGGAGGAGAGTGCCATCTTCAGGATATGACATTAATGTCGGGTCACAACTACCGGCGCTATGACAAGAAAAAAGTCACTCACCACAACCAGTATCTGGGGCCGTTCATCAGTCATGAAATGAATCGCTGCATTACCTGCTACCGCTGCGTTCGGTTTTATGATGATTATGCGGGTGGGACGGATCTCTCTGCGCAGGCATCACATCATCACACGTATTTCGGTCGCCACGAGGAAGGCACGCTGGAAAACGAGTTCAGCGGTAACCTCGTTGAAGTGTGCCCAACAGGTGTTTTCACCGATAAGGTTTTCTCGCAAGCGTACACGCGCAAGTGGGATCTGCAGACTGCTCCGAGTGTTTGCACCGGGTGCTCGGCAGGCTGCAACATTACCCCGGGAGAGCGCTATGGCAGTTTGCGCCGAGTCGTCAATCGTTATAACAGCGAGGTAAACGGTTACTTCATCTGCGACCGGGGCCGGTTCGGCTGGGAGTACGTTAATGGCGAAGATCGGGTTCAGTCCCCCGTGCAGGTCCTCGACGGCGACAGCAAAGAAATGTCAGATGATGCGATAAGCGCGCTGTTCAGCAAACTGGCGGAAGGCGGAGTCATCGGCATCGGATCTCCCCGCAGCAGCAATGAGTCAAACTATGCACTGCGACAGCTTGTAGGTGAGGCTAACTTTTATCCGGGTATCGCTGACGACGAGCATGCAATTAACCAGCTGATATTGAAGTTGCACAAAGACAAGGCTTTTCATTCTCCCAGCGTGCGGGAGATTGAACAGGCAGATGCAGTATTTATTATTGGGGAAGACATAACTAACACTGCGCCACGGATAGCCCTCGCGGTTCGTCAGAGTGTGCGGAACAAAGCCAGTGAGCTGGCTGAGCTGAACAACATCCCTGTATGGCAAGATGCGGCGGTTCGCGAACTGGCGCAGCAGGAGCGCAGCCCACTTTTTATTCTTAGTAATGCTGCATCCCGTCTCGATGACGTGGCGCAGCAAACATTCATCGGAACCTGCGCCGAGCAGGCGAATTTTGCCTTTGCTGTGGCCGAGGCGCTTGAAGGTGGTACTCCGGCGGGCCTGACCGAACAGCAACAGAAGCTGTTGCCCGAGGCGGTCGAGGCGCTCAGCAATGCTAAACGTCCGCTGATCATCTCCGGCTCCAGCAATGGCAGCATTGAAATGGTGCAGGCTGCGGCCAATATCGCCCGCGCTTTAAGCGGGGACGAGCCGTCGCATCTGGCTCTGATGCTCCCGGAAGCCAACACGATGGGTCTCGAACTTTTGGTTGGCCCGGAACAGGAGTTGGGTGCTGCGCTGAAGCGGTGTGCCAGCGGTGACGTTCAGGGAATGATCGTTCTGGAAACTGATCTATATCGCCGGGCACCGACGGCCGAAGTAGATAATGCGCTATCACGTGCGGAAACTGTGGTCGTTCTGGATCAAATGCGCAATGCCACAACACAAAAAGCCACACATGTATTTCCGGTGACCGCGTTTTCAGAGCAGGAGTCGACTTATGTAAATTACGAAAGCAGGGCGCAGCTCAGCTTTCAGGTTCATCAGAGTGTCACCGATGCTAGGCCGGGGTGGAAGTGGCTCACCAATGGGAATGCGGATATCAACAGCATAATCAAAGACTGTAGCGATGAAGCCGCGGGCTTTGGGTCGCTTGATGGCCTGGTTCCGCGCATTTCGCAATTTGTCGCCGGGCTGAAAATCCCCAGACAATCTCATCGATACAGCGGGCGTACGGCGATGATTGCTAACCGCAACGTCCATGAACCCAAACAACCCTTAGATAACGAGTCGGTTATGGCTTTCTCGATGGAGGGGATGCCAGCGATGAAGGATGCTTCAATTCTTGGTTCGACCTGGGCGCCTAGCTGGAATTCTAATCAGTCAATCAGTAAGTTCCAGGAAGAGGTGAATGGTGAGCTGAAGCAAGGGCATACCGGCACCCTGTTGCTTACCGAAAAGACAGAGTCAGGCGTGCCGTTTCAAGCGAACCAGGGTGAGGACGCCAGCAATTCTGATCGGTTGACCCTGTCTCTGGCGTTTCAAATTTTTGGCAGTGAAGAGCTGTCAGCTCGCTCTCCCGCCATTCAGAAACGGATGACAGATGCGTATGTGGCGCTGGCGCCGGCCGATGCAGCTAGGTTGGAAATCAGTCACGGTGATGCGGTGGCGCTCGATGGGGGGGCTGTGGCGGTCGCCTGTATTCGTGAGAAAATCTCAGAAGGCAGCTGCGTAGTGCACTGTGGGGCGCAGATCAATCCTCACGATTTGGCGGGGGCGGTAAGTCTGACGAAAACCAGTGAGTCGTTGTCAGGCAACGGTCTGAGCTGCCTTATTGTCAGCGACTTGTGCGAGGAGAGCTATTAGCCATGGCGTTGGAAGTCGGTTCAGGACTCACGATAGGGCTCATTCTGGGCACGGTCATCGTCGTTGCCGCCATGTTAATCTGGGTTGAGCGGCGATTGCTCAGCTTCTGGCAGGAGCGTCTTGGCCCTAACCGGGTCGGTCCTTTCGGGCTTCTGCAGGTTGTCGCTGACATGATCAAGATCTTCACGAAAGAGGACTGGGTGCCACCTTTCGCAGATCGCGTCAGTTTCGTTATTGCGCCTGCTATCATCATGACAGTGATTCTGTTGAGCTTCGCTGTCATACCCTTCGCGCCAAGTATCGGCGTTATTGACTCCAATATCGGTGTGCTCTTTATCCTAGCGATGGCCTCACTTGGTGCCTATAGCGTTATGCTTGGCGGACTTTCCTCAGACAATAAGTATGCCTTGCTGGGCAGTTTAAGGGCAGCGGCTCAGATGGTGAGCTACGAAGTCTTCATGGGGATCTCACTGCTCGGTGTTGTCGCGCTCTCCGGCAGCTTCAATCTCCGCACGATTGTCGAGGCGCAAGAAGGTATGTGGTTCGTGGTACCGCAATTTGTCGGTTTCGTGATTTTTCTCATAGCAGGGGTCGCTGAAAGCCATCGCCTGCCTTTTGATATTCCCGAGGCTGAACAGGAGATTTGCGCCGGATACCACACTGAGTATTCAGGCATGAAGTTCGGTATGTTTTTTGTCGGCGAGTATCTCGGGCTTGTATTGGTGTCTTCGCTGATTACCGTACTCTTTTTTGGTGGTTGGATGGGTCCGGGCTTTCTGCCTCCGATTGTCTGGTTTGCCCTCAAGTCAGGTGTTTTCATTGCGTTTTTTATTTTATTGCGGGCGGCGATTCCGAGACCCCGATACGACCAGCTCATGTCCTACGGCTGGCTCTTTCTGTTACCGCTGTCGCTGATCAATCTGCTTGTTACCGGCGCGGTCATCCTGAGTAATTAATGCAGAAGGCTTGGATCGAGAAAATGTATTCGTTAATTAAAGATACCTTGTTAAGTCAGGTCGTGACGCTTTGGGGCGTTTTCAAAAAGCTGTTTGTGGAAGCGGATACAGTTGAATATCCTGACCAGCAGCCTTACATGTTCCCCCGTTGGCGAGGCCGCATCATTCTGAGTCGCGATCCCGATGGGGAAGAGCGCTGTGTTGCGTGTAACTTGTGCGCAGTCGCGTGCCCCGTTGATTGTATCGCTCTTCAGAAAGGAGAGATGGAGGACGGTCGATGGTATCCCGAATTTTTCCGAATCAATTTTTCGCGCTGCATCATGTGCGGCTTTTGTGAAGAGGCTTGCCCCACCAATGCGATTCAGCTTACCCCGGATTTTGAAATGGCTGAGTATGTCCGCCAAGACATGGTCTGGGAAAAGGAAGACCTGTTAATCAGTGGCTGCGGTAAATACCACGACTACAATTTTTACCGCGTCGCTGGAAAGCAGATCAGCGGAAAGGACAAGGGTGAGGCGCTCAATGAAGCCAAGCCTGTCAACGTGAGGAGTCTGATGCCGTGACCTTACTGTTTTACTTGGCTGGGGCCATCGCAATCATCGCAACGTTCGCCGTTATTGTGCAAACCAACATTGTGCATGCCTTACTTTATCTGATTCTGTCCCTGCTGGCGGTGGCGGTTATTTTTTACGTGCTGGGAGCGCCTTTTGCCGCAGTGCTTGAGGCAATTGTTTACGCCGGTGCCATACTCGTGCTGTTCCTCTTTGTGATTATGATGCTCAACTTGGGACAACATACTCGGGACCAGGAAAAGGGATGGCTTACAGGGCGCGTGTTCCTTGCCCCCGGGGTAATGTCTGCGCTGCTCCTCGGGCAGCTGCTTAACGTCTTGTCTCAGGTAGATCAAGATATGGCGGTAACGCGGGTAGGGGTGATGGAGGTGAGTGCCTTGTTATTCGGCCCTTATGTGCTGGCGGTTGAGCTGGCGTCCATTCTGCTGCTTGCGGGTCTGGTGTCTGCCTATCATCTCGCGAAGCGATAGCGCATACCGGCATAGAAAAGAAATATTATCAGGGCATAGGGCGAGAGTAATCACGATCAATGGAAACTATACCGGTAGAGCACGGCTTTATTTTGGCGGGTATTTTATTCTGCCTCGGCCTGATTGGAGTGTTGACGCGACGGAATGTTGTATTCGTCCTGATGTCGCTGGAAATCATGCTGAATGCCAGCGGGCTCGCATTTATCGTTGCGGCTGCGCGCTGGGGGCATGCGGAAGGGCAGGTAATGTTCCTGATGATTCTGACGCTGGCTGCGGCAGAAGTAGCGGTCGGGCTCGGGCTTATCATTCAGATGTTCAGGCGATTTCAAACCGTTGATATCAACGTACTGAGTGATATGAAGGGGTAGAGGCCGGGGTTATGCTCGAACTAATTTGGCTCCTTCCGACGTTTCCGCTGCTTGGCTTTCTTGCCCTTGTGCTTACGGGCGGTCGGCTTTCTAAGCAAATCGCAGGCCCGATAGGCGCGGGATCAATCGGTCTCTCTTTCGCCGTGGCAGCGCTTGTGGCATCTGAATTCCTGAATTCCGGGCTGGAACACTTTACCTATGAAGCGTGGGTCTGGATGTCGGTTGGCGGATTTAAGCCCGGCTTTACTTTTTTTCTAGACGGCTTATCAATGGTGATGATGCTGATCATTACCGGCGTAGGCTTTCTGATTCATCTCTACGCAACCGGCTACATGTCAGACGACCCTAGCTTTGCGCGTTTTTTCTCTTATATGAACCTGTTCGTATCGGCGATGCTGATGCTGGTTCTGGGTGACAATCTGGTGCTGCTCTATCTCGGATGGGAAGGCGTGGGATTGTGCTCATATTTGCTTATCGGGTTTTGGTACACCAATCCGGCGAATGGCTATGCCGCCAGAAAGGCTTTTGTGGTGACTCGAGTCGGGGATACGTCGATGGCGATCGGACTGTTCCTGTTGTTCGCTCAGCTGGGGACTCTGAACATTCAGGATATGCTGCATGCCGCAGAAATGCAGTGGTCAGTTGGTTCAGGCTTAGCTGTCGCAGCGTCCCTTCTGCTGCTGGGTGGTGCGGTTGGCAAATCAGCGCAACTCCCGCTCCAGACATGGCTGCCAGACGCAATGGCCGGACCTACGCCAATAAGCGCCCTTATCCATGCGGCGACCATGGTTACCGCCGGTGTTTATCTTATTGCCCGGACGCATCCGCTGTTTGAAATGGCGCCTTCAGTGCAATTGTTGGTGGCGCTGATTGGCCTGATCACGTTGCTGTTGTCCGGTTTTACGGCAATGACACAATCGGACATCAAGCGCATCCTCGCCTATTCCACGGTCAGCCAAATTGGTTACATGTTTCTGGGGCTTGGAGTCGGAGCCTGGTCTGCTGCGATTTTCCACCTCATGACCCATGCCTTTTTCAAGGCGTTGTTGTTCCTTGCCTCAGGGACGGTAATCCTGAGCCTGCATCATGAACAGAACATATTTAAAATGGGAGGCTTGCGCAAAGCGCTGCCGGTTTCCTTTTTCTCTTTCCTTATTGGCAGCCTGGCTTTGACCGCCTTTCCTTACACCTCAGGTTATTTCAGCAAGGATGAAATCCTGCTCGGTGCGCTTGAATTAGAGGGAGTCGGGTTCTGGTTCTGGCTGGGAGGCGTGGTTGGAGCATTCTTTACCGGAATCTATACGTTCCGTCTGTTCTTCATTGTCTTCTTCGGCGACAGTCAGGCAGAACACCCGCCCGAGAAAGAAGTAGGGGGGTGGCACATGAATGGTCCCCTGATACTCCTGATGATTCTCGCGCTGAGTGGGGGATTTATCCATGTTCCGCTGGACGCAGTATTCAACCATGGGGAAGTGCATGGCGAGCACCATGTCAGCGGATTGGTACATGGCATCATGATTGCGGTACCTCTGTTGGGAATCGCCGTCAGCTATCTGTTCTTCAGGTCGAAAACCTTCTCTGTTGAGAAGTTGATGGCAAGCGCTTGGGCTAAGAATCTGCACGCATTCTGGTTTGGCGGCTGGGGCTTCGATACCCTGTATAACGCGGTGCTTGTCAGTCCATTCCTATTTCTTGCGCGGGTGAATCGCAAGGACATTATTGACAGTTTCAATGCGTTGATTGTCTCCGTTTCGCAAGCGGCCAACGCGCTCATCGTTAAGTCGCAAACCGGTTCCTTACGTTGGTATGCCCTAACCGTAGCAGGCGGTCTGGTTGTGATGGTGTCGTTAGGAGCCATTCTATGATTCTGGTCACACTTATTTTGGTTCTGTTTGTCGGTGGCCTGGCATGCTGGCTGTCTGAGCGCTTCAATCCAAATTTGCCCAGGGTCATTGCTCTACTCACAGTTCTCCTCGATTTTGCGCTGATGTTTTCTCTTTTGGGCGCTGAGGGAACTTCAACGTGGGTGGCAGTATTCGAGGCGCCTTGGATTTCCCGTTTTGGTATCTCGTTTTACCTTGCTGCCGATGGCTTGAGCGTTCTTCTGCTTATGCTTACGGCCTTTTTGGGAGTGGTCGCCATTGGAGCGGCCTGGGATGAAGTGCAGGAAAGGTCGGGTTTTTTCTATTTTAATTTGCTGTGGACGCTGGCCGGTGTACTTGGAGTTTTCACCGCGCTGGACTTGTTTCTGTTCTTCTTCTTCTGGGAAGTCATGCTGATACCCATGTATCTGATTATCGCCATATGGGGGCATGAGAATAGGAGTTACGCCGCGATGAAGTTCTTTATCTTCACTCAGGTGACAGGAATGATGATGCTGGTCTCCATTTTGGTGCTGGCTTATTTTCATTACTTACAGCTTGGTTCGCTGAGCTTTAACTATCATGACTTGCTCAATGTCAGCCTTACCGGTGAGATGGGAATGTGGGTGATGCTGGGCTTCTTTATCTCCTTTTCGACCAAGTTGCCCAGCATGCCGTTCCATTCCTGGTTGCCGGATGCGCATAGTCAGGCGCCCACCGCCGGCAGTGTCATACTGGCTGGTGTGCTCCTGAAGACCGGTGCATACGGTTTGATCCGGTTTGCAGTGCCGCTGTTTCCCGAGGCTTCGATGGCCTTCGCTCCTGTCGCTATGACGCTGGCGGCAGTGAGTATCCTGTACTGCGCTAAGGTGGCGTTTGCGCAAGATGACATCAAACGGCTCATAGCCTACACCAGCGTGAGTCATATGGGATTCGTGACTCTCGGTATCTATGCCTGGAATGAGCAGGCACTCCAGGGTGCCGTTATGACGATGTTGGCGCATGGGTTGAGCGCAGCGGCGTTATTCATGCTTGCCGGAGGCCTGCAACATCGAATTCACACCCGAAATATGCCTGACATGGGTGGCTTCTGGCCTAAAGTGCCGAAGATGACCGCCGTGGCGATATTTTTCTCGGTGGCTGCACTCGGTATGCCCGGGCTCGGAAACTTCATTGGTGAATTTCTGGCCCTTATCGGGGCTTTTCAGGCCAATGTCACGCTGACCGTTGTGGCTGCATTCGGCCTTATTCTGGCATCGGTCTATTCGCTGTGGGTACTGCAGAAAGTGTTTCAGGGTGAATATAACAATAAGGGCTTTGATGAATCACATCTCACTGATCTGAGCCGTCGTGAGATGCTGTACTTTGCCGCTATGATGATTGGTTTGGTTTGGATGGGGTTATACCCTCAGACTTTCTTGAGCATGTCTGAGCCCGTGCTGGCACAGCTGTTGTCAGAGTCCGCGCAGACGCTGGTGACGCTAGAAGGTGGATTATGACAATAACGATAGCCGATCTGTTTCTGATCTTGCCTGTGTTGGTGTTGACCGGCACGGCGGTGCTTTCGATGTCTGCTGTCGCCGTTGGTCGTAACTATGCGGTAACAGCCGTTATCACCGTTGCAGGCTTGTTGCTTGCTGCCTTGAGCGCAGTGACGCTGTCGGGCACCAATCAGCAGGTCACTCCGCTGCTAATTGTCGATCCTTATTCTTTGTTTTTTACAGCGGTAATCTGCCTGAGCGCCATGTTCATCGGGGTGCTGAGCTATCCGTATCTGGAAGGACTGGATGACGATCGTGAGGAATACTTTCTGCTGTTAGGCGTTGCAACTGTCGGAGCGGTTGTGCTGGTGAGCAGCAATCACTTCGTCAGCGCCTTGCTGGGGCTGGAGACACTGAGTATGTCGCTATATGGCATGGTGGCTTACACGGTACATTCCCAAAAGGCTGATAAATATCCATTGGAAGCGTCGGTGAAGTACCTGGTTCTCTCCGCTGCCGCATCTGGATTTTTGCTGTTCGGTATGGCGCTTATTTACGGGCAAACAGGTACTCTGGCCTTTGCCAGTCTGACAGAATTATCGGAGTCGAGTCTCGGGAACGGATTTTCTGTTATCGGATTGCTGCTGATTACCGCCGGGCTCGCATTCAAATTGTCACTGGCGCCTTTTCACATGTGGACCCCAGACGTTTATGAGGGGGCTCCGCTGCCTGCCACCACCTATTTAGCTACGATCGGCAAGGCTGCCGTTTTTGTGGTGCTGCTACGCTTTGTGGAAATGACCGAAGCGCTGGCCCTGACGGGAATACTGGCAGTTCTGTCTTTTCTAGCGATACTTTCGATCCTGGCAGGTAACCTGCTGGCACTGCTGCAGCAGAACGTGAAGCGACTTTTGGCCTATTCTTCTATTGCGCATATGGGCTATCTGCTGATTGCGGTGGTTGCGAGCTATTACGTCGAGGGCCGCGTCGGGATAGAGGCGATCAGCTTTTATCTTGTCGCCTATATCATCATGTCGCTGGGCGCTTTCGGCGTGACGTCAATGGTCTCCCGCAGCGACTGTGAACGCGACACCATTGAGGACTATCGCGGCTTGTTCTGGAGGCAGCCGCTATTGGCTGCGGTGTTCACCGCAATGATGCTTTCGCTTGCCGGTATTCCGCTGACTGTGGGTTTTATTGGCAAGTTTTACTTGTTTTTTGCGGGCGTTGAAGCGGCGTTGTGGCTACTTCTGACGGCACTAATCGTGGGAAGTGGTATCGGTCTCTACTATTATCTCCGGATCATTTATCGGATGCTGGAGCCGGCTGCCAGCTCAGACCAGTTGACGATGTCTCCTCAGCTTAGTTCAGGATCTTACGGTGTTGTTCTGTGCCTGTCCTTGCTTCTGCTTGGATTGGGAATCTACCCTGCGCCTGTCGTCGATCTGATCGAGGCTATTTCGGCATACGTCTGAGTCGCCTCTTTTTGGTCAGCCTTGCCCTGCGGGTAACAGACTCTCGCTCATGAAGAAAGCTTCGTCTAGTGCCTTTCAGCTTCTTGGGCTCTATGTTGTCGTCGTGACTGTGGGGCTGTGCAGCACCTTATTGTCCCGAGCATCAATTCTGGAGAGTCATCAGGCTTATGACCGAT
>CACJWK010000035.1 GCA_902597095.1 uncultured Pseudohongiella sp.
AGAAGGCTTGGCCAGACTGATCGTAGAAAAGCAGGTCCCCGATGTCTTATCAGACAGTGTGATCTATTCTCTCGATCTCGGCGCGTTGCTTGCCGGCACCAAGTATCGAGGGGACTTCGAAAAGCGCTTTAAGGCACTGCTTGGTGAGCTTAAAAAAGACGAAAATGCTGTGCTGTTCATCGATGAAATTCACACAATTATTGGCGCTGGCGCCGCATCCGGCGGGGTCATGGACGCCTCAAATTTGCTCAAGCCAGCGCTGACCTCTGGCCAGCTTCGCTGCATCGGCTCCACGACCTATCAGGAGTATCGGGGTATATTTGACAAGGATAGGGCGTTGTCTCGCCGCTTTCAAAAAATTGACGTTGAAGAGCCTGATGTAGAGACGACTTATAAAATTTTGAAAGGACTGAAACCGAGATTCGAAGAACACCATAAACTTCGATACAGCGACAGTTCACTCAAAGCCGCTTCAGAATTAGCCGGTCGCTATATCAATGATCGCTACATGCCTGATAAGGCAATCGATGTGGTTGATGAAGCGGGAGCCTACCAGCAGTTGCAACCCGCGAGCAAAAGGAAAAAACTCATCCAGGCAGCCGACATGGAAAAGGTTGTTGCCAGTATTGCCCGGATTCCGCCTAAGCATGTCTCGAGTTCCGACGTTGCAGCCCTGAAGAATTTAGAAGGCAACCTAAAGATGGTGGTCTTCGGTCAGAATGAAGCAATAGACTCGCTAGCGACTGCAATCAAACTGTCTCGGGCGGGCTTGAACGAACAGGACAAGCCTGTTGGCTCGTTCCTTTTTTCTGGGCCTACCGGTGTCGGAAAGACTGAGGTCAGTCGGCAGCTCGCAAAGATCATGGGCATAGAGCTGTTGCGATTTGACATGTCCGAATACATGGAGCGTCATACAGTGTCCCGTTTAATTGGTGCCCCGCCAGGATATGTCGGCTTTGATCAGGGAGGGCTGCTTACCGAAGCAGTGACTAAAAACCCGCATTGCGTTCTGTTGCTTGACGAAATAGAGAAAGCTCATCCGGATGTTTTTAACCTTCTGTTGCAGGTAATGGATCACGGCACCCTGACTGACAATAATGGTCGTAAAGCTGACTTCCGCAATGTCATTCTGATCATGACCACTAACGCCGGTGCGCAGGAGATGACCCGCGCCTCAATAGGCTTCACAGAGCAGGATCACAGTTCAGATGGGATGGGAGTAATCAAAAAAGCCTTCACACCCGAATTCCGCAATCGGCTCGACAGCATTGTTCAGTTCGGCTCACTGTCACCTGAAACGATCAGGACCGTTGTTGATAAATTCCTGGTAGAGCTTCAGGTACAACTCGATGAGAAAGGCGTGGTGCTTCACGTAGAAGAAAGCGCTCGCGACTGGTTTGTCGAGCATGGCTACAGCGAGGCCATGGGAGCAAGGCCGATGGGTCGTCTCATCCAGGAGAAACTCAAGAAAGCGCTGGCGGAAGACATCCTGTTTGGCAAGCTCACAGAGGGGGGCGACGTATTCGTAACCGCTGCCGATTCGATTGAGATTCGGGTAGAGGCTAACGTGAAAGGAAAGAAGCGCGCCCTTGCCGAGGAGGGGTGACAGTTTGTCACTGCTTGGGGTGCTGAGCTATTTGGCTCGATAGGTGATGCGGCCCTTGGTCAGGTCGTAGGGCGTAAGTTCTACACGCACCTGGTCGCCGGTAAGGATGCGAATGTAGTTTTTGCGCATCTTTCCAGAGATGTGAGCCGTCACGATATGTCCATTCTCCAATTTGACTCTGAACATGGTGTTGGGAAGCGTATCCACCACTTCGCCTTCCATCTCGATTTGATCTTCTTTGGCCATAGGTCACTCAAGTCCCTCTAAAAGTCGCGCATTGTGCCGGAATTTACCGTTTGACGCAAAAGCTATTGGGCACGTCAGGAGAAACGGAGTCAGGTAATGTTAGTCCAGTGTCCGTCTATCAGAAACTCCATCGGTCTGAACTTACTTTTGTATTCCATTTTATCGCATCCCTTGATCCAGTATCCCAAGTACAGGTGCGGCAATCCCAATTTCCGACATTTACTGATTTGCCAGAGGATGACGTAGTTTCCTAACGATCTTTGGGGCAAATCCGGCTCAAAAAAGGTGTAGACTGCCGACAAGCCCTGTTCCAAAAAATCAACCACACTGACGGCTACCAGCCTTTGCTCCTGGTAAAATAAGAAAAAACGCGTGTCGACGGTCTTTGTTTTGATAAACGCTTCGAATTGGTCATCTGTTGCCGGGAACATATCTCCGCCCTGATGTCGTTTGTCAACATAACGGCGATACAGATCGAATGCCGCCGCGCTGTTTAAATCAGCTTGTTCAACAACAGATAACGCCTCATTCCGTTTGAGGATGCGTCGCTGGCTGCGGGAGAACTGCACCTCATTAACGGACACTCGGACAGAGATGCAGGCTGAACAGCGGTCGCAATCGGGCCGGTATAAGTGTGCGCCACTTCGCCGGTAACCTAATTCACTCAGTTTGCTGTTAAGCCGCTTATCGATTATCAGATCAGGGTCGACGAAAACGGTCGTCGCTTCTTCTGATGCTTTGTAGCTACAAGGGTGGAGTGAAGTCCGGAACAACCGAATCGAACTAATGGGCTTGTTGCTCGACTGCATACTCAGCTCGGTTTTTCCATCAGGTTGTTTGGCGGTGTTTTCCAGAGCCCGGGTTGTTCTTTGCTAGCAAGAAGGGCAGTCAGCGCTTCTTGAAAGTCTCGGCGTGGAAGCGCCTCTGCCCCCATAGAAATCAAGTGATCGGAGTGAACCTGACAGTCAATCAGTCCGAATCCTTGAGACTCAAGTTGCCGCGATAGGGCTACCAGTGCCAATTTCGAAGCATTTGGCTGCGCACTGAACATGGATTCTCCAAAAAATGCCTTGCCAAGCGCAATGCCGTAAAGCCCACCTACCAGAAATTCGTCGTGCCATACCTCAACGGAATGGGCATGACCGAGACTGTGGAGATTGACATAAGCCGCCTTCATCTCGGGTGTGATCCAAGTAGCGTTTTCCCGACCCCCCGAGGTTTGACAGGCTTCTATCACAGACGTAAAAGCTGTATCGAAGGAAATGCGGTAAATCTGTTTGCGGATCAGCTTTCGGAGGCTGCGTGAGACGACGACGCGACCGGGATCCAGAACCAGCCTCGGGTCGGGAGCCCACCAAAGAACCGGTTGACCCTCTTCATACCAGGGAAATATGCCTTCACGGTATGCGGCAAGTAGCCAGTCAGCGTCCAGCGAACCGCCAGCGGCCAGCAATCCATTGGGGTCTGCCAACGCCCGTGAAGTACATGGAAAAATGGGCGCATCCATCGGATCTAACCATGGTAACGGCATCGCGAAAACTAGTCGTCGAGGAATTTCTCGGCGTCCAGTGCCGCCATGCAGCCGAACCCGGCGCTGGTCACCGCTTGACGGTAGACTTGATCCGCGATATCTCCGGCAGCGAATACACCAGGGACACTCGTTTGTGTAGCCATGCCGTCTAGCCCGGTATTGACCACGACGTAGCCGTTCTTCATGTCCAGTTGGCCTTTGAAGATGTCAGAGTTTGGCACATGCCCGATGGCGATAAAGACGCCGTCTACGGCCAAGTCGACTGGCTTTTCGCTGGTGACGTGGCGTATTCGGGCACCTGTTACCCCCATGTCGTCTCCGAGCACTTCCTCCAGCACGCAATTCCACTGTATCGACACCTTGCCTTCTGCTTCCCGCTCGAACAGCTTCTTCTGTAACATCTTTTCAGCGCGCAGTGCATCCCGACGATGGACCAGCGTCACATGAGAGCAGATATTCGACAGATAGAGCGCCTCTTCAACAGCGGTATTGCCACCGCCAATGACCGCTACCGGTTTGTTACGGTAGAAGAAGCCATCACAGGTCGCGCAGGCACTTACGCCTTTTCCCATAAATGTCTGTTCTGAATCGAGCCCCAGATACTGAGCAGAAGCACCCGTCGCGATGATCAGCGCGTCGCAGCTATAGCGGCCGCTGTCACCCTGTAGCAGGAACGGTCGTTGCGTCAGGTCTACTGAGTTTATATGATCGAAAATAATATTCGTATCAAAGCGTTCGGCATGGCTCTTCATTCGAAGCATTAAGTCTGGCCCTTGCAAACCCTCGACATCGCCAGGCCAGTTTTCGACGTCTGTCGTGGTGGTTAACTGACCGCCCTGGATCAGGCCGGTGATGAGAACCGGATCGAGGTTCGCACGCGCTGCGTAAACCGCGGCAGTATAGCCAGCGGGGCCAGATCCAAGAATGATTAGGCGCTGGTGTTGAGGGTCTGTCATTGGCTCATTCCTGTGGCTCGGTGTTGAACGGTTTCGAGTTAACGCATCGCAATCAAACTAGCGCCCATTTTACCCTCAGGAGGTACGCAGGCACTAGCAGGAGGCGGGCATCAGGCAAAAAACGTCTAGATAATAACGGTCCTGGCTCCTTAATTATCTGGCACTGTTGCACGATAAATAGCTATGACGTCCTGTCTTGCCAGCTACCCAGCGGCCCAGCGCTGTAAGCTTGGAAAAAGAGGAGGCCAGCAACCTTTTTCAGGATACGCAGGATATTCAGAAAACTTGAAGATAAACCTTTTACCTTATTGATTTGATTAGATAATACCGTGCAGAACTCAGAACCAAACGACGAAGTTCAAACCCTCATGCAGCGCTTAACTCGTGAGGGGACCCTGATAGTCTGCTTTCTGCTGGCGCTGTATCTCACCATTGCGCTGCTGAGCTACTCACCTTCGGACCCGGGTTTTACGACTACGGGTTCCGGTGAAGATGTCACGAACGCCGTCGGAGTTTACGGAGCCTGGATGGCAGATGCTTTACTCCATGTCTTCGGCTACCTCGCTTTTGGCTTTCCCTTTTTGCTCGCTTACAAGGTGTATACCTCTTTTCGCGAAGAGAAACTCAGCGCGGAATTCTCCTGGGCCATGTTCGGCTTTAGAGCACTCGGCTACTCGCTGTTGATGCTGGCTTCCTGCGGACTGGCGACCATCCATTTCGAGGTAGCGGAGGATGTTCCCTACATTGCCGGGGGTGTCTTGGGCTCGGTTGTGGTTGATCTCAGCCTGCCGCTTTTCGCCAGCCTTGGCAGTACCTTGCTTCTCTTCGCGATATTTCTGTTCGGCCTTACAATTTCGGCCTCAATCTCCTGGCTGAATGTGATCGATAAACTTGGTGCGTGGACGCTGGGAACAAGCAGTTTGCTCACTGAGAAGGGGCAGAAATGGCTAGAACAGCGCAAGCAGACACTTGCAACCAAAGCGCGACTGGAATCGCGGAAGAAGGTCTTGGATATTCATATCGAAAAGGAGAAAAAGAGAGTTCCTCCCACCATAAAGGAACCTCCGCGTAAGAAGGCGGTTAAAAGCACAAGGGTAGAAAAAGAGCGACAGGGCACTTTGTTCGAGGCCTCGTCTGTGAAAGAACTGCCCGCAATCAGCCTGCTTGATGCCTGGCAGGAAATTCATGAATCCGGCTTTTCCAAGGAATCTTTGGAAGCCATGTCCAAGCTTCTGGAGTTAAAACTCGGCGACTTCGGTATTGAAATTGCAGTCACCGCGGTCAACCCGGGCCCGGTGATCACCCGGTTTGAGGTTCAGCCAGCACCGGGCGTGAAGGTCAGCCGGATCACAAACCTCGCTAAAGACCTGGCCCGTTCATTAGCTGTAGTCTCCGTCAGGGTCGTGGAAGTTATCCCCGGCAAGACCGTGATCGGCATAGAAATCCCCAATGAAAAACGCGAGATCATCCAGTTAAGCCAGGTTCTCAGTTCTCCTGAGTTCGACCGGGCAGGTTCAGCGCTCAGCATGGCTCTGGGTCACGATATAGTCGGCAAGCCCGTCATTGTGGATCTCGCAAAAATGCCCCATCTGCTGGTAGCCGGTACGACAGGGTCCGGCAAATCCGTTGGTATTAACGCCATGATCTTGAGCCTGCTGTTTAAATCGACGCCAGAGCAGGTTCGCATGATCATGATCGATCCAAAAATGCTGGAGCTTTCCGTCTATGACGGTATTCCCCACCTGTTGACCCCGGTGATTACGGATATGAAAGACGCCGCGAATGGGTTGCGCTGGTGTGTGGGGGAAATGGAAAGACGCTACAAACTCATGTCTGCCTTAGGTGTCAGGAACCTTGCGGGTTTTAACACGAAAGTGAGTGACGCTCAGAAAACAGGTAAGCCCATTTCTGATCCAACTTGGCAATTCGATCCGATGTTACTGCCAGAGGAGCAGTCTGCTCCCGAATTGGAGCCTTTGCCCAGTGTTGTGGTAATTGTAGATGAGCTCGCGGACATGATGATGGTAGTCGGTAAAAAAGTGGAGGAGCTTATCGCACGGGTTGCACAAAAAGCGCGGGCAGCAGGCATCCATCTGGTACTTGCCACCCAGCGGCCATCCGTTGATGTCTTGACTGGCCTGATCAAGGCTAACGTGCCGACTCGTTTATCTTTCATGGTGCAATCGAAGGTTGACTCCAGAACGATTCTTGGTGAGGGGGGTGCAGAGCAGTTGCTCGGGCATGGCGATATGCTATTCCTGCCACCCGGCGGCGGTGTGCCAACCCGGGTACACGGCGCGTTTGTCAGTGATGATGAGGTGCATCGAGTCGTTGCGGACTGGAAGCGGCGCGGAGAGCCGTTATATATAGACGCGATAACGCAAAATACGGAGGACGGCGATTTACTGTCTGCATCTGCGGACTCGGGGGAAGGCGAGGAAGACGACGCACTTTATGATGAGGCAGTGAAATTTGTGACTGAGTCGCGAAAGGCCTCTATTTCAGCTGTGCAGCGAAAACTCCGCATTGGCTACAACCGGGCGGCCCGCATGATAGAATCAATGGAGGCGGCAGGGGTTGTTTCTGAGATGGGACACAATGGCTCTCGTGAGGTCATTGCTCCGCCTCCCCGCGAATAGCCCGATTCGTAAACAGTTTTTGGGATTATCATCATGCTGAGTCACAGACTCACTCTAACGGTCTTCATTACACTCTGTCATATTCCGCTGGCCCGGTCTCAGGAAACACCACAAGCACTGCTGAGCAATCTTCTGCGACAGTTAAACACCATGAGCGCCACCGTGCAGCAGTTGATTGTGGAGTCTGATGGCGCTTTTCTTGAAGAAAGCAGTATCCAAATGCACGTCATGAGACCCGATGGATTTTACTGGGAAACACTGGAGCCATTTCCTGAATTAGTGGTGACAAATGGCGCTGTTCTTTGGAACTATCAGCCGGACCTTGAGCAAGTTGTCATCGAGAATTGGGACAGCAGCAGAGCCGAGCTGGCAGCCGAATTATTAAGCGGCCGGACCGACAGCCTGGCGGAGGAATATGAAATCCACATCGAGAAAGATACCGGTGAGGACATGGCTGTCTTTCAGTTACTCCCGCTTGACCAAAACTCATTGTATCGACGTATAAGCATCAGTTTCGACAACACTGCTTTGCTCTCCATTCATCTGGATAGTAAGAACGGTCAAAAAACCTTATGGCAGTTTAACCAACCACAGATTAACCAGCAGTTATCCTCGGACTTATTTAACTTTCAGATTCCTCCCGGAATCGATATCGTCGATAACCGCGTGTCTCAGGAGTGAACCTTGCCTGTCTTCCTTGCACTTGCACTTGGTGGGGCGCTGGGCGCAATTGCCCGGTACTGGATGAGTAGCGGCCTGAATCAGTCCGGTCAGATGGCATTCCCCCTCGGCACGCTCTCTGTAAATGTCCTGGGTAGCTTTTTCATCGGTGGTATATACATTTACCTGAGTGAGCGACCCGAACTTTCAGAGGCCTACCGCCACCTCCTGATTACCGGTTTTCTCGGAGCATTGACGACATTCTCGACATTTTCACTCGAGACCCTTTTGTTGATTGAGCAAGGCCACTACAATACAGCGCTTTTTAATGTATTGAGTAGCGTCATATTCTGCCTGGGCTCCGCCTATCTGGGGATCTCACTGGCCAAAGACTTTCTGTGACCCTGATCCTTACCTACTTACCGGCACAATCTCATGCTTGATCCCAAATGGTTACGTTCCGAACCCGGAACAATCGCAACACTACTCAAGAAGAAGAAATTTAATCTTGATGTTGAGCTCCTGAAGTCTCTCGAGGACGCTCGCAAGAATCTGCAACTGGAAACAGAAACCCTTCAAAACGCACGCAACACCCGATCAAAGGAAATCGGTAAGGCAAAAGCTGCAGGCGAGGATATCTCCGAAGCTCTGGCTTCGGTTGAAGGGCTCAAAGCAGAACTGGAGCAGAAAAAGGAAGAACTCACTGAAATTCAGGAAAAATTAAAGGCCTATATGCTGGAGATTCCGAATGTGCCTGCTCCGGATGTCCCCGACGGAGCAGATGAGTCAGATAATCTTCAGATCAGCGCATGGGGGCAGCCAAAGGACTTTGAATGGGAAGTCAAGGATCATGTTGCTCTTGGAGAAAACCTACAGCTGGGACTGGATTTTGTCAGCGCGGTCAAGCTTACCGGTTCCCGGTTCGTGGTCATGCGTGGCCAGATAGCGCGACTACATCGGGCATTGGCGCAGTTCATGCTCGATACCCATACCGATGAACACGGCTATATCGAGCTTAATGTGCCTTACATCGTGAATCAGGATTCTTTGTATGGCACCGGACAGTTACCCAAATTCGAAGAAGACCAATTCCGCATTCAGGGTGAGGAGCTGGTTTACTATCTGATCCCAACAGCAGAAGTCCCTGTCACCAATCTGGTTCGCGACGAAATCCTCGAGTCAGCCAGCCTGCCACTGCGGTTCGCCTGTCACACGCCTTGCTTTCGGAGTGAAGCGGGCAGCTATGGCAGGGACACAAGGGGCATGATCCGTCAGCATCAATTTGAAAAGGTTGAGCTGGTGCAGATAACAGAGCCGGACAGCTCGGCCGACTCACTCGAAGAACTGACGCAGCATGCAGAAGCAATCCTGCAGAAACTGGAGTTGCCATATCGAAAGGTCATGCTGTGTGGGGGGGACCTTGGTTTTTCGTCGGTCAAAACCTACGATCTCGAGGTCTGGTTGCCCTCACAGAATACGTACCGGGAAATCTCTTCGTGCAGCCTATTCACGGATTTTCAGGCACGGCGGATGCAGGCAAGATGGCGGAACCCGGCGACAGGAAAGCCAGAACTGCTGCACACCATCAATGGTTCCGGGCTCGCAGTGGGCAGAACTTTGGTTGCTATCCTCGAGAATAATCAGGACGAGCATGGCCGCATTCGCGTGCCTAACTGTCTCAGACCCTATATGAACGGGCTTGAACTGATAGGCTAAAGTACCGCGCAGCCCGACCGTGTCGTCCTCTGGCCCGAAGAAGTAGCCGCGAAGCGCTCAGATGCAATTGTCCGGTTTCGGGAGACCGGCGATTTTCGCCACGGTTTTAGCGGCACTTCCTCCGAATAAGCGCATCACATAGACGCTCCGTCCTTTATCTGAGCCAAGCTCTTTTTTGACGTAACTGATCAGGGCTCTGGATGCCGGAGCCATTTGGTAGCGCTGATAAAATTTTCTAATAAGCCGTATGATCTCCCAGTGCGCTTCTGTCAGTTTTATATTCTCTCGGAAGGCGAGTTCCACCGCGACTGATTCATCCCAGCGATCCAGAATAAGTAGATAACCTTCTTCATCAAGAGAGTCGTTGAAGGCTTGGGAATTGAACTTGGACATGCTTACTTGCTCAGACAGATGACAGGGGGCAAGTTTACTCTGAGCTTCAGGACCAACTGATGACCTTGTCATAATCAATTGTTAGCTCGACGAATCGACCGAATCCCACGGGAGTGATTCGCTCTGAAATTTTACAGAGCAACCCGCGGGCGAGTAAGTCTTCTCTTAATGCAAACAGCGCATTGTCCTGAGAAACGCTATCCAGGAGACAAGGAGGGCAGCAGTGGTACACACCATCCTGAATAAACAGGATACCATCTCCCGGACAAACAAGCCTGAGACAGGAGTTGATAAGACCATTGGTCGGGCTAACGCTGATGGTATGAAGAGCACTCATAAGTTAATCACAACATCCGAGCGTGCGGCGAGTTGTCGAACTTGTTCCACATTTAAAATTTTGACAGGTATGGCGAGGTCTTCTGCAGAGAGAGCGCGCTCCTCCAGGCTTACCGAATCTACCAACGCTTGCTCAATTCCATAGAGCTCAAGCGTTTCTAACGCCCTGCCAATTGTCTTCGATGAGATAGACTCGGCAGTCTGATTCTGAACGAGTTGGAAGACCCCATCGTCCATAAAGAGAAAATTTACCTGTTGTTCAAAAACTGCCGCTGCGAGGGCAGCGTCGATAACAAGCTTGGCTTTGTTGCTACCGTAGGGCGCTTGTCTCGTGATAAAAGTGAGGCTCTTTTGTTGCATTAGATCGCAATCCGCTAGGCGAAAGAAATCAGCCGCTCGGACTGTATACTTGCATCCACAAGCTGACCAAGACCGGCAATCTGGGTACTTTCCAGCAAGGAAACGCCTGTCATTTTATGCCTCGCAGATTCATCAGAATCCAGAATGCCCCGTATCAGCGCGGACGACACGCAAGCCACCGATTCAATGTTGTGGTTTGTCAAGAACTCGTCCCACGCTCGGGGAAGATTGATTTCGTCTTGTGGAACAGTGCTCAAAGCATTTGCATTCAAAACCCCATCCCCATAGAAGAATACGCGATAAATCTCATGGCCTTGTGACACCGCCGCTCTGGCGAACTGATAGGCCGTCATCGCGCCTTGAGAGGAAGCAGGGGATGTGGACACGAGAAGGGAAAATTTCAAAGCGATTTCCTTTCAGACATCCAGATTGCGCTGAACGACAAAAGAAAAGCCCCAGCAGGACTGGGGCTTTTCAAATACTGCATGGTTGGTAGAAGACCGTTAATCATCCCCGGAAAATGCCATCAAGAGATGAAGCAGACTCATGAATATATTGTATAGAGAAACATACAGCGTGATCGTCGCAAGGATATAGTTTCGCTCACCACCGTGAATAATCTCACTGGTCTGGTACAGAATGACCGCGCTGGAAAAGAACATGAAGCCTACTGACATGGCAAGCTGCAGAGCCGGCATTTGCCAGAACAAGCTGATTACAATCGCGGCCAGCAAAACAAGACAGCCTGCCGCGATAAAGCCCCGAAGGAATGAGAAATCCTTTCGAGACGCGAGTACCCAACCGCTCAAACCGAAAAAGATAAATGCGGTGCCGCCCAGCGCAGTTGTCACGATTTCACTGCCATTCTGACTGGCCATCAGATATCCGAGAAGTGGACCTATCCCATAACCAATAAACCCGGTAAAACCGAAAGTAGTCAGTAAACCCCAAGGACTCCGAGCCAGTGCATGCGTCGCAAACAGAAAGCCGTAGGCGCCTAACAGAAACACCCAAGGACTGAGGACCGGTGCATTCATGCTTAGTGTCGCGGTGACAGCGCTGAAAGCCAGCGTCATGGACAGCAGCAGGTAGGTATTCTTGAGAACTTTATTGACCGTCAGCGCCGATTGCTGGCTCTGAGCAATTGCCAAATCAACTTCGTTCATGGTTTTCTCCATGGTTGCATATTAATGAAGTTAACGACCGACTCCGGTCGCACTTTATCCATCTCGCCGCGCGCTAGCGGGCTATGATCAACTTAATCCGTGCCGGCTTTACCCGCCTCAGGAAACCCATCAGACTCTCGGTAACTTTGGGTCATTCTTACGAAGATTCAAGCCCTGAGGCTGATTTGGGTGCAGGGAAAAGACAAATCACCTTGCTATAATACCCGCAGAATATAACAAATCAATGGCTTTTGGTGTCACTCTAAGAGTCGCTGTAAGGGTAGGGCAATTGGCACCTGACGAACGATCAGCATTCCCCTTAATACTCCGGTAGTGTAAGATGAATCTCTTGCGGAGGGGTGGCAGAGCGGTTGAATGCACTGGTCTTGAAAACCAGCGAGGGTGAAAGCCCTCCGAGAGTTCGAATCTCTCCTCCTCCGCCAATAACCATGCGGCCTCCAGAGGAGTTGGGGGTCAAAATATGGCAATTCTGTTTTACCTGATCTGAGTCTTAGACCCCAGATTTGAGTCACCCCCCCCCCTGAATCCCTCGATAAACTCGCTGCAATCATCCCGAAGAATTGTTACTGTGGCGAAAACCAACAAATCAATTTTGGTTCTGCCATCCTAACTAATTTGCTAGCCGTAATTACACGTGAGGCTCTGCAGCATCTTAATAAAAAGTAATGCATCTGCCTGATAAGATCACGCCGATCTCACAGAAAGCTCGTATCCAGTCAATCGATACGCTTCGAGGTATAGCATTGCTCGGCGTTTTGCTGATGAACATCATAGCGTTCGCCAACCCGTTTGCCGCATATTACTTACCACCAATTGACGAGGCAGACACTGGGGTAAATCTTGCCGCATTCATGTTCATGGACATTTTTATCGAGGGCAGCATGCGAACAATATTCTCGATGCTGTTCGGTGCAGGTTTACTGATTTTCATCAATAAGCCAAACGTTGAAGCAAAAACAATCAAAGGATTGTTTTACCGACGCACACTATTGCTCGTTGCCTTTGGCTTGTTCAATTCTTATATATTGCTGTGGCTAGGTGACATCCTTTATGCCTATGGCATGACCGGCCTTGTTCTGTATTGGTTTCGCGATCTTCCTGCGAGGAGGTTAGCGGGAATAAGTGCAGCTATTATCCTTTTTCTTTATGTACAACATACTGCGAATCATATGTATTCAGCTGAGCTTGGTGGGGAAGCTAGGGCCATCCAAGCATTACCGTCGGGTACTGCGCTTAGCTCTGAACAAGAGGAAGTACTGCAAGATTGGGCCGAATTTCTAGATCTACAATTCGTCTCAGTTGAGCTGGCAGAACAACAGCTTCAACTTATGCAATCTGGTTACATAGACAATTTCCTAGGAATTATCCCAATTAATTTTCTGCTTCAGACGGTTGGTTTCATAGGAACCGCTTTTTGGGATGCTTTAGCTATGATGCTCTTAGGTATGGCGCTTTTTAAATGGGGGTTATTAGATTGCTCGAGAGCCAAACGGGCTTATGGAGTAATGGCTTTGATTGGCCTAAGCATTGGCTTATCTTTAAATACGTGGGAGACGCTGATGTTTGTAAATTCAGGATTCCATTTCGAGTGGGCGGCACTTAATCGTCCTACCTATGACGTAGGGCGCCTTTCCCTCGCGCTTGGCTATATAGGGCTCATCATGCTGATATGCAAGCTCGGGTATTTTAAGAAGATACAGCGACTATTAGCGAAGGTTGGGCAGATGGCTCTTACCAATTACCTATCGCACTCATTAATATGCAATTTTATCTTTATGGGTTGGGGACTTGGATTAGCTGGGACATTACAGAGGATCGAAATATACTATGTAGTCTTTGGAATCTGGTTTTTTCAGATAATTACCAGCAATTTGTGGCTAACCTATTTTCGGTTTGGCCCTGCCGAGTGGGTCTGGCGCTCTCTAACTTATAAAAAACGTCACCCTTTTCGCTTTATCTAAAATGCACAAGTAATTTGCTCATAGCTAAACGGAGAAGAGGGCATGCAAGCTGCCAACAGGCCGACTGTATCTAGCGGACAAGAGTTGAAAATTCTGTCCGGTAAAATAGGGGAATTGACCTCACACAGCCCTTACACCCCTGTGGTACTAAGTGGCACCGATTTACACTTTCGATTGCTAGATCAATGACTTACAGATATGTAAGAAAGTGCCACAACGAGTCACAGAAGCGTAGGAGGAAAGCTCTAATCTCTACTCCTCCGCCAACTTGCCCGCTTCTGAGCGCCTGACCTAGATTCTTCCACTCTCCGACCACGCCTGTCCCTGGTCCCTGGCATTTTGGCCGTACTAGCGGCAGGTCAGGGGCGCCTCGCGGAGCGAGGCGGCCTTGAAAAAGAACCGGCAAGGTAACTAAATGTTCCGACCAGTCCCTTTTTTTATCACGAGAACCACAGATGCGGACATGAACATATTCAAGGCGCAACTTCCGCATATCGAATCCTGGTATTGCCGCAAAGGCCGACTGGTGCAGATATTTCAGCTCTCTCGGTACGACACGAATACCAGTACAATTAGCAAACCAAAGAGCTCACAGACCAAGAACACGATTGATCTTCAAAATGCCTCCATGGGGGCGTCGTTTGATCAGAATTAGGGTGGCTTGATAAATCATCAATCAACAGACTGTTGATTGAGTTCTATTTAAGTTCGACATCGCGAAAATCGCCCCCACATGGGGGCCTTTTTTTATCAGGTGTCAGAAAAACAAGGAGGAGGACTGTTATCTGTCGCCCGGCAGTCGGTCGATAGCGCTCAGGCGCCGTCCATTCAGAGCAATAAAATCTGCCAGAATCCGGCCGCTCTCCAGAAGCAGTGGATCGTCTTCTTCGATCTCGTCATTTTCTGAGGCCTGGGTATCCTCGCCGGATGGCAGGTCGGAATCATCCACCGCAGCCACTGAAGTTGCTTCCTCTTCCTCGCCAGCCTCCTCATCTTGCCATTCTCTTAATGGCATACCTTTCAGAAAACGACGCATGTTCTCCGCATCAAATTCTTCTCGGCGATTGCTTTCACGCTCCGCTTTCACCCTCTCTTGGTTCAGGGATATTTGCTCCCTTTCTCGATAGCGACGCGTCCGCTCTATCTGGTCGATTAGGTAGTTGAAATCGGGGGACTCCTCAATTCTTTCTCTATGCTGCTCTTGCAATTGCGGCAGCATGGCGGAAATCGAGTAGTACGGTCGATACTCAACAGGCCGAACGGTATCCCAGGGGAGGGCACCGTCGAGGCTGCTTTCCCCTATATCATCATAGGCATCATAAAAGTCAGGAAAACTGATATCTGGTATCACCCCACGATGCTGCGTACTCGCACCTGAAATCCGATAGAACTTGGATCGGGTTACCTTAACCTGTCCGAAATCCATTGGGATGATTTCCTGTACCGTTCCTTTACCGAAGGTTTGGCCTCCAAGAACAATACCCCTTTGATAATCCTGAATCGCGCCAGCAAAGATTTCTGATGCAGACGCGCTCGTGCGATTAACCAGTACGGCCAGTGGCCCGGCATACGTCACCTCAGGATCGTTGTCGCCAAACGCGCGAGTGAATCCATTCCGAATTCCGGAATATCGTATTTGCACGGTTGGCCCCGTTTCAATGAACAGACCAACTAACTGATTCGCTTCACTGAGGCTGCCGCCGCCGTTATTTCTCAGATCCATAACCACGGCATCGACTTCCTGAGACTTCAGCTCCTCCAGCAAATCACGAACATCCCGCGTAGAGCTCTTGAAATCGTCTTCACCACGCGCTGCGGCCTCGAAGTCGAAATAAAAAGTGGGCAGGCTAACCACGCCAATCTTGTAGTCTTCCCCGCTGTAGCTCAATTCAAGCACTTCGCTTTTAGCTGACTGATCTTCCAGTTTCACCGTATCCCGGATGATGGTAACCACCGTCGCGCCGGACTCGTCGACCGCATCAGCAGGAATGACATTCAGGCGGACAGTGGTACCTTTTTCACCGCGAATCTGAGACACCACATCATCAAGTCGCATTCCGACCACGTCCTCTATCTCGCCATCGTTACCCTGACCGATGCCGATTATTCTATCGCCGGCCTTCAGCTCACTACCGCGTTCAGCGGGGCCGCCCTTTATGAGTTCAACTACCTTGGTGTACTCCTCATCCGTGGTGAGCTGCGCCCCGATCCCTTCCAGTGACAGCGACAACTGCATGTTGAAGTTCTCAGAATCCCGGGGAGAGTAATAATCAGTATGGGGGTCTACGGCTTTGGCAACATTAGACAGGTACGCCTGAAAAATATCTCTTTCATTGGTTTTTAGCACCTGGCTCAGCTGGTTGCGATAGCGTTTAGAGAGCTTTTCCTGAATTTCTTCATCAGTGTCTCCGGTCAGCTTCAGGCTCAGCACGCTGTTCTTGATCCGTTTCCGCCAAATCTCATCGAGCTCAGCCAAAGACGTTGCATAAGGCGCTTCTTCCCGGTCCACAGAAAGGTATTCATCGACAGTAAAATCCATCTCGGGAATCGCGTTCTCAACCCGATTAATGGCGTAAATCAGCCGCTCGAGTACCCGTTGGTAGTAACGGTTATAGATTTCAAAGCCGGGAGTTACGTCGCCCGCCTTGAGCGCGTCGTCGAGCGTGTATCGGTAGGCACTCAGTTCGTCGACATCCCTTTTGAGAAAATACAGATGTGAGCCGTCGAGGCCGTCCAAGAATTTGTCAAAAAGTTGAGAGGAGAATCCGTCATTAATCTCCAAAGACACATAATGCTTGCCCTGCAACTCTTCGAGCAGCTCCACTGCGGTCTCACCGTGAATCGGCAGTGGCTCAACAGGCTCGTAGAGCATCTCAATATCGAGAACCGTGTTCAGCTGGGCCGGATCTTCCTGAGCGTGGGCTGCACCGTAAGGCAGCAGAACCAGCGCGATCAATCCTGATCGAAGTGTTGTTAAGGATGCCTGTGCGAAATTACTGCGCATATTTCCCCGCTACTGTTAATCATTCATTGAGCCTATGTCACCGACGCATGCAAGAGGGCGGAACGATCCCAGAGTAAGCCATACGGCTGCGCGAGAGAAGTGACTTTCTGAAACTTCTCGGACCCTTACTGCACTCGAAGGGCAAAAAAAAAGCCACAATCGCAGGATGGCGATCGGTCTCAGAGACAGGTACGCAAGAATTAAGACGAAAGATTCCTAGCGGATGAGCTTATTGCGGGCTGAGGCGTGACGCTCGGCACGTTCGACATCGACATATCGGTCGGTAATGGCGCTTGAGCCGTGCCCGGCATCGTCCCTGACGTGCTCACGCGGCCTGTGCTTGACGTCCTCGGAAATCCCAGTATGGCGCAACCAGTGGACCGTGGCATCACCCAGGCGTTCAGCATCCTCGGTAAAGCCGTCCGCTTGCATTTTAGCGGCGGCCATATCAAAGCACTGCTGAACAATACTTCGGATCTGGCGCGTCGAGCTAATGCCTCCCTTACCTCTGGTTTTGTGAATGAGAGGGCTAGATTCACCGGGAGCCGGCAGGGCGGACAGCCCCCGCGAGAGACGGTAGCGCTTGAGCGCCTCGAGCATGGCATCGCTGACCGAAATTTCCCGCTCTTTATTGCCCTTACCTACAGTCAGAAACCACCAGTTACCTTCCTGATCCATCTGGAAGTGCCCCATACTGGGGCGCCAGCGCGGCGTCTCCACCAGCTCCGATACCCTCAGATACATCGCAAAGAGTGCGTTCATTATAAACAAAGTGCGTTCATGAACTGCAGGCTGATGATTCGCCAGATTTTGGGCCGATTCGATCACGTAATCCCACTGCAGAGGCGACAAGCGTCTGATTTTGCCCTGATGCTGCTGCTTTCTAATGAATTTACTTTTTTGCCTCATCTGAGATACGGGATTGGCCGGCAGGACGTTCTCTTGAATGAGGAAATTAAAAAAGCTACTTAACACACTGAAAAGACTCTGAATAGCTGCCTGAGAGGCTACGTATTCACCGCGCTGGCAGACGTAAGGACGCCAGTCCGGGTTGGGAACCCTTTCTCCATTCTTATCCAACAATCTAGGTACATTCTTCTCGCCGATCCAGGTCGTCGGCGGCTGTTTGCTGAACTCGACATAGGTCTCGATGTCCTCGCGAACTACCTGGGCAAGGGATTTTTGCGCTACGAGCCAGCACCAGTGCAGAAAATGCTCGATTTCCCGTCGATACGTGCTGAAAGTATCCGGACTGCCGCGGTAGCTGTAAATAAATTCACTGGCGTGCTGATAGTCGAGCAGGGCATCCGCAGGAGGGTCTGGCATGAGATGGTCTAAAGAAGACACCGGCTCTTTAAATGGATTACGCATGGCATCCAGGGTATCGAAGTAGGGAACCGGAATTTTATTAATCGACATGAGGCAGATTATAGATCTGATTTAATTTTTTATTGTGGAAAATAATGGTTTCCGATCGGGCATGAACAATGACGATTGAAACACAGCAACCTAGCATTCATCGGCTTCTCCGAGGTAAATGTTTAGTCAGAGTGATGTCACTAAAGGGGTAACTTAGGGTCTCCGACGATGAGTCAACAGCTTAAACCTATCTGGGCATGGCCTTCAGTGCTTCTTACTTTGCTTTTGAGCGCAATAAGAGCCGACATCGCCTTTACTTTTCGCGATTTGCAGTATCGGGGCGGCAGGGCTGAGCCTCAGGGCTAAGAGTGCGTTAATTGCCTGTCCAGCTGCTGTTGAGCAATCTTGTTTTCAGAAAAGCCGAGTATTACAGCCAGCTTTTTAAGCTTAAAGACAACTTTAGCCTCAGATATCTTGCCAGTTCTCCGATCACTTTTGCCTGGATTGCGCTGCGCATAAGGTATTGGGAATCAATTAAAGACCCCGTCTGCTATGGAGCAAAAGATAACAAAAGCGTCCTTTTAGCCGTTGCCGCATACACCATCACACTGTGCCTTATTGCGAGACCCGATGGATATCGATTGTTTCTTCCATTTCTGCCGCTAATCCTTTGTGTGTTCGAGAACTACCGGCAGAAGGGGGTGTCGATTTAAATGTTGAGATATGCTTAATGTCCACTTTTACTAATTCCGGTAATCTTTATTACCGGAATTAAGGAAACACAATATAAGTTACAAGTCTGGTTCAAAACCCCAAAAACCGAGGAGCCCATCACGCTCAAGACCCCAGAAAGCTTTTTAAACGCCGGCTGGACTGTGATAGTAATAATCAGGCAACTCTTTTTTCACGAAGTGTCACGAATTCTTCGGCCAACGTAGGATGTATACCGAGCGTCGCATCAAAGGCACGCTTGGTTGCACCGGCATTCATCGCGACCGCGACGCCCTGCATGAGTTCACCCGCGTCAGGTGCTACAAAATGCGCCCCGATCACGCGGTCATCAGCTTGGTTAACCAGTAATTTGATGTAGCTGAGCTCCTGGCGGCCACTGAGCGTGTGTCTGAGCTGTCTGAAGCGGCTTTCGTACACATCAAACGCAAGACCAAGCGCACGCGCCTGCGGTTCGCTGTAACCGCAAGTGGCCACGTTAGGATGGCAAAACACTGCTGTCGGGATATTTTCGTACCGCACCGGATCAGTCGTTTCCCCAAAGAGCCGCTGAGCTAACCATTGCCCCTCCATCAGCGCCACGGGGGTTAAAGCCACCCGGTTAATCGCATCGCCAACCGCGTAGATACTGGGCTCGGCAGTACAGAAGCTGGAATCCACCTTAATCGCGCCATCGTCATCAAGTTCCACGGCTGTGGTCTCAAGACCAAGATCCTGCGTAAGCGGTTTGCGACCGGTGGCCGCCACGACCTGTTCAGCTTCAAGCATAACTCCGGTTTTAAGAACCAACTTTAAGCAGTTGCTTTGTTTGATTATTTTAGAAATGTCATCCTCTAGAACCATATTAGTGCTTCGGGCGAGCTCGCCCGTAATGATGTCCCTTACATCCTCATCGAAACCCCTGAGGAGCTTGTTACCCCGATAAACTAACGTGGTCTCCACACCCAGACGGGCAAAAAAAGAAGCAAATTCGACTGCAATGTAACCACCTCCCAAGACCGCAATGGATTTCGGAGCACTTGACATGCCGAACACTTCATTCGAGGTAATAGCATATTCTGACCCTTCAAAATCCGGGACATGAGGCCAGCCACCCACCGCCAGTAAAATATGGCGAGCGGAGCAGGTTTTATTGCCCACCTGAATTTCATTCGGGCCTACCAGTCTTGCGCGACCTTCGAAAACCGACACCCCAGATTTTTGAAGTAAAGATTCATATATAGATTTTAATCTATTGATTTCTTTGTCTTTATTTTTCTTGAGAACTGCCCAGTTGAAACGTGCATCAGAGTACTCCCAACCAAAACCTTTGCTGTCCTCAAAATCATCCTTGTAATGCGCTGCATAGCTGTATAGTTTTTTAGGAACACAGCCCACATTGACGCAGGTACCTCCGAAGTAACGCTCCTCAGCAACGGCAACCCGGGCGCCTAAATTGGCCGCGATGCGGCTCGCGCGGACACCACCTGATCCGGCTCCAATCACAAACAGATCATAATCATAGCTATCCAACTTCGTGTACCTTCTTCAAATTTCCTGACAGTCTGCTAAGTATTATGCCTGACACTGTCTCATAGCTGTAGAATCACAGCTGCCTGACACACCTAACCCTACCCAAGGCACCATGAATCAACCCTCTTTATTTGACAACGAGCCCGATACCCCGACCCGTCAGACGTTCGCGCTTGGCGATTCGGAAATTCAGTATGTCGCAAATGCATTCACAGCGCGGGAGGCTGACAGACTGTTTCAGAGCTTGCTGGATGACATCCCCTGGCGCACCGCGACCCTGACCATAGCTGGCCATAAACGCCCTCTGCCACGACTCCAGTGCTGGATGGCGGATCAAGGACGAAGCTACAGCTACTCCGGATTGAAACTTATCCCCCATCCCTGGAATCCGGACGTATTGAGGATTAAGGCGAGGATGGAGCAGCTCTGTGAGCATTCTTTTAATTCGGTGCTGCTGAATTACTATCGGGACGGATCTGACAGCGTATCCTGGCACGCAGATGATGAAACAGAGCTTGGGCCGAATCCGATTGTGGCCTCAGTGAGTTTGGGGGCAGAGAGAACGCTGGAGTTTAAACCGAAGGTCAACTTAACGAGCTCGAAGAAGCAGATAGTGCTCGGGAATGGCAGCATATTGATAATGGGTGAAACCATACAGAATAACTGGTTACATCAACTTCCTAAAAGTTCAGGATATACTGATCCTAGAATCAGCCTGACCTTCAGAAACCATCTGTCTGGCGAAGCGCAACTATGAGCCTGATCACGCTTTGCCAATCAAGCTATTATTTAGCCGCGGGTGACGACTCGGCTAATACACTGTTGGCTGATTCGGCTTTGTCACCCGCGAATCTCTGACAGACTGGTGCAAATCATGGATCGATTCGACATTTGCATTGCCGGTGCGGGGGTTGTTGGCCTGGCAATCGCCCACCGGCTGCTGGAAGCCTTCCCGAAAGCCTCGATCGTCCTGACAGAGCAAGAATCAAGTTTCGGGCAGCACACCAGCAGCCGGCTCAGCGAAGTCATTCATGCGGGTATTTACTACCCCCCCGGCAGCCTCAAAGCCCGGCTATGCGTTGAAGGGAAAGAGGCTTTGTATGCTTTCTGCGACAAATATCGAGTGCCTTATCGCCGAATAGGCAAGTTGATCCTGTCGAATTCGGATTGCGACCAAGCAATCACGAAGCTTGCGCACAATGCGAAGTCTAACGGGGTTGATGATCTGGAATATTGGGCTGACGATCGCATCAAAGTCGCGGAGCCGGCAGTCAGAGCAGCGCACGGGCTTTACTCGCCCGGTACCGGCATACTGGACTCTCACCAGTACATGCAAACACTTCTCACGCTGAACCAGCAACAAGGCATGTTGTATGCGCCGCGCACCACAATCACCTCGGTTCACCCTTCTGAGCAGGGGTTTTTGGTAAGAACAAAAATTGATAATCGATCTAAAACAGAGACTTATCGCTTTAATTCTAAATGGTTTATAAATAGTGCGGGTCTGTGGTCGCAGCATCTTGCCGCGACTATTGAGAATCTGCCCGCTTCATCTATTCCCAAGCAATTCCTGTGCAAGGGCGAGTATTTTGATTATCGGGGCAGAAACCCTTTCTCACATCTGATCTATCCCTTGCCAGACCCGGAGTTGGCAGGCCTGGGCATTCACAGCACCCAAGATCTAAACGGACAACTCAGATTCGGGCCGGATGCGGAATATGTCGACGACGTTGATTATCAGGTCACGCCGGATAAACGCAGCACTTTCGCCAAGGCAATCCGGATCTACTTCCCATCACTTGCGGCTGAACAGCTGGTGCCGGCCTATGTAGGGATACGTCCGAAAATCAGCGGACCGAATGAAAAACCCGGCGATTTTGTCGTGTCAGGTCCGCAAGATTCTGGTATCTCGGGACTGATTCAGCTTTTTGGTATCGAGTCTCCTGGCCTTACGGCCAGCCTCAGTATAGGAGGTTATGTATCATCTTTAATAAAGGAACTATCTCTCTGATTTTTATCGAATTACAGGCTTTTTGGTGGAGTACTGGTGAGTGTCTTCAGCCAATGATTCCGTGATCCTTTCCTGTTGCTACCGCCGATTCAACTACAGTCTTCATCCAAACAGACGCTTTAATACGGCACTCAGCAGACTTACGGACTCTCAGAGCTATCGAGGGTCATCCCTGCCCCTTCTCCTGCCACTTCCACACGCCTCCTTACGCATCCCTGTCAGAGCGTCTGGAGTGGTCTGACGCAATTCCCCCGGTAGAAACAGAAACCCGTTCAAAGAGTTCTCGTTGGCTCTCGCCCTCAATGTAAGACCCACGCCTTCAACTCAGTCAGGTCCGCAGGCCCAGCGGTAAGCACGCCCACTGCCGCAGAAGTGACTCCATAATGAGCTGGGGATTAGGGTTTGTGCTGCTTGCCAACTGCTGTCGACAATCCAATGCAGATTGATAAAAACTGAGTAGCCCTTCTGTCTGTACCTTGCTGCTATGTTGGGCCTGATCCAGAGCTCGAATCAATCGGGACACCGGAGGATCTTCGGCAGTGATAAACGTCGCGCCGGTTACTGCAGATTTCACCAGGAGTGTCGAAAGATTCAGCAGATAGCCTATAGCAACATGCTCACCCAGCTTGCCCGCCTGAGTAACACACTGGCGAATCGAAGAGTGACCGGTGAGCAAATCACACACATTGGCGATAAAGCTCTGCTGGACTTCATAGGCGTCGCTACTGGCGAGTTCCAGTGCCTTTAGAGGCTGATTATCAGTCGCAACCAGCAGTTTTGTCCCATCCTCATTACCCAGAAGCTGTCCTTGCAGCCACTCCAGCGACTCGTCAAAACGGGGAACCTCG
>CACJWK010000036.1 GCA_902597095.1 uncultured Pseudohongiella sp.
TTAATTCCTTGGACTCAGGAGCTAATCCCCAGGTCTTGCCAGAGGCTGTCAACTCGCGCTTTGACCTCATCCGACATAGTGATCGTGGAGCCCCACTCACGCTCCGTTTCTCCCGCCATTTTGTTCGTGGCATCCAAGCCCATCTTTGATCCCAGCCCTGCAACGGGCGAGGCAAAATCGAGGTAGTCTATGGGCGTATTGTCTATTATCACGGTGTCTCTTATGGGGTCCATGCGTGTGGTAATCGCCCAGATAACATCTTCCCAACGTCGGATATTGATGTCTTCATCAACGACTACGACAAACTTGGTGTACATGAACTGACGCAGGAAGGACCAGACACCCATCATCACGCGTTTGGCGTGGCCGGGATATTGTTTCTTCATACTGACGATTGCCATGCGATAAGAGCAGCCCTCAGGGGGTAGGTAGAAATCGATGATCTCAGGGAATTGCTTTTGCAGCAGGGGGACGAAGACCTCATTGAGGGCCACGCCCAGCATGGCCGGCTCATCGGGTGGTCTGCCAGTATAGGTGCTATGATAGATAGGGTCGCTGCGATGCGTGATCCGCTTTATTGTAAACACCGGAAAGCGTTCCACTTCGTTGTAGTAGCCGGTGTGGTCACCGTAGGGACCTTCATCTGCCATTTCGTCAGCTTCAATGACACCCTCCAGGACAATCTCCGCACTGGCCGGCACCTGTATGTCATTGGTCAGAGATTTCACAACTTCGGTCTTGCTGTTTCTTAGCAGGCCTGCAAATGCGTATTCGGACAAAGTGTCGGGTACCGGCGTGACCGTCGCCAGCACGGTAGCGGGATCCGCGCCGATGGCAATCGATACCGGAAAGCCTTCGCCCGGGAATTTTTCTTGCCACTCTCTAAAGTCCAGCGCTCCACCCCTGTGCGACAACCAGCGCATGATCAGCTTATTCGGGCCAATCTTCTGCATTCGGTAGATGCCTAGATTCTGCCTGTCCTTTTCCGGCCCCCGGGTGATAACTAAAGGCCAGGTAACCAGAGGTCCTGCATCGCCAGGCCAGCAGGTCTGGATGGGCAAAAACCCGAGGTCTACGTCCTCCTCAGCGATCACAACCTCCTGGCAGGGGGCTGTTTTTCGAACCGACGGAGGCATGTTCAGGACGTTTTTGTAGCTGGGCAAGCTCTGCCATAAATCGCGCCAACCCTTCGGAGGCGAGGGTTCCTTCAAAAACGCCAGCAGTCTGCCAACGTCGCGCAGACCCTCCAGATCCTGCTGCCCCATAGCCAGTGCTATTCGCTTGGTATTGCCAAAAAGATTGGCAAGCAGTGGAACAGACGAACCCTTTGGATTTTCAAACAACAAAGCCGGGCCGCCGTTTCGCAAACAGCGATCAGCAATTTCTGTGATCTCCAGATTGGGATCGACTTCTGCAGTGATTCGTTTGAGTTCGCCTTCCTGCTCTAGCAGGCTCATGAATTCGCGCAAATCTTTGAAGGACATGGGGACGAGTTATTATTCGGTCAATGAGAGCGGATCGGCGAATTACTTGCGCTTCATAGCGTTAAAGAATTCGTCATTGGTTTTGGTGTCTTTGAGCTTATCCAGGATGAACTCGGTAGCCTGCACGTCTTCCATAGAGCTGAGCAGTTTGCGCAGAATCCACATACGCTGCAGTTCTTCCTCTGAAGTGAGCAGGTCTTCCCGGCGTGTACCTGAACGTCTCACATTAATCGCGGGATAAACTCGCTTCTCGGCGATCTTGCGGTCTAGATGCAACTCCATGTTGCCTGTACCCTTGAATTCTTCGTAGATAACTTCATCCATTTTTGAACCGGTCTCGATAAGCGCTGTTGCGATGATCGTGAGACTGCCGCCCTCTTCTAAATTCCTCGCGGCTCCGAAGAAACGCTTGGGGCGCTCAAGAGCATGCGCATCCACACCACCGGTCAGCACTTTGCCCGAGGAAGGCACAATCGTGTTGTAAGCTCTTGCTAGGCGCGTAATGGAGTCGAGGAGAATCACAACATCTTCTTTGTGCTCGACCAGTCGCTTCGCTTTTTCAATGACCATCTCAGCCACCTGCACGTGTCGTGAAGGGGGTTCATCAAAGGTGCTGGCGACGACCTCGCCCCTGACTGAGCGCTGCATTTCCGTGACTTCTTCCGGGCGCTCGTCAATCAGCAGAACAATCAGACGGCATTCCGAGTTGTTTCTGGTGATCGACTGAGCGATGTTCTGGAGGATAAGCGTCTTACCTGCTTTTGGTGGTGACACCACTAAACCGCGCTGCCCTTTGCCAATGGGAGACGTTAGGTCGATGACACGGGCGCTGAGATCTTCGGTGCTGCCGTTGCCCACCTGTAACTCCAGCCTGTCCTGAGGGAACAGCGGAGTCAGGTTTTCGAACAGGATTTTGTTCTTGGAGTTATCAGGCTTGTTAAAGTTGATCTCACTGATTTTCAACAGAGCAAAATACCGCTCACCGTCTTTTGGCGGTCTGATCTTCCCTGCGACAGTATCCCCGGTGCGCAGATTAAAACGGCGGATCTGACTGGGTGAGACATAAATATCGTCCGGTCCGGCGAGATAAGATGAATCAGCGGAGCGCAGAAAGCCAAAGCCATCCTGCAAAATCTCCAGCACCCCGTCCCCATAAATATCTTCGCCGTTTTTCGCGTGCTTCTTGAGAATGACGAAAATGATGTCCTGCTTGCGGGTCCGGGAAACGTTCTCCAGACCCATTTCTTGCGCGGTTTCAATAAGTTCGCCAATGGGCTTCTGTTTTAATTCGGTGAGATTCATAGTTGGAAGTCTTTCAGTGTGGGCCAGCAGATGGTCGAGTCAGGGCACATTCATTAAGCTTGGCACTGCCTTCGCATCCGTATGCTGTGGGTAATAGTACGTCGGAATTTATTGGAAATTTTTGGAAAGATAGTCAGTTGAAAAATAAGTAGTGATCGCCTTTTAGGTTCCGATAGTGGCAATCTGTATGAACCGCCTGTAGCAGTCCTTGCTGATTCGGTCTGTTATTGCGCGTACTACGCCTCTCCTGAGGGCTGTCTAGCGGCCGAGCTGTTGCGCTTTCATCCACCGTGTCGGCCGGTCTTGATGTCTCTCTAGACTCGCGGCGTCGGCCGGTGACTCTGCCGCGAATGTCCTAACCATTATCAGGCCCACGCTGGCCTCAGGAATCTTGTAATGCAGTGGATCTAGCAGTCGGCAGGGTGGGCTAAAACCGTGTGGGATCAGTCACTTATGGCAGCGACAGTTCCAAGGAATTCGGTAAATACGTGCGCCGAAGACATCGTCGCTCGACAATTAAACGCAATTTATATAGCGCTGTCAATAAATGCTGCCAGCTGGGATTTAGAGAGCGCGCCCACCTTTTCACCGACCTTGTCGCCATTATTGAACAGGATCAAAGTCGGGATTCCACGTATCCCGTATTTAGGTGCAGTCTCAGTATTGGCGTCGACATCCATTTTGCATATCTTCAGCTTGCCCTCATAGTCGATGGCGATTTCTTCCAGGACCGGCGCAATCATCTTGCAAGGTCCGCACCATTCAGCCCAGAAGTCTACCAGGACTGGCCCATCGGCCTGCAATACATCTTGTTCAAAACTGCTGTCTGAAATGTGAACGATGTTTTCGCTCATGAGAAAATCCTTATGAATATCAAAAAGTGTATTGCCTGTTCGATTTCGACTATGCAGTGGATCAGGCGGTTAGGATAGGACGGACGGGCGCGCGTCCGAGTAATTTCGGCCTCTAATCATAAGCGTAATTCAGAATGAATCAAGCTTTGACGTCATTTCTTTGGGTCGCTTTGGTCAGCCTGTTTGTTGCAACAACCGGCCCACATGCTTTGCAAAATAGGTCAGTATGCCGTCGGCGCCTGCCCGTTTGATGGCTATCAGAGATTCGATCGCAATCCGGTCTTTGTCCAGCCAGCCATTTTGAAATGCTGCCATATGCATCGCGTACTCACCGCTCACCTGATAGACAAAGGTCGGGACCGCCAACTCGCGCTTTACTCGACTGACGATATCGAGGTAAGGCATGCCGGGCTTAATCATCACCATGTCAGCCCCCTCTGAAAGGTCGAGGGCAACTTCATGAAGTGCTTCGTCGCTGTTAGCGATGTCCATCTGATAGCTGTCCTTGCTGCTAGCGCCCAAATTTCCGCTCGAGCCTACGGCATCGCGAAAAGGTCCGTAATAGGCTGACGCATACTTTGCAGAATATGCGAGAATCCGGGTATGAATTAGCTGGTTGTCTTCCAGCGTCTTACGAATTGATCCGATTCTGCCATCCATCATGTCAGATGGGGCAACCACATCGGCTCCTGCTTCCGCATGGGAAAGTGCTTGACGGCAGAGAACCTCTACGGTGGCTTCGTTCATCACGTAGCCGCTGTCATCAATAATCCCGTCTTGACCGTGCGTGGTATACGGATCAAGGGCAACGTCCGTAATCACCCCCAGCTCGGGAAAGCGGGATTTCAGCGTTCTTACCGCATTCTGAACCAGCCCGTCAGGATTGTAGGCTTCCCTACCATCGAGACTTTTGGATTCCTGCCCGACGACTGGAAAGAGCGCGATGGCGGGAATACCCAGTCGCACCAGTTCCTCCGCTTCTTGAAGAAGAAGGTCAATACTCGTACGACAGATTTCAGGCATAGAGGGTATCGCCTGCTTGTCGCCAGATCCCTCTTTGACGAATACCGGGAAGATCAGATCGTCTGCGTTTAAATGCGTTTCACGCATAAGGCGGCGTGAAAACTGGTCTCGGCGCATCCGCCGCATGCGGGTCAGGGGGAATTTTCTGTCAGTCTGATTGTGGGACACGAAGTACTCGCTTTAGCCCGACCTGAGTAGTGGGTCGCTTGTTAATTGATAAGTGGAGAGAGATTATAGCGTAGTCGATCAGAGTTACTAACCCGATCCACCCAGCACTGGCTGTGAATTGCGAGGCTTTTCAGTCAGGCAGTGGCCTGAACGACAGATTCTGTGGCCCCAGAATCTTTTCTGTTTGAGGTATGAGACGTGATTAAAACGAAGATCCCGGTGATTGTCGCCCTAGTTGTTGCCCTGGGCTGCTTCTATTTTTTTGACCTCGGGCGGTTCATTACGCTCGGATTCGTGCAGTCCCAGATCATGGCCCTGCAAGAATTTCGGGAGACAAATTTTCCGCTCGCCGCTGTCCTGTACTTTTCTGCTTATGTGGCGATCACTGCATTTTCAATTCCCGGGGCAGTTATCTTTACCCTCCTTGGCGGAGCCATGTTCGGCCTATTCTGGGGGACGCTGCTAGCCTCATTTGCCAGTACCATCGGTGCCACGGCGGCGTTTTTGATCGCCCGAGTGCTGTTGCGCGACTGGGTGGAGTCACGCTTTGGTGAGTCTCTGAAACCCATCAATGAGGGTATCGCAAAGGACGGCGGGTTCTACCTCTTCAGTCTGCGAATGGTCCCATTGTTTCCGTTTTTACTGGTGAATGTGGCAATGGGTCTGACGCCAATTCGCGTACGATCGTTTTATTTAATCAGCCAGCTGGGCATGTTGATGGGCACGGTAGTTTACGTCAACGCAGGCGTGGAACTGGCCCGGATCAATTCACTGTCCGGCTTAGTGAGTGCGCCTGTTCTTGTCACACTGGCTCTGCTTGGTGTGTTTCCTCTGGTCGGAAGAGCGATCGTGAATCAAATGACGCGCAAAAAGCTAACCAAGCACTATCCCCGGCCAGCATCGTTTGACGCGAATGTTGTTGTGATTGGCGGCGGTTCTGCTGGCTTGGTTGCTGCCATCATCGGGGCAGGTTCAAAGGCTAAGACTGTTCTGATTGAGAAGGACAAAATGGGTGGAGATTGCCTGAATACCGGGTGTGTGCCAAGCAAGACCCTGATTCGCAGTGGTCGCATTATGTCCTACATCCGAAGAGCCAAGGAATTCGGACTGGTGGACGCTACCGCTCAGGTGGATTTTGCGGCGGTCATGGAGCGAGTCCAGAGCGTGATTCAAACCATTGAACCTCATGATTCAGTTGAGCGCTTCAGTTCGTTTGGAGTTGAATGTGTTCAGGGTGAGGCCTTCATCAAATCTCCCTATGAAGTCGCGGTAGGAGAGCGCACGATCACCACACGGTCGATTATTGTCGCGACCGGAGCCCGCCCCCTGATTCCTGAAGTAAGCGGGTTGGAAGACACGGGGTATCTGACTTCTGACACCGTCTGGAGACTTCGAGAGCTGCCAAAACGTCTTCTGGTTATTGGGGCCGGGCCAATAGGCTGTGAACTGGCACAGGCGTTTACCCACCTTGGTTCACAAGTTACTCAGGTCGATATGGCAGAGCGCATTATGCCGAGAGAAGATGCTGAAGTGTCGGCAGCTGTTACCACGCAATTTGACAAAGATGGCATCACTGTGCTGACTGGACATAGATTGCGTCGTTTCTTTGTTGAGCACGGGCATAAAAAAGTTGAAGTGTCGAGTAACGGCGAGACCCGGGTGCTCGAATTCGATCAAGTCCTGGTCGCAGCCGGGAGAAAGCCGAACACCGAAAATTTCGGTCTGGAAGATTTGGGTGTCGCTCTGAAGCCATCCGGAAGCATTGAAATCAACAGCGCTATGCAGACGTCCTACCCGAACATTTATGCATGCGGCGATGTTGCAGGGCCGTATCAGTTTACTCACATGGCTTCGTTTCAGGCCTATTTCGCCTCATTGAATGCACTTCTTGGTGGGCTTTGGCGCCTGCGGGCTAACTACCGGGTTGTGCCGTGGGCGACGTTCACCAACCCCGAGGTCGCGCGCGTTGGCTTAAGTGAGCAGGAAGCGCAGCAATGCAATATTGACTATGAGCTGACCCGCTATGAGCTCGATCATCACGACCGGGCACTGGCTGACGGTGAAGCGCACGGGTTCGTCAAAGTGTTGACCGTGCCTGGTACAGACAGAATTCTGGGTGTAAGCATTGTCGGCTATCATGCCGGTGAACTTATCGGGGAGTTTGTGTTCGCCATGACCCATGGACTGGGTCTGAAGAAAATCTCCGCGGTTACCCATATTTATCCGACTTGGTCTGAATCCAATAAATTCGCTGCCAACACCTGGCGGAGTGCTCGCCTGCCGGACAAGTACTTCCCCTATATCGAGCGTTTTTTTCGCTGGCAAAGAGGGAGATAGAAATCTGACGGAATCGCTTAGTTGCTGTTCCAATCAGCGAGATAGCTGTCAAAGTCCAGTGTATCGCTGGCTTCGATTTCAGCCTGTTTCTTGAGAGAGAGCTCACTGGCACCGATAAAATCGGTGAGCGTGCGCTCGTCTAGAGTGCTGCTGAGAAGCTCCTTCTGAGTCAGTTTTGATCTTTCGAGTGAAAATTCAAAAAAAGACAGCTTGTTTTGTTCCATCTCTTTAAGTATCCGCCCGGAAGGTGTCAGCTCTGAATCTTTGACCTTTGCCTGCTGTGCTGCCAGCGCATCACTGTAGCCTGCTTCGCTGTGGCAGTAATTCAGAATCGCGCTGCTGTGATGGATATCACTCAGGAGTGATTCCGCCCATTCCCTCATGGCTATCGTTTGTCCGGCGCGAGACAGTATCAGCTCGGGATCTCGACCTTGCTCAACGACAAGTTCGACGTTTTTCGCGACCTCGAAAAATTCGTCTTCATTGCACTGAGGGCTATCATTGAGCAAGCAGTGAAGCAGGAAACTGTCCAGAAACTTAATCTGTTCCGGCTCGATTCCGAGCGGCAGGAACGGATTGAGATCAAGCGCCCGAATCTCGACATACTCAATGCCTTCGCGGATCAGACCATCCAGCGGCTTGGTGCCGCTTGGCACATTTCGCTTGGGGCGAATGGTAGAGTAGAACTCATTTTCCAGCTGCAGCAGATTGGCATTGATCTGCACCGGCTGGTTGCCTTCTTGACCGGTTATTGCTTCATATTCCGGATAAGGCGTATGCATCGCACTGTTGAGACATTCCACATAGGCGTCCAGTTCATTGTAGCAGACAAACAGAGATTTCTGAGCCTCACTTTTATAGCCGAGGCTGCCCATGCGCAAACAGGTCGCGTGCGGAAGGTAAAGACTGTGGTCATCAAATTCGGCCAGCGAGTGTTCCCGGCCCTGGGCGAACCATTTGCAGGCCGCCGGAGATGCTCCGAACAGATAGACCAGCAGCCATGAGAATCGGTGAAAGTTTCGGATCAGGTGCAAATAGCGTGAGGTTTTAAAATCCTTCAAGGAATCCTGGCTCCCGCAAATTTCTTTGAAGGGCTCCCAGAATGCGTCTGGCATGGAGAAATTGTAGTGCAGGCCAGCCACGACCTGCATGATACTGCCGTATCGATGATGAAGGCCGCTACGATAGAGGGTTTTCATCCTGCCTATATTCGATGACCCGTACTGTGCGAGCGGTATTTCAGTATTCGGGTGTAAGGGGCATGGCATGCTGCAGACCCAGAACATCTCGTGCTCTTCGAGATTTCCCAGAGAGAAGCGGTGGATGTTTTCCAGCATCTTCAGGCAGTCCTGAATGCCAGCATAGGCCGGGGTGATAAATTCGAGCAGGGCCTCAGAAAAATCGGTGGTGATGTACGGGTTGGTGAGCGCGGACCCCAGAGCTTCAGGATGCGGGCGCATGGAGATGTGCCCTGCCGGTGTCACGCGCAGGCATTCCTTTTCAATCCCTCGCCGAATACTGCCCCAGGCTGGTTTGAATTCCGGTATGCGGTATCGATTGAGGCTGTTTTGAATTAGGTTTGACATGCACCCCTCTGCCACGCTGACTGAACGCACGTCGGTGCGCGCGTCGCCGCTAGAACGCAATGATAAATGACTATGACCCTGTCAACCACCTGTCAGGGATCGTTGTAACTCAGTCTGCGTCGCCTTGTTTGAAGCGCTGAATCATTCTTCTTTGTTTTTTGTTGGGCCGCGTGGAAGAAGGCCGTTGGTTGGGCTGAGCTTTGCGCTCGGCCGCCCGCGCTTCGCGGCGTTTAATACTCTCTGCAGTTTCTTCGTAGAGCAACTGAGCCTCTGGCGCGCTCTTTCGCTTGTCTGAAAGTGCTTTCACAATGACTGTTTTTTCATCGAAGCCCTGCCGGAAGGAAATACGGGTGCCAAGCGTGATTTCTTTGCTGGGTTTGCTGCGGGCCCCGTCACAATACACTTTCCCTCCCTCAATTGACTGTTTGGCGATCGCGCGAGTTTTGTAAAAACGAGCTGCCCACAGCCACTTATCCAGTCTTATTTTAGCCGGCATGTTTGAAACAGATTCGGGAGAGGTCTTGGGCATAGTAGGTGTCTACTGTTCCTCGGTGGTCATGCGAGTTCGGTATATGAGACAGTTCGCGAGCCGGATAATCTTCCTTGCATGTGGGCAGCTCGGTTAAGCCCGGATTGCCGTCGGTGTCATGTGGCTGCCAAGCTGTTGGAACAGCGGGAATTTAACCGTCATTGGGTATGATTAAACCAAAGTCCTCGACCTGAGGAAATTCGCCGACAGGAAGTGAAGGCTGCTGGCTGTCCGGCTGCTTGATCGCCTGGAGATGGGCAATGCCTTCCCGTTGGGCCTGTCTCAGCACGCTCAGGTTGTCATCGAATAAAGCGGTTCTGGTGGGATCGTAGGCGAAAAGCTGTTGGAGGGATTCCCAGAAACCGTCGTTTTCCTTCGCTTTGTGAAGTTGATGAGAACTGATGAGCTGCTCGAAGTACTGCTCTAAACGGACATGCTGCATTTTAAGCTGCAGGCTGATTGGGTGGGCGTTGGTTACCAGCAGCACCTGTTTCCCCTCTGCCACCAGCGCCTTGAGTAATTGCTCGGCACCCGGCCGTAGACGTATTTTATCGGTTATCAGGTGTTTCAGGCGCGGAATGTCCAGCTGCAATTCTGCCTGCCAGTAATCGATTGAATACCAGTCCAGCGTCCCGTGGACCTGCACATATTTGCTTTGCACATGCGCCAGCGCCTGTTCCTCGGAAACCCCATGGTGCATGCTGAAGTGTTCGGGCACCAGCTTGAGCCAGAAAAAATTGTCGAAATGAAGATCCAGCAGGGTGCCGTCCATGTCGAACATCACAGTATCTATCTCGGACCAGGGGAGCATCATTGGCTTGTAATTTCCCGCCAGACTTGTGCGATCAAGGCGCTAAGGATAAACCGGATAGATCCTGTTGCAACCGCTGATGGTGAGATACGTGCCAAACTTGGTAATTTTGAAAACTTGGTGCAAGATTCCACCGCTTTGCCCAGACAGACAGATGGGTCGACAGAGCGGGCATGCAGGAGATCCAGATGGAATATTCAGCACAGCTGCAGACCATGCATGAAATCGCCCGTGCAGCGGGTCAGCTGATCATGCAGGTGTACGAAAGCGATGCGCCCGTTGAGGTTGCCACGAAAGACGACGCGTCACCTCTCACGGAAGCGGACCGTCGGGCGCATCAGCTTATTACTGATGCGCTTTCGGGTCTGCCCGAAGGACTGCCAATTTTGTCTGAAGAGAGTGAAGCGGTCAGCTACGGCGAGAGAAGCGGCTGGCAAACTTATTGGTTGGTCGATCCGCTCGACGGCACGAAAGAGTTCATCAGTCGAAACGGCGAATTCACTGTCAACATCGCCTTGATTGATAACGGCATTGCTCGCGCTGGTGTGGTGCATGTGCCTGTCTCAGGGTTCAGCTTTGTCGGTGAGCTCGGTTATGGTGCGTGGAAAATTCAACCGGACGGCACGGCGGAGCGGATCTTCCCTACCACCTTGACGCCGGATCATCAGTGTCTGCGCGTAGTTGCCAGTCGCAGTCATCTCGGTGAGCGGGAGCAGCAGATTGTTGCGCGTCTGCTTGAGCGCTTTGAGGATATCGAAATGGTTAGTATGGGCAGTTCGCTCAAATTTTGCCTGCTGGCAGAGGGGAGAGCTGATTTCTATCCTCGACTGGCGCCAACCAGCGAGTGGGATACCGCTGCGGCCCACGCAGTCCTGAGGGCGGCGGGCGGCGATGTGGTGACCTCAGACTTTTTGCCGCTGCGCTACAATCAGAAGGCGGAACTGCTCAACCCCGATTTCATGGCCATGGCGGATGCAAGCTTTGATTGGCGGGAAATACTCCAGCAGCCATGAAGCGACTCCGTCGGCAGCTCTGGACAGCTTTGCGCAAACGCGTTAGCGTCCGCCTCTCGCTGTCCCCCCGCTCAATCTGTTCATCGCAATAAGGATGTCGATATGTTCGTTCGTTTATCTTCCGCGTTGTTTGTTACCACCTTGCTTGCATCCTGCGGCGACGCGCCAAGCAGTTCCACTGAAGGTGCCCAGGCACCAGCCCCCGGGCAGATCGTAGAGCAGACCGAGACGGACCGGCTTAATGTCTGGCTGGATGAACAGTATGAACAGCAGTTGGATTTCAGTCCTCAGACCCGTAGCGTCTTGGGTGACAAAACTGACTATGATCAGTTGAATGACGTCACCCTTGAAGCCCAGCAGCGGCGACTCGACTGGCAGCGGCAGAGTGTGGCGACCATGCGCAGCGAATTCGAGTACCGGGCGCTCAACGAGGATGGGAAACTGTCTTTTGATATGTGGGAATACGCGCTGGAACAGGCCGAAGCGGCCTATCCCTATCGCAATTACGGTTACATTTTCGGGCGTGGTGGCCCCCATGCATCATTGCCCAGTTTCATGATCAGTTTTCATCGCGTTGACGATGAGTCGGATCTTGAAGCCTATCTGTCCCGTCTGGAGCAGATTGATCGGGTGCTTGGTGACCTTCTTGACCTCAGCAAAGAACAGGCAGCTGCAGGCATCCGTCAGCCACGCTTCAACTATGAGTTTGCACTGGAAGAAATCAGTCGGGTAACGACAGGGGTGCCCTTCAACAGCGATGACAGTTCACCGAATTCCCCCATTTGGACCGATTTCCAAGGCAAGGTAGACCAACTGGTGACCACGGCTAAGCTGGACGAGCAAGCTGGGCAGACTTACTTGATGCGGGCGCAGGACATTCTTTCTGGCGAAGTTTTGGCTGCTTATGAGGAAGTGCGCGCCTGGCTGCAGCAGGATATGGTGTTTGCGGCCGATCAGGCACAGGGAGTCTGGGCGCTGCCAGACGGGGAGAACTACTACAATCAGCGTCTCGCCCGAATGACTACGCTTGACCTAAGTGCTGACGAAATTCACCGCATCGGACTGAGAGAAGTTGATCGTCTGCTTTCGGAAATGGAATCGGTCAAACAGCAGACCGGTTTTCAGGGCTCCCTGCAGGAATTTTTTGTCTTCGTCAGGGAGGATGAGCAATTCTACTACCCCAATACTGATGAGGGCCGACAGGAATACCTCGAAGTCAACAATGAATACCTGAACTTCATCTTCGATCGTTTGCCCGACTACTTTGGCAGGCTGCCCAGAGCGCCGCTTGTTGTCAGGCGCGTTGAGTCATTTCGTGAACAGCCCGGGGCTGCCCAGCACTATCGTCAGGGCGCACCTGATGGCTCTCGACCCGGCGTGTTCTATTCCCACATGAGTGATATGTCGACCCTGGCCAAATGGCAAATTGAAGACATTGCCTATCATGAGGGTAACCCGGGCCATCACATGCAAATTTCCATCCAGCAGGAATTGACTGATGTACCGCGGTTCCGCACACAGTACCGAACGACTGCATATACAGAAGGATGGGGTCTTTATTCTGAGTGGCTGGCGAAGGAAATGGGTGGCTTTCAGGATCCTTACTCTGATTTTGGCCGTCTGGCAGGTGAGATCTGGCGGGCAGTTCGGCTGGTGGTAGATACCGGCATTCATGCCAAGCGCTGGAGTGAGGAGCAGGCCGTTCAGTATTTTCTGGATAACTCGCCTATTCCGGAGGGAGCGGTTCGTTCTGAAGTAAAACGCTATTTCTCAAACCCCGGTCAGGCAACCGCGTATAAAGTCGGTATGCTGAATTTTCAACAGGCCAGAAACCGGGCGGAAACCGCTTTAGGCCAATCTTTCGATGTGCGGTTGTTTCACGATGTAGTACTCGGTGCCGGCGCACTCCCGATGCCGATGATGCATGCCAGAGTAGAGCGCTGGATAGGAGGTCAGCTGGCTGCGAGCACAGCGGATTCGCAAGCTGCGCGATAAGTGGGAGAGACGATGAAAAAATGCACAAATCCGCCCGGGTTCTGGCGCTTTGTGACAGCCCTGAAGATCCCAACCCTTGCGGTAAGCAGCTCTAGTCAGAGTCTGCAAACTGTTGACCCTGAAAGCGGAGGTTTTTCTTCGACGGGGCTTGATGCGGTCACAACAAACCTTCAGCAGCACGTCGATGACGGTGATATTGCGGGGGTGGTGGCAGCAGTAGCCCGGGATGGCAAGTTGGTTTATTTCGAAGCGCTGGGCAGGCTTTATATAGAACAACAAAAACCTATGCCAAAAGACGCGTTGTTTCGCATTTATTCTATGACCCGTGAAATCACCAGCACCGCCGTGCTTAAGCTTTATGAAGCGGGCAAATTCGACCTGGATGATCCGATCCAGAAATATTTGCCGGAATTCTCTGAGCAGCGGGTGCTGATGGATCCGGACGGTACTGAAGTCAGTCAAAGCCGAGCTCGTTCGGGTGACATAACCGTGGCGCATCTTCTCACTAACCTCCGGTCTCGGCAGCCGAGGTTCGACGCTCTACCGGGAGCAGCAGGTGAGAGACAAGAATTATTCACTGGATGAAATGATGACTAAAGCAGCATCGTCCCGCTGTTTCATGATCCTGGCACCGCGTTCAGATATGGGATACACGCTACGATCTTGGGTAAACTGATCGAGGTCTGGTCGGGAATGCCACTTGATGTGTACCTTCGGCGCCATATCTTTGATCTTCTGGAAATGAACAGCACCGTCTTATGGGCGGAGGGAAAAGACGCGGACAGGCTGGCCGAATTTTATCGACCAATAGAGGGACAACTGACTCCTCATCGAATTGAGGCGGTACCATGGACCAGCCGCCCCGGGCTACTTGAAGGAGGTGTCGGATTACTGTCGTCGGTTGGAGATTTTCTGCGCTTCCCCCAGATGATACTTAACAGGGGGGAATTGGATGGCCATTGAATTCTTTCCGAAGAGGTGGCGCAGCTTATCTATGAGAATGCCGTTCCGGATCAGGCGATGCCGATCGGCGAGCGTGGCTACTGGGCGGGGTCCGGCTGGACTTTAGGGGGTTTCAATCTGGTGATGGACCCTTCTGCCTACAGTTTTCCTGTTTCTGGAGGCACAATCTGGTGGGACGGCTCGGCAGGTACCCGCTACTTCATAGATTCATCGCAGGGCATAATCACCGTGATCATGGCTCAGGTTTCTCCCTCTCGTGGTGGTGGCTTTCGCGAGGATTTTACTCGTCTGTTAGATGCAGCATTGATAGAGCGTCGTTAGGTGTCCGGGCGGCAGAACCGGATGGAACTGTTGCAGTATTGATCCGACATTGCACGGGCATAGCAGGTGGAGGGGATTGCCGATAGGGCGTTTCCTGCGCAGCGCCGAGTGAAGCCCGCGAAGCCCGTAATCAGGTACTGTCTGGGCAAGCGCTTCCACCCAGTCCAATCGAATTCAGATCCCATGACAGCACTCCGAATTATTCGGTCAGACCCTAATCATGCGGCAATCAGGGCAGAGTATTTTGCGCGTAATGAAGCCCATTTGGCCCCATGAAGTCGGAAGGTACCGAGGCTTCACCACTCAGTTGATTGCTGGCGTCGCAGGCTCAAGGAACGGGAGCGGGAATTAGCGAGACGTGAATCGGTAGACTTTATCGGCACCGATACTAAACTGACTCATGCCATAGGAAGTTGTTCTTTGAGCAATATCGTCAGAGGTGTTTCTCAGGCCTGCCATCTGGGTGATTCGGTTACCGCCCGCTACCAGGGACAGGGATATATGAAGCGTATTGTGCAACATGCAATTTCCCACGCTTTCGATGATCTTCAGCTGCACCGTATGATGGCCAATCATATGCCGAGTAATACTCGCTCAGAAGGCCTACTGAGAAGCCTGAATTTTGAAAGAGAGGGATATGCGAAGTCTTTCTTCTGCATCAACGGCAAATGGGATGACACCTCTTGAATTCATTAGTGAATCCGATTTTCAACAACCCGGCGGATCGTGGCTGAGGTGACCTATACTTCGGGGGCCAGCGGCCCATGTCTTGTTGCCGGGTCTGGCGGGATGACAGTGCAGTTCCGGTCGCGATTCTGATGGGACTGATGCCAGACAATTCACAGTGATTTGCAAATCATTCGCAGCAATGCTGCGGACTGAGCCCGGTCCTGTTGCTCCGGCTCAGAATATTCAGCCTTCAGAGGATTGAGCGAATCTCCCGACCGGACCTTGATCCCGATAAATGCCCTCAGCGTCGGCCTTTAGCAATTACCGGATGATTGCATTAGACTTTCTGACCTTTATCGACTTTACTCCACCGGACGCATCCGGCGCACGAACACAAACGATGACTATGCACGACAGAGCCATATACACTAGTGATCATGATTTGTTTCGTCAAAGCGCTCGCCGCTTTTTCCGGGAAGAGTTGGAACCCAATATAGATCAGTGGGAAAAAGCCGGGCAACTGCCCAGAGAATTCTGGCTGAAAGCGGGCGAGAAGGGATTTCACTGTTGTGGGGTACCGGAGGAGTATGGGGGGCCGGGAGCTGATTTTCTCTACAACATGGTGTTGTCAGAAGAAGTGGGCTACGCAATCGGTGGAGCCAGTGTCGGCTTTTCGGTGTCTTCGGACATTGTGTCCTACTATTTGCTCAATGGTGGCAGTGAAGCGCAGAAGCAGAGGTGGCTTCCTTCTCTGGTTAGCGGTGAGGCCATTGCTGCGATTGGCATGACTGAACCCGGTTGTGGCAGCGATCTCAAAGCAGTCAAAACCACTGCGGTGCGCGACGGTGATCAGTATGTAATCAATGGGCAAAAAACATTCATCACGAACGGTCAGAACTGCGATTTTGTGCTGCTAGTCTGCTCCACTGACCCGGCAGCCGGGGCCAAAGGGATCAGCCTCATCATCGTTGAAACCGACAGGGATGGATTCTCACGGGGTCGCAATCTCGACAAAATTGGCCAGAAAGCCGCAGACACTTCTGAGATGTTTTTCTCTGACGTTCGGGTTCCGGTTGAAAACCTGCTTGGTAAGGAAGGTGGGGGTTTCGGCGTTCTCATGAATGAGCTGCCTCGTGAGCGCATTACGATCGCCTGCCGGGCATTCGCAGAGGCTCAGCGTGCCTATGAGCTCACCGTGGACTATGTCAAAGAGCGCAAGGCGTTCGGCAAATCAATCTTCGATTTTCAGAATACCCAGTTTTCGCTGGCTGAGATGAAAACTTCTCTTGCGGTGGGCTGGGCCTACCTCGACCAGTGTCTGATGAAGATCACTGACGGCAGGCTCACGCCGGAAGAGGGCGCAATCGCTAAATTATGGACAACCGAAACCGGCAACAGAATTATTGATGACTGCCTGCAGTTCTTTGGTGGTTATGGCTATATGAGCGAGTATCCGATCTCCCGCCTTTATGCGGACTCAAGGGTACGTCGGATCTATGGCGGCTCCTCTGAAATTATGAAACTGGTGATCAGTCGAACCGTATAAAACTGCACAATGGAGAGGAGATGAAGGGAATTACCGCTTATGGGGTTTATTTGCCAAGGCTGCGCCTGAACCGGCAAGCAATGGTTGAATCCAACGCCTGGTTTGACTCGAGCCTGAACGGTCTGGGCAAAGGTGAGCGCAGTATCTGCAACTGGGATGAAGACACCATCACGATGGCGGTTGAAGCGGGTATCGATTGCCTTTCGGCGCTGCAGGACAAATCGCTGTCGGGCTTGAACCTTGCCTCTACCACCGCTCCGTTCGTTGACCGGCAGAATTCTGTGCTGGTCGCAGAGGCCATGAACCTCAACACCCAGATCAGAACCATGGACATTGGCTCGTCGCAGCGGGCAGCCACCTCAGCGCTTATCGCCGGGCTGGAAAGTACCAGGTCAGGCCATAACATGATGATTGCTTCGGAGCATCGACGAACGAAAGCGGGTTCTCGCGCAGAGATGCTGTGGGGCGACGGTGCCGCAGCGCTCACCGTGGGCGATGACAAAGTCATCGCTCAGTGCCTCGCTGTTGCCACAAATGCAGTAGACTTTGTGGATCATTACCGGGGGGAAGGATCGGATTTCGACTACGAATGGGAAGAGCGCTGGATTCGTGATGAGGGCTTCATGAAATTTGTGCCGGAAGCGGTCAGCGCAGTTCTGGAATCTGCTGGCCGTGTGGCAGCCGAGATTGATCACTTTATCCTGCCAACTGACCAGGCACGAACCCCTGCTGCTCTGGCGAAGCAACTCGGCATCAGCCCTGATGCAGTCGTCGACAATCAGATCGCGTCTGTCGGTGTTGCCGGTGCCGCGCAACCCCTCATACTGCTCGCCAAAGCGTTAGAGTCTGCTCTGCCGGGACAGCTTATTCTGCTGCTTGGCTTTGGTCAGGGCTGCGATGCCATTCTGTTTCAGACCACAGACAGAATTGAGCGCTGTCGACCCGACCGTGGATTGTCAGGCGCACTGAAGAATCGACGTGAAGAGACCAATTACCATAAATTCCTGAGCTTTAATAATCTGGTGGAGCGGGATATCGGTAAGCGGGGGGAGGTTGACAAACAAACCTTTCTCTCCGGATTCAACCGCCGCAAAGATTTGTTAACTGGCTTCATTGGGGGTAAATGCCGCGCTTGTGGCACAGTGCAAATCCCACGAGAAAAGTACTGTGTGAATCCGGAGTGTCAGGCGCTGGATAGTCAGGACAATTTCAGCTTCGCCAATCAGCCCGGCACGGTGTTGACCTGGACGGCTGACCGACTGACCTTCGACTGGAGCCCACCGGCCTACTTCGGCATGGTACAGTTTGAATGTGGTGGCAAGCTGATGATGGATTTTACTGAGGTAGAAGAGGGTATGATTGATTCTGGATCCAGGGTGTCGGTGCATTTCAGAATCAGACAGTTTGATGCACAGCGGGGGTTCAGAAAATATTTCTGGAAGGCTGTGGTAGAGAGTTAGGCGCTGAAACAAGAGAGGCAGGTCAACATGGCAAGCGGCATTAAAGACAAAGTAGTCATTCTGGGCATGGGATGTAGCAAGTTTGGCGAGCGCTGGGACTCTAGTCCTGCCGACCTGATGGTGGAAGCTTTCGAAGAATGTCTGGCCGATGCGGGAATTGAGCGAAATCAGATCGAAGCGGCCTGGTTCGGGGCAGGTATTGATGCGTTTAATGTTGGCTCCAGTGCTATGCCAATGTCGATTGCGCTCAGATTGAACTACATCCCGGTTACGAAAGTGGAGAATATGTGTGCGACCGGCACTGAGGCATTTCGAGGTGCGGTATATGCGGTTGCCTCCGGCGCTTGTGATATCGCGCTGGCACTTGGTGTTGAAAAGCTGAAAGACACCGGTTACGGAGGCCTGCCACAAAGAACCCGCGGAGTCGAAAATGACATGTACTGGCCTAACTTGTCTGCTCCAGGCGCTTTTGCGCAACTGGCTTCTGGCTATCGAGCCAAGCACAAGGTCAACAGTGATGATCTCAAACGGGCGATGGCCCATGTTTCAGTGAAGAGCCATGCTAACGGCGCGAAGAACCCCAAGGCACATCTGCAGCGGGAAATCACTGAAGAACAGGCGATCAATGCTCCGTATATCGCCGAGCCGATTGGTTTGTTCGACTGTTGCGGGGTGAGTGACGGATCAGCCTGTGCGATTGTGACTACGCCGGAAATCGCAAAAAGCCTTGGAAAAGAGAATCTCGTTGCGGTGAAAGCCCTGCAGCTCGCAGTATCTAACGGTACCGAGTCAGGTCATATCAGTTGGGATGGCTCCTATCTCAAGACCACTCGGATAGCCTCCCAGCGGGCCTATGACGAAGCCGGTATCCGCAGACCCAAAAAAGAGATCACCATGACAGAAGTTCATGACTGCTTTTCTATTACTGAGCTAGTCACCATGGAGGACCTTCAGCTCGCCGACGAAGGAGCAGGTGTTAAAGATGTGCTAGATGGCGCCTTTGATGCCGAGGGAAGTAATCCCTGCCAAATTGATGGGGGGCTGAAATGCTTCGGTCATCCAATCGGTGCTTCGGGTTTGCGCATGCTTTACGAGAATTATCTGCAGCTACAGGGCCGGGCAGGGGCGCGCCAGCTCTCCGATCCCAGTCTGGGCCTAAATCACAATCTGGGGGGCTTCCCTCACCAGAATATCTGCTCCATTTCAATTGTTGGCCCCTACGACTAGGCAGGAAGCGCGTGAAACAACAGCAGCCCAATTCAGTCGCCAAGCAGACTCAAAATTTTGACCTGACCCGGCAGGCACTGTCTCAGGCCAAATCTGTCCTGAATAACGCGATTGGCGCTGTGCGCGACAAGGTTTACTTGTCAGGCCAGGCTGATGAGGCGCTGCTGCACAATTCACAGCAAGACTGCTACGACCTCGCCATGCTGAGTGCTGACGTTTGGTCAGCGCAGTGTCTGGTCGAATTTGCTGAAACCCAGTCCCGGTCATCTCTGGTCTGTCAGTTAACGTGGAAATTCGTGGCGGAAAAAGTCCGGGGGGTCATGGCAGCACAGTTTGCCGGGGCAAGCATGCTGGAGAGATCCCGCGAAACATTCGAATCCCTGGCTGCCCGGCCAGCGCTGCAGCAGTTTCTCGATGAGCACGGGGCGAGAGACAGTTACGCGGATCTTGGTCGCTTGCTGTCAGAGACAGAGGTCAAAGAACTGCCAAGCGGGCTGACCGAGGAAAAGGCGCTGATTGCCGACACCTTCAGGCGATTTGCTGAAGAGGTCGTGGCGCCGCTTGCCGGAGAGATCCATCGGGAAGACCGTGACATTCCCGATGAGATAATTCAGTCAGCTGCACGGATGGGCTGTTTTGGCACCTGCATCCCGGAGCGGTTCGGTGGTCTTCAGCCCGACGAACAGCCTGACAGCTTGGGAATGATTGTAGTGACTGAGGAGTTATCGAGGGGTTCGCTTGGCGCTGCCGGCAGCCTGATCACCCGCCCTGAAATCGCAGCGCGTGCCTTGCTCGCAGGGGGCACTGAGTCACAGAAATCCGGCTGGCTTCCGCAACTGGCTGCGGGTGAAAAGTTGTGTGCAATCTCGATCACCGAGCCAAACACCGGATCCGATGTCGCTGCTGTGTCTTTGCGTGCCACGCCAACAGAGGGCGGATGGCTGCTGAACGGCGCGAAGACCTGGTGTACATTCGCAGGTAAATCCGAGGTTCTGGTGGTGCTCGGCCGGACCAATCCCGATGCGTCTTCAGGATACCAGGGATTAAGTCTCTTCTTGGTGGAAAAGCCTGCCTATTCCGGCCATGAATTTACCTTTTCCCCTAGCGGTGGAGGCAGCTTGAGTGGCAAAGCCATTTCGACCCTGGGCTATCGGGGAATGCACTCCTATGATCTTTTCTTTGAAGACTTTTTTGTGCCAGCTGAGAACTTAATCGGTGAAGCAAAAGGAGAAGGCAAAGGCTTTTATTACACCATGGCCGGATTCTCAGGCGGGAGAATCCAGACGGCAGCGCGCGCGAACGGTGTCATGCAGGCGGCTTATGAACAGGCGCTCCGGTATGCCAACGAGCGGGAGGTCTTTGGTGCGCCGATCGCGGCGCTCCAGATTACACGGATTAAACTGGCTCGCATGCTGGCGACGATTACTGCGTCGCGCCAATTCAGCTACTCTGTCGCCAGAATGATGGATCAGGGCGAGGGACAGATGGAGGCCAGTCTGGTTAAATTATTTGCGTGTCGTGCTGCGGAGTGGGTAACCCGTGAGGCCATGCAGATTCATGGCGGGATGGGATATGCGGAAGAAACCGCAGTAAGCCGGTATTTTGTTGACGCACGGGTGCTGTCGATCTTTGAGGGCACTGAAGAGGTATTAGCCACACGGGTCGTGGCGCGAGAGCTGCTGGAACGGGGCGGTCTGTAGCCCCGGCATGCTGCGTATTGCATTGGCCGGCTCACCAGATCAGCTCGCCTAAAGCGATAAAACTGCATCAGGGATTCACATTCAGATGGCTATAGACCCCGATTATCTGCTCACCCGAGAGTGGCCCGAGATCATGCATCGATATACGGAGAAAGACTCGATGCTTTATGCTCTGGGAGTAGGCCTGGGTCGAGACCCGCTCAATCAGGATGAGCTGAGATTCGTTTATGAGGACGGGCTAAAAGTCATGCCGAGTCAGGCGGTCACGCTGGCGCACCCCGGCTTCTGGGCAGCAGAAAAAGACATTAATCTCGACTGGGTCCGATTGCTTCATCTTGGGCAAGAGATCGTCTGGCATCAGCCGCTCCCAACTGCCGGCGAGGTAGCAGCCACTACGCGCTTTACCGATGTGGTTGACAAGGGAGCTCGTGCAGGCGCGCTGATCGTGACGGAACGTGTTGTCCGCCTCGTCGAAACCGGTGAAGATATAGCTACCGTAATTACCACCATCCTCGCTCGGGGAGACGGCGGGTTTAGTTCGGAGAGACGATCTGTTCCGCAGGAGAAAGACAGAATCCCCGATCGCCAAGCGGACATAGTGTGCGACTTGCCTACATTTCCCCAGCAGGCTTTGCTGTATCGCTTATCAGGAGATCTGAACCCCCTGCATGCGTCACCGCAGGTTGCCGGTGATGCGGGATATTCACAACCCATCTTGCACGGCCTATGTACTATGGGTGTGGCGACGCGTGCCTTGATCAAGGCGTGTTGCCATTACGAGCCGGAACGGTTTAAACGGATTCGGCTGCGTTTTTCTGCGCCTGTTTACCCGGGTGAAACTATCCGTACAGAAATATGGCGGGAAGGGCAGACTACCGCGTTCCGGTGCTGGTCGCTGGAGCAGGGAAAAGTGGTCATTAATAACGGTTATCTGGAAATTTCCTGAGGCGGAGGGTCAGCGTGCAAAGCATTCTCAGTGGGTTGCGCATCGTTGAGGGCAGTGCCTTTATCGCGGCGCCCTCTGCGGGCATGACGCTGGCTCAACTGGGCGCTGATGTGATTCGTTTCGACATGATTGGCGGCGGCATGGACTATCGCCGCTGGCCAGTTTCCGCGCAAGGGAAGAGCCTTTACTGGCACTCACTCAACAAAGGCAAACGCTCTATTGCCGTAGATATTAGACATCCAAAAGGTCGCGAACTGCTGACCCAGCTGATTACCGCTCCCGGCGAGGATGGTGGCCTTTTTGTGACTAATTTCCCTGCACGGGGCTGGCTTGGTGACGAAGCGCTTCGCGCCCACCGCAAGGATCTGATTTTCATTAATCTTACCGGCGATCGACACGGGGGCAACGCGCTTGATTACACCGTGAACAGCAAAATGGGTCTGCCTTACCTTACTGGTGATGGCACCGAGCCAACCAACAACCCTTTCCCGGCATGGGACGTCATCGCCGGTCAGCAGATCGCGCTGGGTTTACTGGCCGCTGAGCGCCATCGACGCAATACGGGTGCAGGTCAGTTTGTGTCGATAACGCTGGCCGACGTTGCCCTTGCTACAATGGGTCATCTTGGTTACATCGCTGAGGCACAGCTGAATGGCCTGGCTCGGCAGCCGATGGGGAACCACATT
>CACJWK010000037.1 GCA_902597095.1 uncultured Pseudohongiella sp.
GTAGCAAATGGTTTGGTAGGCGTTTTTGGAGCTTACTCTGAAACAACGAAAGAGATAGATGTTGCAGGTATCGGCATTTCGGCATATATCATGTTGCTGACAGTCATGTACGGAATCTTGACGTCTGCTGTGGGGTTCGTCTTGGCAGACAAAAACGCGTCAAACAGCTTTAAGCTCCCAGTCTCGTTGCCAATCTTCTATCTTACTCTTTTTATTTTTTGTTCCATGCTAGCTATGGCTCTTCCAACCGGCCCTGGTTTCGGCGGCGCTTTAAGTCGCTTCCCTGTGATATTAACGGGAGGGTTGATAATAGCTTTCGTGCTTGCAAGGCAAAATACTGGTCTCGCAGAAAATCTAGCTGATGCCTCTTTGGCGACAATTGTTATGGGAATTATGATTTCGATTGTTACTCTGTACAGCAATTTTGGGCCATCGTCAGACTATAATTTTATTGAGCCACATGTATTTTTTCAGAATACGAACTATGCAAATTACTGCCTTTTATACGGTGCTTCTCTGTATGTATTTTCTTTCCTTTTGTCATTGCGAACGAATGAAGTCGGCGAAATAAACTTTACAGGAAAAAACTGGCACATGCTGGAAGCGTTCAGCTTCTATGTATTTATGACCCTAGCGGCTCCTAGTGTATTTGAATTGGTGTGAGTCATATGCTGAGGAGCAGCAACGATTCCTTCTAAATTAGGCAGAAATATCTACCACTAAGCGAGGGCCGGCTATTCACAGGGAAATAAGGATAGAAGTGACTTCTAAGTTCCACAAAGTATGGGGAGGCTATCTGAGAGACAGACTTTTTATAGTTTGTTTCTTCGCCGTGATCTATTACTACGCGTCAGACCAGATAACATTGGTACCCGGGACACGCGTTGTCCCCTTATTTCTGCAGCTTATTCGCAGTAGCTGAAATACTCGATAGAGAATACAGCAAGGAAGGCTGAATACATACAAAAAGTTTCACTAAAGCAGGAAGCGACAGAGCCTAAAATCAACAGGCTGTGGAAATAGAGCTCCTCGAAGATAGAAGACAAAGTCAGAATGATATTTGAAACAACAAATCCTACATACCAAATTGGTCGCAATTCCAAAATGCGGGCGGGAAATCGCGGTCTGGCAGAGTTTCTAAGTCAATATCGACTTGTTTTTTCTAAGCAAGAATGTTTTTAATGGAATGAACAGTATAAGCGTGACTTCATCACTCAGTAAGGCCCGGAATTTAAGAATGAGAAATAAATCGAACACATATCATCCACTGCGAAAACGGCCTCCTTTGGCTGACGCCAGTCTAAAAAAACTTCATATCCTATTTTTATCTATATCCATTGTCTTTACGCTTTCGAATTGTGCGACGGTAGGTCCGCCTTCAGTTCAAAATGACCGTGTTCAATACAATGATGCTATTGTCAGGACCAATGATGAGCAGTTATTGCTGAATTTAGTTCGCCTACGATATCGTGATTCTCCGTTTTTCCTGTCAGTGCAGAATGTCACGTCACGGTACACGATGAATTACAATGGCAATGTTAGGGATGTTACGGGTGCAGGTACTTTGACACTCGGCGGCTCCCTTACAGAAAGCCCTACCGTAGTGTATCGGCCAGTATCGGGAGAGCAATTTATAAGGGAGTTGCTATCACCCATTCCTCCTGAAAATATCGCTTTGTTAGCTCAGTCAGGGTGGAGTATTGAAAGAATTCTCCTTCTGTGCGTACAAGGATTAAACAATCTATTTAATGCCCCGAGCGCATCGGGACCGACACCGGACATTGCGCCTTTGTACGAGGAATTTAGTGAATTCGCAAGCACTTTGAGACTACTTCAGCGAACGCGGTCAGTTGAGATTGCGACATCCGAGAATGGAGATGCGATCTTACGTATATTCCCGAACGATTCACTCTTCGATGAGATTCGCCAAATTAAAGCGACACTACAAATGGATGAAACAAGTAATGAATTGATACTCAATCAAGTTCGTCAATATAACGGACCATGGATGAGGACGCGCTCGCCAATTGGCGTCATGCAGTTTATTGCACAATCGATAGAGGTGCCTCAGGAGCATTACAACCTGGGCATTGTGACCGATACAGTAGACACCAATGGCGAACGCTTTAATTGGGATAGAGTAACTGGCAGAGTAGTTACAATCTCAAGTCAGAAAGAAAAACCTGATGGTGCATTTTTATCCGTGCCATACCGAGATTGGTGGTTTTATATCCCTGATTCGGATTTAAATTCAAAGACTACCTTCAGCTTATTAAGTATGTTGATATCTATGCAGTCAGGCAGGATTGAGAATACAGGGGTAATCAATACGATCTCTTTGGATTAAGTACAAGCGGAACTTCTCTGCTATGAGATAATCCGTCTCAGAATGGTTTGTTCTGCAACCTACGGGCGAAGGACTCTACGTTTATACTAATGTCATCTTCTCCTACTTGATCAAAAGGGTTCTCGAGATGCATCTGAATATTGCCCAAGCTTGCCAGTGTTACTGTAAAAAGAATGGGCATCATAATTACCAATATGATTCCAAACCCACTGGATACAAATGCAAAATAGGGTGCGTACAAAATAGGTAAAGCTGTGACAAACAGCCGGCTAAAGGTCCGCAAGGTTGTGGGAGTCCTGTACTGAAAGATATGCTTCAGCGTCTCAAAAGCTAACAGCATGTCTTTCAAGTGAGAATTGCAAAGTGATGCCTCGTTTTCATTTATGTGGTGGCGCTTACAACCTGTAGCAATAAGATTGGATAGCTTCGAAAAATTTTGATAAACAGAAGTCTCTTTTTCTCGGAAATCCCCTTCCTCATCAATAATTAAGTGTTGTATTTTCTCAAAGATCTCAACAACAGTTTTCTTTATATCAATCACCCATTTATCACTTTTGTCATCATTCCAGTCCCTGGCAAGATAAAAAATTGATTGACCAGAGGCTTTGAGCGACCCATACCGGTCAAGAGCGGTCTCTCGCCTGGTGTAGGCAGCATTGATTGAGAAAACAATCGGGAACACAACGGCCGACATCACAAAAGTGATTGGCAGATCAGCCTCAAAGCCTGTTAGCCGACAGACGAAGGTTAAAACTACTGAAAGTATCGTTATCAGTAGAGTTCTAGCATTGATAATTTGGAGTATTGAATCCTTGAACGTTGTCATCCTTAAGTCTCAAGGTTAGCTCGTGCAAGTGACTACTAAAGAACCGGTGGAGACGTCACTTCCGTCAAGACAATAAAGTACACGACGCACAATATAATCATCATCAGCGTGAGTCTCAGGAATATATAAGGCAATGGCGATGAGGGCCAAGGACAGAGCTATCACGGCCAGCAAAAAAGTTTGTATGTTTCTCAAGTAAGATTGATTTGTTTCCATATTTTCCTCGCCATTCAAAAAAGTTGGTGGTAAATCAGATCTTACTCTGATCAATTTGCGAAACGCCTGGTCAAGCTTTTAAGTTCAAGGTTTATGTCATCGACCACAACTAAATTTGTTTGCCGAGCCAAGACCGCATCATCGGCATCTCTGACGGCTCCCGGCTGCTCTATCAGAAAAAAAAGCCCTCTTGAACTAGAGTATCTCCAAACCGGTTGAGTGGCTGGGGAAAGTGTTGTGTCTCTCGCGAACATCTGTCGCGGAGGGCCGAAGTTAATGAAATGCGGCTTACTCTCACGGTCGAACTGTGCGACTTCATAGTTGACAACTCATTGTTGCCTTCTGTTGCCATTAAATAAAAATAACTCACTTTCAGACCGGTTCCATATTATCAAATCAGTAAACTATTACAAAAAGACGGTTTTGAGCACGCTGTTCTGCGATAGAGGCTTCAGAAAGAGAGGGGGAAATCAAAAAGAAATCAGTCCTAAGGCTCTAAAAACCCGACGATAATTACGATAAGGTTATAGCCTTTGCGAGACCCCTCGGGAAAGCAGAGCGACAATTTTGGAAAAAGATCGACTCGTTCAGCCGAATCCAGTAGATGCAGTTTTTCAACCGCCCTAAACCCTAGCGCAGAGTCACAGGTGAGAGCCAATGCTACTTATTCTTGTATTCAGATTTGAATTTGCTTGACTGTTGGTCGCGGAGCAGAATAGATTGTAGTGATATCCCTAAACACACGTGCGAATACTCGGATTTAGAATCGAAATGCCCCGGACCAAGAGGCATGGACCGCTAGCCCGAGGCCTAATTATCAAGGACTTATCATGTCACTTATTAACTTCAGCTCGTTGAAAAATATGATGACAAATCATGGTGAAAACAATAATGCGAGAGCTCTTTTCGAAGAGGTTTTATTACTGGTTCTCGCAAGAGCATCGCGTGTTGATTCAAATGTCGATTCCATTGAGGTAAGGCATGTTCAAAAGGCCTTGAAAGAGATGACAGGAGCGGAATATTCTGAAGCGGAGGTGCAAACTGCTGCGTCTTCTGAAATATTCGAGACTCAATCTCTTGAAAGGACACTTGCAAAGGCATCTGGAAAACTCAGTTCTGAGAATAAAGCAGAGATTTTGCACTGTCTTGCCGAACTGCTTCAAAGCGATGATGCAATTAGACACCCTGAACTCGAGTTCTTTGATCATGTAGCAGCCGCACTTCGAGCATCGCCATCTGAAATAGCGGGGTTACAAGCTACCGATGGCTGAGCTAGGCGATAATGGAAGCATTCTCACTCCATTACTGAATGTACGATTAATCGTATATCCGCGACTGAGCGAACCGTAACTCTCGCGAGTAGATGAATGCTATTCAAAGCGATTAGTACAAACGACCTGTTACTCTAGTTTTTGGTGTAACCGACTAAAGTCTATTGATCCGCTTTTCATAACAAGGAAATAAGTATTTCATAGGCAAAGCTTTTACGCGACCAAAGCCCTCCCAGCGAGGGCGTTTTTATGCATGGACGAAAGAAGCTATCGATAACACCATATCGCGTCAACAACCCTGCGCAGTACTTATTCGCCTCTTGTGTTGAACTACGGCGCGGCCTCAGCTTAAAGCCTTAAAGAGGGTCAGAGGAGCTAGCATCATCAATGCTAGGAAGACCCAACTTTCAATCAAATGCCAGTCGAAGTAGCGAGCTACTTTGGCGTCCGTTGAACGCTGACCTCCAAGAACCGTCGCGACATAGACCAAGAATGACCTATTAAGCGAGGCTCCATCGCTGCCCCGAAGCTTTAGAAGGCAACACCCAGAACAGCCGCCATCACTCAAATGAACAGGCAAGAACCGGTGCTTCCACTTGCATGCTTCAATGTTCATTTCCTGGATAGACCATACGAATCGCTTCTACAGCAGCGCTTATGACTAGCGCATTAACCTCAATAACGTACCCCAGTTAGATTGAAAAAAGAAAATCTAAACAACATTTAATGCCACAGGCGATAACACAACTAATGCCACAGGCGATAACACAACGGTGATGAACTGCTCTTTCCTCGAGAGCACCAATACAAGCTTTGGATCAGCCGTATCCACAAGCGGCAGGAGATACGAAACCAATACACCAAGAGCCAAAGGCACGAAGACCAACCGCGACGCAAACATACTGGACTCGGGGTCGCTCATCGAAACCATTAGGTGGATGGTATTGAGAGAGGCAACAACGAGACCCACTGGCACACTGGCTCTGCTTATCAACCCAATTGCCTGGTAATTGCGCCTGATGGCCATCAAGACAAGAACGGCCATAAAAAGAAGGAAGGCGCCCGCACTGAATTAATTGAGCAGGGTGAATCCCAATTTGCAGTCAACGTAGACAACAGCCGGGATCGCCACGAGAAATACTAACTTTCTGGCTAGAGGGTTAGATTCGGCAGAGATTTCGGCCGCTTTACTGTCCACGATGAGTCTCCTGAGGTACTTTGACCCCAGTATCTCGCAGCTGAGCAAAGCTACCGACCGTTGTCCAAAATCGTCTGGAGCAAGTCTGAGCGGCTACAACACAATGTTTGAGAAATGCCTCGGCCCCTCGTGTACTAAATCGCCCCCCCCCCCCTTCGATCTGCAGGTCCTCAGGTCCAGTTACAGGAATAGTTACAGGAATTTAGTCACAGAACCCATAAATCATTGATATTAAGGACCAAGAATAGGGGCTTTTAGGAGTTGTGGTGCCCAGGGGGAGACTTGAACTCCCACGTCCCAAAGGACACTAGCACCTGAAGCTAGCGCGTCTACCAATTCCGCCACCTGGGCAAGGCTCAGTGTAAGGCACACTGTAAGTGCGGACTGCCGGGCCGATAGGCCATGCAAACAAGGGGCGCAACTCTAACCACCAGAGCCATCTCTGTCAACTTCCGCGAAATTTATTCAAAATGACACGGGTATCGGCTCGTTTGCCGTCAATCTGGAGACAGACATGAAATTAATCAAGGCACTGGTCACTTTACCCGCACTACTCAGCTTTAACCTTGTGGCCCCTCAGGCACAAACAGAATCTGAAGCGGTGCTCCCAGCGGTACAGCAGCTTCAGGCTGTCGACTTGACTGTTTATCAGACGGGAGAAGCCAGACAGGGGGCCGCCGCTGACAGGCAACATCTGTACGCGATCGATAATTTTACCCTTGCCAAATATGAGAAAGCCGGAGGCTCTTTTGTAGCCAAATGGGAAGGAATCCGAGGGGGCGCTATCAGCCATCTGAACAGCTGCTTCGCTGAAACGACCCGACTCTTTTGTGCGAACTCCAACTTCCCCGAGCTGCCCATGGCCAGCTCTGTTGAAGTCTTTGCTACCGATTCTCTTCAGCACATCCACTCGCTGAGTCTCGGCATCATGGACGAGGGCTCTTTGACCTGGTTCGACCGCCTGGGCGAAGGCTGGTTGGCGGGCTTTGCCCATTACGATGGACAGGGCGGCACTGAGTTCAAAAACCACCGTTTCGCCACGATTTATCGTTATGATCAAAGTTGGCGCCGACTCGGCGGATGGATGATACCGGATTCGGTCACCCGCCAGATGCAACCCTATGCGGCGTCGGGCGGCGCCCTGGGTGCTGACGGGTTGCTCTATCTCAGCGGCCACGATAAGTCAGAGGTTTATGTCCTGGCAGCTCCCCGCATGGGACCCAAGCTGATTCATGTGGCTACCATTTCGGTGGACATCGAGGGGCAGGCTATTTCCTGGGATGACAGTGCCGAGCGTGTGCTGATAGGCATTAGCCGTTCTTCCAGAGAAATAAGAACCTTCCAGATTCCGCCGGTGGTGCTGCCTGCCGGATTGTTCAGGTTGACCGAGGTCAACTTCACGTTGTAGACACCTGAGGATTTGTCTCCTCTCGGGCCGGTCAATCTAACATGACTTATCCATCGTTAACCCAAGCGTAACCGATAGGCAACTTAAGGGCCTTGGCGATGCGCATCGCAGTAATCGGAGCAGGTCTGTCGGGCTTGAGCTTTGCTCATGCATCGCGACCCTTCGCTGATATTCAACTGTTTGAGAAATCCCGTGGCGTAGGCGGACGCCTCGCCACGCGACGTGCGGCGGATCATGAGTTTGACCATGGCGCGCAATTTTTCACCTGTCGTGCCAAGTCACTTGACTCTTTGCTGAAAGACGACGACTTTCACTTAGCAGTCTCTGAATGGCAGCCCAAACTTGTGACACTCGCGCCGGACTCTGAAACTTTTAAACGCACGTGGTTCGAGCCGCATTATGTGGGCGTTCCAAGTATGACAGCGTTACCGAAACGGCTTGCAGGCGATTTGGCTATTGCTTACTCCACTCAGGTTCAGGAAATTAGCCGGTGTGGAAATGGCTGGCAGCTCAAAGACAAGAGTGGTGCTGAGCTAGGAATGTTTGATTGGGTAGTGTCTGCCATGCCGGCGCCGCAAGTTAGCATGCTGTTTGGCACAAAGTTTAGTGAACACCGCTCAGTGACCGAGGCGCAGCTGTCACCTTGCATCGCCTTGATGGTTGCACTCAGAGATCGTCCCCGATTGACCTTTGAAGCGGCAGTGGTCAGACAATCACCGATCTCCTGGTTGGCGATCAACAACAGCAAGCCATCCCGCAGCGCACCCTCGGGTCTGGTAGTGCACAGCAGCAATGAATGGGCTACTGCTCACATTGATGAAGAGTCGACTGTTATTGAAAACCAGCTTCTGGATGCGCTTCATCAACTTATCGACCCTGATTCACTGTCGATACAGGAAATTCATCTACAGCGATGGCGTTACGCGAAAGTGGAGAAGGCCATCGGCAAAGAGTTCCTGGCCGACGAGAAAAACCGGCTGGCAGCAGTCGGTGATTGGTGTCTAGGTAGCAGAGCAGAAGATGCGTTTGTCAGCGGTCGTGCGCTGGCGGAACATCTGGGGAGAGCCTTAAATACGAGTCAGGGTCGCTCTTGCACTGTAAAGTCGAACTTGCCTGAATAGACGGTCGGATCGTCCGCAATTACCGTTGTCCATTCGACGGTGTAATCGCCTGGCGTTAGCGGGTCGAATATCTCGATCATGAGATCATCAGCGGCCATGGTATGCATTCCCCTTAATTGATGCTCACCATTCGGGCCCACTAATCGCAGAGTGCTCCGATCAACGTCCGGAAGATCCTCAAAATAGAGTCGCAAAGTACGCGGTGCTCGAGTGAGTGCAGCGCCTGCCTCAGGTTCAGAGTCAAGCATGGGTGAGTGAGGTATGGCCGAGCCACAGGCCGCAAGCGTTACAGTGGTTACCAGAGAAGTGAAGAGTGAGTTGAGCTTTGTCATGGGATTTTCAGAAGGGTTATCTATGTCAGCACCCAGGAGACCGAGCTATCAGGAATAAACCGGCCTGTTGACCAGAAACAGTGCCAGAGCACGACAGATCAGTGTCGATCGCGCTCCGCCTGCACTTGAGCTAATTCGCGTGCGAACTCTTCCAGCTTAGCGCGAATTTCTTCTTCCTTCAGCTGACGCAGAAAAAGCTTGTCGCCGTCGACACCGTCGTCCGGCAATAAATCGTGCGACTCGCTATTGATGATTTCTGCAGGTTTTGACATGCCTTTTTTTCCAGTCTCTTTGTGCGCACCCGGTCAGGTGGGCAATGAAAGCGCTGCTTTTTAATGGGTTCGTGCTGTTTATTCAAACCCGGCAGTGCGTGTCGGCAAGGTCGAACTCGGGCCAGCGTCAAGCGCAACATATAGCGTATGACAAACTAAGTCAAACAATATGTAGTAGACATCGGCATCGCGCGCAGCGACACAATGACGAGTTAATTAATAACCTAAGCAATTCCGTTACTTACAAGCATTGAAGTTAAAAGGCGTGATCAAATACAAATAACATCCAATTGTAAATTATTTGGGTGTCCTTTAATTACTCAAGCTTTTATTTCCACGGATTCACGCTCCAGTGTCACGGCATGGCCTTTGTCGACACACTAAAAAGTACGAGTTTTTCTGGCTGGCTCGCCAAACACCGTTACAGAACGCTGGTGATACGCGAGCAGGCTCGGACGAGTAATCAGAAGAGTGTAAGGTTGGGATTAAGTCAGCGACTGCTTTGAGGGTTTCGCGGTTGGACTCAGTTTACGCTGCCGAACAAGTGTCGGGCCGGTATTCGACCGCGGATCCACTTATCGGGGTGCTTGAACTTCTCACCGGATTTCATGCGATGCTCGTGGAAACTGATCAGTGAAGCCTCACTGCCCGCTGCCTGCGCATAATAGCGATTGAAGTGCCGAACCGCATCCAGCCATGAATCTGAAACGATTCCAATTTCCGCCAGTACACCCGGTCTCTCCTGCAGACACGCCAATGCTTTTTCCTTGTCAGACAGCATCATGGACAATGCCTTGGCAGTGCTCGTCAGCACTTCCACATAGCTCCGCTGGGAGATAGGCAGCCTGTCACCGGAGCAACCCGGCATTTTATTCATAGAGAACAAGTCCGATTGCCGGCCCGCGGCCTGTCTTCCCACCAAATGCTTCGCTGCTCGGCGCCTAAGCAATCTGTGTTGTCGATAGCTGCGATTTTTCACTTTCTTGGCTAGCACGATCAGACGTTCCTGGATGGAAGTAAAGTCACTATTTTCCAAGGAATCCGAAATACCAGCTCTGATGGGATTCAGATCCACATAGGCCATACACGTCACCAGCGCCTTTTCATCGAGCAGAGCCTGACTCTTGAAGCGACCCTCCCAAAATCTGCCGGTACAGTCATCCTCTCGGTTCGCGCGTCGGGCAAGTGATTCATTCAGGCATCTCATGAACCAGCTGATATCGCCCAAGCGTGACCGCCACTCATCAAGTCTGGCCCGAAGTTGTTTCTGAGCTGCTTTTGATTTTCGATTCAGATGGAGTGTTTCAACCAGTTTGGCGTTATTGGGAAAAATAGCGGTCCAGCGTTTGATCACTTCTCCGTCTGACCATTGCCCCAGCTGATCCTGATTAACATGCAGCACCAGGTGGTAATGATTGCTCATGACAGCATACGCACAAACGTCTATCGCGAAATTTGCTGCCAAATCCTTGATGCGAACCACCAGCCACTGCTTGCGATGGTCAAAATTCCTGCCACTCACCGGATCATCTCCGCACAGATAGGCGCGCCTCACACATCGCGAAATGCAATGATAGTAAGGGGTTTCAGACAGGGAAATTTGCTGTGAACGAGCGCGGGTCACGTTTGCCTATTACACCGATTCCGATTGAATCTTTTCATGCGCTCAGCAATGACGCATCATTTCTGGCGGACAACCGATTGTAGAGACTTTCGACTACTATGCAAGTATGCAAGGCTCGAGGCTTGGGTGACACAGCGACACGACCCTGCGTGGAGCGTTCAAGGACAAACAGCCAAAGGAAAGACTGATGAGAATCGGAATTGATCTCGGTGGAACCAAAATTGAAGGCATCATTCTTGATCAGTCCGGCGTCGTCCTTGAAAAAATACGTATCCCGACACCAGGGCAGGATTACCAGCAGATTCTGAACGCCATCACATCAGTGGTGACTGAGCTGCAAAGCAGGGCAGCATCCAGACTGTCGGTCGGCATCGGGACGCCGGGAAGTCTCAGCCAGGTTTCAAACACCATGAAGAATTGCAACTCCATCAGCCTTAATGGCCAGCCATTAAAAGCAGACATAGAAACCCAACTCGGCTACGAAATCCGTCTCGAAAATGACGCGAATTGTTTCGCGCTGTCGGAAGCCCACCATGGTGCAGGATCCGGCGCACATTCTGTCTTTGGCGCGATACTCGGCACCGGTACCGGCGGCGGTATCGTCATCAATCAGCAGCTGTTGACCGGACCCAACAGTATCGCCGGTGAGTGGGGGCATAATCCCGTCCCTGGCTCAGTTCTGCAGCTGATAGAGGACGAACGCAAGTGTTACTGCGGGCGGTCCAACTGCATCGAAACTGTTCTGTCAGGCAGCGGCATGAGTCAGACACACAAGGAAAGGTCCAAGCAATCTTTAACCGCCATGGAAATCGCAAAAGCAGCTGCGTCGGACGCTTCGGCAAGAGAAACACTGGAGATTTATTGCGCTCACTTGGCGCAGTGTCTGTCGACGGTGGTCAATCTGTTGGATCCCGAAGTGATTGTGCTTGGTGGTGGCCTGTCCAATATCCCACTGCTGTATGAGATGGTCCCTGCGCAGATGTCAGATTATGTATTTACTGACGCTATGACTACGAGCTTATCGCCTCCGAGTTTCGGCGACGCCAGCGGAGCGCGGGGCGCGGCCTGTCTGTGGCCGGTCGGGGAGGGCTCAGACCACGAAAGGATGTTTTAGGGTGATGGTTTCTTCTCGGTCCGGACCTGTCGAAATGATATCAACCGGAACCTCGATGGTTTCCTCGATAAATCGAATATAAGCAAGGGCATTGGCAGGTAAGTCCTCCAATTGCTTTGCACCGACTGTCGTCTCAGACCATCCCGGCAAATCAACATAAATGGGTTTCAGACTTTCAAAGCTAGCGCAGTCCATCAGGCTGTCCGACATCGCGTCCACCCCTTCATACCCGACACAAACCCGAACTGTTTCCAGACCATCCAGCACGTCCAGCTTGGTCAGGCAGATGCCGGACACGCTGTTAATACGCATCGCCAGCTTTACTGCTGCGGCATCAAACCAGCCGCAACGACGGTCCCGGCCAGTCGTGGCGCCCTTCTCATGGCCTACAGTGGCCAGGTGTTGTCCGATTTCATCAAACAGTTCAGTGGGAAACGGTCCGGACCCGACGCGGGTGGTATAGGCCTTGGTAATCCCAAGAATGTAATCCAAATAGAGAGGGCCATAGCCACTTCCGGTTGCCGTCCCACCGGCTGTGGTATTTGACGAGGTGACAAATGGATAAGTGCCATGATCAATATCGAGTAATGACCCCTGTGCCCCTTCGAACAATATATTGTTGCCGGCTTTTCGATGAGCATGAAGTATCTCAATAGTGTCACCAATCATCGGACGGATACTGTCAACCGCAGCCAGGGTCGACTCGTAGGTTTCCTCGAGATCAACTCCCTCAATTTCGAAATAATTTTCGAACCAGAAATTATGGTATTCAACCAAGCTCGACAGCTTCTCTCGGAAACGCTCCGGGTTAAGCGCCTCAGCCAGTCTGATGCCCCTTCTCGCCACTTTATCCTCATAGGCCGGACCGATACCACGCCCAGTTGTGCCAATTTTTTTATTGCCGCATTGGGCTTCACGCGCCTTATCAAGCTTGATATGGAATGGCAAGATCATTGGGCAAGCTCCGGAAATCCGTAGGCGGGAACGAACGGGAACCGAACGGGATTCAAGCTCAGCTATCTCTTTGAGCAGGGCCTCAAGGCTCAAGACGACACCATTGCAGATCAGGCATTCGACTCCTTCACGCAAAACGCCTGAAGGTAAGAGGTGAAGAACGGTTTTTTTCCCGTCAATAACCAGCGTATGGCCCGCATTGTGACCACCTTGAAAACGAGCAACTGCCTGCACCTGGTCGGTAAGCAGATCAACTATCTTGCCTTTGCCTTCATCGCCCCATTGGGTGCCGAGCACTACGATTGATTTTGCCATGAGATGTCCGACTTGCTTTTCCGAGCACTTAGGGTCGTTTTAAACTACCACTTGATTTCCCGGCCCGACCGGTTTTTATTCAACCATCCACGCTGCACCGCGCTTAATCAATCTGCGATCACAGTGCATGGTACTGACGTCAACGTTCGCTACGTCTTCTGTTCCGAGCAGAGTCACGACTTTCTCACCCTGGCTACGCAAATCAGAAACCTTCAGTGTCAGCGAGGGCTCATCAGAGTCTGGAGCCAGAATACCTCTGGGTCTGGTAAACGCTCTCTCGCTTAGCTGAGCAAGGACTTTGAGATCTGTATCAAACCCTGAAGCCGGCCTGGCGCGCCCAAAAGCTCTGCCAAGCTGATCATACCGTCCGCCCTTGGCCACTGCTCGCCCGTATTCGTTAGTATATGCAGCAAACACAATTCCCGTGTGATACTCATAGCCACGGAGCTCGCAAAGGTCAAAATGCAGATCAAGCTCTCCCAGCCGCCGCTTAACGCCGCGCACTATGTCACTAAGCTCATTCAGCTCCGCTGTGACGGCTGCAGAAGCAGCAGCGAAAGCCTCTTGAGCACGCGCTAAAACCGACTCATCACCACTCAGGCGAATGAGTTCTTTAAACTGCTGTTTCAGCGCAGAGTCCTGGACTTTGTTGTCCAGCAGCAGATCAATCTCGTCATAGGCTTTGCGCTGCACCGCTTCAAACAGCTGGCTTTCAGCTTCGGCGTTCAACCGGGCCTCAGACACCAGAGCTTTGAATATACCCACATGGCCCAACACAATCTGCACGCCGGGGATCCCAGCGCTGCGGAGCGTCTGCGCCATCAAACAGATAAGCTCGACATCCGCTGCGGTTGAAGCATGTCCGTAGAGCTCTGCCCCGAGTCTGATCGGGACGCGGGAAGTCATGATGCCCCGTGGCCGGGTATGCAACACATTGTCCGCATAACACAGGCGCACCTCTCCCTCGCGATTCAAAGAATGGGCGTCAATTCGGGCAGCTTGCAGCGTGAGATCAGCGCGAATGCCCATCATTTTACCGCTAACCTGATCGGTGACTTTGAACGTGTGGAGGTCCAGACCTTCGGACGCGCCAACCAGCAGAGAATCCAGAAATTCGATCAGGGGCGGAATGACGAGCTCATATCCCCAGGATTCGAAAAGATCCAGGAGCTCGCGCCGCAAAGATTCTAGTTTATGTGCCTCGGACGGCAGAATATCCTCTACGCCATCCGGCAGTAACCATCTTTTCACTGAAGTCATTGGTTGAAATCTTGTTTTACTGCCTTCTCGGGCGAAGAGAATACGCTATAGCCTGGCTAGTTGATAATCAACAGCGCGGAGGTGCCGACCAACATGCTGGCGAGCCCGATAGCACGTAACGTACCGTCGTCTATCTGCTCAATTGCCCGCAACAGATTCCGCCACCGCTGTGGCGCGACGAAGGGAATTATTCCCTCGATGACCAGCATAAGACAGAAGGCTACCGCCAATTCGTGCCACATGATTTGCCCTGTTGTTATCGGATGCGTCACCCGGCAACGTCACACCGGTGGAGCACCGGCCCCATCGGGTAAGGGCCCGGGCTTACCAATCAGAATGAACCCGAACCGCCCAGACGATTCAGGGTTAGTTTGGCAAGCGCCGGCTGTGATGGTCACGGTGTGGACAATCCGACCGGGTTATTGCACCGGTAAGCCGTCTTTCAAGTATTTGAAATAATCGCTGTCAGGGTCTAATAGTAGCACGTCGCCCTTCGAACTGAAGGTTTCCTTATAGGCGTTCAAGCTGCGGGTGAAGGCATAGAACTCCGGATCTTTATTATAGGCAGCAGCATAGACACCGGTCGCCTCGGCATCACCCTCACCCCGAATACGTTCAGCATCTCGATAAGCTTCTGCCTCAAAAATAACAGCCTGGCGATCCGCATCAGCGCGAATGCCGATGGCAAGCTCTTCTCCTCTGGATCGGAGCTCCTGGGCTTCCCGGTTCCGTTCCGTGATCATTCGATCATAAACGGAGGATCGAACATCATCCGGCAAATCAATCCGCTTGACCCGAACATCAATGACCTCAATGCCGATGTCTGAAGCCGTCGTGCGATTCAGATCTTGCGTAAGGTCAGTCATGAGTTCATCCCTTTCACCCGAGACAACCTCGATCAAGGTGCGCGCGCCGATCTGGTCACGCAGCCCATCGTTTATGCGCTCGGCAAGCAAGCTGCCCGCTGTGCTGGCGTTACCCCGCGTAGAGACATAGAACTGGCCCACATCAAGAATACGCCACTTGGCATAGGAATCTACTTCAAGTGCTTTTTGCTCAAGCGTCAAAAAGCGCTCAGAAGGCGCATCTTCTGTCTGTATTCGAGCATCGAATTTACGAACGGTGTTAACCCAGGGTATTTTGACATGCAGACCAGGCGGGATATCCGCATTAACCACCTCGCCAAATTGCAGCATAACAGCTCGCTCTGTTTCTTTAACCACGAACAGCGAGTTCCCCGCGATCAGCAGAAGCGAAAATAGTGTGCCGATGACTATAAAGTTCTTCATGGTCTTCCTCCTCTGCCGCTACCAAGGCGGGTGCGGTCAACCGAGTTGGCAGTTGAAGGCGCGGGGAGATACGGGGCCAATTGAGTTGCGAGATCACGTAGATCTTGCGTGGTGCCGCCCAGGCGCCCGGCAGCAGAATTTTGTTCCATGATTTTGTCCAGTGGCACGTACAGCATGTTATTGCCACCTTCCACGTCAATCATAATCTTACTGCTGGCTGTCATGACATCCTGCAGAGATTCGATGTAGAGTCGTTGACGAGTGACCTCTGGCGCCTTCTGATACTCAACAAGCAGTTGATCAAAACGTGAGGCTTCTCCCTGTGCTTGCGCGATCGCCTGTTGCTTGTAGGCGTTGGCCTGTTCAATTTGGCGCTGAGCCTCACCCCGCGCCTCAGGAATACGCTGATTTGCATACTGCTGGGCCTGATTTTGAGCGCGCTGCTCATCTTCCCGCGCACGTATGACGTCATCAAAGGCAGGGCGCACCGCATCAGGTGGCTGGGCCTGCACCACGTTTACGCGCGCCACGCGGATACCGGTGTCGTAATTATCCATGTACTCCTGCAGTCGATCCTGCACAGCAGCAGCCATCTGCTCACGACCTGTCGTCAGAATCTGATCCATAAAATTGCTGCCGACTTCATGCCGTATCGCTGATTCCGCAGCATTGTCCAGGCTCCGTTCAGGATCTTGAACGGCGATGACATAATTCACAGGATCTTGGATGACGTACTGAACCGTCACATCGATATCGATGATATTTTCATCAGTAGTCAGCATGGCGCGATTTTCATAGGTTTTGGCATTCAGCTCGGACACATTGACCAGATTAACCTCATCCACAATCGGCGGATTCCAGTGCAAACCCGGTGCCACTGTCTCATCCAGTACTTTACCAAAACGCAGCACCACCCCACGTTCGGCTTCATCGACCACGTAGAAACCCATGAAACCCCAGATGATCGCTGCGACCGCCACCAGCCCAATCAGCAGGCCCGCCGACATGTTACCGGGCGACTGACTTCCGCCGCCGCCACTTGACCCACCACTGCCGCTGCCAAACAGGCCATTCACCTTTTTGCTCAGGTTCTTGATGACTTCATCGATGTCTGGTGGTCCCTGGTCACCACCCCGACGGCCTCCACCCCAAGGGTCGTTGCCGTTATTACCAGGTTCATTCCAAGCCATTGGCTTCTCCACAGCTTTCTTTATCGCAAGAGCGCGATATTACCTAACATATGGGGATTAACACAGCATTTTACAACGCCGCGCTAGCTGCCGGACACTGAGCCGGCACTGACCGCCTGCACCTGGGGCAAGCTGTTGCTATGGCCGCTGCGCGAAGACTTCGGTTCCCCTAACTGAAGGTCTTCCTGAGCGAGAATCCGGTCCAATTCAGCTTTTGGCAGCCGCAGATCCAGGATACTGGCACCGGTTTCGTCCGTTTGCTCAGCGGTGACAAATTTACTCTGATACAAGTGGCTTCGCAGCTTTGCCTGTTTCGCTTGCAAGATAACCGTCTGCGACACCAGTCCTCCGGACAGGAGTTCCGTCATTGCCGTTAGCATTAGATCGAGGCCAACGCCTGTCTTTGCGGAAACCCAGACTCTGACCGGCAGTCCGGCTTCGTTTCTGAGCAGTCCCGGCTCACCGTCGGGAACACTATCTATTTTGTTGATCACTTCGAGTCGCGGCACCTGATCAGCATCGATTTCCTTCAAGACCGATTCGACTTCCATCCGCAGTTCGTCCCGTGCCTCATTTACACCGTCAATAACATGTAGAAGCAAAGTCGCTGAGACGGTCTCCTCGAGCGTGGCCCGGAATGCCTCAACCAAACCATGTGGAAGATGACTGATAAATCCGACGGTATCACCGACTATAGCCGACCCCAGATTCGGTAGTTCAATCCGCCTGAGCGTTGAGTCCAGCGTCGCAAACAGCTGATCTGCAGCGTATGTCTGGGCGTCGGTCAGTGCATTAAACAGCGTTGACTTACCAGCATTGGTATATCCCACCAGAGACACGGTAGGCACTTCCGCCCGCTGACGCGAGCGTCGGCCCTGTTCGCGCTGACCACGGACCCTATCGAGCCCTTTATGAATCGCCTTTATGCGCTGGCGAATCATCCGCTGATCCAGTTCCAACTGGGTCTCACCGGCACCTTTCAGCCCAATCCCCCCTTTCTGCCTGTCCAGATGAGTCCACCCGCGCTTCAGCCGGGTGCTTAAATGCTTCAATTGGGCTAGCTCGACCTGAAGTTTTCCTTCGTGGCTCCGCGCCCTCTGAGCAAAGATGTCGAGAATCAGACCCGTTCTGTCAAGCACGCGGCATTTCAGGTGTCTTTCGAGGTTCCGCTCCTGACTCGGGCTCAGGGCGTGATTGAAAAGTACCAGTTCTGCCCCGTTTGCGCGGACACATGCAGCAACCTCCTCGTAGCGTGGCGCCGGCTGCCGACGAGTACCGCCTATGTATGCGACGGGGGAGGCGCCGGCGGACCGCGCCAGCTCCTCAAACTCCGTCGGGTCATCGCGCTGTTCTTCAGAGTCAATGACAAGATGGACCAAAACGGTTTTTTCACCAGAATCTGGCCGGTCTAAAAACAATCAATACCTCAAGTTACGAATTGCCCGGCTCACCCATTGCGGCATCACTGCTGCTTTGTCCCTGCATCGGAACCTTGACCATGCGCGCGGGCACGACGGTTGAGATGGCATGTTTATAAACCATCTGACTAACCGCATTTTTGAGCAAAATCACAAACTGGTCGAAGGACTCGATCTGACCCTGCAGTTTGATCCCGCTTACCAGGTAGATCGACACTGGAATCCGTTCTTTACGGAGTACATTTAGAAAGGGGTCCTGTAGGGTATGTCCTTTGGACATTTTTTTCTCCTTAAGCTTTTGACAAAAGCAATCGAGCCGGCGTCTCTCGAGGACGAGATAGCAACTCGATGGCTTTATGCACGGCTAATATGCGGCCGTCTCCAGAATCTTCAAGACTACATCGATTGAGTTTTTGTCAGGCTCGCCAAGCGGCCTGAGCGCCGGCCATCCGCGCAACCAGGTTAGCTGCCGCTTGGCCAGTTGCCGCGTTGCCACGATGCTTTTTTCAATCATCTCACCGTGGGTAAATTCTCCGGCCAGATACTGCCAGACCTGTCTATAACCCACTGATTTCATTGAAGACATACTCAGATTGAGGTCGCCCCTCTCATACAGGACCCGCACTTCTTCAATCAGGCCTTCAGACAGCATTCGACGGAATCGCTCTGCAATCCTGTTGTGTAATACGGCACGGTCAGTGGGTTGGATTGCCACAAAGTAGAGACGGCAGGGCAGTTCTGCCGGATCATGGTTCTCCCGGTGCAGCGCCGTCAGTGATTTTCCAGTGAGAAGAAATACCTCGAGCGCGCGCTGCAACCGCTGAGGGTCATTAGCATGAATCCTGACAGCGGATTCCGGATCCACTTTTTGGAGTTCAGCATGCACAGTTTCCCATCCACTTTCTGCGGCCAGCGTTTCGATTTGCTTGCGAACCCGAGGGTTCGCTTTCGGCATCGCAGCGAGGCCATCCCGCAAAACCTTGAAATAGAGCATCGTGCCCCCGACCAGAACCGGCGTTTTGCCTCTCACCAGTGCGTCGGACATCTCTTGAACAGCATCAGCGCGAAATTGTGAGGCAGAATAAATTTCTGAAGGATCTCTGATATCCATCAGACGATGAGGATACCGGCGCCGGGTAGTGGCATCCGGTTTTCCGGTGCCAATGTCCATCCCGCGGTATACCTGAGCTGAATCCACGTTTATCAGCGTGCTGGGGAAGCGATCTGATAAGTCCATGGCGAACTGGGTCTTGCCCGCCGCAGTCGGCCCCATCAGACAAATGGCCGGAGGTTTCTCTATGGATTCACTTGCCTGCATCGCCACGGATGAAGCTCCTGTAAAGCCGACGGGTCTGCCATTACTGTCCGCGCAGGAACAGCTTGTCTAAGGCATCCAGACTCTGGTAAACCCAGGTTGGACGACCGTGGTTGCACTGACCGGAGCGTTCCGTCGCTTCCATATCACGCAGCAGAGCATTCATTTCCGGAATGGTGAGTTGCCTGTTAGCGCGCACCGAACCGTGGCAGGCCATGGTCGAGAGCAGATCGTCATGATGAGCCTGGATACGTTCGCTGCTGCCGAATTCCAGCACATCAGACAGCACGTCACGAACCAGTTGCTCGACATTGGAATCTTTGAGCAGTGCCGGCACCTGACGCACCACAATTGATTCTGCGGCCACCCGCTCCAGCTCAATACCCAAACTCAGCAGAATTTGGTACTGCTCCTCCGCACAGTCGGCCTCGGCCTGGGATACCGCCAGTGAAACCGGGACCAGCAGAGGCTGCATCTTCAGCTGCTCAGCCGAGGCCGCAGTTTTCATCCTTTCATAGGTGATACGTTCATGGGCTGCATGCATATCAACAACAATCAGCCCGTCCTTGTTCTGGGCCAGAATGTAAATTCCGTGTAGCTGGGCAAGCGCTAATCCAAGCGGTGGAATCTCTGCGTCGGTCTGGTAAAGCTCTGTCAGAGCATTCTTGTGAGCAAGCCCGTCAGCATACTGGGGAGGTTGCCGCCCGTTATCACGAACATGCTGATATGAGTAATGATTCGAGGGTCCCGGCCCGCCGAGCGAAAGCGCATCCTGAGCCTGAATCTGACCCGTCGCTTCCGAATGAACGCCTGGCCAGCCGGGCACAGGCTCATGAGCAGGCTCCATGTCTTTAGAGATCTGATCTCCCGGCCTCACCTCTGCCAGCGCTTTATGAAGCGCGCTGAACAGAAAATCATGGACCAGACGGCTGTCTCGAAAACGCACCTCATGCTTTGTGGGATGCACATTCACGTCAACCGCAGCGGGGGCCAGTTCAAGATAGAGCACATAGGCAGGATGTCTGCCGTGGAACAGAACATCCCGATAGGCCTGCTTTATCGCATGCGCAACCAGCTTGTCCCGTATGATTCGCCCATTGACGTAAAAGTACTGCAGATCTGCCTGCGAGCGGGAAAAAGTCGGCAAACTGACCCAGCCCCAAAGTCGCAGGCCGGCGCGCTCAACGTCCACTGACACTGAACTCTCAACGAATGCGGGACCGCACACCAGAGAAACCCGTCGCTGCT
>CACJWK010000038.1 GCA_902597095.1 uncultured Pseudohongiella sp.
CGTAGCCGAATCGCAGGCCGGCCAGAGAATAGCCTTTGGACAGGGTGCGCAGCAGCAGGACATTGTCGCGTTCGACCGCCAAAGGCACCGCGTCGTGTTCCCGGGCCGGGTCAACGAAATCCACATAGGCTTCATCGACCAGCAGCAGACCATCAAAGTTTGCTGCGATCTCGGTCAGCGTCGCAACGGGCAGCAGTTTGCCGGTTGGGGCATGAGGATTGACCAGGATGCACATTTTGGCCCCGGCATCCGAGAGTTGCTGGACAAAATTCTCCGGCAGATCCCAAGTGTCCTCGAGTGCGATTTCGTGCAGCGGATTGGCCTGAATTTCGGCCAACACCCCGTACAGGGAATAAGTCGGCCGGGTGACGGCCACCGTTTCGCCTGGCGCTGCGAAAGTCGTCAGCACCAGACGCAGCAGTTCGTCACCCCCATTGGTGGGTACGATGTTGTCAACGCCGATGCCGTGACATCGCGCTGCCGCTTCCCGGAACGACTCAGCCGTTGGTGATGGATATCGTCTTAGAAACGCTGAATCGATCCCGTTCAGCGCCGCTGCCACTGCCGGACTGGGCGGATAGGGGTTTTCGTTGGTGTTCAGCTTGATGACATCAGCGCTGTTGACTTGCTCGCCTGGCACGTAGCCGGACATAGTGGCGATGTTAGTTCGCTGAAAGGACATAGGTCAGGGCTCAATTGTGTGTAACAGGATCGTGGAGGGTAATGACTATTGCCGCAGTGGGCAATTACTTTAATTGGCTGGTGGCAAATAAGACTGCAACCGGTTGTGCCAGCCAGCCCGCCAGCGGGACTCCCTGCGTTCGGCGGGGGCGTTGCTGATGCGTCGGTCCAGCACCGCCGTGCCCGCTTCGACAAATTGCTGGAGGGAAACCTCTGTCTCCAGCATTTCTGCCACGACCTGTTTTAGCCCCCACCCCATATTGTGATAACGCTCCGCTGGATTCAGTCCTGAGCCTTTGAAATGGAGATAGTCAATCAGTGCATACTGTCCCAGGGGCGGGTGTGCAGCGGCCAGTCCCTGCAGGATCTGACGAGCTTTACTGCGGTCAGCGGGTGGAAAACTGAATACGATTTCATCTTCAGTCAGGTTAAAGCGGGAGACGATAAACTCTGCCTGCAGAGGAGCGGTCGCAAGCAGGAATGCCCTCAGCTCGCGCATCTGTTCGCTTTGTTGCGCGGCGTTAAACGCAGCGCGACTGGGCCAGGGGTTGTCAGGGTCAGCCGAATTCTGCAGCCATGGGGGCAGCGTGACCTGCCGCCGCTTCAGGAATGACAGCAGCTGCGGAAAGCTCTCTTCAAAGATTTCCTGCTGCCCGGCGCGATACCAGATAAAGTGTCCGATGCCCAGCGAGGGGAAATCTTCTCCGGCATTCCAGCTGGTCAGGCAGGCTGGTCTGGAACGGCATTCGTTTCGGAATACCTGTTGTCCCAGCCAGTCAAAATCCGGCTCAGAGAAGGCGCCCTGGCTGCTGGTATAGGTCGCGCGGGCCAGATTGACCGGCATTTCATCGCTCGAGCCATCCAGCCGGTATTTTTTCAGCGCACTGTACCCGAAGCTGACCAGCAACAGGATAAGCCCTGTTGAAAGTGTGAGGGTAATTGAGGACGAAAATCTGCCCATCGCCAGTCAGAAAAGCTTTATGAACGAACGGTATTATAGGAGCAAAAACTTCAATAAAAACAGTAATAAAACGGAACGATTTTTTAGTAAATCGTTTTAACCCTTGAATTTATGCACAAAAATGACCTGTCAGTAAGAAAAGCCTACAAAATAGCGGGTTTTATTTTTATACAATTATTCAATAAATCCTAAGTTATTGAAATACTTGAAAAATAAATATTGTTTAAATTTTAGCCAATTTAAGTGGAATTCACGAAAATTCGTGCCTCACGGTCGGATTGCAGAAACAATCCACTGAGTTATCCACAGATTCTGTGGAAAAACTGAAACCTCTTTGTCCACCAGAATTTTCTGCTTGTTCAATACTTTAATACGAACTGCTGAAATTCGCTTTAGCAATGCCCGCTAACTTGGTCTCATCGTTACTCCGACAGGCCTGAAAAAAGTTGCTCTGGCTGCTAATTTTGTCAATCATTCAGTCGACATCCTTGATAGATCCCGAGCCTTTCCGTTCCTGTTAGCGATATCCTATGTTCGAACTGAGCAGTGAAGTTCCTTTCCTCTGGCGCCTAAGCGCAGAGCGTAGCGACGGCTACTGTTCCGTCTCAATGGTAGTGCCTTGTCCGCCGGACACCAAAGTTCGGGATCTGACTATCGAAACTGACGTGCAGAGCCTGTCCTCAGACAGCACCCGATCTGTCTCCGAAGAAACGCTCGAATGGAATCAGGAAGACCTTGATTTGTTTCTGAGGTTGATTAACAGACGGCAGTTAGAGGTGAATCAGCCACTTGCCGAGACGGTTCGGGTTGATCTGACCGATCCGGAAGTGGTGGAGATTATTAACGTGGTCGCGGCGGCAGGCTTCGGGGTCGCGTTCACTTCCTATGGATTGCTGCAGCATGCCAGCGGTTCTTTGCCGGTTTATCAGTTCGATGTGGGTTCGCTGGCCTCGATCAATACGGTGGACGGATTTAAATCCTGCATCGTCGTCGATATTGACGATGATGATGTTGTCTGCGTGATGCTGGAAGACGTCGAGGTTCGCTCAGACATTGAGCATGAACATCTCTCTCGTCATGATCTCTTGCTGGTCAAACAGATCGATATCCTGCACCCGGATTTCGCCGAGCGCCGATGTCGTCCGACGGGTCGACCCCTGCACTAGATCGCTCAGCTGGCTCGCTGATTAAAACGTCGGTTCACCAGTGCAGAGGTGATATTCACTTTCTGGATATCGATTGATCCCCCTGCAATACCCCAGCCCCAGGCGTCACGGAGCTTTTGCTCGATAGGAAATTCCTTGGAATAGCCGTACCCGCCCATGATCTGCATTGCTTTACCCGTTACTTCCCGGACAGCCTCATTGGCGAAGCATTTGGCAACTGAGCTTTCGCCAATTGACGGCAGGCCCGACTCGGCATTGACCACTGCGCGGTAAAGCAGCAGACGCGCGGCTTCTAGCTTCATCTTCATTTCGGCAAGCTGTATCTGTACCGCCTGAAAATCTACCAGCGGTTTGCCGAATTGTTCACGTTCCTGGCTGTAGTTCAGCACGTAGTCAAATGCGGACTGCGCCACCGCAAGTGACATGGTCGTGTTGCCGCAGCGTTCCAGGTCGAAGGCATCCATCAGCTTGCCGAAACTGCCGGCCGGTACGAGCATGTTTTCCAGCGGCACTTCGACATTGTCGAAATACATGTCGCAACTGTAAACGCCTCTGAAGCCCATATGATGGTCACGCTTGCCGAAACTGAAGCCGTCAGTGCCTTTGTCAATAACCACAGCTCCGATGCCTCTGGCGCCCGGAGCATCCGAGAGTCGGCAGTACACCACATAAGCTTCCGAGTGACCGGCGCCTGAGCACCATCGTTTAGTCCCATTGAGGATAACCTTGTCTCCAGTGATTTCTCCCCGGGTGCTGAGATCAGTCAGTGCAGATCCGGCGCCTGGCTCCGACATGGACACCGCCACTACTTTTTCTCCGGTACAAACCTGGGGCAGGTAACGCTGCCTGAGTGATTCGCTGCCGAAGTGGGCGATGGCCAAACTGGGGCCAAAACAGGCTTCGAAGATCGGAAACGCCACCGCAATTGAAATCTTCGCAACTTCCTCCAGCACGATCACGGCATCGAGATGACTCATGCCACCACCGCCGACCGAGCTGTCGAGATTCACCCCAAGATAGCCGAGTTCGCCATAGCGACGGCGCAGGGCGAGATCCACCGGTTCATCGTCAACCTCAATTTGTCGAGCAATGTCCGGCAGTTCCTGTTGCGCAAATTTTCTGACCGCTTGCTGGAGGGCGCGTTGTTGTTCTGTCAGGGTAAAATCCATGATCTGATCCGTTCTGGTTATGGGTAGGCTATCTGGTCCGGTCTCGCCTCGCCGACTCATTGTAATATATGACGGCTCCGAGCCGAAGGCTGCTGACATCTGCCGATCCGGTGCCAGGAGCTGATGTGGCACGTTTAAGCAGCTGCTATACTGCGGACCCGTAACAATCTATCTGCCGCCACTGCGAGTTTGTCGTGTCACTGACAACACCATTACAGCGCGAAATTGATCGCCGGCGAGTACTGGCCATCATTTCTCATCCTGATGCCGGCAAAACCACCATCACCGAAAAGATTTTGCTGTTCGGCAATTTGATCCAGGTGGCCGGAACGGTAAAAAGCAAGAAATCAGACCGTCACGCGACTTCTGACTGGATGGCTATGGAGCAGCAGCGGGGGATTTCTGTGACTTCTTCCGTGATGCAGTTCCCTTACAAGGATCGGGTGGTTAATCTGCTTGACACGCCGGGCCATGAAGACTTTTCGGAGGATACCTACCGGGTGCTCACTGCGGTGGATTCTGCGCTGATGGTGGTCGATGGTGCCAAGGGTGTGGAAGAGCGGACCATCAAGCTAATGGAAGTTTGTCGGCTGAGGGACACGCCGATATTTACCTTTGTTAACAAATTGGACCGCGATATCCGCGATCCGATTGAGATTCTTGACGAGATAGAGAACGTTCTGAATATTCAATGTGCGCCCATTAATTGGCCTCTGGGCATGGGAAAAGAGTTTAAGGGAGTCTACAACCTGGTTACCGACACGATTCATGTCTACCAGCAGGGTCAGGGGAACCAGATACCGGATGATGTTTGCATCAACGGTCTGCAAAGTCAGGAAGCGGAAGACTTGCTGGAAGCCTACCATCAGGATTTTCTCGAAGAAATTGAATTGGTGAAAGGCGCTTCCTACGAATTTGACCGGCAGGCCTATCTGCGCGGTGAAATGACGCCTGTGTATTTTGGCACTGCACTGGGTAATTTCAGCGTTAAGGAAATGCTGGATGATTTTGTTGAATGGGCGCCCGGTCCGCTGGACCGGGAAACGGAATCAAGAACGGTTGCTGCTGATGATCCCGGATTTTCCGGATTCGTCTTCAAGATACAGGCAAATATGGATCCAAAGCACCGTGATAGGATCGCCTTCATGCGCATCTGCTCCGGTGAGTACCAGAAAGGTATGAAGATGCATCACACCCGTATTGGTAAAGAGATTAAAGTTACCGATGCCGTCACGTTCGTTGCGGGAGATCGTGAGCATACTGAAACGGCCGTATCGGGGGACATCATCGGATTACACAATCATGGCACCATTCAGATCGGCGATACCTTCACCGCCGGAGAAGCTCTTAAATTCAAAGGCATTCCTCATTTCGCTCCGGAATTGTTCAAACGGATTCGCCTGAAAGACCCGCTCAGGCTCAAACAGCTTCAGAAAGGTCTCACCCAGCTGTCCGAAGAAGGATCAACTCAGGTATTCATGCCGCTGCGTAATAATGATCTGATTGTGGGCGCAGTCGGTGTGCTGCAGTTCGAGGTGGTGGCGTTTCGCCTGAAGGATGAATATAAAGTGGATTGCGTGTACGAACCGGTGTCGATTCATGTTGCCCGCTGGGTTGATGCTGCTGATCCGGCACAGCTTGAGGATTTTCGCAAAAAAGCTTTTGACAATCTGGCCATGGACGGTGGTGGATATCTGACCTACCTCGCGCCCACCCGGGTTAATCTTAATCTGATGGAAGAGCGCTGGCCCGAAGTGTACTTCAGATCGACTCGCGAGCACTGAGGTATGTCGTCAAACCAGCACGGCTGTGCCATGCAATTCTCTGTGTCGGCTCGCGATGGAAACGCACGTACCGGGGTGCTCAGCTTTCCCAGAGGTTCAGTGCGCACGCCCGCATTTATGCCAGTTGGAACCTACGGCACGGTCAAGGGACTGACACCTGCTCAGCTTCTCGATATCGATGCGGACATCATTCTGGGGAATACTTTTCATCTCATGCTGCGGCCCGGAACTGACATCGTCCAGCAGCACGGTGACCTGCATGATTTTATGGCATGGCCCAAACCTATCCTGACAGACTCCGGCGGATTTCAGGTTTTCAGTCTCGGTGCGATGCGAAAAATTTCAGAAGAGGGGGTGAAATTTCGCTCGCCCGTTGATGGTGCTGAAGTCTTTCTAGGTCCGGAATCGGCAGTCGAGGTTCAGCAAAAACTCGGGGCAGACATCATCATGGTGTTCGATGAGTGCACGCCCTTCCCGGCAGATGAACAGCAGGCGCGGGAATCCATGGAGCTTTCACTACGCTGGGCCGCGCGTTGTCATCAAGCCCATGCCGATCATCCGGCTGCTCTGTTCGGAATCATTCAGGGGGGAATGTACAGCAATTTGCGCCAGGCATCCTTGGAGAGTCTTCAGGCTCAGGGCTACCCGGGATATGCCATAGGCGGACTTTCGGTGGGCGAACCCAAGGAGGAGATGGCAAGAGTCGTTGAGGAAATCACCCCTCACATGCCGGAAGCAAGCCCCCGTTACCTGATGGGTGTTGGCACCCCTGACGACATCATCAACGCCGTGATTCAGGGCGTGGATATGTTTGACTGTGTGATGCCTACGCGGAACGCGCGCAATGCCTATCTGTTCACGTCCGCCGGATTGCTCCGATTGCGAAATGCCCGATATCGGAATGACCCCCGGCCGCTTGATGAGAGCTGTGATTGCTATACCTGTCAGAATTTTTCCAGGGCTTACCTTCATCATCTGGACAAATGCAAGGAAATACTCGGCTCCAGCCTCAATACCATTCATAATCTGCGCTATTATCAGCGAGTGATGGCTGGATTGCGTAAGGCGATAGAACAGGGTAGATTGTGCGCCTTTGTGCGACAGTATCGGGCGGATCAGCTCCGTCTCGCAGAGGACTGATCTCAGATAATGAAGCCAAAATGAGAAACACTGGCCGGTAATGACGAGCTATAATGCGCATAACCGTCCGTTTTGCCGCACCATGCACCCAACTGCCGACAATATAGAGTGACATTGACACATGGACTTCATTTTTCCAACTGCCTACGCACAGGAAGCTGCTCCGGCTGCTCCTTCACTGACCTACAATCTGTTTCTGTTTGGCGGCATGTTTGTGCTGTTCTACTTCATCCTGTGGCGACCTCAGTCCAAGCGGGCGAAAGAGCACAAAGATCTGGTCGACAGCATCAACAAAGGTGACGAAGTCATGACGTCTGGCGGATTGATGGGCAAAGTCACTCGGGTCAACGAAGAATATGTCGCCATCGAAGTTGCCAAAGAGGTTGAGCTGAAACTTCAGAAGTCAGCCATTGCTGCGGCGCTACCCAAAGGCACGATCAATCAGATATAAATTTGCGGGCTAGGCTGAACCGCCGAAAGCTAGCATCCGATCACTGTTATCGCGTCGGCAGCGAGGCATTGATTCGAATCCGGAATCCGTTATGTTGAATCGCTATCCGCTCTGGAAAAATCTTCTAATACTTTTTATTGTCGTCCTCGGCCTATTGTATTCTGCCCCGAATCTCTATCCTGATGACGAGGCGATTCTCATCAATAATGAGAATCTCGAAATCAGCGAAGCAGATGTTGCGGTGGTTGAAACTGCCCTTGAGGCTGCCCAGATTGACTTCTTCGGAGTGGTGTCCGATGGAAACAGCATGCAGTTACGCTTCGAGGATGTGGAGGATCAGTTTCGCGCAAAGGCGGTTATTGAGCAGGCATTGACCGACGATTACATCGTCGCGCTGAATCTCGCGCCAACAACCCCCGGTTGGATGCAGGCCATCGGTGCCGACAAAATGAATCTCGGACTGGATTTGCAGGGCGGCGTACACTTTCTGATGGAAGTGGACATGGAAGCCGCTCTCGAGCGGCGGATGGAAGACAACTTGAGCAATGTTCGTTCAATTCTCAGAGAGCAGCGCATCCGCACCCGGGGCATCAATCTGGTCGACAAAACTCACCTCGAGGTGAGGTTCTCAAATGCGCAGGAGCGCTCCGCCGCTCGTTCAGAACTGATTGATAATTTTCCCGAAATACAGTTTCAGAATCGGGAGGCCAGTGACCTGTTCCTACTGGACATGCGGTTGACGTCGGATGTCATTTTACAAATTCAACGGGAAACGCTGCAGGCTAACCGGACTACCTTGCTGAACCGGGTAGATGCCCTCGGTGTCTCCGAACCCACGGTGCAGCAGCAAGGTGCTGACCGGATCGTCGTGGAACTTCCTGGGGTGCAGGACCCGGCTCAGGCGATCCGGATTCTGCAGCGTATTGCCACCCTGGAATTCCATCTCGAGGCAGAACTGGGTGCCCCAAGGACATCATTCGAAGCCTACCAGACGCCGGACGGTCTTCTCGTGAACGTCGATAATGACGTTATTCTGCAGGGCGACCGCATTTCTTCGGTACGCTCAACACTCGATCAGAACGGTTTGCCTCAGGTGCAAATCAATCTCGACGCGCAGGGAGGCAACCAGATCAACCGCGTGACTCGGGAGAACGTGGGCCGAAATATGGATATCCTACTCATTGAAACCAAATCTAGAACGATCGCCTCGCTCGATGGGCAAGGTAACGAAGTTGAAGAAGTTGAGTTCTATGAGGAGAAACGCCTGATCAGTCACGCGACTATCAGGACGGCATTGCCTCGTACTTTTGTGATCACCGGTCTGACCGCCAGAGAAGCGAATGATTTGTCGCTGCTTATTTCCTCAGGTTCATTAGCCGCTCCGATGACGATTGTGGAGCAGTCGGTCATTGGTCCTTCCATGGGGCGTGAAAATCTTGAAGCGGGCTTCCGAGGTGTGCAGATCGCTTCCGCGCTAGTAGTGTTGTTCATGCTACTGTACTACCGATTGTTCGGTCTGGCTGCCAATGCGGCCCTGATTATGAACATTCTGCTGATTTTCTCAGTCATGTCGCTGATCGGAGCAACGCTTACCTTGCCGGGGATCGTCGGCATTGTGTTGACAGTGGGCATGGCGGTGGACGCTAACGTGCTGATCTTTACCCGGATTAGGGAGGAACTGGCCAATGGTATTCCGCCGCAACAGGCCATTGACGCGGGCTATAACCGCGCTTTTACCACGATCTTTGACGCCAATCTGACAACTTTTTTGGTTGCAGTAGTCCTGTTTACGATAGGCACGGGGCCCGTCAAGGGATTCGCGGTGACGCTTATGATTGGTATCGTGACCTCGATGTTTACGGCCATTGTAGGAACCCGCGCGATTGTCAATCTTATCTACGGTGGGCGGTCGGTAAAGATGCTGTCGATAGGCAGATATGCCGGACCGTTGCCGTCCTCAAGCTGAGCAGGACCTGAGATGCTATCGAAAACCGAAATCGATTTTATGGGAGTCCGCAGGATCGCCGCCGGCATCTCTGCGTTGCTTGCTGTTGTTTCAATGATTTCACTGCTCGTGAATTCCTTGAATTTCGGGCTGGACTTTACTAGTGGTACATCGGTGCGTCTCAACTATTCCCAGACCGTTGACCTTGATCAGGTAAATCTGACGCTACAGCGAAACGGATATGAGGATGCTGTTGTTGTAACGTTTGGGTCAGACCGTGATATCCGAGTGCTTCTGCCGGTAGACAGTTCAGTCGCAGAACAGGATCAGGCGGAACAGGCAGCTCAGGTTGGTGAATTCCTTGCTGCTATGCTGCAGCAAGAAACTCGAAGTCAGGTCACGCTGCTGGGGTCTGACTATGTCAGCGCGAAGGTCGGAGAAGAACTGGCAGAGCAGGGTGGGCTCGGCATGCTGGTCGCGCTGGGCATAATCATGGTCTATATCGCAGTGCGCTTTCAGTTCAAATTTTCAGTGGGTGCGGTAGTTGCCCTTGCGCATGATCTGATCATTACCCTGGGGATTTTCTCCGTATTTCAAATGGAATTTAACCTGAATACGCTGGCTGCAATGCTCGCTATCATAGGCTATTCGCTGAATGACACCATTGTTGTTTCAGACCGAATAAGGGAAAACTTCCGGCGCTTGCGCAAAGGGTCATCTGTCGAGATGGTCAACGCATCCCTTAATCAGACTCTGAGCAGAACTCTGATTACTTCACTCACTACGCTGCTTGTCTTATTCTCCATCCTGTTTATTGGGGGTGAGTCCACTCAGGGCTTTGCGATCGCGCTCATCATCGGGGTCGTCATCGGAACTTACAGCTCCATCTATATTGCTTCGAATGTCATTATCTATATGAATGTCACTCGCGAAGATTTGATGATTCCGGTCAAGGAAGGAGCGGAACTAGACGATATGCCATGACGGTCTGGCGGCTATTTGCCCGCTAATATCGCGGCAGGGTGCTTGTTGACAGCAGTCGGTCACGCTTGGCGAGTCCAGTGATAGCTGCTATCGTTTGCGCAGCCAAGTCCATAGTGAAATACAGGCCAAGATGCTTTTGGATTTCCGCTCGATTTCAACACTATCCCTCTTCTTTACGCTGCTCTCCACACACGGAGCAGCACAGGATTCGCAACTGTTTCCGCGTCCACCTGAGCTGGAACCGGCCGTGCGTTTCTGGACTCGAATATATACCGAGGTCGATACCCAGAGTGGTTTCCTTCATGACGCGCGCAATTTGGCTGTGGTTTACGACAGGATGCCTCTTGACCGGCGTCAGATTGAAAACCGGCGCAACCAGATTCAAACAGATTTGCGTGTCTTGGCCGGCGGCAAGCGAAGCGGCCTGTCCGAAGGTCAGCGGGAAATCCTAGCCCTTTGGCCGGAAGCTGTCGGCAACGAAGTGCTGCGTGAGGCCGTCGACAATGTCCGGTTTCAGCTCGGGCAGTCGGACCGCTTTTTGGGCGGCCTGCGCCGCTCGGGTGCTTACCGGCAGCACATTGCCGCCGTCATCCGGGAGAAGGGCCTGCCCGCAGAGCTTGCGGTACTGCCCCACGTGGAATCTTCTTTTAATCCGAACGCCTACTCCAGCGCTGCTGCCGCGGGAATGTGGCAATTTGGTCGCGCGACCGGTCAGCGTTTTATGCGTATCGATCATATTGTTGATGAGCGGATGGATCCGTATATTGCGTCGAATGCGGCCATGAGCCTGCTGGAGTACAACCATTCAGTGCTTGGTACCTGGCCGCTCGCACTGACTGCCTACAATCACGGGGCCGGAGGCATTGCTCGTGCTGTTAGGGAGACCGATACCACTGACATAGAAACGATTGTGGCCAACTATCGAGGTCGGTCATTTGGTTTTGCCTCGAGAAATTTCTATGCGCAGTTCCTCGCGGTACTGGACGTCGAGAACAACGCCTCCGACTATTTCGGCGACGTTAACTTTGATCCGGCGCCGGTCTTTAGGACGGTGGCGACGGACGCTTTTATAGATGCAGAGGTGTTTGCGCGCTCGGTAGGTATTAGCCTGGAACAGCTGCAAGCTGACAATCGTGCTTTGCGACCGGCCGTCTGGGAGGGAAACAAACGTATCCCCAGAGGTTTTCCCGTTAAACTGCGCGAAGGCGCGGTAGAAGAGGAAAACGTTCTGGCACTGATTTCAGACGACTTTAAGTTTGCGGTACAAACGCCCGATGTCGCCTATGTGGTAGAGCGAGGGGACAGCTTGTCGGTCATAGCACGCCGTTTCAACACGACCGTTGGGCGTTTGGTTGCCCTGAATCAGCTGCGAAGCCGCAACCGCATTCAAATCGGACAGCGGCTTTTGCTCCCCCAGGATAATGCGGTTGTGGATCAGACGCTCGCTGAGCTGGCTGCTCAGGACGGTCAGTACACGGTCAGACGGGGAGATACGATCTCGGTGATCGCGTCACGTTTCGGCGTGTCAGAGCAGCAGGTTCTGAGTCTGAATGGCATTGCTGACCGAAACAAAATCTATCCGGGACAGAATTTGCAGTTACCCGGTTTTGAGGTTCAGTCCCGCGCTTATGCTGCAAATCAACCTGATCGGCTGCCGGAGCCGGAGAGTGGGCAGGCGACTGCCGAAGGGCTTGGGCAGGTTATCGAAGAGGAAGTGCTCGTGGCGACCCGAAGTCCACAGGCCGAGCCGGATTCAGTAAGCGCAGGCCCAGCTCCCGAGCCTGTTGTGGATCTGGCGTTGGTTGAGGAGCTATTGCCGCCGGCCGCGGTATTGCCGGATAACGCGGAGCTGGAATCAGAGGTAACGGAGGCCGATGAAATCGCTGAGGCGATTGACCCTGTCGTAGACGTCGCTGAAGCGAATCAACAGCTGGTTGAGGATCTGTCTGCTGACCCGTCTGACTATTCGGTGAGAAGCGACAATACCATCGAAATTCAAGCCAGTGAAACACTGGGCCACTATGCCGATTGGCTCGGTATACGGGCCTGGGACATCCGGCGACTGAACAGCATGGCATTCAGAGATCCGGTGATCATCGGCAACCGGTTGCGACTTGATTTCAGCGAGGTGAACCTCGCTGAATTCGAGCGAGCTCGTCGAGAGTTTCACTCGACGTTGCAGCAAGAATTCTTTGCCAGCTATCGGATACAGAACGTAGAAACCTACGAGGTTCGTCGCGGTGATAACATCAGCACCATCGCGCGCAATCGATACTCTTCTCCGATCTGGCTGGTGAGACAGTACAATCCGGAGCTGGACTTCAATCGGATCCAGATTGGGCAGCCGATAGTTTTCCCGCTGCTGGAGCGGGTTGATTAGGATTGATTGTTGATCAGAGAGCGAAATACGTCGCGATAGCGATTCAGCAGATCCTGACCTGAGTAGGCGCTGAGATCAATTTTGCTCCATGCCCCATCTTCCAGCTTGTTCCTGATATCCCTGAGTAGCGACACCGCAGCAGTGGCCGTTTGCCGGCTATCCTCGCAGGTCTGGTAGCGGAATTGAGGGGGTATGTACTCCGGATAGACCAGAGCGTCCGGCACAGCAGCTTGGCATCCGGCTAGGCAAGCCTGCTGTACGGAGAGACCCTGAAAGTCGTGCTTTGCCGTGGAGAGTACGACGTGACACGATGTCAGCAAGGTCTGATACCGGTCTGCATCTTCGATATATCCGAAGTTTCCCCTTGGCATATCGAAGAATGCGCTGATTTCTTCCAGGTGCCGATCGATTTCTTCAAAGGCTTGAGGTCTGTGGCGAAACTGTTGGCCCACAACGTGGAAGCGGTATCTTAGGCCTGCTTGTTTCACTTGCTCGATGATCTGCGCCAGTAATTCGATTCCCTTGTCATATTCCCAGCGATGGTTCCAGACTATTTCCATAGGCGAATCTGTTGGCAATGCCGCTCGGTTGTAATAACTGTCGTCTGAACTGATCAGGGGCACCGGCAGCACTTCGGCGGCGTTGAGCTTTTTAAACAGTTGCGCGGGCAAACCTTCGGGCAAACGCTTTGCCAGCTGCCGGACGCCCTCCTGGCAGGTGTCACGGTTGAAAGCAGAATTGAAGACGATCGCATCTGAACACAAGGCGGCGTAAAGAGGGACGATCTGCGGCTCAATGTTATCGATACGCTGGCGCCCCGCCGGATAGGCGAACTGATTTTCGTGGAAGTAGAGAAGGGAGGGAACGGCTGCTAATTTTGGGATCAGTCCGCGCAGACTGGCGAGATCTACCATAGAGGTGGCCAGAACGAGATCGTAGTCTCTTGCTAAACAGGCGCTTTCCGTCGATGCCCACTGCATGGCATTGCCGCGGATTCGCCAGTTAAAGTATCTCGGTGGCAGACATAGCTCAGTCCAGTCGAATTCAGTGAGCTGGTTTCTCAGTTGATGTCGCCAATAAGCATGGCTCGGCGCATCATAAGCGGACAACAGCAGAAGACGTTTGCGCATGCCAATTCTAGCTCGCGAATTAGACCCTGAAGGGCTCCCGGCCGGTCACCCGAGTCCCCCGGAGAGATTCCGGTGCGCGACTCGTGTGAGGTGTCCGGGCTCAGCGATGCGGGGTGCGCTCCAGAATGCCCTTGGTTTCGCTCATGTCGAGGATGCTTTCGATATTTTCGGCGATGTCTTCAACACTGGCACCGGTGCCGAGATCTACGCCGACGTTTTCCCTGACATCTGCTGAATAGTAGCGACCGCCCGCAGCCTGAATGATCCGGCCGTTCGGAGCCTGTTCGCTGCAGAGGAAGACAACTGCAGGCGTGACCAGTTCGGGCGCGAGGCGCTCTGCGCTGTCTTCAAAACCGGGGAGGTCGACAGTCATTCGCGTCGCCGCGATCGGCGCGATACTGTTAGTGTAGATGTTGTATTTTGCCCCCTCGTAGCGGAGAGTGTTCATGAAGCCGACCAGTCCGAGCTTTGCGGCTCCGTAATTACTCTGCCCAAAGTTGCCGAACAGGCCCGATGTGGAGGTGGTCATGACCAGCCGTCCATAGTTCTGCTCGGTCATAATAGGCCAAACGCATTTGGTGACATTCACGCTGCCGGTCAGATGTACATCAATGACTGCGTGCCAGTTTTCAAGCTCGAGCTTGGCGAACGTTTTGTCCCGCAGAATGCCGGCGTTGTTGACTGCGATGTCAATACGTCCCCATTTGGAAAGCGTGCTCTGAACCATATTCTGCACCGCACCAAGATCAGTCACCGAGGCACCGTTCGCGATGGCGGTACCGCCATTATCTACAATTTCCTGTGCAACGAGTTCGGCGGCAGAGGCAGATCCACCGCTGCCGTCGACAGAGCCGCCCAGGTCATTGACCACGACCTTCGCGCCTCGCCTGCCAAGTTCCAGTGCGTGTTGCTTGCCTAATCCGCCGCCAGCGCCTGTGACTATTGCTACGCGACCTTCAAAACTTATTGTCATTTCGATTCCTTTTTTCCTTTCTCAGGATGGATAACTCATCAATGTGTGGGCTTCGTCAATTGCTTCGAGATTCTATGCTGCGCGCCTGCTGCCCGCAAACCCAATTATTCGCTATGATAGGCCGCTCTATGAGGTAGCCCCTTGCTCAGCAGGAGTTAAGATGATTGATATCGAGCCAGTACCCGCGGCGACGGTTGTTCTGATCCGGGAAAATACCCGGCAGCAAGAACTTGAAGTGCTTTTGGTGCAGCGAAATTCCAGGCTGGTGTTCCATGGAGGGCATTGGGTCTTCCCCGGTGGGAGGCTGGATGATGAGGATTTTGGCGATGATGAATCGCGTAGACTGGAATATCCCGCAGCGCTTCGTGCAGCAGTTCGGGAAACCCGCGAAGAAGCCGGAATTGAAATCTCCGAAGAACAGTTGATTCATACCGCGCACTGGACGACGCCACCCAAATTACCGCGGCGTTTCTGCACCTGGTTTTTCCTTTGTCCCCTGCGTGAAGCGGTAGAGGTAAGCGTCGATAACGATGAAATTCTGGATTTCAGATGGCTCAGCCCCGACGCGGCGATCGCCGCCGCTGAGAACGATTCCATGGTCTTGCCCCGGCCGACATTGACAACTTTGCGAGACTTGTTAGGTCACGCGACTCTGTCGTCGCTGCTGTCCGGGGTGGCGCAGGCCGGCATTCGGGTCTTTCCGGAAAATTCTTCATACTATCGCCCGGAAGAGATGGGTTGCTTCTCAAGCTGAACCGGCTGGTTGCAGTCTCCGTACATGCCTAGAAGCCAGCCGGTTTTGGCCTGGCAAAGGCTGTTTTGACTCGAGCGGCAACCGTTTCTGATGCGCTCCGCGATGTCGCTACCCTATTGGGTAGAAGGAACGGCTTTTTCGCAGAAGATGGAGAGCAGATTCACTGACGAGTCAAACAGGTCACGAGTATTTCTGCACGTTCTCAGTTTGATAGCGCCAGTTTGCAGACGGAACACGCCCGGCGTCGGAGACGATGTCAGTAAGCCTTGCTCTCCAGTCTGGTAAATGGGATAGTTGATGAGGGTTAGGCGTCAAATATTAGGCGCAGTTGGTCTGATACTCACGACAGGATTGAAAGTGGCCTGCGTTAGTCTCCAGGTGACAACAAGACGACTGACAGCAGGATGAATTCACCTTGGGATCGGTTGTCGGCCCCACCGCTGCACGCCGGCAATCACACTTCCAACTGGACCTAATGACCACACCAGCCATCGCAAGTCTCAGACAGACACTCCAGCAGCTTCGCCGTCGCCGCGCGAGGGTTTTCTTTATCAAGGCTGCGAGCCTTTCTGTCATTGCTCTTGCCTTCTCGGCCTTGTCTGTCAGCTTGGTGGGCGCGTGGCTGGAACCCGATAAGTTAGGCTCTATCATCCTATTCGGGCTAGCCGTGTTCGCCATACTTCTGATCACGGCCCGGTTCCTGCGCCTGCTTCGCCGTCGCCACACGGATGACCGGATCCTGGCGCATTATGTTGAGGACCACATACCGGACTTTGAGCAGCGCCTGCTGACTTCTCTGGAGTTCAGCGAAGACGACATCAAATTCGGTCGTGCGGGAGTGTCGCAGCAATTCATCCAGCAGCTCTGGGAAGATGCGCAGACCCATGTGGTCGAGCAGCAGCGGAGGGTTGAAACGGTCGCACCTGCGCAGCAATCCTGGATGACACTTGCCGCTGCCGTCGCGGTCGTCTCCGTCATTTCGGCAATGTTCCTGAATTCGGAATCACTGCTGAAGTCAGGTGTCCGTCTGGCCTGGCCTTTCGCGATCTCCGAGCCACTGGCTGTCACCGAATTCCTGCCGGAAATTGGAATTTCGGTAGAGCCAGGCGACCTCGAGTTACAGCGCGGAAGCAGTGTCACAATCATTGCTCGCGTGTCCAACGCTGCGCCAGACAGCATCGATCTGAGGCTGCAGGACGATAACGTCAACTGGCAGGATGTGTCGATGAATCGGGATGGCAGCGGCAGCAACAGTGCGACCTATAGTTATTTCATTCCGTCGTTGCAGGCGGATACGACCTATTACGTTGTCTTTGAGGAGCGGGGACAGCAGAGTTCTCCCCAATATCAGATCAACCTGTTCGATTTGCCTCAAATCGAACAGATCAATCTGGCATTTGATTATCCTGAGTACACCGAGCTGACTGATACCACAGAAGAGGACAGTGGGGACATGATCGTGCCGGAAGGCACGCAGGTTGCACTGGACATTCAGTTCAACAAAGCTATTGCCACCGCTCGAGTGGAATTCGAGGAAAGCTATCGGGACTCTGAGAAGGTCGGGTCGGAACTGACTGCTTATCCCGATCTGGATCTGGAAATCGATGGTGATATCGGAAGCGCGAGCTTCACCGTGACCCGGGATGGGGTCTACCGCATATTCGCTACCGATCTGGCTGGCCTGGAGAGTCAGGAGCCGCTGGATTATTTTATCAGAGCCATTGAGGATGCGCCGCCGGAGCTCTCCTTGCGGCGTCCGGGGCGCGATCAGGAAGTGATGCCGCTCGAGGAAGTGGTGCTGGAGGTGGATGCCAGCGATGATTACGGACTGAGCGTGTTCACTCTGAATTACAGTGTGGTGGGGTCAGACGAGGTCGAAGTGGATTTCCTCTCTGAAGCTAATGTTCGCAGCGTTTCCGGCAGCGAGCTGATTTATCTCGAAGACCTTGAGGTCGCACCTGGAGATTTCGTCAGTTACTTTCTGACGCTTGCCGACAACAACGGCCTGGACGGCCCAGCTGAGGTGATCTCCGATATCTATTTCCTGCAGATTATCCCTACAGATCAGGAATTTCGCAGAAATCCCGGAATGAGTGGAGGACAAGGAGCCGGCGGCGGTCAGGGTGGTGATAGCAGCGCATTGGTGTCAGTCCAGAAAGACATTATTGCGGCCACCTGGAAGTTGCGTAACCGTCAGAGCGAGGTCTCCCCGGAGGAGTTCGGCGCTGATGCCGAAATTATTGCCGAATCTCAACGCGAGGCAACCGGTCGAGCGAGGATGTCGATTGATCGTCTGGCCGAGCGATTGAATTTTTCAGACGATACCTATGACTCGGCGGTCGAGAATCTGTCGCTGGCTATTGAGCAGATGAATCTGGCGGCGGGTGAGCTGGATAAAGTGCAGATTACCAGTGCCCTTCAGCCTGAACAGCTGGCTTTACAATACATTCTTAAGGCAGAAGCAAACATCAACCGCACTAATATCAGCATGCAGCAAGGTGGTGGTGGCGGTGGTGGGGGTTCGGCGCAGCAAGAGCGCGAGGACCTAAGAGAGCTTTTCGAAATGGAAATGGGCCAGCTGGAGAACCGCTATGAAACGCCTAACTCCCGCGGGGGAGGCTCTCAGCAGAAACAGCAGGAGATCGACAAACTGGAAGAGCTCGCGCGGCGCCAGGAGGGTTTGACCCGGGCACAGCGCAATTTGGCGCGGCGGGAAGACCAGATGACTGAAGAGCAGAAACGCCGAGAACTGGAACGTCTGATGCGGCAGCAGGAACAGCTGAGCCGCGAGGTCGCGCAACTGGCCCAGCAGATGTCGCGAGGTCAGCGGAGCGGCCAGTCTTCGCCGCAGAATGGCAGTCAGTCGCAGTCAGCGTCCGGCGGCAGTGCTTCCGCTGCTCAGCAGCGCGACAGTGCCATTCAGCGCGCAGCACAGCAAATGCAGGAGGCGGCGGAAAGCGACTCTGCTTCCATCGCGGCGGCGCGCAGCCAGAAAGCGCTGGAAAATCTGCGGCAGCAACAGCAGCAGCTGAATGAACAGGGCGAGAGATCGGTGAATCAGTTGGCGCAGAATCTGGGTCAGCGCGGACAGCAGTTGCTGCAGCAGCAGCGGCAGTTACAGGAGCGAATCGCGGAAACCAGCCGACAGCAGGGACTGGGACAGACGCGTCAGTCAGTGCGCAATGATGAAGGCCTGCAGGAGCTTATTCAGGCGCAACAGCAGCAGCAACGGGATCTGGAAGAAATTGAAGATATGCTGAGAGCGATCATCGCCCGTGGCAGTAACGAAGACCAGCGGCTTATGTCGCAGGCTCAGGAAGCAAGCCGCGACTTGCGACCGATTCGTGATGAGATGTCTACCAGCAACCGTGTACTGCGCAATGGTATGGTGAATCTCGCGGTCGATATCGAAGAGGAAATTGAAGATCAGCTCGAAGCGCTGGCCGATTCTCTGGCAGGGCTCGATCCGGCGAATCAGGTTTCTGAATCTGATCAGCTACAGCGCGCTGCGGATGATGCGGAAAACCTCAGAGAGCAGATCGAGTCGCTGCAGCAACAGGCGCTGGCCTTCAACGACAGTGGCGGTGAGCAGGGCACGCAGCCGAGTCTTCGTGACATGCGCGAGCAGCTGCAGCGCAGCCAGCAGCTGGCTGAACAGCTGCAGGAGCAGTTGCGTGATCAGGCGAGGGGCGGACAGCAGAGTACGCAGGCCGGGCAAGCGGGAGCTCGTGGTAATCGACAGCAAATCGGGGGTGCCCGAGGTGAAAGTGAGCAGCGCGCCGGCATGGGTGGAGCGATCAACACTGACGGCAACAATCTGCCGTGGGGAAATGCCCGTTCGATCAGGCAGCAACTGACCCAGCAGGACATCGAAGATTTCATCAATCAACCGGAGTTGTTTCGTCAGCTGCTCCAGCCGATTATCGAGCTCGAAGGTGCGCTGCGCGCTCAAGCCGAACTCGACAACATCAACAACAAGCTGTACGCGTCTTTCGATGAAGAGGTGCCTGAGGAGTATCGGGACCTGGTTCAGGAATACTATCGTGTATTGTCAGAAGGTCAGGGGTCCAACAGCCCGAGACAGTAGACATGCAATACACCGAACCTAATCTGCTAACTGCCCTGGCTGAGGGAAGCGTCGATTTCGCCTACGGCGTCAGTCCCCTAGTTTTCCTGTCTCTGGTCGTTTTGATTGTGGTCGGTGTCTGGTTTGGCTATCGGAAGACGACCCGCCCGCTGTCGTCTCCCTGGAAAGCGTTTTTCATTGCCTTACGCGCCAGTGTGCTGAGTATCCTGCTGTTTTGTCTTCTGCGCCCGGTAATTACGACACTTCAGGTTGCACCTCAGGAAACGT
>CACJWK010000039.1 GCA_902597095.1 uncultured Pseudohongiella sp.
CGCGGATTTCGCATCATCGAAGAACAGCTCATAGAAATCCCCCATACGGTAGAACAGCAGTTCATCGGGGTGTTGCGCCTTGATGCGCAGGAACTGCTGCATCATCGGGGTATGTGCGGATTTTTCAGCCAAAGATGGTTTTACGGTCGAGTAAAAGCGGAATAATCTTGTCTCTCAGGCCTTTCATTTTACACAGATAATGTCCGGAGTATGAGCGATTCTTGTCAATTTTGGTGATCGGGACAAAGCAGCTATGATGGCGCCATGGACGAATCCGACAACATTGAAATCGATCGCAGGGTGAAGGCGCTCTCTGATCATCTCCTCAAAGCCAATCTGGTCATGGTGACGGCAGAATCCTGCACCGGAGGGGGAATTGCTCAGGTGATAACGGCGCTGGCGGGCAGTTCAAGGTGGTTTGACAGTGGCTTTGTGACTTACTCAAACGAAGCCAAGCAATCTATGCTTGATGTGCCTGCGGTGTTTTTCGAGCCGGATGGCCCGGGTGCGGTCAGCGAGGAAACGGTCCGCGCGATGGTAACGGGAGCGCTCCGCAAAAGCGGAGCGGATTTGGCGGTAGCCGTGAGTGGGGTTGCCGGCCCGGGAGGCGGTAGCGTGAGCGAGCCCGTGGGTACCGTCTGGATTGCCTGGCAGCTGGGCGCTGATGCCCGTGCCCGCCATTTTTTATTCAGCGGTGATCGGGAGGCCGTTCGTCAAGCGACCATATTAGAAGCGCTGTCGGGTCTGCTGGCCTACTTCTCTTCCGAACTCTAAAGGAATTCCTGTTTCGGCCAATATACTGGTTGTATATACAGTAAAATATTGCTTTAATTTGTTCTGCCTGTTTCTACAGTGTTACACCGGCTCTCGAAGGCTTAACTGCTCATCGGATCCACGGCCTTGATCAGGCGCATCGGGTGGGTTGAGCAGGAGACGTTCAGAGAGTCTCCCGCCAGACAGGCATATGGCGAAAAATTTAGCAGGTAGTTGGGGACGAACTACTCTTTAGCGCTCAGGAAGCTGGGCAATCAGGAAGCCCGCTGTACCTCTGGGCCTTGCGAGAACCGGTTGACGTTCGGCCCGCGACTCGCGCCAGATTGGGCGGCAGGTTTGAGAGCAACTAGATTACTCACGGAACCAGGCATCAGTTGTAAGTTAACTACAAGGAAACAACTATGATTCAAGATAACAGCAATAAAGAAAAAGCACTTTCCGCTGCGCTGGCACAGATCGAGCGGCAGTTCGGAAAAGGTTCCATGATGCGCCTTGGCGATACCGAGCGAGTAGCCATTCCGGCAATTTCTACCGGATCACTGGGTCTTGATATTGCGCTGGGAATAGGTGGACTGCCCCGTGGGCGGATTGTCGAAATTTACGGTCCGGAGTCTTCCGGTAAAACGACTTTGACGCTGCAGGTGATCGCTGAGGCCCAGAAGGCGGGCGGTACCTGTGCATTCATTGATGCAGAGCATGCACTGGACCCAATCTATGCGGACAATCTCGGGGTGGATGTTGAAAACTTGCTGGTCAGCCAGCCTGATACGGGTGAGCAGGCCCTGGAAATCTGCGACATGGTGGTACGCTCCGGAGCGGTAGATGTTGTTGTCGTCGACTCAGTGGCGGCACTGACCCCCAAAGCGGAGATTGAGGGTGACATGGGTGACAGCCACATGGGACTGCAGGCGAGGCTGATGTCGCAGGCACTGAGAAAGATGACTGCAAACATCAAGCATTCGAATACCCTGGTGATCTTTATTAATCAGATTCGTATGAAGATTGGTGTCATGTTCGGTTCTCCTGAAACGACGACTGGTGGTAATGCACTCAAGTTCTACTCTTCGGTCCGCCTCGATATTCGCCGTATTGGTTCAATCAAAGAAGGCGATGAAGTGGTGGGGAACGAAACGCGGGTTAAGGTGGTTAAGAACAAGGTGGCGCCTCCATTTCGCCAGACAGAATTCCAAATTATGTATGGTCAAGGGATTCACCACCTTGGTGAAGTCATTGATCTTGGCGTACGACTGAACTTGATAGATAAATCGGGAGCCTGGTATGCCTATCAAGGTGAGAAGATCGGGCAGGGCAAAAAGAATGTCTGTCTGTATCTCGAAGAAAATCCGGCGATTGCTCAGGAAATCGAAGCGTCAATCCGCGCCGAGCTGTTGGAGGAAGAGAGCAAAGCAGATGCTATTGCTGCCAGTGAGGACGTCGTTGTTCTCGCTGACGCGAAAAGCAAATCCGCCACCTAAGCGCCAAATTTAGGGCTGTGGATGTGATGGAAAACATCGATACAAAAGATGTCACCGTTCTCCGGCGGGCCGCCATGGATTACTTGTCCCGCCGGGAACACTCCCTGCACGAACTCAAAACTAAACTCATCAGAAAATTCCCTGATTTAAGCCCGATGCTGGTGCTGGCCGTACTGTCACGCTTGACGGCAGAGGGTCTGCAGTCTGACGAGCGCTATACGGAGTCGCGGATCCGCTACCGCCTGGAACATGGCTTTGGATACCACCATATTCGCAACGACCTGATCAGTAAGGGCGTAGATCCTTATCTGGTAGATCAGATGCTTCATCCTGATGACGACTGCTGGTTGCTCAAAGCACGTGAATTAATCAAAAAGAAGTTGTTTCCTACAGCAGATGTTCCCCATCGGGTTCTCGCATTTGCCGGTCCTGAGCACAAAAAACTGGCACGTTTCCTTGAGTCAAGGGGGTTTTCACAAGGTGATATTAGGGTTGCCCTGGACGCCGTAATCGCACCCTGATTTCAGAGATTCCTTTGGCCGGTTGCTCGTTCTTGTCCGTGTCGTTCGCTTTGGCTGGATCAGGGTTCGGTTCTTATAGCTTCGGTTGCACCCGCTCTAATCCCGTCGATTTTACCGGCCTTCCCATATCGTGAGACAATAGCGGCTGGCCTGATGCACGCTTGGCATCAGAAGCGCAGGCATGCGGTGCCACCGACAATAACAGTTCTTGGAAGGTGATCCGGGATTTTTCCGAAGCCATTATCGCGCCAGACTGTCTTGCCAGGGATGAAACCGCATGAGCGATCAACTATCCGATCAGTATGGAAAATCTGTGAAACTCATTAAACCTTTTCGCGGGTTACGCCCAACTCGCGTGCTGGCGGCTGATATCGCCTCCCACCCTTATGATGTGCTCAATCGAGAAGAGGCTTTTGCTTTAGCGCAAGGGAACCCTCTGAGCTTTCTACATGTCAATAAACCGGAAATTGATGTGGCGCCCGAGGTAAGTCCCTATGACCCCAGCGTCTATGCGAAAGGACGGGAAAACCTCGACAACCTGGTGCAGCAGGGGGCGCTGGTTCGGGATCACAAAGAGACACTGTACGTGTATCGGCAAATCATGGGTGAGCACATTCAGACCGGGATTGTGGCCGTTGCGTCAGTGGATGCCTATGAAGCCGATCTGATAAAAAAGCATGAATTTACGCGGCCGGACAAAGAGGATGACCGTGTCCGTCATATGGATGCGCTGGGGGCGCAGGTAGGGCCGGTCTTCGTGACCTACGAGGCCCAGGCGCAGGTTGATACACTGGTGGCTGAGATTGTGCTAAAGGATCCTGACTACGATTTTCAGGCTGAAGACGGGACCCATCATACCTTTTGGTCAATTCAGGATGAGGGGAGCATCGCGGCTCTTGAGACCGCAATCAACTGTTTGGATTGTCTGTATGTGGCTGATGGTCATCACCGCTCAGCGGCCGCGTCCCGGGTTCGCAACCTGCACCGAGACAGAAACCCTGAGCATTCAGGAGAAGAATCCTATAATTATTTTCTGGTCGTGCTCTTTCCTCATGACCAGATGCAAATACTGGATTACAACCGGATCATTAAAGATCTTGGCGACAGAACGGCGCAGGCATTTCTGGCGGAATTGGGCGCTAATTTCGTGATCAAACCGGTGGGAAGTGCCGGTGAGGCCAAACCGCTATCACCCCAGCAATTCGGGCTCTATCTAGACAATCAATGGTACCACCTCGTGCTCAGCGATCTCGGGAGATCCCGTGTTAACGAAGGCGATCCGGTGGATTCGCTGGATGTCAGTATCCTGCAGCAGACCATGCTCGGGCCCATTCTGGGAATCCATGACCAGAGAACCGACAAACGGATTGATTTTGTGGGAGGAATCCGAGGTCTCGAAGAGCTGGAGAAGAGGGTGGATTCTGGAAACTGGCAGGCAGCTATCGCGCTGTATCCCACGTCCATTGAGAGTCTGATGTCCGTCGCCGATGCCGGTCAAGTGATGCCGCCGAAATCTACGTGGTTCGAGCCCAAGCTAAAAAGCGGGCTCATTGTTCACGTGCTGGATTGAGTCTGGATGGTGCCATGCTGGGCGTCGGCATGCCAAACAGCGTGCTGCGGATAAGACTCAGGTTTACAGATGTGCCAAACGCAGCCTGCTGGTGACAGCAGGCTGCTGTGACGGTCGCCTAGGCGACGCTGCGTGTGTCACTGTTGATGTCGATCAGCTTGCCAGAACCGTCTCCTATCGGAATCTGCTTCGGCTTCATGGCTTCGGGGATTTCCCTGATTAAATCGATATGCAGCAGCCCGTGGTCTAAACGGGCGCCAGTTACTTCGATGTGATCGGCCAATTGGAAACGCCGTTCGAAATTGCGTGCAGCGATTCCACGATGCAGGTAATTATGCTCAAGCCCGTCATTATCGCGACGGCCTTTCACGGTGAGCGTTCTTTGTTCGGTTTGTATATCCAGTTCCTCGTTAGTGAAGCCGGCCACTGCCATGCTGATTCGGTACTTATCCTGTTCCAGCAGCTCAATGTTGTAGGGCGGGTAGGTTTGTGTGCTGCTGTCGCTACGACTCACAGTTTCCAATAGCGTTGAGAGGTGATCAAAACCTACAGTAGAGCGGTAAAGTGGTGCGAAATCTAATTTTCTCATGGCATATCCTCATGGTTAGGCCCTGACGGCCATTTAAGCAATATGAATTTAGTTGTCCACCGAACGGTCGGACTCATAACGCGGGCTCTTTTGAGCCCCGCTTGTTGGGAAATGGGGGTTCTACAGCAGAATTCAAGCCCCGATATGCTCGCTGGCGCTGCTGTCGGTAGATTAGAGAATGTCAGAAGCGCCCCAGTTCTAGCGCGCTCTGGCGGCCTGTAAGTATGCCGGTACGCGAATTCCTGGTGAGCCTGTAATCGAGCAGCAATTTGAACAGAGGTATCCGCTGACGCTCAGCGGTCGCGGATGTCGATCCACTCCGATGACTCCGGCCCGATATAATCCGCGCTGGGGCGTATGATCCGATTGTTGGCTCGCTGCTCTTTGACGTGCGCTGCCCAGCCGGTGAGTCTGGACATAACGAATATCGGGGTAAAAAGTTTGGTCGGGATGCCCATGAAATGGTAAGCGGATGCATGAAAGAAGTCTGCGTTGCAGAACAGGCGTTTCTCACGCCACATGACTTCTTCACAGCGCACAGAAACTGGATACAGCACCGTGTCACCCACCGAATCCGCGAGCTTTTCCGCCCATTGCTTGATGATCACATTACGAGGGTCTGATTCTCGGTAGATTGCATGGCCAAAACCCATGATTTTTTCCTTGCGCGCTAACATCCCCAGCAGGGCTTCCTCAGCTTCCTCTGGCGATTGCCAGGCCTGGATCATCTCCATGGCGGCCTCGTTGGCGCCTCCATGAAGTGGGCCTCTCAGGCTGCCGATGGCACCTGAGATACAGCTGTGTAGGTCAGACAGCGTTGACGCGCAAACCCTCGCGGCAAAGGTGGAGGCATTGAATTCATGTTCTGCATAGAGGATCAAAGAAGTATTCATCACCTGACTGAACAGGTCCGAAGGTCGCTGGCCGGACAGCATGTGTAAAAAATGCGCCCCGATCGACGGGTCGTCCAGCTCAGTCTTTATCCGCTTCCCGTGATGGGAAAAACTGTACCAATAACATATAATTGCGGGAAGAACTGCAAGTAGTCTATCAATGATTTCGTCCTGTCGCTCAAAATCCGTTTCGGTTTCCAGATTCCCGAGCACTGAGCAGCCGGTGCGCAGAACGTCCATGGGATGGGCGCTCGCCGGCAGACGTTCCAGGACGTCCTTTAACGCCTCAGGCAGCCGTCGGTTTTGAATAATTGTGGTCAGGTACTCTTCCAATTCTCTCTGATTCGGCAAATGGCCCCGCAGTAACAGGAACGCAACTTCTTCGAAACTGGCGTTCTCAGCCAGAACGCTGATATCAAAGCCGCGGTAAGTTAACCCGGTACCCGACTTACCCACTGTGCACAGCGCGGTTTCTCCGGCTACCTGGCCACGAAGGCCTGCACCGCCAAGTTTCTTGTCTACCATCGATCACTCCATTGATAGAATCGATAACTTTTGTCTCTTGAACAATTGATTTAAATGGTTTAATTCTCGAACAGCTTGTCCAGTTTTTGTTCATAGGCATGATAGCCCAAAACTTCATAGAGTTGTTCCCGGGTCTGCATGCCGGGAACGACTGACATCTGATCCCCATTGGTGGCTATAGCGCGATAGACCTCTTCAGCCGATTTGCTCATTGCTCTGAAAGCGCTAAGCGGGTAGAGCGCCATGGCAACACCTGCCTTACCCAGGGTCTCGCAGTTGAACAGGGGCGTTTTACCGAATTCGGTAATATTGGCAAGAATCGGGACGTCAAGAGCATTGGCAAACTGCTGGTATTGCTCAATTTCCAGGATCGCCTCCGGAAATATGGCGTCAGCACCGGATTCAGCGCAGGCGATTGCGCGCTCGATCGCCGCATCAATGCCCTCAACGGCCAGTGCGTCTGTCCTGGCCATGATGACAAAGTCGTCGTCCTGTTTTGCGTCTGCCGCCGCCTTGATGCGGTCAACCATCTCCGCCTGGCTGACAATAGATTTGTTAGGCCGATGGCCACAGCGCTTTTGAGATACCTGGTCTTCAATGTGGACCGCTGCAGCCCCTGCCTTTTCCATCGCCGTGATCGTTCGCGCTATATTAAAAGCGCCGCCCCATCCTGTATCGATGTCTACGAGCAGCGGGAGCTGACTCGCATTGGTGATGCGTTCTACATCAGCAATCACGTCATTGAGGCTGGTGATACCCAGGTCAGGCAGTCCATACGACGCGTTTGCTACTCCACCGCCGCTAAGGTAGATGGCCTGATGACCGGCTTTCTCCGCCTGCATGGCGCAGTAGGCGTTAATGGTGCCCACGATCTGAAGAGGGTGGTTGGCTTCGAGTGCAAGCCGAAAGCGCTTGCCGGCGCTCGTGTTGGTCATAGCATTTCCTTACATTTAATGCCTATCGAATTGATTTAATTGAAAAGCCTAGTCTTATTATGACTGAAATACCGCATGGGTTATCAGTCAAGCGGCGCTGGCGCATCTAACATCCTTGCGTCCGACATGCAGGCATCCCGCTTAGCCAGCTACCATAATCAGCGGGTCTGTCAGCCGTGAGCGGCCATGTGCTGGATCACACCGGGCTTTCGGCTCTCAACTTTGGAGATCGTGTAGTTGTATTTTGCTGCACTCGGATCGATGTCGGCAGCCTCTATTATGGCGGCTTCGAGATCCGCATGGGCCGCTTGCTCAGTCAGGTAGGGGCCGGAGATCCTAACTTGCAGTGACGGATCATTCGGGGCGGTGGCGACGATATAAAAATTTTCTGCATTCACGACTGAAAATCATGAGCCGGCACATAATGGTATACGCGGTTGCACCACTGGATGGGCATTGCGCAGGTGACGGGCTGCTCTCAAGGGCTGTATCGGCCGCGTATTAAAAACCAACAGCCGGATGAACACAAGTCGTCTTGCAGAGGTTTTCGTCAGAGAATTCCTGCAAGTGCGTCAGGCCCGTCTCAGGTAGAGCGTTTCTGCTGCTGTGTGACCATTTGGCCAGGAATCTTGCAGCAAACAACCGTAAGTTATGTTTCTTTGAGGGAAGGCTAAGCGCTTACCGGTGGACGTGTTCGGTGGTGCTAGTCCTTCTTGCCAGGCCGGTCCAGGATGCGTAATTGCGATTCTAATTCGAACAATTTGCCGGCAATACGCCGACTATTAACCTTGTATTCTCCTGCTTCAATCCTGCGATGCACCTCAACGATTTTCGCAGGATCAAGGCTCCATTCCTGTGCGATCTCATGCCCGGCATCACTTTTCCCCGAATTCGGACTCGGTCCCTTGCTAACTCGGTCTGATTCGTGCCCTGTTTTTTTCACGGTCATTGCTCGCGTGTTGATTTGCTGTTTGTTTTCGCAGGGCGCTGATCAAGCGGCTCGACCAGCTGCAACTATCTGACTATTCGACTGTCCGAATGTGGCGCCAGCGCGACCGGCGCCGACCCGGACTGCCAAAACTATAACGTCTCATCAATAAATATCTTTAAGGAGTAGCCGAGCGTGCTTCGGTTGTCTTAGGTCCTGCTCGGTACATCGTTCCCGGTGCGGGAATTTTTAAGTCTGCGCTCACAGAAATGATTTGCTATATTTCATGCATAGCTGCCTTCCATTTCTCAGGCGGGGCTGCTCTTGACCGGGCGTATTGCGACGCATGAATTCAGAACAATCCATATTTCAGGAATCGGCGATTCTGCTGATCTGTGATGAGGTGCAGCAAAGGCACGATCTTCAGACGGTCCTGAATTTTATCGGTGAGACAGTTGTCTCTGGCAGCAGTTCGAACTGGCAGCATGAAGCAACTGAATGCGCCCTGCGCCCTCAGCAGTTCAGCGCTGCCATTATCGCTGGGCGCTCTGACTCCCGGCTTAATCAACTTGTTCACACCCTGTGTAATTGGGAACCAGGATTGCCCTGCATTTTGATCGGTGAATTCGGCTCTTCGATAGAATTTGCAGCAGAGATTCGCAGCCGGATTACGGAAATTTTGCCCAGTAAGCTCTCACATCAACTTGTTCTGAACGCGATCCACAAAGCCAAACTCTTTCACGAGCATTTCAATCGGCTGCGTGACCTCGAAGAAGTTAAGGACTTCAACATGTTCCGCTCACTCGTAGGCAAAAGCGCTGAGATTGGGCGAGTCCGACGGATGATGGTACAGGTTGCGTCAAAGGAAGTCAGTGTTCTGATTACGGGTGAGTCCGGTACCGGGAAAGAGGTTGTCGCGCGAAATCTGCATCTGAACTCTGCTCGAGCAGACAAACCGTTTATTCCGATTAACTGTGGCGCGATTCCGAGAGAACTGCTTGAGAGTGAGCTTTTTGGCCACGAGAAGGGAGCGTTTACCGGAGCAGTCTCTTCCCGGGCGGGGCGTTTCGAATTAGCTGACGGAGGAACCCTGTTTTTAGATGAGATCGGAGATATGCCGCTCAGCATGCAGGTTAAGCTGCTCCGGGTTCTGCAGGAAAAAAGTTTTGAGCGCGTCGGTGGCATCAACACCCTTAAGAGCGATGTCCGTATTCTCGCGGCTACGCACAATGATCTGGAGCAGATGATTGAATCCGGAGAGTTCCGGCAGGATCTGTATTATCGACTCAACGTCTTCCCGATTGAAATGCCGCCCCTGCGGGAGCGCGCAGAGGATGTTCCGTTGTTGCTCAACGAACTGATTTCGGCCATGGAGTCAGAAGGGAGAGGGTCAGTGCGCTTCAATTCGGGCGCCATGAGTTGCTTGCAGCGATACCCCTGGCCCGGGAATGTCAGGGAGTTGGGCAATCTGGTTGAGCGCATGGCGATTTTGTACCCGCATCATATCGTGGGTGTGGAAGATTTGCCGGTAAAAATCAGGGCATTCACCGCGCAGACTGATGCGAATCACGGCCATTCTGAACGCCCGGACCAGACCGGCGCTGGCTCGGCGGGCGAGCACGACAGTTTATTGCCGATGCACGGTCTCGATCTCAAAGAGTATCTTGCCAATCTTGAGCGAAGTCTGATTGGTCAGGCGCTCGACGACAGCGGCGGTGTCGTCGCTCATGCAGCCAGCCGTTTACATATGCGCCGTACTACACTGGTGGAGAAGATGCGCAAGTATCAGATGCAGCGCAGCGAGGCAACGGTCGATTCCGGGGTTGCTGAACCGGATTCGCCTGACGAAGCGCAAACCTCCTGAACCGTTCCTAGACGGAATCCAGTCGCATCAGTCGTTCAGGCCGGTCACCTGCTGGCCAGCTATCAGGGCGTTAGTGAGTTCCATCGTGGTAGCCAGGCCGGAAGCGGTGGTTTGTTCGATTTTTGCTAGCAGATTGGACCAGTCCAGAGCAAGCCAGATGGTCGTAGTGCGACTGCTGCTGGCCTCACGATTCCGCTCCAGCTTGACGCAGCGAAAATCACCGAGCGGGGTTGAGATTATGTCCTCGCCTAAAACCCGGAAACTTAATTGATCCAGTGTGTGGCCATCTACGGTTTCATAGGAGTAAGTGGTTTCACCCGGGTCCGCGATGTCGAGCGCCAGAGCGAGTTGGTAGCTGAGTTCATCCAGCGTGTTGCTGTTGATGGCCACGGGCCGGGATTGCTCGTCGTCTGCACTCAGGGCCATCATGGTATCCCAGTTGAAAACGACTGTTTCAACGGTTGAGCTGACGCCGGACACTTGGTAACTGTATGTCAAGGGTTTGATCTGACCGTCGGCGTAGCTGAACTCACTGGCCTGTTCAAGGTCGCCAATTTCCAGTCCCCCAAGCTTGGCCTCGAGAGACACGTTAAGCCGATAATTGAGATCTGTCAGTCTGACCAGATGTCTTTCAGCGGTACCGCGAATCCCGTTGGTGGTCGTGCTGTAGTAAGCTGAAAATTCCTCAAGGTTGTCGGCGGTCGCGCCAGAGAGCGAAACCTGCAACAGCAGTAACATGAGTGCAGTGTTGGCGTGTTTCATGAATTGATCTGCAGACCTTTGCGAGGGAGCGCGGCGCCATCCAACACGGCCTGATCCTGCTGCAGGGATAACCTGCCGCTGGCAAACCATGAGACAACTGTGGGGTAAAGCTGCTGTTCCCTGATCTGTACACGTGCGGCCAGTTCTTGCGCAGTGTCGTTCGCGTTGACCAATATTCTGCCTTGAGCAATCAAGGGACCTCCATCAAGCTCTTCAGTCACGAAATGAACAGTGGCGCCGTGCTCACGATCACCGGCATCGAGGGCCCGTTGATGGGTATTGATTCCGGGATATTTGGGTAGCAGGCTTGGGTGGATGTTCAGCATTCTGCCAGAAAAATTCTTGACGATTTCGGGGCCCAGAATGCGCATAAATCCAGCAAGGACGACAAGATCAGGGCTCTGGTCGTCGATTGCCTGTTGCAGTGCGCTGTCAAATTCGCAGCGTGTTCCGAAATCTCGATGATTCAGAACGGTACTGGCGATTCCGCAGCGTTGGGCGCGTTCGAGGCCGAATGCGTCCGGGTTATTTGAGATCACATGACTGATGGTATAGCCGGAATTTGAGCTGGCGTCGATCAGGGCCTGGAGGTTATTACCATTTCCGGAAATAAGCACGACGACACAGCACTGCTGATCACCCATTGATATCGTCACTCTCTTCGTTGCTGGCGTGTATTACTGAACTTTCTGTGATGCCGCTATCTGAGTTGTAATGCGTCAGCCCCGGAAACTCGGGCGATGACTTCGCCAATCACATGAGCGCACTGGGACTCACAATTTAAGGTATCGAGTGCAATCTGTACCTCGGCTGAACGCACTGCTGCAATTATGCCGATCCCGCAGTTAAAGGTTCGCATCATTTCCCGCTCTTCAATACGCCCGTTGTCCTGAAGCCAGTTGAAAATGGCCGGTCGATGCCATGAGCCAGTTTCCACCTGCGCGGCCAGGCTTTCAGGTAACACTCGAGGCAGATTTTCGAGGATTCCCCCTCCGGTGATGTGCGCCAGTGCGGAGACTTCAGCCTTGCTACGCAGTTCCGCAAGCTGTTTGACATAAATGCGGGTCGGTTCAAGTAAGATTTCACCAAGAGTGCTGGTTTCAAATGCCTCCGAGAGACTTGCTGCGGAACGTTCAAGAACCTTTCGGATCAGCGAATAGCCGTTAGAGTGCGGGCCTGAAGAGTCGATGCCGATCAGGACATCGCCTTCTTGGACGCCTGATTGGTCGATTATGCCGGATTTCTCGACGACTCCGACCGCAAAACCTGCCAGGTCATAGTCCTTCGGCTGATACATGCCCGGCATTTCAGCCGTTTCCCCGCCAATCAATGCGCAGCCAGCCAGCTCACAACCCATACCGATGCCGGTAACAACCTGCGTTGCCACATCGACATCCAGGCTACCCGTTGCGTAGTAATCCAGAAAGAACAGGGGTTCGGCGCCGCACACGATCAGATCATTGACACACATTGCCACAAGATCAATGCCTATGGTGTCGTGTTTGGCCATTTGCTGCGCCAGCATGAGCTTTGTGCCGACGCCATCGGTGGCTGCGACCAATACAGGCTGTTGATAATTGCGCGGTAATTCGCACAGGGCCCCAAAGCCTCCCAGTTCTGTCAGTACCTCGGGCCGTGAAGTGCGTTGTGTGACGGATTTAATTGCACCTATCAGTGCATTGCCGGCATCAATGTCGACGCCGGCGTCGCGGTAGCTGAGTGGATCAACTGACGGGCTCTCCGGGTTGGATTTTTGATTATCTGGCACTATCGAGACCTTTCTGGAAGCAAGTTGCTTGGGTGGGACAAGAATGAATACTATCAGGAACATCCGGGGTGGTCAGGTGAAGAAATGCCTCGTCTCGATCTTGCGTCCGAGACCGAAATAGAGAATTTGAAGTACACTAGCCAGATGAATGCGTTGTTAACCGTTATATTGCGAGCCGTGCTGACTCGATCGGTGATGCTGGCTGTGTTACTGCTGTTCAACAGCGCTCATGGTTTGCCCGTTGCAGGGATCTACAGTGAGCGGGTGCCGGTCGCGAACGAAAGTGACGCTGAAAGAAGCCAGGCCTTTAAAAACGCGCTGCAGATTGTGCTGGTCAGGGCGACCGGGGAGCAGCGCTATCTCAGTCATCCAGCGGTGCTGGAGGCGCTTGAAAATGCTCAGAGCTATGTCGAAGCTATACGCTATTTCAGCGAAACTGTCATTCCGACTTCAAGCAGCGGGGAAATCGGACCACTGCAAACGCTGCCTGAAGCAGCATTTCAGCCATCAGTTGACGAGAATTCGGATGGGCTGATGCCGGCTCCGAATCAACGGAGGCAGGTAGCTCCGACAACCTCACAACAGCGCTTTATCGAAGTGGAGTTTTCTTCTGTGTTGATTGAGCGGATGCTGGCTGATGCGCATATACCGCTCTGGGACAGCAACCGACCCAGTGTCCTAATTTGGATGGCGCTGCAGGATGAGTCGGGCAGCCGAAGCCTGATGACCTCGGATATCAATAACGACATTATCGAATATATAAAGGATTTCGCGGACGCAAGAGGGCTCCCAGTCCTGTTTCCCGTCCTCGATTTTGAGGATCGCAGAAACCTGAGCGAGGATCTGGTTTGGAGGCTGGATGAGCAAGCCATTCGAAGTGCCAGCCTGCGCTATGGTGCCGACAGCATCTTGACCGGGCGACTGCATTTCACATCCAGCGGAGAGTTGGTGGGCCTCTGGCAGTTTCAGTTCCAGGGCGACACAGAGATCTTTGATGGTTTTTCGACCGATCTGGAAGGCTATCTGAACGCACCGCTTGAGCGGATAACGGCGCGACTCGCTCAATACTTTGCCATCTTGCCAGGCGCGGACCTTGCGGCTTCAGTGATTCTCCGGGTCGACGGCATCAGCGACCTTCAGGATTATTCTGCTTTGGTGGCCTATGTTGGTGGTCTGGGGCTGGTTGACAATGTGGCAATATCGCAGATCGCCGGAGAGCGATTGGAATTGCACCTTGGGCTGGTAGGGGACCCTCAGCAGCTTTACGAACTGATCGCCCTAGATCGGGATCTGCTGCCAATCGAGAGCTCGATGGCCGTAAGTTCTGGCTTGCTGCATTATCGCTGGACCAGGTAGAGCAAGGCTGTTGTGACTTCTGATTCTGCCAGTCAATTGTCACTTGGGATTCGCCTCAATGATGAAGCGACATTCTCCAATTTTCTAGTTTCATCCGGTAACCGGCAGTTGTTTGACGTGCTCACGAGTAAGTCGCCCTCAGTTGAGCTGATCTACCTCTGGGGCGCAGAGGGCAGCGGGCGAAGTCATCTGCTACAGGCGCTGTGTCACAGGTATGCTGAAACCGGTGCATCAGCGCTCTATGTGCCCTTGCTGAGCCGACATGACTTTGCGCCGCAGATTCTGGAGCATTCTCGCGCTCTGTCTGTTATCTGTGTTGATGATCTTGATGCGGTAGCTACAGACAGCGTTTGGCAGGAAGCCATGTTCCACTGCTTCAATGAAGCATCCGAGGGTAATGTGCTGTTCGTAATCACAGCAAGGCGTGCGCCGAGAGACTTGGACCTGTCGCTGGCAGATCTGCGTTCCCGGATGCAGAAGGGCCTTATTTTTCAGTTACAGGCCGCAGATGATGGCTTAAAAAAGCAGATTCTGCAGCATCGGGCAAATTCGCGGGGAATCTCGTTGAGCGATCAGGTCTGCGAGTACATCTTGCAGCGTGCTGACCGCAGTCTCGCTGGCTTGATAGCAGTGCTGGAGCGACTTGATTCAGAGTCCTTCCAGAGGCAAAGGCGATTGACAGTGCCCCTGGTCAAGGATGTTATGGGTTGGTGACGGATGGATTGCTCAGTTTCTTGGCGACGCGTAAATAGAGCAGAAGTGCGCAGAACAAAAGAACGCTCAATCCCAACTCTGCTGCTCCAACGATTCTTCTGGCAGGGTCGAATGCGACCAAAACTCCATGTATAAAATACAGCAGCACAACCATGCTAAGCCAAATGAGCTGCTGAGCATTCTTGCGACGGATAGCCCGGGCAAAGCCCAGCAGCGGGGCCGACTGTAATAACCAAATCACCGGAATTGCCAGGCTGATTTGATCGAGCGCGAGCAAACTGTTCATCAGGAATAGGCCAAGCAGCGCACAATAACTTCCCACAACGCACCGATAGCTTAAATGCATAACCCGGATTGTCAGGGCGCTACCACCCTTGCTCATTTCAGCAGCCTCAAACTGAGCCTGGCAATGCGACTGCCCAGCGCCCGGCACAGGGCAATTTCATCCGAGGTGAGAGTGCGATTGCCTTCCGAGCCGGCAACATGGCTGGCGCCATAGGGTGTGCCCCCGGATTGTGTGGTGTACAGAGCGTCTTCTGAGAATGGGATTCCACAGTACATCATGCCGTGATGAATCATTGGGATCGCCATATTAAACAGAGTCGCTTCTTGACCACCATGCAGGCTTGCTGTGGAAGTGAAAGTTCCGACCGGTTTATCGATAAGCGCGCCGGCGCTCCACAGCGAGCCGGTGCCGTCGATAAAATGCTTCAACGGCGCGGCCATTTGTCCGAATCGGGTTGGACTCCCCAGAATGAGCCCCGAACAGCGCTTCAGTTCATCCACGTTGCTGTAGACGGCTCCGGCTTCAGGAATAGAGGCTGCGGTAGCATGATGGTCAGGGGAAACGCTCGGCACGGTGCGGACCTTGGCCTCGATACCTTCGATGGATTCCACGCCCTGACTGATTGCTCGTGCCATGGCAGCTGTAGCGCCTGACCTGCTGTAGTAAAGAACAAGAACGTAAGGAGTTTCCATAGAATAATATTTCAGCTGGTGAGTAAGAATTGTGTGCCCTTCATTGATGTTGCCCAGTCGACCTGCGCTTTAGCCCGAGGCATGCAATCTGGCGGGCTGCTGTCGAATCCATCCGCGCATAAAATGCAAGTGTCGAGTGTGTTTGGGAGCATACGGCCGGGCTTCAACGGCGCGGGCAAGCTAACGACACAGCTCCTCTAAAAAAGAGGTGACAGTGGATGGAGAAATCGGACGTTTTTCCCCGGTTCTGCGGCAGGTGTACTCGATAGAATCTTCGGCAATTCCTCGGGCTGATACGACCAGACGGTGAGGAATACCGAGGAGTTCAGATTCTGCAAATTTGACTCCCGGACTGGTTTTCTTGTCTCTGTCGTCCAGCAGAACCTCTATCCCCATCGCGGTTGCCTGCTCATAAATCGATCCAGCAATCGCTGGCACCTGAGTTGATTTGTGTGCGTCAAATTGCACGATCACCAGCTGAAAAGGGGCGATACTCTCGGGCCATATAATGCCTTTTTTGTCATGGTTTTGCTCTATGCAGGCTGCGACCACCCGGGTGACGCCGATGCCGTAGCAGCCCATCGGCATGATTACTGCTTTGCCGTGTTCATCCAGTACCGTGGCGCCGAGGGCTGAGCTGTATTTTTTGCCAAGCTGAAAGATATGACCCACTTCGATCCCGCGCTTTATCGAAAGGGTACCATTGCCATCAGGGCTTCGGTCACCTGAGCGAACCTTTCTGATGTCTGCCGATTCATGAAAATTGCAATCCTGCTCCCAGTTAGCATTGCGCAAATGGTGATTGTCATGGTTTGCTCCGCATACAAAATTTCTCATGCCCACCACGCTTTGATCTGCAATGGTGCGGATGCTCAAATTAACGGGGCCGATCGCGCCTGGCTGACAACCAATGCTGTCCTTGATTTCTTCATCTGTCGCGAATGTCAACGGAGACAGAACGCCCGACAATTTCTGAGCCTTGGTCTCGTTGAGCTCCTGATCCCCGCGAATGAGCAGGGCAACCAGTTCACCACTGGCTTCTCCCTGTTCGTCTTCGCCGTGGACTACAAGCGTTTTGACGATGTGATTAGCCTGAATCTGTAACAGTTCGCTAACGGCATCTATCGAATGGGCGTCACCGGTAGCAATGCACTCTGAGCTCAGGATGTCACCGTGGGATGGCTCATCTGGCAGCAGGCCTTCGGCCATTTCTATATTTGCGGCGTAATTGCTGCTGTCGCTGAACGCAATTTCGTCCTCACCTGAGTCCGCCAGGACGTGGAACTCGTGTGAAGTATTCCCACCGATATTGCCTGAATCGGCAACCACTGCGCGAAACTCCAGCCCCAGGCGATTAAAAATGGCACAGTAGGTGGCGTGCATGACCTCATACGTCTGTTCGAGTGACTCTTCATTCGCGTGGAATGAATAGGCGTCTTTCATGATAAATTCACGGGAGCGCATGACGCCGAATCGTGGTCGGCGTTCATCGCGGAATTTGGTCTGAATCTGATACAGGTTGGCTGGCAGTTGCTTGTAGCTGCCATATTCGCTTCTGACCAGGTCAGTAATAACTTCTTCGTGAGTAGGGCCCAGGCAGAAGTCCCGCTCGTGCCGGTCTTTGAAGCGTAACAGTTCCGGCCCCATGGAGTGCCAGCGTCCGGACTCTTCCCAAAGCTCGGCGTGCTGGACGACGGGCATAGTCACCTCCATGGCGCCTGACCGATCCATTTCTTCGCGCACAATCTGCGAGACTTTCCGCAGAACCCGGGTGCCAAGGGGGAGCCAGGTATAAAGCCCACTCGCCAGTTTTCGAATCATGCCGGCGCGGAGCATCAACTGGTGACTGATGACCTCGGCATCGGCAGGCGTTTCTTTCAGCGTTGCTAATAGGTAATTGCTGGCTCGCATGATGTTTTCAACCGTCAGAAAAAAGGCAGCCAAGGCTGCCTTTTAAGTAGGTAAGCCGATAGCCTGTTGCTCTAGGCTATGGCTATCCGTTCGGTGCACCGGACTTCAGAGTGCGTACTCTTTAAGTTTCTTCAGAGGCAGGACTTTGACTCGCGTAGAAGCCGGCTTTCGAGGAACGTCCATCAGCTCACCGGGTTTGAAGGGGTTGGGAACTCCTTTTCGAGCTGGTCGCGCTGGTCGTACCACAGATTTTATTTTCAACAGGCCGGGCAGTGTGAATTCCCCAACAGCGCGCTTTTTGATGTGCCGCTCGATGACCACTGACAGCTCATCGAGAACTGCTGAAACCTCTTTTTTGCTGAGTGATGTATTTTGTGCGATCTCGTTCAGAATTTCGGTTTTAGTGTATTTCTTTTGAATCGCTGGCGCTCTGCGTGTTGGTGCTGCTTTTTTCTTGGCAGCAGGTTTGGAAGATTTTTTTACAGCCATGCCCGTTCTCTTTTCTCAGTGGATTGAATGCTTCAAGTTAGTGTTATTGATCCGCAATTTTGCGGGGTCTCGCCCCGCCGCAGTTTGCTCGGCCGGGCGCTGCCTAAAATCGTGAGCATCGCTGGCTCGATTCGAGGTCTTTTAAAGCCTGCCGTCAGCGTCGTGTAATTCGTAAATCGGTTGGCCTTTAAGGGTCGCTAGTTATAAAGCATTCACTGCGGCCTCGCAAGTGATTCCGGTCACTTTAATCCAGTAAATTGGTGTGTGTGCCCGATATTGGGAAATATGCAAATCACCTAGAAAAAATAGAGCGAAAATTAACCGAGACTATTTTCTGAAACAATTACTCTAAATGTTACGTTTGGTTCCGCTTGTGCTGCCACCCAGCTGGCATCAACGGGGTTCACCTGAGTGACATCGCAGGCGTTTCGCGTCCCCTGGTGGTCAGACAGGCGTCGCCGGATGGTAGGTCGATTTGGGTCTTGCAGCAGGGGTCAGGCATGGGCGGAGGTAAGTCTGTAGTCACCCACAAACGTATAGTTTTGCCGGTGGCACTTCAGTTGAAATCAGGCGCTCCTGCAGTCGCTTGACTCATACATAGAAGCTCATTCGATCAGCTCGGCTGACGATCTGACCGACCGATAAGGTTTCGGCGAAAGCATTGCTCCCCAGCGTTCGGAAATTCCTTGTTCTGAGAGATTACGGTTATTTCCTGCTTGAGGTATAATCCGCGCCGTTTTTCAGCGGGCCTTAATACAGCGATACGGCCACGAGAATGTGTGCCAGACGTCTGATCTGGTTCCGATCATCAAGA
>CACJWK010000040.1 GCA_902597095.1 uncultured Pseudohongiella sp.
GGGAACTGCGATGTTGGCTCAGGCGAATCAAATCAAGCAGACAGTCCTAGCACTGTTGCAGTAGTGGCTTGGTGATTAAGTCAGACGGGGCCAATGTCACTTCCTTTTGGGTGGCATTGGCCCTGGATACGACGAAACGTTGAGCATATATGTAAGAGGGATTCCAGGAGGTAAGCAGGTATGGCAAATATAGAACCGGCTGCCGCGCAACCGGTGGGCCCATCTCGTGCGCCAGACAAGTCTGCCGTCAAGAAGAAGCCTGATGTGTTAGATACCCTCAAGGAGGCCTCTCTTGATGCTGAAAAGGTCCGACAGATCAACGTCTCTATGCATGAGCGACAGGAACTGTCTGCTAAAGAGATCGGAAAAGTTCAACATCGAATTAACGAGGTCGTTGACACTTTAAATAAGTATGTCAGCTTTTCACCGAATGATCTTCACTTTGCGGTTGACGAGGTATCAAACCGATATATGGTGACTGTAAGCAGCGAAGATACAGGTGAAGTTATCCGTCAGGTACCAGCTGAAGCAGTGTTGAGAGTAGCTCACAACATTGAAAAGCTTAAGGGCTTGATATTTGATAAGACGCTGTGAGTTTTAGAAGATACTCAAGTCCAAAAACAAAAACCGCTCGTTAAGAGCGGTTTTTTTTGATCTTAAATCAGTAGTTTACTTTCTATTACAGTCGGTCAATGTCGTAGTGTCATTTTGTGGACACTGCATTCGAATATAATGTTTGTTTTTCGACAGTGCCATGCTAACTACATGATAATAAAGATAAATTAACGTTGGCACGCGGCTTGCAGTGCAAAAGCTCTGAACGTATCAGAGTATTAATCACAGTGCTGGCTAAAGACTACCCGTTTATATATGTAGACCCAAAGAGCGTCTCGCTCCTCGACCTAGCGAGGAGGGCAGCCCGTGCCGAGATCTCCATCTTGATTACAGGAGCATCTGGCTCTGGCAAGGAGGTGCTTGCGCATGTGGTCCATGAGTCCTCTTCGCGTGCTTCCGGGCCATTTATTGCGCTGAACTGTGCAGCAATTCCAGAGTCCCTTATTGAGAGCACTTTATTTGGGCATGTGAAGGGATCCTTCACCGGAGCGAATGCCGCATCAGAGGGCTACTTCGAAAAGGCCAATGGGGGAACGCTCTTCCTTGACGAAATTGGCGAGATGCCCATGCATCTTCAGTCCAAATTACTTCGTGTCCTCCAAGAGAATGAGGTCTACCGGGTAGGTTCAACGAACGCAACCCCGCTGGATGTCAGGGTAGTCTCCGCAACCAACATAGATATCAAGCAGGCGATTCTTCAGAAAACCTTCCGAGAGGACCTCTACTTTCGACTGAGCGGGTTCAGGCTTGAAATTGACGGATTAAGCGAGCGCCCACTGGATATCGAACCGTTAGCGAGGCTCTTCCTGCAGAAGCATTCGCGTGATGCATTTGAGTTCAGCGAAGGGGCGCTTCGCAAACTGCTCTCGCATACCTGGCCAGGCAACGCAAGAGAGCTTGAAAACGTTATATCCAGGGCGATAATTCTGAGCCCCGGTCTCGTCATAACATCCGATTCGCTAATCCTAGACGACTTGGCAAGCGATCAATTGCCGGCCCGTGGCAGCAGGGTAACTGCGCTGGATACGGAGCCCACATTTTCTTCGATAGATGACCTGAGTGAGCTCTTGGACACCAATGTGTCGACACTCCAGGGTGCGAAGATCGTCAGTGAATTGAAAGAAATACTTGAAGCCCTGGCAAGAAACCGCTCCAGAGCAGAAGCAGCTGAAGACTTGGGCATAAGTACCAGGACCCTTCGGCTAAAACTGAATAAGTTTCGTGAGGCTGGCTTACCTGTCCCTCGCGCATATGCGCGGGCTTAGGGGTTGAGGGATGGCGATTAATACAACGGCAGAATCATTGCTCGCCCAAGTTAGGGCATACCAAGATCAAATAGCGGCTTCCAGACCTTCCGTAGATGGGCGAGAGCAGTCCGCTGAAATTAAGGGACCGAGCTTTTCGCAGCAGTTCTCGGAGGCGATGGTAGATACGTTGAGGGAGGTGTCGGATGTTCAGCAGTCAGCGACAGCGCTCTCTGAAGCCTATCAAGCCGGAGAGGATGTTCCCTTGACCGACGTCGTTGTGGCGATGCAAAAGTCTTCGCTGGCCTTCGAAACTACGCTGCAGGTGCGAAACAAGGTCCTACAGGCGTACCAAGACATAATGAACATGCCGGTCTAGTGCATTTGAGGTGTTGAAATGGCTGTAACAGCTGAAGAAATGGATATCCAAAACCAGGCGCTCCTGGGGCAAGATCAGGGCGGTGGGTTTGAAGAAGCCAGCGCGGCTCCGGTGCTGGTCGACGATGGGAATTTGCCCGCGGCGACAGAAGAGCAGGGCAGCACGGTTGTAAATTTCTTAAACCAACCGGCTGTGCAGAGGTCCCTCCCTATCATCGGCGGATTGCTGGCAATAATCGGCGTCATCATGTCGGTTTCGCTTCTGAGTGAGGACACGAGCCGAGTTCTCTATCCAGACATGTCGGAAGCGGACAGGGCAGTGGCTTATGAACAGCTCTTGTCACTCGGTATCGAGGCAAGGCTTGATCAAGCAACGGGGGCTCTACTAGTCCCGTCTGAACAGTATTACGAGGCTCGCATGCAGCTTGCCTCTGCTGGTATACCCAGCAGCTCATCAATGAACACCTTTGAATCATTGGGTCTGCAATCCAGCCTGACGACGAGTCAGTTTATGGAGCAGGCGCAGTATACAGCTGCCATTGAGCTCGAATTAGCAAGAAGTATTTCACAAATTAACTCAGTGCAGTCGGCCAGGGTACATATTGCTGCCTCTAGGCAGAGTTCTTATATAAGAAACAGAGAGCCCGCCAAGGCATCGGTCGTGGTCATGCCCTATCCCGGGCGTGTCATCACGGATTCACAAGTCCAGTCAATTGTGAACTTGGTCTCGTCGAGCATTCCTTACCTGTCCACGGAAGCTGTTTCCGTCGTCGATGCCCAGGGGAATTTGCTATCGGACAATTTAAGTCCAGCCATGCGAGTGGCCAATGAACGGTCGCGGGTGAGGAGCAATCTGGAAGAGTCGTACCAAGGCAAAATTGTCGAAATCCTCGCGCCTATTTTTGGTAGAGAAAACGTACAAGCCGATGTAGACGTAACACTCGACTTCACTGAGTTTGAATCAACCTCTGAAATTATCGACCCTAATGGAACCGGCGCCATGCCCACCTCAGAGGTTGTAATCACTGACACCTCACGGACGGCAGCGGCTGCCGGTGTGCCTGGAGGCGCAACCAATATCGTCCCCAATGACACGATATTGGAGCAAGAGGGGGCGGAGGCTCAGGGAGCACAAGGTGCGACTGAGCAGGTAGTGAATAGCCAGACCACGCGAGATTATGATTACGACAGATCAATTCGCTATCAGCGTAACGCGACAGGGATTCTTACCAGACTCTCGGCAGCAGTAGTTGTAAACGAACTGGCAGCTAATCGCTCAGTCGCACAGGAAGACGGCACCGAAACCCTCGTCCCGATCCTGTCCGAGGAGATGCTATTGAGTTTGATTCAGGGCGCTGTTGGTTATAGTGTCGACCGAGGGGATAGTGTTGCTGTATCGATCTCACCATTCCGGACGGAAGACATAATCGCGATTTCTATTCCTTGGTATGAGAATGAGGCAATACGCTATTGGGCGAGAATCGTACTAATATTTGCAACGCTAGTTCTATTTCTAATGATTGCGGTAAGACCACTCGTTGGAAGGTTGGTCGGCGGCCAAGTAATGGGAGTTACATTCGGTGTGAAGGAAACTGAGGCAACGGGTACTAAGACAACGGTTGTAGAAAGTCTGGATGAGCTTACAGATGACCTCTCAGAAGAGGAGGCGGCAGAAGCAGCAGAGATGATGGATGCCGGTGAAACTCTTGAAGAGATCAAGAAAAAAATCCAGACCAAGAAGTCAAGAATTTCGGCTGATATGCTCGATACTGCCAATTCTTATGACGATAAGGTTGCCGTTGTTCGGCTGCTTGTGAGCGAAGACGTGGGTCGAGTTGCCAACGTTTTTAAGAAGATGATTAAGGTTTAGTAGGCGGATTTAGATCATGGCTGATTTAGACAAGCTTTCCGATCAAGCGAAAAATGAAATCGCACTCCTCACCAGTATCGAGAGGGCAGCAGTGTTATTACTTTTGCTCGGCGAAGAACAGGCTGCAAACATCATTGCATATTTGTCCCCTCGGGAAGTTCAAGCGATTGGTTCTTCAATGGTTGCGGTTGCGGACTTGTCACAGGAAACGGTGGACTACATCTTGGATGAGTTCATCATGACGATCCGTGGGCAGACAAGTCTCGGTTTAGGAACTATGGAATATGTTTCCTCGGTTTTTAACAAAGCGCTTGGTGAAGAGAAAGCAGCCACGGTGCTTGGTCGAATCATGCCAGGTGGAGCATCCAGCAAGGGACTAGAGATGCTGCAATGGATGGACGCTAGATCTATCGGCGAAATGATAGGTGGTGAGCATCCACAGGTAATCGCAATCGTGATGTCTGTACTCGAATATGATGTAGCAGCTGATGTATTAAATTATTTGCCAGCACGGCTTCGGCCCGAGATAGTAAAGCGAGTAGCAAATCTCGAAACAATACACCCGAATGCGATGGCGCAACTTGAATCAATCATGAAGGAACAATTTCATAGCACAAGTGCTAAGGCATCTTCTTTTGGTGGCGTTAAGACTGCCGCGAAGATCATGAACTTTACTAAGACTGAGATGGAAACCTCGATTTTTGTTGGCCTTGAAGAGGGCGACCCTGATCTTGCGTTAGCTATCATGGACAATATGTTCACATTCGAAAATCTGAGCGCGTTGGACAATAAGAGTATCCAGACACTTATGCGGTCGCTAGATCAAGACCTCCTGATGACTGCGGTCAAGGGTGCCGATGAGGCCGTTAAGGAAAAGTTCCTAGATAACATGTCTCAGCGAGCGAAGGTTATGTTTATGGATGAAATGGAAGCAAAAGGGCCTGTTCGAATTACCGATGTTGAAGAAGCGCAGAAGCAGATCTTGCGATTGGCCAGACAGATGTCAGATGCTGGTGAGATTGTCCTAGCCGGTAGAGGAGACGATTTTGTCTAAGAAAGAACACGCCTTCGAGCCCTTGGCGCCACCTAATACTGCTTTACTGAGTGACTTCACTCCAGTTGATTTCTCTGAATTGAAAGCCTCAGCTTCTTCGGAAGATTTCGAGGAGTGGGACCCCGCTACCTCTAAACTCTTGATCAAGGAACTTGTCAACGACGTAAAGACCCTAGGTCGGGATTCAGATGATTCTGATCACGAAAATGAAGTGGAGCCCGATCAGGCTCCTGAAGAAGAAATTGATCCAAATGAGATAGCAAAATACAGCGAGATCGAATTACAAGAATTTGGTGAGCAAAGATATCTTGAGGGCAAAGCCGATAGCGAGGCTCAACTAGCGGAGAGATATAAGGTAAAAGAGCAAGAGATAGCTGAGTTGCTAGAGGCGCTAGCTCTAGAAAAAATTGACACAACCGCCTTAGAAGTTGCTCTCAGAGAGTTATTAGTAAAAAGCATCGAATTGATTACTCGGGCGTCGATCAAAGAGAGTAAAAAGGGTCTTGAAAATATTATTCAAGAGCTGGTTAAGTTTTCGCAAAGCTCTGTCTCTGATGAGAAATTAATCTGCCTTTCGGAGGCGGATTTTGAAAAGTTCGATTCGAAAGCTCTTAAGCTACCCAAAAATATTAGGATTAAGTCTGATCCTACTCTGGATGCGGGAGATGTAAAAATCGAGATCGAAAAATCAACGCTCGAAAACTTCTATGAAGACCGCCTTAAGAAGGTTTGCTTCGAGCTCAATGGCAAATGAATATATTTGACGCTTCAATTCAAAACCTCTCCAAGTCCCAAGTGAATTTCGCGCCACTTAAACCAATTTCCTGTGGCAAAGTGGAAAGATTAGCCGGCCTAACGGTTAGGGTTTCAGGCCTGTCCGCTGAGATTGGTTCAGTCTGCAAAATCCATGTTAATTCCGGGAGGGAGCCAGTTTCCGCAGAAGTCATCGGATTTGATTCTGATGGCTTGATGCTCATGCCGCTTTCCGACACGGGCGGCATAAAGCCAGGCTCTCAGGTGCGACTTTCAGAGAAAGACCATCTATTCGGTATCGGACCGGAAGCCTTGGGGCGGGTTGTTGATTCTAAGGGCAATCCTGTAGACGGATTGGGTCCGATTGTGAAAGAGAAGTTTATTGATCTTGAGCACAGGGAATTGAACCCGCTCGATAGAGGAAAAATTCATCAGGTCCTCGACACAGGCATTAAAGCAATTAATGGCGCGTTAACCTTCTGTAAGGGCCAACGAATTGGATTAATTGCAGGTTCGGGTGTTGGTAAGAGTGTTTTGTTAGCGATGTTGGCAAAAAATACAGCAGCTGATGTTGTAGTTATCGGACTAATTGGCGAACGTGGGCGAGAGGTGCAGGAATTTATTCAAAATACCTTGGGGCCGGAAGGAATGCAGAAAGCCATAGTTGTCGCTGCGCCAGTAGATGTATCGCCGGTGAGTCGCGTACGGGCTGCAAAAGTAACGCACGCTATCGCCGAATACTTCGCAGGCTTAGGTAAAGACGTACTTATTTTATTTGATAGCCTCACTCGAGTCGCACATGCGCAGAGAGAAGTCGGTCTTGCTACAGGGGAGCCACCCACCACCAAAGGATACCCGCCCTCAGTATTCAGCCTATTACCAAGACTGATTGAGAAATGCGGTGTTAATAAGAATCAAACAGGTTCTATTTCAGCGATATATACCGTGCTCGCCGAAGCAGATGATAGAAACGATCCAATAGTTGACATTGCGAGAGCTACACTAGATGGCCAGATCATGTTATCGCGTGAACTAGCAGATTCAGCCCACTATCCGGCGATTGACTTAGAAGGCTCGATATCAAGAGTTGCAAGTAATGTTGTAACAAAAGAACAAAATGAATTAGCAATGAAACTAAGGAGACTGTGGACCACTTACAGTCAAAATCGAGACCTAGTTCAAGTCGGTGCCTATCAGAGTGGCACAAATTTAGAACTGGACGAGGCCATAGGAAAGAAGAGCACTATCGATGAGTTTCTGAAACAGGATCAGACTGATTCTTTTACTTTTGAGGAGTCTATTGCCAGGCTTTCTCAGGCATTGATGACATAGTTATGAGCGCATGGAAAACACTGTTGTCCCTCGAGAGCTACAAGGCTGACGATATTCGATCCGATATTTCGAAATTAAGGCTCGAAATGTCGAGCGTGACGGAACAGATAGAGAAAATTGAGGGGCTAATTCTTGATTATCATGAGATCTCGTCGTGTAAAACGGGGCAGCGACTGGATAGCTATAAGGTTTATCAAGCTTTCAATCTGATTTCACAGCTTGAGTCCGGGAGAAGTCAGCTGTATTTGTCTAAGGAACAGCTTCACAATCGCTTAATACAGAGTCAGAGAAGACTCGCTTCGGCTGAACGAGAAAAATTGAAATATCGCAAGCTGCAAAGCAAGGCTGATAACTTGGTCAAAATGAAAACTCAGTCAAAGGATCAGATGGAGATGGATGATATTGCCCTCCACAGGTTCAAGAAGATAAACTGATTTCTCTAGATTGGAATGAAACTTGCTGATATCACTTGGAGCACAACATTTTCCAAGCGAGATATGCGAGTTTTAAATGATAGAGCTTTCAAACTTCGACCTTTCCTCTATAATTGGTAAGTTAAATCAGGGGGTTACAGTAACCAGTCCCAGCCAAGGCTCGGAATTCGAGAAGATTTTATCTGCGCAATTAAATCTAAGCGGAATCGAAAGCGGTAAAGAATATCCGCTTTTGAGTAAGCGCGGAGATTTAACCGGTCATAAAAATTCAGATGAAGAGCTGAGCCAATCGGCAATAGAGGGCATCAGTGACTTGTCGACTGTAGTGCATTCCAATGTCGATGGCCGTCTTTCGCGCGACAATGAACTGTTGCCAAGTCAGATTATTGACTCACACGAAGTCGGGCGCATCGAATTGACAAATGTGCTTGCCGACAGGGTGGGAGAAATGTTGCCTGAATTGTCTGTGGTAACAGAGTACGTCTCCGAGGCGGCTGCGTCGGAAACCGACTCGCCAATTGCTTTTGAACTGCAGCCCGCTGATTATTTCTTCGACGCAGAACGTTTTGAAAAGAACCAGATAGTTAAGGTATCTATACCTGAGCCCGAAGCCTTGAATTTAGGGGCTCAAATATTGCTCCCAGAAGCTTCCATAATGAAAGAAATTGCGGAGGAGGGTGATCTGATCTCGGAGATTGTTGATGGAGTCAGACAGTCTCAGAATTCTCCACTTCTCATTGACCGCAACACGCCAGTCTTTGGATTCAGGTCGTCTCCAGTAAAGTCAGTTGCTCTTCAAAAAGTTATAGAAACTGGACATGAACTAAAAGCTAAGATTAGCCCGGAAAGTCCGGAACTATTTGCCGCGGCTATTGTTGATCGAAATACAGCGGTTTTTTATGGCGATAGGGAAGGCAATTCGACTGAGGAGGGATTGATTCAAAGCACCCCCGGTCGTCGGGAAGGTCTGATTGAAGGTAAGACCGCATTACTGGGTGCTACCCCCATTTTGTCTCAAGTAATTCAAGAGTTTTATCCAGTATCAAAAACTGATCCTCAATCAGAGCTCGAATTCGCAAAGACCTCAGCTCCACCGTTGCAGGAATTATCAAGATCTGTTCTAGGGGAAAAAGTAGAACCAGCTGCTCTGGATGGATCTTCAGTAAAGGTTGGCAAGCTTGCTACCGTAACTGAACAGGGCACATCAAGGTCAAGATCGCACGGATTCGCCTCTGCCGTTGCAGAAATGACTAGCATCGACTTTAGCCGTGAGACGCAACCAAACGGACAAGCGCCCCGGCAAGGGATTAGTTTAGGGCACCGTTCGGAGTCGCTAGAATCTCCAAATGGCCCATACATCGAAACCTTGAGCGGTCAAAGGCAAGTGTTAGTTGGAGGACGTCCAAGTAGACATGCAATGGTCGATCTGTTGGGTGAGTTAGAAGCTTCAGCGCGCGTTGATGAAGCGCCGGCGAGACCTAAATTAGGAAGAACAGATTTGTCATCGCCCTTAAAAAACGGGCTCGCAATGACACAAGAGTTAGACCTGTATTCCCTCAAAAATCAGGAAGGATTGGCAGGACTCTCACAAGAAGCTCAGCCTCAAACAAGAGCGAGGCTCAATAAATCGCACGCCGCCTATTCGCGAATGCGACAGACAGGGAATGTGCAGACAGTTGATTCAAGAATTTCTAGTCAAGATATAGCTAAGAATATTTCCAAAGCTCAGGAGATTGAAAATAGCCCGGTTGGTGTGAGACCTGAGGTTATAAGTGAGGCATCCGTGGGAAGGATTAGTGGCATTCTCTCACCGAGTTCAGAGAATAGAGGAAGGGTAAGAAGTACTGCTGCCATTCTACAGCCTGCCGAATTTATTGTGCCCTCGGCCATCCAGGAAGATCCACCATTAGAAGGTGTTGCGAAACGTGCAGTGTCAAGTGCAATTCAAGCAGAGCTGGATCTTACAGGGTACGAGACCCGTAGAGAGCTGCTTCGCGAAGAATTAGATAAGCGAGTGGGTCAATTAATCAGAAGCGTTAGTTCACAGATTAAATCTGGCCAGCCAAACGAGCTTCAGGTTAAATTACACCCTCGCGAGCTCGGAATAATTACCTTCGGAGTTGAATTACTCGATGGAAATGATATTAGTGTTAAAATTCTGAATGCGTCCGAAGAAGCCACGAAACTAGTAAAAGAGCATTGGCCACCTCATTGGCAGGATGGGGGGGCGAAAGTATCGAATCTAGAGGCTGGTGATAGGGCTTTTTCTGGTAACAACTCCGACCCTAACCCCGAAAGGAAAGAGAACCGGAGCGGGAAGGGCGCATCGGAAGATGGGGCCGACTCATTGAAGCGGGTTGCGGAGCGGGAGTTGGACCAAGGCCTTGCTGAAAGCGAACACAATATTGACATAACGATCTAGTTTACATAAGGAAAACTGCAATGGCTGATGAAGAAGTTCAGGAAGGCGGTAAATCAAAACTACCTTTTAAGTTAATAGCTATCGTGAGTCTGATAGGCATAGTGGTAATAGTTGGCACCGTAGTAGGAACGCTATTCATAACAGGATATTTTGATCAGCCAGATCCAGAACAAATGGTAGCTGAAGGTGATGGGGCGTCCACGGCTGACGAAGAAGATGAAGAGGCCGGACCCGCACTGCTTGAAACACCGAATCCGTCAAGATTAGACACGCTTTACCATAGATTCGAGACGCCGTTCACAGCTAACGTTCTCCAATCCCGTATGGTTATGCAGATATCTGTCAGCTTGATGACGCACTATGACGAGCTTGTGATAACAAATGTAATGAATAATGAAGATGCGATTCGAGCGGCTATTAACGAGGCTTTATCTGAGACTACTGAGGCAGAGGTTATGATGCCGAATTTTCGACAGATTGTCGAAGAAAGGGTTCGAATTCGTGTGAATGCAATGCTTGAGCGCCTAGAAGATTTTGGTGGGATCGAATCAGTTCTTTTTACAGAATTTCTAGTTCAATAATTGAGAGAAATACCGATGGAAAACTCTGACGAGTCGCAGCTAACCCAGGAAGAAATCGATGCTATTGCGGAGGAATTTTCAGATAAAGGAGCCTCCATTATCAATCCTTCCTCGTCAGCGGCTCGGGTAAAATCACACGATCTGACATCTCAAGATTCATCGCTTGGATTTAGCAATAATTCAATCGATCTGTTGAATGAGAGATTTGCGAGACAGCTGCGTATGGGTCTTAATGACGTGCTGCGCACGCATCCTCGAGTTACTACCGAGCCTGTCCAGCTTCTGCCTTTCTCAGAGACTATGGTCGATATGAAGCCGCCCCTCTCTATCCATACATTTCGTATGGAGCCTTTAAGAGGAATGTCTATACTCGTTGTTGATCCTAACGTTGTTTTTACCTCATTGGATGATTTTTTTGGTGGTATTGGTGAGCCTATTGGAGACCTGACTCCTACCAGAATATTCACCCCTACTGAAGACTCCATTATCGAGCTGTTGTTGAACATTGTGTTCGGTTCGCTCAAGGAAGCCTGGGCGCCGGTGATGCCAGTCAACTTTCATAAGTCTGCTTCTGAGATTAATCCGCAATTTGTTCAAATAGCGGATGAAGATGACTTGATGCTGAAAAGTACGGTTAAGTTTATGCTGAAGGACGGGACTGAGGCAGCGTTGTATCTGATTCAACCAATTTCGCTGTTTAAACCGGTGCGGGATTTACTCCGAACAAGGGTGCAGGGTTCCGAAGATACCGGCTCTGACAATCGTTGGCGCCAGCAATTGAAGGAGGCTGTTCTTGATGTTCCCGTTGAATTACGGGTAACAATGGGGTCGGCATCTGTCCGGTACAAGGATATAAAGAACCTAGAGATAGATCAAATAATTTTATTCGATATGGAGGATGACTGCACCATTTACGTGGACAAGAGCCCTTTTTATTACGGCGCCCTTGGTAAAAAGGATAACCAGTCAGCTGTGAAAATTACTAAACATTACACGGTTGATGACTAATTCATATATTTAAGAGTACGCCATGAGTGAAGAAAACAACACTGCGGACCAAAGTTCCGAGCACGATGTGCTTTTGTCGGCACAGCAGCAAAAGACTGACAGTAGTTCTATTATTGAAAATAGTATTGATCTTGAATCAGACCTCATCAATAACCTTCCCGTTAACATCTCGGTGGAAGTTGGTAGAACTAAATTCAAAATTGAAGAGCTGATGAGATTGACTCAGGGTTCTGTTGTGGAACTTGATAGGCTAGCTGGGGAACCTCTCGACTTGCGTGTAAATGATGTCCTGATTGCGCAAGGGGAGGTCGTCTTAGTGAATGACAAATATGGCATTCGACTGACCCAAGTAGTCCCAAAAACAGAGCGTCTCAAGCAGATGGACAAATAGTGGTATTTGAGAGAATCCTTCTTCTTACGTGACTATAGACCTTTTGCAAATAATACTATCTGGAGTCGTAGTTCTGGCACTAATCTTTGCCTCTGCCAAGATGTATGGAAAATATGGAACTAAATTTGTGCAGAAACCTGGTGGCGAGATTAAAGTCATTGATTCCGTGTATCTAGGCAAGCACGGAAGACTGTTCTTGGTAGAGGTTGGGGGTCAAATTTCTCTGATAGCCGCCGATAATAGTAATCTATCGGTAATTTGGACGAGGGAAATCTCAGATCCTCGGCCACCAGTGGGAACGGAGCAATGCTCGTCAGCAGAGCAGGTTCAGGAAGAGGGTTGAAAAAAGTAGCTAGGGCGTTGCTGCCACTTATTTTGATGGCTACAGCGACACCTCTCCTCGCCCAGGGCCTCCCCGCGGTCTCCGTCACGACGGATGCGTCCGGCGCGTCCGAATACAGCCTTACCCTGCAGATACTGGTTCTAATGACAGTGCTGACGTTGCTACCATCATTGCTGATAATGATGACTTCCTTCGTCAGAATAATCATAGTCATGTCACTCTTGCGCCAGGCCCTTGGCACGGGCCAGACTCCGCCGAACACGGTTTTGGTGGGTATTTCTTTGTTTCTCACTCTGTTTGTAATGAGCCCAGTATTTGAGTCGGTCTATAACAACGCTATGGTTCCTTATTTGAATGAAGAACTCAGTGCGGAGTCTGCCATAGAGGTAGCTTCGTCTCCTGTAAGGCAGTTTATGATTTCACAGACCCGAGAAACTGATCTTTCAGTATTTGCATCTATCGCTGAGATTGAGGAGCTAGATGAAGAATCCGTTCCGATAAACGTCCTAATTCCAGCATTTATGACTTCAGAATTAAAGACAGCGTTTACGATAGGCTTTTTGATATATATCCCTTTCGTGATTATTGATCTTGTTGTAGCGAGTATTCTTATGTCGATGGGAATGATGATGCTTTCGCCAATGATGATATCAATGCCATTTAAACTCATGTTTTTTGTTTTAGCAGATGGGTGGACATTAATTATGCAATCGTTGACGGCAAGCTTTTCTATCTAATGACTATTTCTGATGTAATAGATATCGGCCAAGATGCCCTACTGACTGCGGCCCTACTTGCAGGGCCGATTCTTGGCGTCATTCTCCTGCTCGGTTTGCTAATTGGTATACTGCAGGCAGCGACTTCTATTCAAGAAATGACATTAAGCTTTGTTCCAAAACTTCTGGGACTGATACTTCTGCTTTACTTCATTGGAAACTGGCAGCTTGGTGTGCTTATTAATTATTTTGAGCGACTCATAGACGCGCTGCCTATGTATCTGATTTGAATTGTGAATTACGATATCGTTAATTTGATCACGAACTCGGGATACATATTGATACCCTTCGCGAGGTTGTCAGCGTTCTTAATTGCAGCTCCGATATTTTCACTCACTGCATTTAACCTTCAACTTAAAATTTTATTTGCTCTGGCAATAACCTTACTCATCTGGGATCCCGCAATGGTCCCAGACGTATTTGATTTAATGTCTTTAGTGAGGGTGATTTTCTTTGAAGTTGTCCTCGGTGCTGGACTAGGTCTCTGCCTACAAGCTGTGACCGCCGCTGTTGCGGTTGCTGGAGCCGCGCTTTCGAATTCCACTGGTTTGGGCATGGCGAACCTTGTTGACCCAACTTTGGGAAACTCGCCGATAATTTCTCAATTCTTGGTGATTCTCTCGAATCTGATTTTCTTAACGATTGATGGTCACCTCCTTCTCATTGAGCTTCTTGCTAGTAGTTTTGAGACGATTCCAGTCGGTTTCACTGGAGATTCCTTCGAATTCTATGAAGCCCTCCTCAACGTAACAGGTCTTATTTTTACGGGTGGATTGGCGATTGCGCTTCCAATCTTGCTGTCTATCTTAGTAATCAACCTCGCATTGGGTTTGATCACTCGATCCGCACCATCGCTCAATGTAATTTCAATAGGATTTCCATTTATTCTTATTATGGCTTTGCTTGGCATAGCCTTAGCACTCCCTGTGCTCGTAAATTCAATTTCAGGTGCATGGACGACGCTCTTCGAATTCATGGTTTTTTAGTTGCATGGCTGATCAAGACTCAAAAACAGAAGAGCCAACCCAGAGGAAACTCGAAAAAGCACGGGAAGAGGGGCAATTTGCCAGGTCTCAGGATTTGACAGTTGCAATGATCACTCTAGGGGCTGCGCTGGCGATATATGCTATCGGGATTTACTTTCCGCGCAATATCTTAGAATTAATGATGTCGCTCTTCCTCTTGGATCAAAATCTCATTGAAAATCCAAATAGCATGCAGGCTAGTTTCCTTACTGCCTTTGTGAATCTGCTATTGCTCTTTTTGCCTGTTGTAATTGTGACCATCGTTATGGCCCTTGGAGCTAACTTCTTGTTCGGTGGTATAGGTTTTTCTATAAAAGGGTTCCTGCCAAAAAGTCAAAAAATTAATCCTATTAGCGGATTAAAAAAAATATTTAGCGCTAAGAGTCTATTTGAGCTGGTAAAAAGCGTACTTAAGTTAGTGGTTATTTCAGGGTTTTTGTACTTTTGCTACGTCTTATTCTGGGAAAAGTTGTTGCACATCGGCACATTATCCACCCAGCTTGCAATTATTTCTGGGCTGTCAATCGTTGCTCAGGCGTTTGTTGTGCTCTCGATAGCGCTGCTGATCATAGCTGCGGTAGATGCTCCTTATCAGTTTTTTCAATTCAAAGATCAACAAAAAATGTCATTTCAAGAAATTAAGGACGAATATAAAGAAAGTGAAGGTCAGCCAGAAGTAAAACGAAAAATACGAGAAAAGCAACGGGAAGCAGCGATGGCTTCCATGATAGATGCAATAAAGGATGCCGACGTAGTCGTGACTAACCCGAACCACTTTGCGGTTGCACTTTCTTATCAGGTTGGTGGAACAGCAGCGCCGGTAGTTATAGCAAAGGGAATGAACTTAATTGCTGAAAGAATAAAAGAAGAAGCAAAGAGTCACGGGGTCACAATTTTCGAGCAACCTGAATTGGCGCGCGCATTGTATTTCACCACTGAGATAAATTCCCAAATTCCAGAACAGCTATACAAAGTGGTTGCTGAAGTGATTGCCTATGTATTTAATCTGAACGCTTTCGTGGCAGACCAAAGACAAGTCCAAAAGCCCGTAATTAGAGTCCCAGATGATTGTAGATATGACGAATTCGGAAGAGCCATTAACAAGTCAGACTGAACAAAATATCGAGCGTAGTATCATTAGTGCTCTAAACAGAGCAAACAAGGATGGTGAGCTCGTTCTATCACTGACTCATTATGAGACGCTAAAGCGTGCCAGGAAGAGGCTGCTTTCTAAGGAACCTATTTGTTTTTTGAAATCTAACAACCCTCTGATTCTGGTGCATTATAAAAAGTTATTAATCAATTACATTTCAAAAAAGAAAGAAAGGAGTGTCGTTTATTACAAAGGCGGTTCTGTCGATGCAATGTTGTCGGTCATGAATATGAGCATGAAGTCATATTCCGTAGACAAAGTGCTAGGTCAGAAAAACAGCATCCTGGCGCGAGACAAGCTGATTCTCGTAGTCGAGAGAGAAGAAGACCTGGTTGATGACGAATGGGCATTGCTTGATCTAATCAAGTCTGATCTGAAGTTTGGTCCGATGGGGATTATTGCAAGCACTAGTTCCAGTGTGCGAGATGATGATATCGAGAGAGTCCCTCAAGAATTCTTATTTGAATTCGAAGAGCTAAGTGACCAAGAACTGGACATACTTGATCGCGTTGACATTCCGCAGAGAATCTCTCATGGTTATGAGTATATTCAAATGCGAAAAGAAAGTGCTACCAGCGAACAAGTACCGGATAGAGATAATCAAAGCCTAAATCAACACGAAAGTTCGAGTGCAGAGAGTTTAGCCTCGAGACTCTTGGGTGTGCTGTCCATCGACGAGCTTTCTATGCTGGTTTTCTTTACGCTACTGATCCTAGAGATAATTTACTTCGCGGGTAGACAAGGAGTGCTTGGATAAATGATGAAGCCAGTAGTCTAGAACAATCGATAAGACGCTGACTGAGCTCTTTGTTCTTCCAACCCAGCGTTATACTGATCGATTGACTCCCGGGCTGTTCCCAGGTCTATCTCTACACACGTACCGAATATGCTGTAATCATAAATATTCGTATATGATCCGTCATATCGGGAAATCCTTGAGCCGGCGTAGTATCTCAGATTTTGGTCATATCCCTCGTACCAGGTATATCCACTGTAGTAATCATAAATTTCAAGCCTATCAATGTAACCTGTGAAGCCATACAAGGTTGTGTCTTTGCCATGAAAAATTGGCACTCTAGCTTCATACATTCCATCTGGTGCTAGTTTTACTGAGCCTACCAGTTGATTAGTCCTCCTAAAAAAGAACAAGTTCGTGAACTGATATTCGTAATCTGTTCTATAAAGATCGCACTTGAGAATTAGATTTCTTCCCAGAGGTTCTGCAATGGTGCTCCATTCCTGGGCAACAATTGGGGTAGCTGCTAAAGATATGAGTAACGATAGTAGAGAACGATATACCATTTTCTCAACCTCGGTATTTCAGTGTGCCTATCGAAGCACGGTGGACTTTCTCTATTGTCGACACTTTAGAAAACCTTCCTTAATCTCTCTGAATTGAATCCAATAACCTTAACTTAGTCTCAACGCAGTCGAATTTTTAAATCATTCACAGATTGATTGGCTTGAGATCTGAGTTATGGGGATGCTATAACTACCCTGAAGAAGTCATTCCAGGTGCTATATGAAATTAACTAAATCAATCGTCGCTGTCATCTCTATTTTGGCAGTGTCTGTGTCAGTGCTGGCGCAG
>CACJWK010000041.1 GCA_902597095.1 uncultured Pseudohongiella sp.
AGTTCTCTGCGGTATCGAATGATCAGGCCCGTTATCAGCAGATACAGACCTATGACAACCAGGCCAATCCATTCGATCTGAAGCGGGGTGAATTGATACAGGAGGATCAGAGTGTAAAGGAGGAGCCAGTGGAACGTCACATACTTCCGCATGCCCAACTCATCGACAGTCCAACTGAGGTTGCCGGTATAAAGGCGGGTCAGTGAGTCCAGAGAGTTCATGACAAAGACTACTCCTACCAGCAACATCAAGCCGTTCAGTAAACCCGTAATCTCGATTCCTCGCTCATAAACCCCGAACAGCACGGAGAACCACAGCGCGATAGGAATAGAGGGAATGCAAAGTAGTGCGAGTAATAGCTGCCAGGTTCGAAGGCCGCCAACAAAGCGAGCCACAAATTGTCCGATCATGATGCTCCACGCAAACCACCAGAATAGGTAGAAAGCGTGGTAATCAGAAAAAGGCAAGACGAACTCATGAACCTTGCCAAAATACTGACTCAGTTGCGAAAGATTGTCCGCAAGGCCGCGGAACCCGAGCCCGCTGTATTGCCACACCAGAAGGGTCAGCGCAAAAAACAGCCATGTTGAGAAAAGGCTCAGGAGTTTCACATAGCGAATATCGGTACTGGAAAGAACCGCTGCCATCAGGACCAGGCCAACAATAAGGTATTGCTGAAGCGGCGTCACGCCGGGGAGATAATCCGGCAAATAGGTCAGGAACAGGTATCCGGTAAATGCGCAGGTGGTGATGACTATGGCGTTGTTGATCCATTTAACCCACGGGATTTCGAACAGCTTCAGGCGCGGTTCAACCAGGCAAAAATAGAAAGTCGTCACGAAGTAAAACAGCCAGATGAAAAAGCCCCAGAAGCCGAATTCGATGGCGAGCGGATTGGTGAAGCCGTACACCGCTTCTGTTGCATAAACCGGAAACTCCCCCAGCGGGAAGATAATCAGACCAACGTCCAGACCGGATGTGAAAAGAATGGCGAAAAAGGCGAAAAAGCGCGTCGGCATTTCGCCATACAGAACGGCATTGCCCCAGCGCAAGACCAGCAGCAGCGAGACCATCAGCAGCAGGATCACCGCGCTGGAAAGAATGAGCTCAGCCATCCCGGGAACTCCTAACCGAAAGCGGTTTGGGGAGGCTTAAGCAGGTCACGGACATCATGGGTTCAGAGTCTCGCAGGTTCCGGTGGGAAGCAAGTGCTCAGTGGCAACGGGGCAATCCAACTTGCTTTGAGGCTGGGTTTTCAGGGCGCAATTGCATAGGATAAGACCTCATTTAATTTTCAGGAGTCCCATATGCGTTTAGTCACGAGTTTAGCGTCTGCTGCTGCAAGCATCGTTTTCATTACAGCGTCCGCAGTCGCACAGGAATACGTCACCATTGACATGGAAATAGACATCGATAAACCGGCCGCGGAAGTCTGGGAGAAAGTCGGTGATTACTGCGGAATCAGTGAATGGCTGGGACTCGACTGTGAAATTACCTCGGGCGATGGCGGTATGGGCTCTGTGCGATCGCTGCTGGGCGGGCGCATTCTGGAAATCATGGTGGCGCAGACTGAGCTTTCCTATGGCTATACCCAACCGGCAGTGGAAGGTGAGTTCTACAATCTGTACCACGGCTTTATGGAAGCCCGCCCGCTGACTGATTCCACGTCCGAGATGCTGTACACCCTGACCCTGGATGTCTCCAATCTGGCTGACCAGGCAGCAAAGGAAGCGGACATTGAACGACGCCGTGGCATGTTCACCAATGCGCTGCGCGCCATGAAGGAACTGGCTGAGGCAGATTAGTGTCTATGGGCCAGAGTTTGTCTGGCCGGATTTTCTCGGCCCCGATAGGCTTGGTATTGCCGGCCTTTCAGGTCGGCACATTGATGTGGTCGTAAGGGCAGTGGCGGCAGCCACTGCCGCAGCATTCGCCCCGCTTGAGGTGATACCAGGCGGTAAAGACCAGGGCCACGCCTCCTTCGATGGTGTAATCAATGCCTTCAATCAATGACTGGGTTTGCGTCTGGCCCAGGTAGGGCGCGGCGGGGTTGTCGGTCTCGCCCGCTTCAAATTCCGCCACGGCTTGGCTGATCTGCTCAATAGTGAGACTTTTGAGACATTCCGGGCATAGCCCGCAGGACTCTCTCGGAAAACAATCATCCAGAACCGGGAGACTGGTGCACCAGCACTGGCGGTTTGCCTGACAGGAAAAGTCGGCAGCGCATTGTGTACAGCGTTTCACTGATACGGGTATCCTTCCTTCATGTAACTGGCTGCAAAGAGTGCGCAGCCAGTTATTTGTTCGTAGGTTTTGTCGGCTAAGGCGAGTCAGGCAGAGGGAGACCTCGCTCTCGCAGCACCTCTGCAAATGTTCTTGAGGCATTCACGCCGGTCGGAAACCCTGAGTACAGAGTAACCTGCGCAATCAGTTCGGCGATCTCCTCTGTGGACAGGCCATTATCCAGGCCTCGATTCAGATGCACGCGTAACTGGTCGGTCTGATAGTTGGCCAGGGTGACTGCAATAGTAGCCAGGCTTCGGTCTCGGGCTGAAAGTTGCTCGCGACCCCAGGTCTCATCAAACACCAATCCATCAATTAACTCATCAAGATACGGTGCTGCAGGAAACCTGCCGTCTCCCATGGGTAATCCCCTGGCTTCAAATACCTCGGCCGTTAACCGAGCGGCGTTTACACCGGTGGGGAAGCCGGAGTAGAAAGTGACATGGGTGATGATCTCGCCTATTTCTTCCTGAGTGGCGCCGTTATCCAGTGCGCGGCCCACGTGATGACGGATCTCGCTAGACGCGTAAAGTGCGGTGCCAACTGCGACAGTAATCATGCTCCGGTCGCGGGGCGAAAGTTCTTCTCGCTGCCAGGTTTCGGCATAAACAACCTGATTAAGTAGATCACGCAGGTAAGGGGTTTGCGGGAAAGCACCCGGAAACTCGAGGTCGGGGTTTTCCGGTGGGCTCCGGTCGGAGGCGCCGGGTGGTGAGGTGGGTAACCCGCGTTCCGCAAAGACCTCAGCCGCTACTCTGGCGGCGTTCACTCCTGTCGGAAATCCCGAGTACCACAGCGTGTGTGCAATAATTTCAGAAATTTCGGCCTGAGTGACGCCGTTGTCGAGGGCGCGGCCCATGTGCAGGCGCAGCTCATTGGTGGCATAAAGCGCCTGATTGACGGCTACGGTAATCATGCTGCGGTCCCTGGCAGACAGCCCGGGCCGTTCCCAAATGTCCCCGTAGACATACTGGTTTCTGACTTCACCCAGATAAGGTGAGGCATCGTAAGCGCCGGGCGGTGGCGCGGGTTGCTGAGCGCTGGCCGAGGTGCCGAGCCAGAGCGCGGTAAGCGCGCAGAGCAGTCGAAGAGATGTCAGGGCGCCGCGCGCTGGGTTGAGGTTCAGCATAGGTTTGTCTCCAGGTTTTGAAGAAGATCAGCTTCTGAGGGTGTTCGCTATTGATACTATGAACTTGCTTGCTTGGCCAGAGAGTTTCAGGCAGTGATTACCGCCAGCTGGATGTCCCGCACTGCGCAAGCGATTCATCGCGACGTTGAGGGTTGCACTCGCGGTGCGCAGGCTCACTGCAGCGGCTTCAGCCCGAACCCTGTGAGCGGATAGAACGCGGCCAACAGCAGGGAAAACATCCAGCCCGTCATGCAGAATATTGCCCATGGCAGATATTCCAACGTAGGCACGCCGAGAGTGGTGGCCATAAATATGGCGGAGACTGTCCATGGCATCAGAGGCTCCAGGATGGTCACTGAGTCCTCCAGCGAACGTGACAGATTCTCAGGCGCAAGATTCTGCTCCCGATACGCTGTTTGAAACAGCCCTCCCACGATCAGCGCGGTGACGCCTCCGTGGCTGGTCAGGGCAATCATAGTTGCGCCCGAGGCCAGACTTGCCGCGATCAGATCAGTGACCGAGTTTGCCTTTGACAGGATGGCGTCAAGTAACTTGTTGAGTCCCCCGGAGACATCCATGGCGGCTGCCAGCAAGAAGGCGGCGATGATCAGGATCAAGGTGCTCGACATGGAATTGATGCCGCCTCGGCTCAGCAGGCTGGTCAGGCTTTCGCTGGGCGTCTGTGTCAGGCCGGTCATGCTGATATCGAAGCCGTTAATGGCACTGATGACGGCATGTTGCGCGCTGAATCCATGCAGGGTCATGCCGATGATAATGGCTACTACTGACGATAGAGCCATGACCAGCGCTGCCGGTTTCCTTCTGAATGTTCCCACAATTACTATTAGCGCGGGCAGGAACACCACTGGACTGATTTGGTAGGCACTTTGAATCTCAGCAAGGATTGGCTGAACCGTGCTGGCATCATGCCCTGTGTCTGTGACTAGGCCGGTAATCAGATAAACCACCAGTGCCACAATAAAAGAAGGCCCGGCGGTAAAAGCCATATTGCGGATGTGATCATACAGATTGGCATTCGCAGCAATGGCGCAGATATTCGTCTGGTCTGACAGTGGCGAGAGCTTGTCGCCGAAATAAGCACCGGATACCACCGCGCCGGCGGTGGCAGCCAACGGGGCGTTGATGGCGGCAGCACCGCCCATCAATGCGCCACCAATGGTTCCAGCTGCTGCCCAGGATGAGCCGGTCATTGACATCGTGGCAGTGATCAGAAATGCCGTGACGATCATGAACTTGGGATTCACCAGCTGAACACCATAGTAGACCAGAGCCGGAATCGTGCCGCTGAACATCCAGGTACCAATCAATAACCCGATCGTCAGAAGAATCAGGATAACCGGCAGCACGCTGGCGAACTTCTCGCCTGTAGAGCGCTGGATGGCATCCCAGTTATGGCCATGCCGAATGGCAATGACGCCGGCGACGGCGGCGGCGATAAACATGATGAAGACCAGAAGCTCTGTGCCTATCGGTAAAAACAGGCCGCCGACAGTCAGCAAGGCCAGCATCGTGAGTAGCGGCAGGGCAGCTTCGGTGAGTGAAATGGGTTTACTCATGTGGGCTTGCGGCTTCGAACGCAGGTTCCAGATCGTTCCATAAGTCGGAAGCCTCTTCTAAACCGACATACAGGCGAACCAGGCGAGCTGACACGCCGAAATCGACAGCCGCGCTGTGAGAGCCGGCCTGGTTGATTGACATCTCAGCGGGCATGACGAGACTTTCGTGTCCGCCCCAGCTGACGCCGAGCTTGAAAAAATTCAGGGCATTGCAAAACGTCGGGATGTCTAACGAGTCTTCAGCCTCGAAGCTGAAAAGTCCGCCATACCCGCTGAGCAGCGACTGTGGATGCGGTTGCAGTCCCGGATGGTACACACGTTTCACCGATGGGTGTGCAGACAGCTTTCCCGCCAGAGTCAGACCGCTCTGATGAACTCGCTCCATCCGCAGTGACAAGGTCCTCAGGCCTCTTAACAGCAGAGAGGCTTCCTGGGCGGACAGTTTGGCGCCCAGATACGCTGTCGTCTCAGCACTCAGGTGATCAATGAGATCAGCGCGTCCTACCACTGCGCCGGCCACAACATCGCTGTGGCCGGAGAGGTATTTGGTGGCCGAGTGTATGACCAGATCGATACCTGCAGCCAATGGTTGTTGAAAGATCGGTGAGGCCCAGCTGTTATCCACCAGGCTGATCACACCGTGGGTCTGCGCCAGTTGCGCGAGTGTCTGCAGATCCTGTTCCTGAAACAGCCATGACGTGGGTGATTCGAGATACAGCAGGCGAGCGCCGGGCAGGGCATTTGCGACTGCGGCGGTGTCGGTGCCGTCTACAAAGTCGGTGGTCACGCCGAAGCGGGCACATACCAGCCGCAGGAGCCTGTAGGTATCCGGATAGCAATGATTGACGCAAACGATACGGTCACCTGTCCTGACCAGTCCGAGTACGGCATTGCTGATTGCGGCGATGCCGCTGGCGAAGGCCAGCGCCTTGTCACCGCCTTCGAGAAGGCAAAGCTTCTGCAACAGAGCCGACACCGTCGGATTGTCAATACGGGAGTAAAGCGCACGGTCGCTCTGCCCTTTGAAGCGCGCTTCCATTTCTTCATAGGAGTTGAACGTGAACAGCGAGGTCTGATAAATGGGTGGTGAAACAGCGCCTTCCGCATGCTGTTCATCGTGAACCAGAAAGGTATGGCTCGTTTCAGCGGTGTCCTTGTCCGACATGGCGCGGTTCCATGAAAAGGCAGTATCGCATGGTACAAACACCTCCGTCCTAACTCAAATAACACTGAACCCTCGGACGAATCGGCTTTTGTTTTCGCCCCACCCACATTATGCTCATTGCCTGATCCAAGGTGGTGACCAAGCAGGGAGACACCATGACACCATTGTGGCAATTGAGTGCTGTCGAGCAGGCGGCAGGCGTGAAAAATCGGACATTCACCGCGACCGAACTGGTGCATTCGGCACTGTGCCGAATCGAACAAAAGAACGCGCAGCTCAATGCGATTGTTGATTTGCTGGATGAATCGGCCCTGACTGCGGCGCAGGCGGCTGATGCCGCAGTTGCCGACGGCAAAGCACTCGGACCGTTACACGGCGTGCCGGTGACCGTCAAAGTGAATGTGGACACCAAAGGTCGTGCCACGACCAACGGCATGGAGATATTCAAGGACACCATTGCGCCTGATCACTCCCCTGTTGTGTCGAATCTGCTGAAGGCCGGCGCCATCCTGATCGGACGGACCAACACGCCGGAAATGTCGATGCGACTGACCACCGATAATCCGTTGCACGGCCTGACCCGGAATCCATGGGATTTGCAGGCGTCTCCCGGTGGTTCTTCCGGTGGTGCAGCGTCTGCCGGCGCTTCAGGGTTTGCCGCCATAAACCACGGTAACGATATCGCCGGCTCCCTTCGCTATCCCGCCACTGCCTGTGGTTTGAGCACCATCAAGCCCGGTCTAGGTCGAGTTCCGGCCTATCTGCCTTCAGCCCAGGCGGAGCGCGGCATGCTGGCCCAGCTGATGTCTGTGCAGGGCGTCATTTGCAGGGAGGTCAGGGATGTCAGGCTGGGCACTGAAGTGTTGATGCAGTACGACCCGAGAGACCCCTGGCAGGTGCCGATGGCGTTTTCCCGGGAGCATGACCATCTGCCGAAAGTGGGCATCAGCCGCCATGCTTACGACTATTCTATCCATCCGGGCATACTTGCCAATCTCGACAGAGCGGCATCAATGCTGGAAGCGGCTGGATATGAGGTAGAAGAGGTCGAAACGCCTTCCATGGCGGAAGCTGCCAGGCAGTGGTTACTCAACACCAATTTTGAAATGAAGCGGCTACTCGAGCCGGTCTTCGAAGCCCATGGTTCTGATATCATCAATCAGATATTCGAAGGATATTATCAGCTTCAGGGCATGGTGGACGCTGAAGGCTATCTGCTCGGCATTGCAGCGCGCACTGCGCTTGTTCGCGAATGGAACCAGCTTCTTCATGAGTATCCGCTGCTGTTGACTCCGTACCTGATGCGTCCCGGCTACCCCTGTGACCATGATGAGACTTTTGAGGGTGTTAAGGATCTTTTCGATAGTTCAATCTACAGCTATGGCGTGAATTATATCGGCATGCCAGCCGGATTCGTGCCGGTAGATCTTGTGGATGGACTGCCTTCAGGTATTCAAATCATCGGTCAAAAATGGCGTGAAGATCTGATTCTTGATGCGATGCAGGTGATCGAGGATGCTGCAGGAGTGATGACGCAAAAGCTCTGGGCACGCGAAAAGGGGGACCAGACAGCCCGATGACTACTCAGGCCGCCTGATCAAACCCCTCCAGGCAATGCGTCGGCAAGCGCGACAAGGCCAATCTCAAAAAGAGACTCTTCTGCCAACAGGTTTTTCGCCACGCGTTGGCTCCTTGCATCAATGGTGAAAAAGCCCCTGCGGTTGCCCGGCTGCGTATCCGCGCAGCAGGGCAGCGCCCAGTCAATTCAATCGACCAGAGCGTCGTAAATCAGGCCACGGGCGATTACGCCGGCGTTGGCTGCGCCTGGTCGTCGCTGTCCCTGCGCCTGAATCATAGACAGCCAGAAGATGTCGTTGACCGGATCAATCCAGAACGTAGTCCCTGCAGCGCCCGCCCAGTAGTAGGTCCCGGGGGCCTGCGGAGTGCCTGCCGCTTGAGGATCATAGGTTACCGCAAAGTCTACGCCGAAACCCTGACCGGGCTGGCCCGGACCGCCGATTCCAAAGCGCATGTCTTCTTCGCCGGTCAGGCTGTTTGAGCGCATGATGGCGACGGATTCCGGCTTGAGGATCCGGGTGCCTTCCAGCTCCCCACGATTTACCAGCATTTGCAGAAAACGCGCATAGTCGTGAGTGGATGACACCAGGCCGCCGCCGCCCGATTCCAGTCGTGCCGAATCGAAGTAGCTCGGCCGGTCGGAGCGATGCGGCTGCTGTGCCAGTCGATTGCGTTCCGTGTCCCAGTAGTGGACCTCAGCAAAGCGGCTTTGATCCTGCTCCTGAACATAGAAACGGGTGTCCAGCATATCAAGGGGTTCGAAAATTCTGGTCCGCAGAAATTCGCCGAACGGCATACCGGTAATGCTCTGAACTATGTAGCCCTGCAGGTCGACACCGATTGAATAAAACCACTGATCCCCCGGTTGTGACAGCAGGGGTATGTCGGCCACTTTAGCGACCAGTTTCTCGAGGTTGGCTGAGGCGAGCACCGCTTGTTCACGAAAAGCGGCATTGACCGGGTCGTTGCCAAATAAGCCATAGCCGAAACCGGCGGTGTGGTTGAGCAATTCACGCATCGTGGGTTGCCGTTCGAGCGGTTCAAGTTCAAAGTCGCCACCGGCGTCATAGTCTTTCAGCACCCTAAGATCGGCGAATTCGGGGATGTACTTGCTGACCGGATCATCAAAATCCCACCGCCCTTCTTCCCACAGCATCATCAGGGCCACGCCGGTAATCGGTTTGGTCATGGAATAGATTCGAAACAGAGAGTCCTGCGTCATCGCCGCGTCATCTTCGAGGCGAGCCATACCGGCATGCTCATAGGTCGCGACTTTGCCGTCCCTGGCCAGCAGCCAGACCATGCCGGCCACATCCTGATTGGCAACAATTTCGCGCATGGCCCGGTCGAGTTGATCAATGCCGGCAGCGCTGAAGCCGGAGGCTTCTGCGCCGGCTTCTGCCTGGGGCCAGGATTCTGCAGCAAGAACGCTGAGACCGGGAGTGCACAACAGGGCCAACAGGCACAGCAGGGGTGCCCGGTGACGGTGATGAGGATTCTGGCCAGAAGTTCGCATGTTGTCATTCCTTTTCGCGACGGGGATGAACGGGTCAGTTATCGAGAAGACCTCGAAAATAACGGATAACATCATACAGATCAATTTTGGGCGTTCACGGTGCTTCGACTTAGGCTGGTATTTGCCTCAACTGCATGAAAGGATATCTACCCGTTGCTGGACTTCCTGTGGAGCACAGCGCGTTACTCACTCATCAGGATTGTATTGTCTATGCTGATCATCAAAGGCGTGCCCGGCTCACCCTACACCCGCAAGATGCTGAGCCTGTTGCGGTTTCGCCACATTCCCTATCGATATGTGCAGCAGGGTAATGACCCGCTGGACGGGTTGCCGGAGCCCAAGGTCAGTCTGTTACCGGTTGTCTATCTGACCGATCAGGAGGGCAAGCGCGAGGCGCTGGTGGATTCCACGCCTATTATCCGAAGACTTGAGGCAGATTATCCCGGCCGCTCCGTTGTTCCTTCCGATCCGGCGCTTCGCTTTGTCGATTACCTGATCGAGGACTACGCCGACGAATGGCTGACCAAACCGATGTTTCATATTCGGTGGCACTATGACGCGGATGCGGACATGGCTGCGACCATTCTGCCCTACTGGGGAGAGATTTCCGCACCGGACGGGGAGATTGCTGTTAAACAACGAGCATTCCGAGAGCGACAGGAGAACCGTCTCTACGTGGTAGGTTCCAATGACATCACCGCGCCGGTGATAGAGGCCAGCTATCGACGCTTTCTGATCTGCTTTGATGCGCTGCTCAGGGAAGCGCCTTTTGTTATGGGTGAGCGGCCCGGCGCGGCAGATTTTGCACTGTTTGGTCAGCTCACCCAGTTAGCCCAGTTTGATCCGACAGCGGTTGCCATGACCTTGGAGAATGCGCCCAGGGTGTATGCCTGGGTGTCTGTGATGGAAGATCTGTCGGGGCTGGAGCCCACCGAGGCTGACTGGCGGTTATTGTCAGCGGATAATCTCGCGATCAAGAACCTGCTCACCGAAATGGGCAGGACCTATGTCCCGGTGATGCTGGCCAATCATCAGGCGGTTATGGCCGACGCCGCTGAAGTCTCGACAATCGTCGAAGGACAGCCCTGGCAGCAGATAACCTTCAAGTATCAGGCACATTGCGTGCACTGGATCCGGCAGGAATATGGCAAGCTCGAAACCGCTTCAAAGTCCCGGGTCGATGAATTGCTAAGTGGCACCGGATGCGAGGCATTGCTGGCTTAAATTTTCAGCAACACGCCAGTTGAGAAGGCATATCCCGCTCACGCATCAACTGGTTCATGAAATGATTCGAAAATTGGCAGAGCGGGCAAGGAACGGAATTTCATCGGAAACGCTTGGAGCCGGAAGAAAAGCTGGTTTTTCTCTTGATGATTAAATCAGTGGGAAGAGTTTCTGAGCCCCTCAGTCTTCTACCCGATTCTTGCGGCCGAACGGCTTGGGTTCGCCCAGGCCGCCAAAGGCCTTGAACAGGGATTCAAAGAACGCGCTCAGCTCCAGCGTCATCAGCGCAAAGTCCTGATCGAATTTCTGCGCCGGGGTGACTTCCTCAACGGTGGACTGTTCCTCTTCAATGGCTTCGAACAGCAGCCGTTTGATGGACAGGTCGTCGTGAATGATGCAGTGGATTACCTGGTTCCAGGAAACCCCCAGACTCTTCACCGCTTTGCCCGCCTCGAGGTGAGCCGCGATCTCATCACCGGCCAGGTCCTGGCTGGCGCAGCGCACCACATTGCTGCTGTCCAGCGGGTTGTGCAGCACCACGTCTTCAAGCAGGCTGAAGTGCTCGCCAGGCGCCTTATCGCGTAGCCAGCGGGTCATGATCTCAGTGGGCGAGGTGCGCACCTGGGGCAGCGCCACCGGGAAGGAGTCCAGGCTGTCCCGCAGCAGGTTGACGACTTCTTCGGCACGGGGTGCGCTGGCGCTGTCGACCACCAGCAGATTGTCTTTAACGGAGATGAACGCGTAGGTCTGCCGGTTCTTGGTGAAAGCGCGCGACAGCAAAGTGGCGTAAACATCGTCCTGAATCTGGCGTTTTTCCTTGCGGAAAATTTTCCTGGACTGCCGGTGCTCTATTTCTGCGACCTTTTCTTCAGTCTCCTGTCGCACCACAGAGGCGGGCAACAGTCGATCCTGTTTCTGCGCGCATACCATAATGAAATTACCGACAACGTGAGTAAGCATGGGCGCAACGTCTTCGTCCTCCGACACCGGAGCGGCGTCACCCAGCGGGCTGACCCAGCCGAGGCGGGATTTCTCAAATTTGTTGCAGGGCGCAAACAACTGGTTGCCGAGCTGGGTTTCCAGTTCATCCTGACTGTAGGGAAAGGTTTCGGTGAGGGTGAACAGGCGAATATTATTGAAAAACATAATTAGTAAGCAATGGCTTCAGCGAAACGCAAAGCATTATGCAGAAGCGCCGGTTAGAAGCCCAGAGGTTTGCGCGTTCTGGCGGTGAGGACTCTGACCAGAAGCGATCGGGCTACTGGCCAAAATCAATTAAATGTGCGCCTCGGTTGAATCCATCCTGCCTGAAACCGTAGCCCTTGCGCGCAGCGAGTGTTTCCATGAAGCGAGTGGCCTCTCTGGCAATGGCCCCGCGTTTGCCGCTGCCACTCCCGTAACCATGGATGACCTTTAGACCCCTGAAACGATAGAGCAGTGCGGTGTTGAGCCCTTCCTCGATTTCCACCTTCGCCTCTTCCCGCGTCTGGCCATTATGCGCCACATCGATTTCATAGAACTGCTCGCTCAGCGCGTTATGAAGATCAGTGTCGCACTTGGGACAGGTGAGCTCGGAAGGATCTACGGAGATGCCGCAGTCCGGGTTGGTGCAATCAACAGTTGGGACGGGGTTTGCCATGGGTTGTGATTTGCAGATGGTCTGAGTGAGATTCTGATCTGGGTCGCTTTACGCGAATTACGCAGCCGAGGCCAATCGGGACTACTACCGGGACTACTGAAGCTGCTCCAGGACTTTCATCCAGGCTTCCTCAAGATCGGCTAGTTGGATTTTCAGCTCACCCTGCCGCTGTAGCAGATCCGCGAGCTGTTTCTTGTTGCTGTCATCATACAGCGTGCTGTCGGAGAGTTGTGTCTCCAGAGACCGAAGCTCATTGTTGAGATCATCTATCTTGCGCTC
>CACJWK010000042.1 GCA_902597095.1 uncultured Pseudohongiella sp.
TCTGGGCTTGCGGGGTGCGCAGATCAAGCAGTTTACACAACTTTTTATGGGGCTCGCGGCCCTGTTCCAGGACTTCGATCTGGCACTTCTTGAGATCAACCCTTTGGTCATTACTAGCGAAGGAAACCTGCACTGCCTGGATGGCAAAATTAACATCGACAGCAACGCGCTCTACCGGCAGCCAAAACTCCAGGCCATGCATGACCCTTCTCAGGAGGACGAGCGGGAAGCGCAGGCTGCCAAGTGGGAGCTGAACTATGTCGCACTGGATGGCAATATCGGATGTATGGTTAACGGTGCTGGGCTGGCAATGGGCACCATGGATATTGTGCAGCTGCACGGTGGCAGACCGGCCAATTTCCTGGATGTTGGCGGCGGTGCGACCCGAGAACGGGTGTCAGAGGCGTTCAAAATCATCCTCTCTGATCAGAATGTCGCAGCCGTGCTCGTGAACATCTTCGGAGGCATTGTGCGATGTGATCTTATTGCCGAAGGCGTCATTGGCGCCGTTGAGGAGGTTGGGGTCAAAGTGCCTGTGGTTGTCCGTCTTGAGGGCAATAATGCTGAGCTTGGACGGGAGGTCCTAGCCAGCAGCGGGTTGAACATTATTGCTGCGGATTCCTTGTCAGACGCTGCGGAGAAAGTGGTTGTTGCAGCGTCAGGAGATTCCCAATGAGCATCTTGGTCAATGAAGATACGAAAGTCATATGCCAAGGTTTTACTGGTTCTCAAGGGACTTTCCATTCGGAGCAAGCAATCGCCTACGGCACTCAACTGGTCGGTGGGGTGACGCCCGGCAAAGGTGGTCAGACCCACCTGGGTCTGCCGGTTTTCAACACGGTCCAGGAGGCCTTTGAAGCGACCGAAGCCGATGCCTCCGTAATCTACGTGCCGGCGCCCTTTTGTAAAGATTCAATACTGGAGGCAGCCGATGCCGGTATCAAGCTGATCGTGTGTATTACAGAGGGTATTCCCACGCTGGATATGCTCGTTGCCAAGGAAAAATGCAATCAGCTGGGCATATGGCTTATTGGCCCGAACTGTCCGGGCGTGATCACTCCGGGTGAATGTAAAATCGGTATCATGCCCGGCCACATCCATCTGCCAGGGAAGGTTGGTATTGTCTCCCGATCGGGGACGTTGACCTATGAAGCCGTGAAGCAGACTACAGATCATGGTTTTGGTCAGTCTTCCTGTGTGGGCATTGGCGGGGATCCCATACCGGGTTCAAACTTCATCGACATATTGGGGTTGTTTGAGTCGGATCCGGCGACGGAAGCAATCGTAATGATTGGAGAAATCGGTGGCACGGCAGAAGAAGAGGCCGCCGCATTCATTAAGCAGCAGGTCAGCAAGCCTGTAGTCGCCTATATTGCAGGTGTTACGGCCCCTCCGGGTAAACGAATGGGGCACGCCGGGGCAATCATTTCAGGAGGAAAAGGAACGGCTGACGAGAAATTCTCTGCCCTTAATGATGCGGGTGTGAAAACCGTGCGAAGCCTTGCAGATATCGGCGCGGGGCTTTCTGAAATAACCGGTTGGGCGGCTTCTTAACTTCAGCCGGTTTATGTCTAAATCCGGCATCTTCAGGCCGGGTTTTATGCCAATATTTTTATCAGGTAAAAGGTTCTAAATTCGCAGGTTAGTGTGATAGTCTTGATTCGAGTTCAGGGGCAACGCCCTGAATTTCAGGGACAATCAGGCCTGCAAAGAGATCTGCTCAGATCCTGCGAAGCCTGTCCGATGCGACGGTTACTGAACTTCTCAATCATCATATCAGATTGGGAAATTTAGTAACCCCGATCGGCTTGTTTTCAAGGAGAACTGCCATCCGGAGAGAGGTGAATGCTCAAGGATATCTGGCGGTTCCATGAGGAAGGAAAGGACGAAAAATAATAGATTCCGTGTCTGAGCAGATACGCTCTTATGCAGCATCTATCCGTATTCCTGCTCCGACACACAGCTAAACTTACAAATAATAGGATGGCACATGAAAAACCGTCACACTAACCGATTGAGTATGTCTGGTTTGGTACTACTCGCGTCGAGCTTCTTTGGAGCTGCGCAAGCCCAGGATATTCTGGTCGACAGTAGCATTCTGGATCAGGCGATGGACGTCATCGGTGATAAATACGCTGAATCCGCAGTAGCTCAAGAGGAGATTACCCGTCTTGCCAACGAGGCGAGCTCCACATTTGAAGAATTCAAACGGGCTAATGACAACCTTGAGTCTTTGCTGGTTTTGAACGCGGGCTATCGTCGTCAGATTGCCGCTCAGGAAGAGCAGATTGCGACACTGGATGAATCCATCGCTAGTGTGGAAGAAGTGACCAGAGAGATACCTCTGCTGATGGAGAAAATGCTGTCAGCGCTGGATCAGTTTATTTCTCTGGATTATCCATTCCGAATGGATGAGCGGATGGCGCGACTTCAATTCGCGCGCGATGCCATTGACAATCCAGATGTATCCATCGCCGAAAAATTCCGTCAGGTACTTGTGATGTATCAGACCGAAGCGGCTTTTGGTCGTACCAATGAAACCTACCCTGACACAATCGAGATTGGTGGCGTAGAGCGGGACGTCAATGTTGTTCGCATCGGTCGGGTGTCGCTGATGTACCAAACCACCGACCGCCAGGTTACCGGTGCCTGGGACAACAATGCCCGCCAGTGGGTGGAGTTGCCAGCCAGTGGCTATCGTCAAGAGGTCCAGCAGGCCTCCAGAGTGGTCTCCAATCTTGACGCACCCAGTATTCTCTTCCTGCCAGTTTCTGCACCGGAGGCTCAGTAATGAATGTTTTAGAAAAAATTACAGGCCTGACTGCCGTATCCATTTTGATGGTGATGGGGTCTTCCGCAGGCTATGCACAAGGTTCTTTGAGCGAATTGCTAAATGCGGTTGAAAACGATCGCGTCGCTGAATCTGAAGAATATCAGCAGCGGCTGCGGGAGTTCGAACAAAACGCTGCGCGCCAGACGGAAATTCTCGAAATTACCGAGGGCAGAATCACTGAGCAGGAAACTCTGCAAGTTCAGCTCAGCGACCAGTTTGAAGCAAACGAGGTAATCATTGCGGATAAGCGAGAGGTTCTCAGAAATCGGCGAGGCGATCTGAACGAATTGTTCGGTACTCTTCAGGGCGTTGCCGGTGATTTCCTTAGTAACTTTCAGGACTCGTTGATCAGTGCGCAGTATCCCGGCCGAACCGGTGAACTCGAAGTCATTATCGAGCGCGCCGGCAGCTCGATAGAACAGCTCAATATCTCTGAGATGGAGCGCTTCTGGTACTTCATGCATCAGGAAGTCACCGAATCAGGCCGTGTCGTCACCTACAATGGGGAAGTTGCCTTGCCCAGCGGTGAGACTTCGACTCGGTCAGTGACTCGTATCGGTTCATTCAACGCGATTTCAGACGGTGAATACCTGAGCTATCAGGGTGAGGTCGGTCACCTGCAGGTGTTACCGCGCCAGCCGGGTTCCGATGTGCGCAGTGCGGCCAATGCGCTGACTTCCTCCGCCAGCGGATTTACCAGAGCAGGTATTGATCCAACTGGCGGCGTAGGTGGCCAGGTTATGGCCAACCTGGTGAACTTCCCGAGTGCGCAGGAGCAGGTAGAGGCAAACGCCGGTGTCATTGGTTTTATTATCATCGGAGTGGGCGTGGTCGGGATCATTCTCGGATTCTTCCGTTTGCTGATGTTGACATTGGTTTCAGTCAAAGTCCGTTCGCAGTTAAAGAGCGATAAGGCATCTAACAATAATCCGCTTGGGCGCGTTCTGATGGTGGCTGAGTCAAATCCAAATGCCGATACTGAAACCCTGGAATTGAAGCTTGGCGAAGCCATTTTGAGGGAAACACCTTCTCTTGAGAGCCTCCTTACGCTGATCAAGATGATCGCTACCATCGCACCACTGGGGGGGCTGTTGGGTACGGTTACCGGTATGATTCAGGTGTTCCAGCAAATTACCGTCTACGGTGCGGGTGACCCTACCATCATGGCAGGCGGTATCTCGCAGGCGCTCATGACGACAGTATTGGGTATTGTGGTTGCTATCCCCACAATCTTTATGCACACCGTCGTGAAGAGCCGCAGTGACAACATCATTCACATCCTTGAGGAGCAGGCCACAGGCATGATCGCGCAGAAAGCCGAACGTGCAGCAGGCGGTTCTTAATATCCCGGTCAAGCAGAGGACATTCTATGTACCTGGCAATACTGGATATACTGGATGCGATTGAAGCGTTCATGAACAGAGGCGGACCTGTGTTGACGATCATCATGGGCCTGCTTCTGGTCAAATGGTCTCTGGTTTTTGAGCGCGTTTGGTATATCAACACGACACATAAGAAGAACGTCAAAAATACGTTGGCCGAGTGGAACTCCCGCGCTGACAAGTCGTCCTGGAGTGCCCATCAGATTCGAAACATGATGATCTCCAAAATCTCGCTTGATGTTCGGAATACCTTACCTATTATTGAAGTTCTGGTGACGATTTGTCCGCTATTGGGGTTAATCGGAACCGTGACAGGCATGATTGAAGTTTTCTTTGTGATGTCTTTCAGCGGAGGAGGCGATGCAAAATCCATGGCTGGAGGCGTTTCTAAAGCCACCATACCCACCATGGCCGGAATGGTTGGCGCCATCTCCGGTATTTTCGCCTTTAACTATCTGAAATCCACAATCGATAGGGATCTTGAATTTCTGGAAGATCACCTGCCGATTAACCAATAGGCTCTCTACGCACAGGCACAGGTCAATAACATGAAATCAGGCTTAATGAAGAAGAAAGACCAGGAAGAGGCAGGTGAGATTGACCTCACTCCAATGCTGGATGTGGTTTTTATTCTCTTGATTTTTTTCATCGTCACGTCTGTTTTTGTCACTGAAGCAGGGATTGAAGTAAACAGACCTGAAGCGTCAACTGCCGATGATACTTCGGGTGATATGATCCTTATCGCCGTCGGGCAGGCAGGTGACATCTGGATCGACGGCGATCAGATAGACCCGAGATTCATTCGATCTCGCTTCGAGCTGAGGCTGGCCGACGCTCCAAACTCATCAGTCATTATTCAGGCTGATGAAAACTCGAACAACGAACAGGTTATGCTGATACTCGCGGCGGCCCGGGAGGCCAACATCGACAATGTCAGTATCGCAGCGGAGTCTTAAGATGATCTTTGTAAGATGGTTGGTTTCAATGGCTATGGCCACCGGCATCACGCTTGGTCTGTTTTATTTCATGCAGGCTCTCATTGCCACTGGTGAACGTTTTGATCAGCGAGTCAACGTGGTAAAGATCGTTGACGCAACGATGCCAGACATAGAATTAGAGGTTATTGAGGAAATCGATAAACCTGAATTGATCGAGGAGGTCGTTCAAGACACGCCAGATACCCCGGAAAAGCAGATCAGCTTGGATTCGGGTCCCTCCCTGAATATCGAGCGGGCGTCGGTGGACATAGACACCAATCTGTCCCTTGATAATGCTTCTATCTCGGCAACCGACGGGGATTACCTGCCCCTGGTAGCCATCGCGCCACAGTATCCTACCCGGGCCGCACAGCGCGGTATTGAGGGGTGGTGCCTGGTATCGTTCACGGTGGACGGCATGGGCAATGTTGTTGAGGACACCATCACTGTAGTCGACGCTGAGCCGGCGAGCATCTTCGACCGCTCTTCGATCCGGGCTGCCACACGCTTTAAGTTTCAGCCCAGAGTCGTAGACGGGCAGGGCGTTGAAGTGCCCGGAGTGCAATATCTGTTCAGATACCAGCTTGAGGAATAAGGCAGGATGAAAAAGTTTAATAATCTGAGCGCCTATGTTCTGCTTTTCAGTCTGACAGGCCCTTTCGGGCTGACTGGGCTGGTGATTGCCGGCGAAGACGAACAAAGAGCGCCGCCTGAGGCACGAACCTCAGGTACTTTGAGTCAGCAGGTCATGCGTGCGATCACTGAAATTCAGGAGCTCATGTCGCCTGAGGATCCGGAAGACGAGCCGAATTTTGCGGAAGCTAAAATTCAGCTCGATGAATTGCGTGAGCGGCGCTATGACCGGATGAACGATTTCGAAAAATCAACGCTTTTGAGCTTCTACACGAACTACTACCTAGGCTTAGAAGACTATGTCGGGGCGATCGGCATCTTCGAGGAGGTGCTGACCATCGAAGAACTCAGGCTCGATGTCAGACTGAGGACACTCAGGTCGCTCGGACAGCTTTATGCAGCTGAAGAGAATTGGGCGAAGTCGATCGAAAACTACCAGTCGTGGCGCGACATCTCTGAAGTTGAGGATATCGTGGTGTTCAAGGGGCTATCTTATGCCTACTACCAGCAGGAGCTTTACGAAGAAGCCAAGCCCTTCTGGCTGGACTACATGAATTTGTCTCTGGTTGAAGGCGAGGAATTGGGGCGCGATGATTATGCTTATCTGAACGGGATCTATTTTGTCTTGGAAGACTTCGAGAATGCTCTGGAACTCACCAAGACGATGATTGTAAAGTTTAACGATGCGACCGACTGGCTTAATCTTAATGCCGTCTATGCCAGCCTAGACATGGAAGATCGCCGCGTGCAAGCACTGAACCTCGCGTATCTGAATGGGGTCATTGATGACGAGGCGCGTTATCTGAACCTGGGTCAGTCACTTGCGGGGATGGATATTCCGCTTACTGGGTCAAAGATCATCGAAGAGGGGCTGGAGGAGAGCATCATTGTCGTGAACGAGGATAATCTGCAGATCGCTTCTCAGATGTTCCTGATTGCGAGCGACTACGCGAATGCTCTGCCACGCGCTTTAGAGCTGGCCGAGATCTCTGATAGTGGCGATGCCTGGGACAGCGTCGGCTACATTCACTACGTGATGGCTAACTACGAAGAGTCTGCCGATGCGTTCCGTGCCGCAATCGATAAAGGCAATCTGAGTAATCGCTCGGACACGCTGATCTTCCTGGCGCGTGCACTTCTTGAGCTTGATGATTTCGATGGCGCCAGATCAGCAGCCCGGCAGGCCGCCGATGCGGGTGATGAAGATGATCGCCAGTCGGCTAACCAGTACCTGACGTTCATCCAAAGTACCGAACAGCGATACAACATCATTGAGCAACGTAAGCAGGAAGCCATAGATTTCTATGAGCCATACCCATCATTGCTCAATTAGGGTTTTCCACTTGAACTAGCGGAAATTGCCCCCATGAAAAACCCGGTTCGCGAGAGAGCCGGGTTTTTTTTTAAAAATCGACGAGAGACAAGCTATGACCACCGAGCGTAAAGCAGAAACCCTGGGTTTTGAAACTGAAGCCAAGCAGCTGCTTCATCTGATGATTCATTCTCTTTACTCAAACAAAGAGATCTTTCTGCGGGAATTGATCTCGAACGCATCAGATGCTGCGGATAAGCTCCGGTTTGAGTCCCTTTCGAATGATGCGCTCCTTGAGCTGGATGCGGAACTGAGTGTCCGGATAGACTTCGATAAAGACAGTAAAACGGTCACGATTTCAGATAATGGCATAGGTATGTCTCGTGAAGAGGTTATTACGAATCTTGGCACCATTGCTAAATCAGGCACAGCGCAATTTTTAGAATCCCTCACCGGTGATCAAAGGAAAGACTCTACATTGATCGGGCAATTTGGAGTAGGATTCTACTCCGCCTTTATCGTGGCGGAGACGGTGGAGGTTCGGACCCGCCGCGCTGGTGACCCAGCAGATTCAGCAACACTTTGGCGCTCAAATGGTGAATCTGAATATTCCATTGAGGAGATAAGCAAGGCTGACAGAGGGACGTCAGTCACACTTTTTCTGAAGGAAGATGAACTTGAATTTGCGGAGTCCTTCCGCCTGAAAAGCATTGTCAAACGTTATGCGGATCACTTGTCGTTGCCTGTAATGATGCTGAAGGAAAATTATGGCTCCTCTGAGAGTGATAATGAAGACGACGAACCACAGTCTCCGGAATATGAAACCGTCAATGATGCAAAAGCTTTGTGGACTAAGTCCCGCTCAGAAGTGAATGAGGATGAATACCAAGAATTCTATAAGCTGATCTGTCACGATTTCGAAGACCCGCTTCAGTGGAGTCATAACAAGGTCGAAGGCAAATTGGAATATACCAGTCTTCTCTATATTCCCAGCAGAGCCCCATTTGACCTCTGGAACAGAGAAGCTGCCAGAGGACTGAAGCTATACGTCCAGCGCGTATTCATTATGGATGAAGCGGAGCAGTTTTTGCCGCTTTATCTGCGCTTCATCAAAGGCGTTGTTGACTCCAACGACATCTCACTTAATGTATCACGTGAAATTCTGCAGAAGGACCCGGCCGTTGATTCGATGCGCAGCGCCTTGACCAAGCGCTGTCTCGACATGCTAAGTAAGTTGCGTAAAAAAGATCCTGAGAAGTATCAATCATTTTGGGACCAGTTCGGACAGGTGCTTAAGGAAGGTCCTGGAGAAGACTTTGGCAATCGAGAGAAAGTGGCTGGGTTATTCCAGTTTTCTACTACTCAGAGCGAAGGCAGTTCTCAGGATCAGAGTCTGGAAGACTACGTCAGCCGGATGAGCAGTGAGCAGGACAAAATTTATTATCTGGTCGCAGACTCGCTCAACGCTGCAAAAACAAGCCCCCACCTTGAAATATTCAAAAAGAAAGGCATTGAGGTCATTTTGATGTATGACCGCATAGATGAGTGGCTAATGAGCCATCTTCGAGAGTTTGGTGGAAAACCATTGCAGGATATTGCGAGGGGTGAGTTAGACCTTGGTGGTCTCGAGGATGTTGAAGAGAAGAAACTGCAGGAAGAATCCGAGAAAGCCCTGGAAGGCTTAACCGAGCGAATCAAGACGGTACTGGGCGACCGGGTGGGTGCGGTCAGAGTGACTCACCGCCTGACCGATTCCGCGGCATGTCTAGCAATAGGCGAGGGTGATATGGGGGCGCAAATGAGAAAAATCATGGAAGCATCTGGCCAGTCGCTACCCGAGTCGAGCCCTCACTTTGAACTCAACCCCCAGCATGGTCTGATCGAGAAACTTAATGATGAACAGGACGAAGAGCGTTTCGAAGATCTTGTAGAAATTATCTTCTGCCAGGCCAGTCTCGCCGAAGGAGGACAGCTGAAAGACCCGGGAGCTTTTTCGGCAAGGTTGAATAAAGTTCTTATGCAGATTCAGTGACCTTGTTCGGATATCGCTAAACGTAAGACTGTACGTAATGCGTCCCTCCTTCTTTTGTGTACACAAGCATCAGCGTTCTGAGCATACTCAGAGGTGATAGGAGCCCATAGCCAGGGAAATACTGTTCAGAGCCTGGCCAACCTCTACATCTGCTCCAGTGGTGTAATCCCAAGCAGTTCCAGCCCCTGCTGCAGGGTTTCCGCAGTCAACCGGCAAAGCGCCAAACGGGATTCCGCTTGTGAAATCTCCGCTTTGAGAATCGGACAATTCTCATAAAATTTCATGAACAAGCCGGAGAGCTCATACAGATAGTTGCACAACTGGTTCGGCATGCAGTCCCGGTCCACGGCCTCGATGATTTCTCCCAGCTGGAGCATTTTTAAACAGAGCGCACGCTCTTCTGGCTCTGACAAATTTTTGATCGCATCGTAGTTTCCTTCAGGGGCTTTTTTGAGGATGCTTTTAATCCGAGCATACGCGTACAGAAGATAGGGTGCGGTGTTGCCTTCAAAGGACAGCATTGTGCTCCAGTCAAAAATATAATCGCTGGTGCGATTCTTGGAAAGATCAGCGTACTTTACGGCACCTATTCCGACTCGCTCCGCTATTTCTCGCCGCTGACTGTCCGGGAGCGTTGGGTTTTTCTCGGTCACCAGGTCATAGGCCCTCTGCTTGGCTTCCTCCAGCAGTTCGGCCAGCTTAACTGTGTCACCGTAGCGGGTTTTGAAGGGGCGACCATCTTTCCCCATCATGGTGCCATAAGATACATGCTCCAGACTTAAGTCCTGGTTAGAAAAGCCTGCTGCACGGGCCACTGCAAAAACCTGCTGAAAATGAAGGGACTGACGGGCGTCCACGACATACAAAGCTCGCTGTATACTCATTTTGCGTCGTAATCTGATTGCGGCGAGGTCAGTGGTCGAATACAGGTAACCACCATCAGATTTCTGGACGATTAAAGGCAAAGGGTCACCGTCTTTTCCGATGAATTCTGGCAAAAACACACACTTGGCGCCCTTAGATTCAGCTAATAGGCCTGTTTTCGAGAGGTCGTCAACGATGACGCTCAGGTCGTCGTTATATCGGTTATCAGCGCAATCTTCGTATCTTCAGTCATCGCTTCTCCTAAATTCCCATGTATCCCCAGACACGGCCCGATCTCAATACTAGCCCGCTACTTCCATCACGAGACTGGCAAAATCCTGCGGATCTTCACTCGGCATGCAAACAAGTTTTGGCTCAATGCGTTTGACCAGCCCACATAAAACCCTGCCCGGGCCTACTTCCACCAGCTTCTGCACGCCGGCTTCGTGTATGGCCCTGACGCAATCTACCCATAAGACCGGCTTGTGTAGCTGCCTCACCAGATTGTCCTTGATCTGCTGCGGTTCTGTTTGGATTGAGCCACTTACGTTCTGCACCACCGG
>CACJWK010000043.1 GCA_902597095.1 uncultured Pseudohongiella sp.
AGTGCGCCATCCTTGAACTTGATGTGCACATGCCCGCCCGAAGATGTCGAAATTCGATCACCGACATAAATAAGTCCGCCTCGTAAAACGGCTTCTCGAGAACCATCAGCCCTGATTAGCTCACTTTGGCCCAAGACAAGTGTACTTTCGCCCACTGACGTCGCGCCCTCGTTAGCTACCGCAATCAAAGGCAATTGTAGCGACAGCAGAAAAATACAAATGGCCGCTACGAAGCATGGTTTGGGGTTATTTATCATGTAAACCTATCTTGACCTATTAGAAAATCCTGATCATATGATAAAGAAAGCATAGGTGTGGCGAGGTGATCAAGATCACATTGTGGTAAAAGCCTTGAATTTACCTATAAGCATCAGATACTTATACTACAGTCATCTAAGCGTGTCCGCTCGCCGCGCCTTAATAACGAGACTAATTTCACATCCGATGGACGTCACTCCTCAAATGCTGGGCAGTTTCCCGCTGCTCAGGACTGTATCTACGGCAGAGTTGGAAACCCTTGCGGCCTCCTGCCGAGCTGAAAAGCTTTCGAGGCGGGGCGTAGTTATCGACCCCAGCGATGACGATACGCCCGTGTGCTTTTTGTTTGAAGGGCGACTACAAGGTATCGACTTTACACTAGATGGTAGGGAAGTGGGGCTCTTCTTCGTTGAACCGGGAGACTTCTGCGGTGAAATGCCACTATTCGACGAATCGGCAAGGCCAGAATATGTAATTGCTCTTACGAGCTCTTTGGTAGTCAAGGTCCCAACGCGCGCCATTAAAGCAATCATGACTGAAAACGCCAACATGATGAATTTGCTTGGAAAAAAACTAGCAGAGAGGGTGAAGCAACTGACACATCAGCGGTCGCTATTGGCGATATCCAACACCCAGCAAAGAGTTTGTAGCCAGTTGTGGCTGCTTTGTGCTGAAACAAACCGCGTACTAGATGCGGGCCTGGATCTAGAGGCTGAAATATTAAATCCTCCAACGCATCTTGAAATTGCAAATATGATCAGTGTAAGCAGAGAGAGCGTGACACGGGTGTTTCAGACTTTACAGAATCGGCAGATAGTAAGACGCAAGGGCCAGAACTCATTGATAATTGTATCCCCCGCAGCTCTGCGGAAGCTAGCCAATGGAGATTAGCATCCGTGGTTGCATTGCGAGAAGTTGGCGTCAGCCGACCTAACTCATTTAATCAATGCTTACGCGGCTCGCCAATAGTTAAGAGACTCTCTGAGGCGCCAACTACGAAGAGCACACACCAACGAAATACTTGAATTCAGGCCTGACGCCCCCAGGTTACCGGTGCGCAGCTGGTAAAAACGGATTGATGTACAACAGCTAAAAAAGCGATAACAGAGCAGAGAAATGGCAGCACGAACAGGCACGAAAGACGAGCTCAGACTTGCGCTGCGCGCATGCAAGCAATACTTCGTTTATGCGGGAATTTTCAGCGCCGCTGTCAATTTGCTGCTGCTTACCCCTATTATATACATGATGACCGTTTTCGACCGCGTCGTTTCCAGTGGCAGTCTGCCAACACTTGCGATGTTGTCGCTGTTGATGGTCTGCCTCCTTATGGCGATGGGCGGATTCGAATGGGTTCGCTCGATGGTTCTCATCAGTGCCAGCAACCGGCTGGAATCGATTCTTAGAAAGCGCGTCTCAAACGCTACCTTCAAGCGCTCTCTGCTAACCGGAGGACTGGTCAGTAACGCCCAGCCTGTTCAGGACCTTTCTAGTTTACGCCAATTTCTGACTGGCAATGGCTTGTTTGCCTTTTTCGACGCACCTTGGTTCCCGATTTATATCGGAGTGATGTTTTTGTTCCATCCTGTGTTCGGGATTGCCGGGATCATCAGCGGGATCATCATGGTGGCTCTGGCAATAGTCGCTGAAAAGGCAACGGGAAAACTAATGACCGATGCGAATGCAGCGGCAGTCAAAGCGTCCGCTCAATTTCAAGGCGGCTTGCGTAACGCCGAGGTGGTCACTGCAATGGGCATGGCCGAGGACGTGCACCGCAAGCAGGATGCGCTGCATGCCGATGTGCTGAACAAGCAAACAGAAGCTAGCCGCAAAGCTGGCATGCTCAGCGGTCTCTCGAAGTCTACTCGCATGATAGCCCAGTCCTCATTACTCGGCTTGGGCGCTTATCTCGCTCTCAAACAGGAAATCACCCCGGGCATGATGGTCGGTGGTTCACTGCTGCTCGGCCGCGCGCTGGCCCCCATTGATATGCTTGTAGGATCCTGGAAAGGGATAACGGTGGCCAGAACTCAATATGCCCGATTGAACGAGATGCTGCAGGCGCTGCCACCGAGCGCTGAAACCATGCAGCTACCTGCGCCGGAAGGCGCGCTGAGGGCCGAACAGGTCACTGTGGTGCCGCCGGGCTCAAAGAATGTTGTTGTCAGAGGCGTAAGCTTCGCACTGGAACGTGGCGAATTTCTCGGCATAGTTGGGCCAAGTGCGTCGGGAAAATCCACATTGGCGAGAGCTCTGCTCGGCGTCTGGCCCATCTATACCGGTAAAGTTCGTCTCGATGGCGCAGACATTGTCAGTTGGAACCGCGAGCAATTGGGGCCCCACATCGGTTACCTTCCGCAGGATATCGAGCTGTTCGACGGCACTGTTGCTGAAAATATTTGCCGGTTCAGGCAGCCTGATCCCGAGCAGATTGTCGCCGCCGCGAAGGCAGCCGGAGTTCATGACATGATCCTGCGTCTGCCCAGCGGCTATGACACCGTGATAGGCGGCGTGGGCGGCATGCTGTCGGGAGGCCAAAGGCAGCGTATCGGCCTAGCCAGAGCCATTTATGGCCAGCCCAGCCTGCTTGTGCTCGATGAACCGAATTCCAACCTCGATGATAAGGGCGAAAGGGAATTGGTCGAATCTCTGCGACGAGTGAAGTCTAATGGCTGCACCGTCATCATCATCACCCATCGAACCATGGTGCTGCAGTGTGTCGACAAAATTCTGGTAATGAAAGAAGGGGCAGCCGTGAATTTTGGGCCAAAGGACCAGGTTTTAGCCAAGCTCGCGCAACCCACCGCCGTCCCTCAGACTGCGGCCAACTGATCTGAAAGCATCTAAATGAAACTGAATCAGCACCAAGACTATGATGCCGGGAGCGGCCCTTTTTCGGATGGCAATACCAGCATGGAAGGCGCCAGGCGAATCGGCTTGAGCCTGATTGCTCTGGTTTTCGGGGTTTTTGGTTTATGGGCTAGCTTAGCCCCCCTTGACGGTGCTGCCTTCGCGCCGGGCACGGTCACAGTAAAATCGTACAAGAAAACGGTGCAACATCTGGAAGGCGGCATTGTTTCGGACATCCTTGTGCAGAACGGGGATCTGGTGGAGTCAGGCCAACCTTTGCTGGTACTCGACGCGACCCAATCCCGCGCCTCGCTGGAAATGGCCAACAGTGAACATATCGCGCTGAAAACAATGGAAGCGCGGCTGATCGCCGAGCGGGACGGACTTGACGAGGTTAACTTTTCATCGAGTCTGAGTCGCGCTGACGACCGGGTACGCGAGGAAACCGCCGCACAGACCGAAATTTTTACCGCTCGAAAGACTGCTAATGAGGGACGCAGTGACATCCTGAAGCAGCGGGTTGAGGCGCTGCAAAATCAAGTCGTCGGCATGGAGGCGCTCAGGGAAGCTAAGCAAATTCTCGCCCAGTCCTACCTCGATGAACTGTCTGACACCCGGACGCTGTTGGACAAGGGCTTTTCCGAGAAGACCCTGCTGCGCCAGGCGGAACGCAACTATGCCGCCGCCTCAGGGGAAGCAGCAGAATTAACCGCAAATATTGCCGCAACCGAAGTTCAGATTGGCGAAACCCAGCTGCAAATTCTGCAACAGGACAGCGAATTTCAGAACGAGGTGGTTACCCAGCTAGGCGAAGTACAAACCAGACTCAAGGACGTGGATGAGCGTATCATAGCGCTGCGTGATGTGGTCAGCCGCACTACCGTCGTTGCGCCGGACAGCGGCACAGTAAATGGTATGCAGGTCCACACCATCGGCGGCGTTATTAGTTCCGGCGCAGCAATCGCGGAAATTGTGCCGGAAAGCGACGAACTTGTACTCGAAGCCAGCGTGAATCCTATCGATATTGACCGAGTGTCGGTCGGACAAGAAGCGCGCATCCGCTTCTCAACCTTTGGCAGTAGCGCGCCGACAATCTTCGGTACTGTCCTGTCGATTTCAGCCGACAGTATTATTAATGAGATGACCGGCGTTCCGTTTTATCTTGCCCGAGTCGAGGTCAATCCGGAAGGCACGGAAGACCTGGGCGACCTGGCACTCATGCCAGGAATGCCAGCTGAAGTCTACATAAACACAGGCTCACGTACGCTGCTGCAATACCTGTTCAAGCCGTTCTCAAACGCCATCGCTCGCAGCTTCAACGAAGATTAAAATAATGAGATTGCCCCCCTTCCTGCCTATCCTCTGCGCCGGGCTACTTGCTCTGGGCTGCGGTCTGAATGCCGCTGAAAGCGGAAACGGGCCTAGCCAGCTGGTCGTTGGGGAAACGCTCGAACACTTTTTCGACGCGGCCATCACTTTCAGCCCGTCGCTGCGTATCGCCGAGGAAAGCCTGAACATCGGGCGGGCACGGGAGCGTCAGGCCGAAGGGCAGCTGCACCCGCGGATCAATGCCAACGCCAATCTCACGGACAACTCGCGCAACTCCTTCAGCCAGTTCGGGACGCCGATCTCTGAGGACTTTGAAGGCGAGCGGTTTTCTGTTTCCTTGCAGCAGACTTTATTTAACTGGCAGGCCTTCGCTGCGCGCCGGCGCGCGACACAGATCGAGAATCAGCTGGAAGCCGAGTATTACTATGAGCTCTCCCGGCTGCTGACCGACGTTGCAGAAAGGTATCTCAACGTCCTGTTTGCGCAGGATTCGCTCACCTCGGTGGCAGCCGAAGTAGATGCCATCAGCAATCAGCTGAGCCAGATTCAGAGCCTGTTCCGCCTTCAGCTCGCGCAGATTACCGACCTGCGACAGGCTGAAGCCAGCCTGGCAGCGGTGCAGGCCGAGCAGCTCAGGCTGCAGGCGGAACTGGCTATTGCTCAGGAGCGACTGCGCGCCATCACCGGCATCGAAGCAGGCGAGCTGCACATCCTGCGTGAGGGCACCACACTGCCCGAAGCCACCAACAATCTGCATTTCTGGATCGACATGGCGGAAAGCAACAATCAACAGATTCGCGCGCGACGCTACGCGCTTGAGGCCGCGGAGGAGGGCATATCGGAGACTCAGGGCGCCTACATGCCCCGGGTCAACTTCTTCGCCACCCGTCAGGAATCCAACGTCGGGTTTGACAACCGGTTTCTCGGAGACACAGACAACACCTTCATCGGGGTTGACGTCACCATTCCGATTTACGCGGGGGGCGCCAACCGGGCCCGCGAAAGTGAAGCAAGGGCCCAGCGGAATATCGCCGAAAGCGAGCTCAGACAGACGGAACTGGACGCCAACGCCAATGTTCGTTCCGCCTATCTGCAGGTGCAGTCCAGTAAGCTGCTTACCGAGGCTGCCGAACGCCTGGTCGAGTCCACGCGCCTCTCATCGGAAGCGGCACAGGAAGGTTTTGAGCTAGGTGTGGTCACCAACGTCGATGTGCTCAATGCCCTACGCGATCAATTTCAGGCAGAGCGAGATTTGCAACGGGCCCGCTATGAGCAGATCAATTACCTGCTGCTGCTGAAACGCGAAGCCGGCACACTCAACGCCAGCGATATGTTGGAAATCAGCCGTCTGATGGTAGCACCTGGCTCCTGATCAACTTGAAGGAATCGAGCGCGCTAGCAAACTGCCTGACTCACTGGTACAAGTTAATCATGTGATGGGTCATCTCCCGGAGCGGGATGCCCATATCCTTCTCGCTGAACTGAAAGAATCCCTCGGCGTAGCCCACCTCTGGCGACAGTGACAGGGTGCGAGTCTTGTTCAGCGCAATCACCAGTTCCGGATAATTGTTTTCACTGTTCTGACTGGCATAAACCGACATGACAGCCTCTTTGCCGGCCTTCTCACCGGTGATGTCTATGCAGAAGTTGATCGGATTCTGCACGCTAATCTCGTAGGCAATGGCAAGTGGCCTGATCAGTTTTTGCTGATACACCTGCTGCAGTCCGCCCCAGACCGCGAATCCCGCAGCGCGGTGGGCCGGGTGAATCTCCATCGGCCCGGGAAAAAAGACGCTGGCTGGCGCCAGCCTGCGGATGGCCGCCGCGATCCGCTCGGCCAGTCCCTCGCTCTGCTCCCACCCGCGGTCAGGCTCTGTCCAGCACTCCAAACTCGCCAGACCGAGCAAATGCGCAGCCGCTTCCGCTTCCTGCCGGCGTATGTGCACGAGGTCATCCAGCTCTCCTCCCCGCGCGCCATCGGTCAGGACAATGACGTGGGTCTCGACCCCCTGCTTGCTAGCTTTCAGAAGGCTGCCACCCATGCCGAAGGTTTCATCATCGGCGTGCGGAGCAAATACGAGCCAGGGTCCGGGCGGCAGGTCGGCCGGCGCAAAGGGCAGGAGAACGTGTTCAGGGTTCAGCGGCATGAGACTCGTGCTCGAATATACTGCCCTGAGTATAAAGCCTCCGTGGCCTGAGTTTTAGCCTTTCCGGGACGGTTCGTGGTTAAATGCATGTCCAAGTCACTACCGGACAGGCCCACGCTGGCCGGAATGTAGCGGCCCGACCAACAATTCCTGAATAGCCCATGTTTTTCACCCTGCTGCGCCAATGGCTGCTCACGCCCGTGACCCACTACCGGTTGTTAAAAAACTTCACCCGGCAGGATTTCTCCGGACAGTTCACCGCCTCCATCGGAGGCTGGCTGTGGCTGTTCCTGACCCCGGCCGTGCACATCATCATCTATGCCTTCGTGTTCAACTACATCTTTAAGGTGCGCGCGCCGGCAGAGTTCGGCCAGACTCACTTTGTTGTGTTCATGATGATCGGCTATTTGCCCTGGTTCGCCTTCGCCGAGGCGCTCAGCAAATCCGCCGGCCTGCTGCTGGAGAAGGCGCCATTGATTACGAAGGTAATGTTTCCGGTGCAGGTCCTGCCGGTGGTCGGCACCGCGGTACCCTACCTGACCCATGCCATCGGCTTCGGCCTGCTTCTGGGATATCTTGCCATTCAAGGTTTGTTTTCAGCCGCTTGGCTGCTGATTCCGATGATTTTAGCGCTGCAGTTTCTGTTTACTCTGGGACTGGTGGCCGTCCTGTCTGCACTGTGTGTGTTTTTACGGGATCTGCAGCAAATCGTGCTGCTCAGCGTCACCATCTGGTTTTTCCTCACGCCGGTGATTTACCCCATCTCGATGATCCGGGATGAGAGTGTCCGGGACCTGTTTCTACTGAACCCCATGCACAGCTTCATTAACCTGTACCGCGAGATCGTGCTGCTCGGCGAAATCAGCTTGACTCATCTGTTGATCATCGTGCCCACCGCGCTGGTCAGCTATTGCATCGGCGGCTGGCTGTTCATGCGCATCCGACACGCCTTCGGAGATGTGCTGTAAATGGACACACCGCGCATCACAGTCAGCAACCTGCACAAGGACTTCAAAATCTACGACAGTCCACAGGACCGGCTCTGGGAGATCATTCTGCGCAAACCGCGACATCAGCTCTACCACGTGCTGTCGGACATTTCCTTCGCACTACAGGACGGCCAGAGCCTCGGCATAATCGGCGACAACGGCGCCGGCAAGTCTACTTTGCTAAAACTGCTAGTGGGCACCCTACAACCAAGCAGCGGCGCTGTGCGGCTGCACGGTCAGGTCGCGGCACTGCTGGAGCTGGGCGCCGGCTTTCATCCCGAGTTTACCGGACGTCGCAACATCTATCTCAACGCATCGCTGCTGGGGGTGCCAGACGACAATATTGCCGAGCTGGAAAAAGACATCATCGAATTCTCCGAGCTGGATTACTTTATTGACCGGCCGGTGAAAACCTATTCGTCAGGCATGTACGTGCGGCTGGCATTTTCCATTGCCACTATGGTGAGGCCGGATATCCTGGTCATCGATGAAGCGCTGTCGGTTGGCGACATGGCGTTTCAGCGCAAGTGCGTCGAGCGCATGAACCAATTCCGCGCCGAGCAGAAAACCATGGTTTTCTGCAGCCACTCCATGTTCCACATTCAAGAGCTCTGCGACACCGCCATCTGGATCGACAAAGGTAAGATCAGAGAGATGGGCGACAGCGACAAAGTGGTCGGTCACTACGAAGATTTCTGCAGCAACAAGAAATCCTACAACACCATCCGCGACGACCTGGAACAAACCGAGCAGGGAAAGGACTGCCCGACCCAGGACTGCCGGATCAATTCACTCGCGGTGATAGACAGCGACGGCAATGTGCTTGACGAACTGGAAGCGCTGTCCGATGTGACGCTGGAGATGGAGGTCGAAGTGCTAAACGACGTCAACCAGGCCACCTTCGGCTTTGCCCTCATGAAGTCGGCCGAGGAACCTGTGGCCTCATTTTTCACCACCGACGTCGAAGGCGTGGAAAAAGGGCCTTTTAAAAAAGGCGATCGCTTCACCGTTTCGCTGGTGGTGAGGAATTTTGCCATGCGGGTCGGCGACTTCTATGTGCTGTGCGGACTGGCAGATGAAACCGGTCTACTGTGGTATGAGACCAAGTTCAGCAAACAGCTGTCGGTCAAAGCTAACAAGGGGGTGGGCCCGATTGCCATGGCCGCGGACTGGCAGGTCTCGCGGCAGCGCTGACGGTTCGCCGCATTCACAGCCTGGCCTGCGTTTTTTTAAAAAGCTCCGGGTGTCGTTACCGACCTGTCTGTCCTTCTGAATGCCTCTGAGTATTTCTGAATCAGTCTCTGTCTGAGCCTAAATGCGCCTCCTTGTTCTTCTCTGGGTCTCTCTTGGTCACTCCGGTTCTCTTTGGCCGCACCGGTCCGAAAGCCCCTGTCAATGCCTACTGAGCATCGAACAGGTAATCCTCCGGATACACCCGCGGCGGCGCTGTGTCCGGCAGGTAACCATAAGGGTCCACCTTGTACAGGCGAGGTAGCGCGGTGTGGGCGCGAGCCTCAACTACCTCCATATAGGCTTGCGTGACCGGGTCAGGATTAACAAATTCCTGAGTCTCTTCGTGCGCCAGCTGCTGAGCTTCGCTCAGGGTGGCCCGGGGATAGACATACACTGAGTAAATCTGTGAGGTGTTGGTGCCGATCCACGCGGAGAGTTCCTGCAAGTTTTCGAATGGCACGATCTCTCCGACCTCAGCGCGGTTGTTAATGTCCTCAACCTCGCGAAAAGCCAGAATGTTCTCGATCAGCTCCTCGTCGAGCCCGGGCAGCAGGGCCATGGCCTCACGGGTAGCAAGGTTGAGATTCACGGTGCGGTTGTTGCCGTAAATGGTAAACGCAGCCTCCAGATTGACCCCTTCCAGCAGCTCAGCAAAGCCCCTGACATGCAGGATCTCTTCCACGGTATCCAGCTCGGGATTGTTGCGCGGAGAGTAGCCGAGCTCCAAGGACTGGTAGTAATCCTCTTCGGCGCCATTGAGTCCCTCGAGATTGTTCAGGTCCGTCCAGTCGGTCCAGGCGCTCAGCAAATCCTGCACCTGCTCCGGGTCGGCATCCAGCCCGCCCAGCCGTTTCTCTATCAGCATCTGCATGTTGCGACGGGGTATGCGATTTAGGTTGATCTTGCCGGCGTGATCATAAATCCGCACCACCATCTCCTCAGCCTGAGGGTAGTACAGCGTCAGGGGCTGACCGTTGAAGCGGTAACGCGGGTTTCTTGCCTCGCCTTCCTCGGTCAGCTCGATCTCCTGATCAATCGGCGGCGCCATCATCTCCAGCATGAGCTCCATTTCGGCCTGATGCACCGTGCCCATGACCGCTGCCCAGTGCTTACTGACATCCTGATTATGAGCAACTGTTTGGGCAGAGAGGCGCAATTTGCCCGCCATCGCGGTCACCAGCACCGTCAGCAACACCGACGTCCATAACACAATAATTAGAACTGACCCTTTTTGACTCTTGACTGTTGCAGCAGGCTGGTTTGTCATAAGGCGCGCTGCTCCGCCGTGTTAGGTTGAATGCTGCGGTGCAGGTTGTTGCGAATGCGCGCGACGACCTCCAGCACCTCCGCGGACTCCTCTGCCTGACTGCCATCCCCCGGCTCAAAGCGGGCATATACGGCGAGTGGCAGACTCAGCAGCTTTTCGCCGTTCCACTCCGCATTCCACACGCGGGTCTCCCCGAGATCCTCATAGAGATAGCTGAAAGATACCGAATAACCGGGGTAAATCAGTATCGGCTCCGCCTCCTGCAGGCGCAAACCCGGGTCATCGCTGAACGCCGGCGCCAGCGTCAGATACACCCCCTC
>CACJWK010000044.1 GCA_902597095.1 uncultured Pseudohongiella sp.
CAGCAGAGGATCCGCGGGATCAGAAACTCAGGATTGACAAACAGGTCCCGGAAGGACAGCAGTGCAACCCAGACCGACCAACCCAGAGCCTGAAAAATCCAGAACTGACTGCGCTTACTCAGGGTAATCGGGTTGCTTGTCATCAGAGGCGTGTTATCAAGACCGCGCTTATGTGATCACCACTAGGGCAGCAGCTCGGCAATCGCGTCCCTTTCTTCTCTGAGCTCAGTCTCGGTCTTATCCATCAACTCCTGACTGAACGTATTCACATCAAGACCCTGCACGATCTCGTAGCTGCCGGCTGAACAGGTTGCCGGGAATGAGTAGATAAGCCCCTTCTCCACTCCGTAACTGCCATCACTGTGAATTCCCATGCTTACCGTCTTACCTGCTGTCCCCAGTGCCCAGTCGCGCATGTGCTCGATTGCTGCGTTGGCCGCAGACGCTGCCGAAGATGCCCCCCGCGCCTTGATGATGGCTGCACCACGCTGCTGCACAGTGGGAATGAAATCGTTTATGGTCCAATCCTGATCCACCAACTCCATCGCCGCCGTTCCGGCGACTGTACAGTGGTGAATATCGGGATATTGCGTGGCAGAGTGATTGCCCCAGATGATCATACCATCCACTTCAGAACTGTGCTTACCGGTCTTGGCAGCAAGCTGGGAAATGGCGCGGTTATGGTCAAGCCGCGTCATCGCGGTGAACTGACCGGGATCGAGATCTGGTGCATTGCGATAGGCAATCAGGGCATTCGTATTCGCGGGGTTGCCCACTACTAACACTTTGACGTCGCGACTGGCGACTGTGCTAATGGCAGCACCCTGTTCGGAAAATATTCTGGCATTCGCCTCAAGCAGGTCCTTACGCTCCATGCCGGGCCCTCGGGGTCTGGCCCCAACCAGCAGGCAGTAGTCTGCGTCCTTAAATGCTACCATCGGATCGTCTGTCGCCACGATGTCGGAGACCAGCGGAAAGGCGCAGTCTTCGATTTCCATTACCGTGCCCTTCAGCGCCTCAAGCGCCGGGGTAATTTCCAGCAGCTGCAGGATAACGGGCTGATCGGCGCCGAGCATTTCTCCAGCGGCAATACGAAACAAAAGGGAATAACTGATCTGACCAGCTGCGCCGGTTACAGCAACACGCACAGGTGCTTTCATGGCGGATAGTGTCCTTGTAATTTACTAGTGGTGGAAGTGGTGAATTATAGCAGAATCTTCGCTGCTGTCAGAGCCCCGCACAGACCTGCCTTTCAGCCTCAGACTGTCCGCAACAGGGGCGGATTACTCAGTAAATGAACATGGCATCGCCATAACTGAAGAAACGATATTCCTCTATGACAGCCTCCTGATAAGCGTCAAGTACCTTTTTTTGTGGGCAAAAGGCACTCACTAGCATAAGCAAAGTCGACTCTGGCAAATGGAAGTTGGTGATCATTGCGTCAATCAGCTTAAACTCGTAGCCGGGGTAGATAAATAAATCTGTCTCACCGGAAAAGGGCTCCAGCTCTCCCCCTGTTGCAGCGGCTTCCAGACTGCGTACTGATGTTGTGCCAACGGCAATAACCCTCCCACCGCGGCTGCGCGCGCCTTTAATCAGCTCACAGGTCGGGCGGTTGATCTCTACCCACTCTGAATGCATCTTGTGGGTGGTAATGTCCTCGACACGCACCGGCTGAAACGTTCCTGCACCAACGTGCAAAGTGATAAACGCCTGACTGACCCCCTTCTCCCGAACAGCCGCAAGCAATGGCTCATCAAAATGTAGACCAGCCGTAGGTGCAGCAACCGCCCCAGGCACCTCGGCATAGACCGTCTGGTAGCGCTCTCTGTCCTGTAATTCATCCTCTCTTTTGATGTAGGGCGGTAGCGGCACATGCCCGAACTGCTCTAGCAAAGTCTCCAGCTGATCTTGGGAGCCAGCGGCAAGCACAAAGAACTCACATTCTCTCCGCTCCACTGTGAGGATTCTTGCCGGATCTGACTCGTCGCTGTCCCGAGTTAAAGTCAGGCTGATCGTGACTCCGGGTTTGGGCGACTTGCTGGCCCGCACCTGCGCGAGCAACCGACCTGCGCCCAACTGCCTCTCAATCAGGATTTCAACCCGGCCGCCACTTTCTTTGCGCCCATAAAGGCGGGCCGGAATCACCCGCGTGTTGTTGAAGACCAGCACATCCTCTGGCTGCAAAAATTCAAGCAGCTCGACAAACCGGTGATGAGATACCTTGCCGTCTTCCCGCTGCAACGCGAGCATCCTGCTGGCTGACCGCTTGGGCGCCGGATGTTTCGCGATGAGTCGCTCGGGCAAGTGATAATTGAAATCGCTTAACTGCATAACAAATCAGTCAAATGGCACTCTGTTTCAAAGTTGCGAGGCCGTCCTGTGACGCCGGGCCAAGATTATAGAATTCAGCGACACTAAGAAAGACTCCAAGAATACGCAGCATCCCTCAACGCACTAAGATTGCGTGGACAGGGGCAACTGGTATACTCGCACCTTTACCGGGAAGGTGTCCGAACGACTGGTCGTTCAGACCGGATGAGTCACCCTCTTGGTGCAATACCGGTTTGCGCATGACCTCGTCGGCAGCCAGCCGACCGCCAAACCGCACTCAGTGCCAGCGTGGTGAAATTGGTAGACACGATGGATTCAAAATCCATTGCCTTCACGGGCGTGGCGGTTCGAGTCCGCCCGCTGGTACCACCCACTCATTTAGTGAGTTATGAATACTTCTAACCTCTTCAGAAAATACCGAAAAGCCCGTAAATTACAAGGTAAAAACCTGTGGTAGCACCTAAATGCTTCTAATATAACAAAACAATCGTTGGCACCTACGTAGGCATCTACATGCCGAAGCCTGCGAAAAAATTATCTGCGAAGGCAGTTTCAGAGCTGAAGTGGAACCCTAAGCACGTAAATACCAAAGGGCGGCCCTATCCGACCATGCGCCCAGTTGGACCAACTAATCTGTGCCTACAGGTAATGCAAACTGGCTCTAGAGTTTGGATGTTTCGATATTCGTATCTGGGCAAAAGGCGTAAGTTCTCTCCTGGCGGTTACATTTACCAAACAGAAGGGGAGCGCAGCCCCCACCCTGAAGCAAGCTACGGAAACAGCAGCCCACTTAAACGACCTGCTTGACGCTGGCATCGACCCACGAGCCGAACGTAGGCGTTTAGAAATTCAAGCTTGGGCAGAAGAAAACAAATACGTCACATTCAAAGAATTTACTTAAACGCACTTTATCCCCAAGAAGCAAACTGAGTACAAAGGCGCTGACCAAATACGGCGATTGCAACAACTACTAAGAGACTATGTTTATCCCCACATCGGGACTCTACGTATCAACGACATAGACAAGAAGCACATCGTCGCTATTCTTGAGCAGAAGTCAGGCACAAGCACATTCTGGCGGGATAAACATGATGCAGCTAAACGCACACAAAATTATATGGAAAACATATTCAACCAATCTATCGCGCTTGATTACAGAACAGCCAGCAATCCCGCTATCTGGAGAGTACTAATGAGCGAGGTTTTGCCAAGCCCCAAAAAAGTCAGTAAAGTAACGCAACGTCCAGCAATCCACCACAAGCAACTGCCACAGTTTGTCAAAATACTAATTGAATTGATTGCCCCCAAAGGCTCAAGGTCAGATATACATTGCTTTCTGTTTGGCGTGCTGACGGTAGCCAGGTCGAACGAAGCACGCTTGGTTGATTGGGACGAAATCGACTTGCGGGAAAAAGTCTGGCGCATGCCTGCTGGCAAATTTAAGAGCGAGAAAGACTGGGTCATTCCGCTAGCCAGAGAAACAATCAAAATACTAAAAGCCCAACCCAGTGCGAAATATCAAGAAGGCAGAGTCTTTAGCACCCGTGACTGCGGTAAAATTGGCGATAAAAAACTATCGAGCATGCCAAAAGCCTTAGGCTTCGATGCTGTATTTAATGGATTCAGACGCACCTTTCGCACTTGGTGCCAGAATAAGAAGTTTAATAACGAAGCATCAGAACTGGCGATGAAGCATCTGGATACCAGCAGGTTAAAACAGGTTTATATTGATGACCCAGGCGGCAAGGCAATGCCCAAAGAGCGGCGGATAATACTTGAAAAGTATGAACGCAAAGCCTTCAAGCTGATTCAATCGCCAGGCCCAACTGCTAAGGTAGTTGAACTCCGCAAGAGAGCGAATCCGTGAACCAAACATACAAAATCGAATATGCTGCATTATTGATGCGGAGTCGGTGGAAGCTAATTGAAGCGGTCTGGTTGCTGCATGGCATTTTCGTAAAGCCCGAAGAAGGGTTCGGACTTAAAATGGAAAGCTTCTTATCCAACACGATTGTTGAACAATACGATGGTTCCCTCGAAATAGGCCGCTTACCAAAAACTTTCCTCAACCAGATGCTTGGCTGGGACATCACAGAAGTTATACACGCCATCCGCATCAACGACTGGAAAGAATTACCCAAAAATTGGCAAAGAACGACTGAAATACGTAAAAGCATTAGCTGTTTCTGGAATCTTTTGAACGCTAACGCCGATATCAAAAAGTGTGAAGTTTGCTATATAGATGAAAACGGCAAATGGTACGCATTAGCCCCAGAAAGCATGTGGAACGCTGAATATCTGCTGGCGTTCGCACAAGAGGCAGGGATAGAAACTAGCTGGTTAGTTGATGAAATTAAAAAGCACAAAAGTGTACCCACAAAGAACGCCATTGTGGCTGCTTAGGCGATGAAAATCCGATGACTCCAGCGTTACTTGAGCTACTGAAACTTGACACCTGGAAACTCGGGTTGGCAGCCTGGGTGCTGGCTGGCTATTCACCTCTGCTTTTGAAAGAGCATGGAAAGGTTATTCGACTCAAGGACGAAAAAAAATTATTTCGAGGCACAAGTGAATTTAGTAAAGCAGAACAACAACAGCTAGAACTTCAGTCACTGCTGTGCAGGAAATACTCAGAAATACTGGATGCGCCAGTTCACCCGAAGAAGGACCAGTTCTTACGAAACCAAATCGTTGATGAGGTCACTAATGGATGGGCCTCCCATGAAAAAATTCATATATGGTGGTTGGATATAGCTATTCAGAACCATTTTGTTCCAGCATATATAAAACCAGAAGCCCTACATGAGTCTGTATTGGCCGAAAGAGGCTTTACCACCTATCTAGCTCCTGGTGGAAAGTTAAAAGCCGAATTTGAATCTATCATCAGGAAAAATGATGCATTAGACGGCGAAGTAGAGCTAGGGCCGCTATTCGAGATAGCTGTCTCCGCAGGTGGTGAATTTTATGAATGGCTACAGAGGTTTATCCTTGCGGAATTTCAGTATTCAGTCCCTAAAACACAAGTCCCGCTGAGCGGCTTCAAGAAGCATGGACACCCTAGACCAAAGGGAAAGCAAGTACGAAATCATCTTATTGATAAATACTTAAATAACGACACCAACAAAAAATCTTCTGAAATACCAAGCTTGCTTCTTGAACTCGATGTTCATGTCGACAGAAATTCTTGCATCTGCTTTCAGGATGAATCGCTAGACGAGCATAAAAAATTAACACCTGCTGGACTGACAGAACGCTTATCCAAGTGGTTCAAGCCGACTGAGTTGGGCTATCAATACAATAAAGCGACGACTTAAGGAAATGAGCAATTTCGCGATTCAAGTCAAGAAAAATTAACAAGATTGATGAGCGCCTTGTTGCTGACATGCTCCTCTAATAAAAAACAACACACACAAGAAGAAAAACATTCACATCCACACATTCCTATCGATGTGCTCCATATTCAACACTCAAGTTAGTTATAGAGGTTTGAAATATGGTCGATTCGCAGCAAAATTCCCAGCGCCTTTCGATAAACTCGCCGAAATCCGCAGAGCCATAGGATCCGGCGAAGGCTTCTCATCTAGCAAGCATGTTCCTCTCTACTTTGATTTGTCTAGTGCCACCATCTACAACTGGATGAATCAGGGCGTCATACCAAAAGCGTATAAGATTGGCGGGAGACGTCGATTCAAAAACTCTGAACTACTTCAAGCGGAGGCGCTGTATGAGCAAGTTTAGAGCAAGGATAATTAAAAACCTGTAAAAGCTGCATTTACGACCCTCATGCAGCTCTGGCGCCAACAAACAACGCTCTGTCCAGCAATTAATTGCCCGTTCCACGAAGTACGGCCAGTAACTGAGTCCGAAATCCCTGCTGCAGTCTTGGACTACTACCAGATTTCAGAAAAGGAACATCAACAAATCAGGCTTCAAATCTCTGGGGAGGGCAAAAATGTCTAATTTAAGCCTCGTCACGACCCCAAATCGGCCCGATACGGACACAGAGGTGAGCTTATAGGGCATAGACTACCCCTTTATCGAGCCAGGCCAGTATGAGGCCTATATGGTCTTTTGCGAAACGTCTACAAGAAACGCGAAAAAGGTTCCCGGAGACAGTAGTCACATGAAGGGAGGTAAGATTTATGCTCATTTTAGCATCGACCCCCTTAACAATGCTGGACTGGGCAACGAGGAAATAATTGTCTTCATGTCATTCAATGCCAAGACCATCAAGAGGCCATTTGGCAGGAACGGCAAATTTACAGCTGCTAGACGTGGTAACTACGGAAAATTATTGCGTAGATTTTTTGGGATTGCGGGGTCTACGGGAGCAACGCCGAATGATCTGAAAGACAAACTCTTTATCGTGCGTGTGAGAACAGTAGAGGAAGACGAAAAACAGAGATAGCTTAGTAAAAAAGAGAGATATTCTGTGATTGATAAGATAGTGGACTACGCTTAGTTGTAGTTTCAGTTATACCTCTACCTAGAGGTATAGCTATAGCTACTTTGTCATACCCCCCAAGGGGGCTTAAATAATTAGGCTCAACGAATTTGGGTACATGTAAAGCAGAACCCAAATATCTCTCTAGAAACTAGCTACTCTAGGGGTACGGTCTTGCCCAGCCCCCTAGCATGTCATAATGCAAGTTACGAAATCAGGAAGTAGTGAGTCTGAATAGGACCCACAAAAAAATAGCGGCTTCCTGAAACAATCCAATGCTTCTGGAAACCGCAAACACATAATCTCTGCGAGTATATAGACAACCGTCTCTTAAAGTTCTTTACGTTAACGGACGAAGCCATCTATCAGACTGAAATATTCGGGTTCGAATCCATTGTCTTTTGCCCAGTTTTTAAACTCATTCGAGACGTCACCATAGAAACAAAGTCTACCGCCATCAGTGCGCTCAAGGATTTGCCCAACATATTCACCTTCAGCAAACCGACCTGCATGGAAAAGACCAGTCTCTGAGTCACGATAGGTTTCCAAGTATGTGAACAGGGTTTCGTCATCGTTGAAGTAGACATTATAGACAAGGGTCCCAGGTTCTTCGGTGGCATTCATCGCAACCATCTTTTCTGCTATTTCCCTCAGCTCAGCAGCTTGACCTGGCAATACTTTCAATTCGTAAAAGACTTGGATTTGTTTCGCTGAATCTTGCATTCTGAACTCCTTACAACTTGACATATTAAATTGAATATTAGGACATGACGCATCATGAGTAAAACATCAGTCAAACGTGGCAGACCGGCAGGGATACGGGCGAGACAGCTTGATTTAAAACGGACGCTTTTGGACCATCCAGACGTTCCTACGGTCATAGAGACGGAAGTTAGAACGGCTCTTGATGACAATCATAAGAATCAGACTGTTGCCCAAAAGATACTGATGGATAGGAATCTTCCCATAAGTACATTTGATAAGCAGTTTGATAATCGGGAGAAAATTACGATAAACGTAAGTGTAATCGGTAAAGAATCTGAAACATTAGAGGGTGAGGTAATCGAACAATGAAAATTGCATTTGCCAGCACAATTTCCATTATCAGTAATATTGTTCTTATCGTGAGTGTAATAGTTTTGATACTGGAGATCAGACAGAATCAAACCAATATGCTGGCTCAATCCAGTTATGAGAGAACCAGGATGGCTATTACGAATGAGGAAGCAAATATAAAGGGGGCTTCTGAAGTCACTAATAAATTGCGCGAAGGCGAGGAGATAAGTGCAGACGAGCTTGAAATCCTGAAGCTTCGCGATAGTCAGATGATGAGGTACTTCGAAAACCTTCACTATTTAAATGGCAGTGACGTTCTTGATAAAGAAATCTGGGAAGCCAATGTGCGAGGTATCGAGTCATTTTGTTCACGCCAAAAGAACTATCCAGATTGTCCCGCATTAGCTACAAATGAAGAATTTAAATATCGCACCAGCTACGTGGAGTTCTTTGAAACATCCTGTGGGCTTGAGTAACCAGCGCATTTTTGTGCTGATTCCCCAAATACAACCAATACTTGGACCTCTGTAGATGCTGTTTATTTGGCAATAAAGGAAAATTAAGATGTCTCCAAAAATACCTGTAGCAATATCATTTACTGGAGTGGCCAATTTTCTTGGTGTGGTTGGAATTATTGGCTCTCTGGTTTTTGTTGCCTTGGAGTTACGACAATCTCAGAAAATTGCTTTAGCAGCCCAACAACAAGCGAGGACTGAAGTCTTTACCAACGTGGTTAATTCAGTAAATCAAGCCAGTAGTGCCAGCCTCTATGAAATTCTATCAAAAGTAACGGCAAACGAAGCATTGACAGCGCAAGAGAAAAAAATTGCCGAGAATTATGCCTTTCAATTGGTCTGGATATTTGAGAATGATTTTATACAGTACAAAGCTGGGCTGATTGACGAAGATGTTTGGTCAGCGAAATTGGTCTCAATGAGGACGCTCGCAGAGCTATGCCTGCTAAGAGATTCCGTCGAATATTTGCTGCAGTTCATGACTCCTGAAATGTCTAATCTAATCGACATAAAACCAAGATCAGAATGCAATTGAGTGGCTGTGTTTATGTTAAATGGGTTAAGACAATGCGTTTAAGCTAGTTAGCTTCTGCAATCATTCCATCGATCAATTGCCGAAAACTGGGAGCAAAACTGTAACTTATTGAATTCCAATGATCAGCATTAATCGGCCGAGTGGAAATACGCTCATACAATGCAAGTCTGGATTCAAATTCTTCCGCTTCAAAAAGACCTTGCTGATATTGGTACCATTCGTTTTCCCACATGCGAAGCTGAGTCATCCAATAAAATTCCCATCTCCTTAAGTTAGTCGAATCTGATACCAATTCGTCTCGACTTTCACTTGCGGTCACCCAAATTTCAGCGATCTCTTCATTCTCAACAAGTGCTGCAAAGAATTGCATTTGCTTTTCAGTCATTGCATCACGAGTTTGAGACTTAATCATGCTCGTATTCTGTCTCATTTCTAGACCGAGAAAGACTATCGATGCAATCACGCCAATGTTGGCAATAATAGATATAGATTCATTTATCGTGGCCAGTTTCATGATCTACTCCTGAAAAGGGTAAGCGCGCACATACGATGATTACAGTTTCTCAATTTGAGGCTCGCTGGGCCTTTGAGATCAACATTTTTGGTCTGCCACATAACAGATTTTTTTATTAACTAGCTGTTTTCTTGATCACTAAAAGCTTTATCTACACGCTTTTGCTTGGCTTTTCCGAATGCTTGAAATAACTTTGTGTAGTCGACCATATTGCCAAATCCATCTTTGTTCAATTCGGCATCAAAGGCTTGCCGCTCGCCCTTCATCAACGCAAGCTCTGTGAAGGTAGACATACAAACCCAGTAATGTGAAAGGCAAGTTCTCTCTTCGTCACTGAATACCTCGTTTAGGCAAGTTTCATCGGTATCTTGTTTTACAGGCCCCCACATTCCATCTGTTAATCTCCACCATTTTGTGAGCGCCTCTTGCAGCCTTACTGATTGGGTTACTGCTAAATTCATTTTAATAACCTCCAGGAGTAACGTTTCATATTCTCTAGAACGCTCATCTCCTCTTTTCAGTCTCAACTCATAAGCTACAAATCCGATAGATAGAAATAGTCCAATCGCGCCTATTATTTCTCCTAGTGATCCTAACTCGTTAATGGTCATCTTTGTCACCCCTTCTTATCTGACATTAGTTCATCCGACTTAGATCATTTAATATAACAAGCACAGATCATTGCCGAAAAGTGGTAGACGGCCGTAAGAAGATAAATATTGGGATTAATGCTATACGGCCTGAAAAAGAGGCTATTGAATGGGTGGT
>CACJWK010000045.1 GCA_902597095.1 uncultured Pseudohongiella sp.
CTCCGGCGATCTTCGATATACCGTGCGTGATGTAATTAACGACGTCGATCCGGGCAATGTCTTGCTGTTTCAAGAAAAAGATCGCCTGACTCTCCTGCTCGGAAAAAATCGCGACCAGCACGTTAGCTCCTGTGACCTCTCGCTTGCCCGAGGACTGAACGTGGAAGACTGCCCGCTGCAGTACACGCTGAAAACCCAGCGTTGGCTGAGTTTCTCGGCTGGTTTCGCTCTCGGGAATCAGAGGGGTTGTTGAATCGACAAATTCGGCGAGTTCGTTTCGTAATTTCGTTAAATCGCAGTCACAAGCTGAAAGCACACTTGTGGCGATCTCATTATCGAGAAGAGCCAAGAGAAGATGCTCAACCGTCATGAATTCATGACGCTTGTTCCTCGCACCTTTGAACGCGCTGTTGAGCGTGGTTTCTAAGTCTTTACTGAGCATAGAGCTTCCAATTTTGAATGGTGGTTCGCTTCACCGGTCGACTTCAACTGAGCACAGTAAAGGCTGCTCGCACTCTCTTGAGTAGTCATTAACCTGTGCCGCTTTGGTTTCGGCGACGTCTTTGCTGTAGACGCCACAGACGCCTTTTCCCTCAGTATGAACCTTGAGCATGATCTGAGTCGCTTTTTCAACGTTCATCCCAAAGAACGAGCGCAGCACATCAACGACAAAGTCCATTGGCGTGTAGTCATCGTTAACCAGGATAACCTTATACAAAGGGGGCTTTTTGAGCTTGGGCTTTTCAGTGGTCGCTGCATAACCAACATCAAGGTTGTCGCCCGTGTCGCTATCACCGGAACCGGTAGACTGGTTGGACGACTGTTTAACTGTCGCTGGAGTCAGCACGAGAGCCTCTGAAAGTCACTGTTGCGTTTTTGGAAACCGCTTCAGCAAAGCAGCAACGCATTGTCTGTCAGATTGACCGTCGTGAGAAGAGTTGCTTGGTCGGCCTCAGCGGTCGCACCGGTAACTACCAGACACATTGAGATACGCTGATATGTCGCGGTTAGATGTACCAGTAATTAAGATACGCGCCTTTGACATGGGATCGCGTTTGAGTTACACATACGCTTTAGAGGAATTTGTCTCTCTAGGGAATAAAATAAAAACAGTTAAAAAACAACAAGCACGGAGCAAAATATGAGTACCGGGCAAGTTAAATGGTTCAACAATGCCAAGGGGTTTGGATTCATACTGCCAGATGACGGCGGCGCAGATTTGTTTGCGCACTACTCTGCAATCAGCATGGATGGCTACAAGACTCTGAAAGCAGGTCAGTTGGTTACTTTTGATGCAGTGGATGGCCCGAAAGGACTTCATGCCGCAAACATTCGAGCAGTCGAGTCTGCCAGTGACGATCATGTGGTTCTCTCGGACAGCAACGACGAGGCGGAGATAGTGCAACCACCCGCAGTTGAACCCGCCAATGAGCCTGCAGAAGAGCTGGAAGAAGTGACTGCCTAACGCGAACGCCATCCGGTCTGCAGAGTCATTTTGCTGACCGGTTGAAAAGTATTGCGGTGCGCGAGCTGGCTCTATGGCTCGGCTTATTCTGTTCAACAAACCCTTCGGGGTGCTTTCTCAATTTACCCCCGAAGCGGGCCATCTATGTCTGGCTGACTATATTGATCAGCCGGGCGTCTACCCTGCCGGCAGGCTAGACCGCGATTCTGAAGGTCTACTCCTGCTTACAGACGATGGAAAGCTGCAGCAACGGCTCTCTAATCCTTGTTATAACAAGAAGAAACAATACTTAGTTCAAGTCGAAAGTGAGGTCTCTGATGCGGCTTTGAAGCAGCTCTGTGAGGGGGTGGTATTGAAAGATGGCAGAACCCGGCCCGCAATAGCGACACGCATCGAAGCACCCGATTTGTGGCCGCGTGTGCCGCCAATCAGAGTTCGACTGACTGTGCCTACCTCGTGGTTGAGTCTGACCTTACAGGAGGGTCGAAATCGTCAGATCCGCCGTATGACAGCAGCGGTCGGCTATCCTACCCTCAGGTTGGTACGGGTGCAGATTGCCAGATGGCGCCTTGCAGATCTGCAGCCCGGACAGTGGATTTCCACAACTGCCCCGGATTAAGCCAGACCACGGCTATTCCTGCCATCGCTTGAGTGCATCGATATCGCTTTCACGGCTTTCGATCCACCGGCTCTCGGACTGGTTGGTTTGTTTTTTCCAGAAAGGGGCTCGGCTTTTGAGAAAATCCATGATGAAGTCAGCTGATTCGAATGCTGCCTGCCGGTGCCTGCTGGCCGTGGCGACCAGAACAATCTGGTCCCCCGGATAGAGCACTCCGACCCGATGAAGGATGCGCACGCCCAGTAGCGGCCACCGTCTGGACGCTTGCTGTGAGATCGCCTCCAGCTGTTTTTCCGTCATGCCGGGATAATGCTCTAGAAATAAGCGCTGAGTTTTATCGGAGCAGTCGGAAACCTCGGTCTCTGCGCCGTAAAGTTCCCGTACCAGGCCCGTGAACAGGACAATAGCACCCGCATCACCGGCCTGATGACGCAAGGCCGTATATTCTGCCTCTACGTGAAAGTCTTCGGTTTGCACAGAGATCATCTCTAGCCTCCCGTCATGGGTGGGAAGAAGCCCACTTCATCACCATCAGTAATAGGTGAAGAGGTTTCTGCAAATATCTGATTTACAGATATAAGGGGCGGGTTTGGGTTTTGACTCAATTCGTAGAATGAAGAATCTGTTTCGCTTAAATGTCTGATTAAAGCCGCCACAGTTGTCAGGTCCCGGGCGGCCTCAAGCCGGTCTTCCCCTCTGCCCATGTGCTCCCTGATGCTCGCGAAATAGAGTACGGTAATCATTTCGTTGATCTATACCGTCCGTGTGTAATGCCCACTGCGCCCACCTGACTTCTCCAGTAACGTGACATCATTGATCACCATCTCGTTATCAACTGCCTTGCACATGTCATAAACAGTGAGGGCGCTGACACTCGCCGCTGTGAGCGCTTCCATTTCCACACCGGTTTGGCCGGACAGGCGGCAAGTGGCTTCGATGGTCACGCAGCCAAACTCAGCGTCAAGCGCAAGATCCACAGTGACAGAGGTCAACATGAGCGGATGGCACAGCGGTATGAGATGGCTGCACTGCTTGGCAGCCTGTATTCCGGCGATCCTGGCAACGCTCAACACATCCCCTTTCTTGTGGCTCCCTTCGTCAATCATCGCCAATGTTTCGGCGCTCATAAAGACCCGTGCCTGTGCTCTGGCAACCCGTTCCGTGCTGGCCTTACCACCGACATCGACCATATGCGCCTTGCCGTTAGCGTCTATGTGTGTGAATGATTTGCTCATGAAATCGTGCTTCCTGAAAACTTACGCGAATTATCTCTTTTTCTGCTGCCTAGCAGAAGTCGCTTTTCAAGTTACATTGGCCAGTGCTCCCCTAACATTGATAACATTTCATGTCGAAAGCCATGAACCATTATCCCCACACCACCGTTGCCACCATCGTCCCTCAGCAAGGGCGCTTTCTCATGGTGCAGGAAAAATCCGGTGAATCTCTGGTTTACAACCAACCCGCCGGCCATGTTGAAGTCGGGGAAGGCCTGATTGCCGCCGCGGTTCGTGAAACCTTCGAAGAAACAGGCTGGCAGGTACGGGTCGAATGCCTCATTGGTATTTACTCTCATGTACATGAAGAGAATGGAATTCATTACTTACGGCATTGTTTTCTTGCCACGCCTGAAAAGCAGATTGCTATGACGCCACCAGATTCGGACATCGTCCAGGCGCTTTGGCTCAGCCATGATGAGCTCAAAGCCATGCGGAATCAGCTTCGTAGTCCACTTGTCCTGCAGGCGCTGGCCGATCATGAGGCCGGACAGACCTATTCACTGGATCTGATCAAGTGACCCCTGGCACATTGAGCGCGTCAGGGTCAAGCGAAAGCCCGAAAAAAGTCATTGTTGGCATGTCCGGCGGCGTGGATTCTTCCGTCTCAGCCTATCTTCTGCAACAGGCGGGTCATGAAGTGAGCGGACTGTTCATGAAAAACTGGGAAGAGGACGACGGCACCGAATACTGTACCGCACAGGCCGATCTGGCCGACGCGCAATCGGTCTGTGACAGCCTAGGCATAGAGCTGCTGACCGCCAATTTTGCGGCAGAGTACTGGGACAACGTCTTTGAGCATTTTCTCACTGAATATCGCTCTGGAAGAACCCCTAATCCTGACGTGCTGTGTAACAGAGAGATCAAATTCAAGGCTTTTCTGGACTATGCGCACACTCTGGGGGCCGACTGTATTGCGACCGGTCATTACGTTCAGCGTGTCGATGAGGGCAGTCGAAGTTATTTGTATAAAGGCGTAGATGTGAGTAAGGACCAGACGTATTTTCTCTGTGAAATAACTGAAGTAAATGTGCGTAATACTCTGTTTCCTATCGGTAATCTAAAGAAATCGGAGGTCAGGAAGATTGCTGCTGACTTGCAGTTGGCCACCTCCAAGAAAAAAGACAGCACCGGAATCTGTTTCATCGGCGAGCGCAAGTTTAAGGATTTTCTGAGCACCTATTTACCGGCCCAACCCGGGCGGATCGAAAGCCTGAACGGTGAGTTTCTGGGAGAACACGGTGGTTTGATGTACTACACACTGGGACAACGGCAGGGCCTGGGCATAGGTGGCCGCGCAGGTTGCGCCGAAGAGCCCTGGTATGTCGTGGCTAAAGACTTAAGTAATAACTTGCTAATCGTAGCGCAAGGCAATGAAAATGATATCCTTTTCTCACAAAGCGTCACGGCTTTAAAAGGCGCCTGGATAGATCAGCAGGGGCCGGATTTTCCGCTTCGCTGTCATGCAAAATTACGATACAGGCAGCCAGATCAGCGGTGCCACGTCAGCCAGGATACGGCCGGCAGACTGAAAGTCGTATTTGACGCGCCGCAGCGGGCGGTGACGCCGGGGCAATACGTCGTATTCTATGAGGGTGAACGCTGTCTCGGCGGCGCTGTAGTGGACTCCTATGAGCGCTGACAGCTTACAGAGGCCGCAATTACAGACCCTGACCTTGTCTGATGTGGTGCAGTCGGCGCAACTGGTGCGCGGACTGGCCCATACGGGCAGTGCACCCTTTCCCGCAATGAAAGCATTGATCGACCCACTCTTTGTGCTGAACGCCCCTTCTTTCACGACCATTTTCCCGGACCTGCGGTTGACCCCACCCGGTCTGGAATGGCTCTCAGCGCGGCCGCGACAATTCAGCTCCGGGAAAAACTTTGAAGTCCTGCGCTACACAAATAACTTGTTGGTGCTGCGAACGAAGTTGTTGGCGGATACCGACATGCAGTCGAGGCTTGGCAGAAGACTTCAATCAATCAGCCCACTTTCTTTTCCGTATTCAGACCCGCATAGGCAGAGAAAGCACCCTAATGAGCCCGTAAGGGCGAATGAGACTGAGCGCAGTTTTGAGGCGCTGGCGACCCTGTATGAGGATACAATAAGGACGCTTCCCTCACGTATCCAGGTACAGGGGAAAGTTGAACCTCTGCAGGACGAGAGAATCGCCAATCGGATACGCGCCCCACTTTTGGCCGGTATCCGGTTTGCCGCGCCGTGGCACCAGATACGAGGCAGGCTATGGCATCTGTCCATATTGCGGGGCCGGATCAATCGTATTGCGACTTCGATGCTTAAAAACTAGCTCAAAAGGATCAGTTTAAGTATGACAGAACAACTACTTACGGCTATTACTTCAATTTCACCTTTGGATGGTCGCTACGCGCAAAAATGCCGATCACTGGCTGAAATTTGTAGCGAATATGGTCTTATGCGGTACCGGGTTGAAGTGGAGGTGAAATGGCTGCAAGCGCTGGCTTCTCACCCGGCGGTTGCGGAGCTGAAGCCGCTTTCTGATACCCAAATAGCCAGGCTGGAGGGACTTTTTCTCGACTTCAGCCTTGAGGACGCCCTTGAAGTTAAAGAAATAGAGAGCAAAACTAATCATGATGTCAAAGCGATAGAGTATTTTATTAAACAAAAGCTTGAGATTTTGGGTGGCTTTGACGAGTACCTCGAATTTGTCCATTTCGCCTGTACTTCAGAAGACATCAACAACCTGGCGTACGGGCTCATGCTTGCTCAAGCGCGAGAGACCGTCTTGATCCCGCAGATGCGAGGCACGGTTGACTCGCTGAAGGCGCTCGCCAGTGCATTTGCAAGCCAACCGATTCTGTCACGTACCCATGGCCAGCCAGCGACCCCTTCGACCGTCGGCAAAGAATTCGCCAATGTGGCGTTCCGGTTACAACGCCAGCTTGACAACTTTAGTACTATCAATATTTTAGGGAAGATAAATGGAGCGGTAGGTAACTACAATGCCCATATTGTCGCCTACCCTGAGATCGACTGGCCAAGCGTTGCTGAAGAATTTATCGTGGATCTCGGGCTGAACTGGAATCCCTACACGACCCAGATTGAGCCCCATGATTACGTCGCGGAGATATTTAACTGTCTTTCGAGATATAATACCGTACTTATTGATTTTTCAAGGGATATCTGGGGATATATATCTCTGAACTACTTCCGTCAAAAAACAGTTGCCGGGGAGGTAGGTTCGTCAACTATGCCTCACAAGGTCAATCCGATCGATTTCGAGAACGCTGAGGGAAATCTTGGGCTGGCTAACAGCCTCCTCGACCACATGTCTGCCAAATTACCTGTCTCGCGCTGGCAGCGCGATCTGTCCGACTCAACGGTGATGAGAAACCTCGGCACAGGGCTCGGGTACAGTCTTGTGGCCTATCAGTCGCTTGCCAGAGGAATTGCCAAGCTTGAACTCAATACCTCAGCGATCGACGCAGACATTGATGCCTGCTGGGCAATACTCGCCGAACCGATCCAGACTGTCATGCGGCGCTATCGAATAGAGCAGCCCTATGAAAAACTGAAGGCTCTCACGCGAGGAAAAGCCATTGACGAAGCGACATTGAAGGACTTTATTCAGTCCCTGGATATTCCACAATCAGACAAGGAGGCTCTAATCGCACTGCGCCCACGCACGTATCTCGGTAATGCGGCTGCTCAAGCCAGCGAGATATAAACAGGCGATATGCTCAAGCCCAATTTTGATCAAGCCGAATTCCTGAAGGATTATTGGCAGAAAGAACCGATACTTATAAAGAAATTCTTTAGTAATTTAGAAGGTTATACCAATCCGGAAGAGTTACTCGAAATCGCCTGTATCAATGCAGTAGACAGTCGCATCATTACGACTCGGCCTGAATATTGTGTTGCCGAGCGATATTCCCTGACCCAGGGACCGTTTGACGCCGATTCCCTGCCCGCCCTAGCGGAAAAGAACTGGAGTTTGCTCATTCAGTCAGCAGAACTGTGGATTCCAGATCTGCAGGAGATGATCCGAGCCTTTGGTTTTCTGCCCCGCTGGCGTATCGAAGACATCATGGTATCGTTTGCCACTCAGGGTGGCGGTGTCGGTCCCCATTTTGATCAATATGATGTCTTCCTTGTGCAGGGCCTTGGTCAGCGCACTTGGTGTATTGGTGAGCGTATCGACCTGACGGCACCGCATCAATCACCGGCTGGCACTGTTTCAACCTTAAATCTCATCGATGAATTTGAAGTAAATCAAAAATTTACCGTAGAAAGCGGAGATGTCCTCTATGTTCCTCCGGGCTACCCCCACTGGGGGATTTCCCAATCTCCGAGTCTGTGCTACTCGGTAGGTTTCAGAGCCCCTTCCAATGCGGAAATGATCGAATCTTTCAGCAATCGGGTAATGGAACTGCTGACTGAGTCGCAGCGGCTGACTGATCATACGACTCCGGCAATGCGGGACAGCGCCGAAATTACCACAAAGGACTGGCAGCATGCGTGGGAGGTGGTTGCTGGCCTCCTGGCAAACAAGGGAGCCTTTTTACGGGCATTCGGCAGCCTGGTAACGGAAGCCAAATCGCCCGAGTTTATCGAACCGCTCGCTGATGAGGTTCATATTGAAGAATTGCTAGCCTTCAGGGGGCCTACAGTAGAGCTGGTGAGAAATCCGGCGTCACGATTTGCTTATACAGTCCAGACAGACTCCAACCCCGTGTTGCTATTCGTTGATGGCGAGAGCTATGAGCTTGACAGAATTTGCCTGCCTGGTGTCAGGGCGCTGTGTGCTGATGCGCTGCAAAACCTATTTGACATTTCAGAGCTTTGGCAGAAGGATGAAAGTCGGGCCCTGATCTGCCGGTTGGTGCAAAGCGGCGCACTCTGGCTGACAGAAAAGGAGGATTAACGCCTGTTCGGCAGTCTGGCTCATATGTTCAAGCGTTTGAGTAGACCCTGGCGCCCTTAACGGCACTAATTCAGATCACGCGTGCTGGCGGTAATGAATTGCTGCTTAAGTGCGTCATAGCTTGTCACAGAGGGGAACTGAGGGAACTCGGCAATGACATTGTCTGGAGCCCGAAACAGAATACCCGCATCAGCTTCAGCTAGCATCGTTGTGTCATTATAGGAATCGCCTGCGGCGATCACCCGAAAGTTAAGACCATGAAAAGCTTTTACGCATTGCCTCTTGGGGTCTTCCTGGCGCAATTTGTAATCAACAATGTGGCCTTGCTCATCAGTGATCAGGCGATGGCAAAACAAGGTCGGAAAGTCTAACTGACGCATCAGTGGGTGAGAGAATTCATAGAAAGTGTCAGATAGAATAATTAGTTGGAAACGTGACTTCAACCAACTTACGAAATCAGTGGCCCCTTCAAGCGGGGCCATCGTCGCAATGACCTCGTGAATGTCTGGCAAGCCGAGCTTGTGCTGATTGAGAATATCCAAACGCTGTCTCATCAGGACGTTGTAATCCGGGATATCCCGGGTTGTGGCTTTTAGCTCGTCAATGCCTGTTTTTTCGGCAAAACCAATCCAGATTTCCGGGATCAACACACCCTCTAAATCTAAGCAGGCCAGTTCCATTGAATAAATCTCCTTATTGTGAGTCCACAGTTAAGGCGAGCCAGCTGCAGCGTTAGCGGGAATTGAGGAGCATCCCATCAAAAACCGCGATGGCTAGGCCGAGAGACACAAAAGGTAGCAAATTCAAGCGATTTTGGCATGCAATACCGCGTGAGTCTGACCTCGGGATCCAACCAAACCCGTTTCGCGGCGGACAATATCGACAAGCCAGAGGAAGCAACGAACAACATGCTGCCCATCTTCCCAGTCTAAACCTCTAAATAATCCAATATTTTTCACGTGGAACATGGACTGTGTCATCGTGGAACATTGACACAGATGCGAACTCAGTGGGCGCAATTGGCCCGCACATTCCATTATCGCGGGAATCTATGAGACAGGACCTGAGAAAATCAGCACGCGCACTGCTACGAATTGGCGACACCATGCGGAACATGCCCGGTTGCCACATGATGACGGGCAGATTCACAGTGGCCCTGCTGATCATCAAAAAAAACGTCTGCGTCGAAAGCCTGGAGAAACTCACCTTTCGACAGACCTCCGAGAAAAAGTGACTCGTCGATCCGGATGTCCCAGGCGCGTAAGGTGCGCACTACCCTCTCATGTGCTGGCGCTGCTCTTGCCGTCACCAGACACGTTCTGATGAGCGACTCTCCGGAGGGGAAAGCGCGCTGGAGCTGCTGTAAGGCGTGCAAAAAAGGCTTGAAGGGCCCGCCGGCCAGCGGTTGATTCGCCGAATCGCGCTCATTCTTAGTAAATGCTTCTAGACCTCTGTTTTTGTATATTTTTTCCGATTCATCTGAGAACAGTACCGCGTCCCCATCGAAGGCGATTTTGAGGATCTGCTTATTAGTATTGCTTTTCACTGACGGCAGGATTGTCGCTGCAGCGACACCCAGCTCCAGTGCTTGCCGGACATCTGCTCCATCGGTGGATAAAAACAAATGACTGTTGAAAGCCGAGATATAGCGATAAGGGCTGTCTCCGCCGCAAAATGCGGCGCGCGTGATGTTAAGGCGATAATGCTCAATAGAATTAAACACCCTGAGCCCGGTATCCGCACTATTTCGAGACAGCAGAATGACCTCAACCGGGGCCCCTTCAACCAGTTGGTTAAGATTCAGCAATTTCTCAACCAGATGAAAAGCCACTC
>CACJWK010000046.1 GCA_902597095.1 uncultured Pseudohongiella sp.
GAGTGACGCTGAGGCTCTCTGTACCCTTGCTCGCGAGTATGGTTGCCTGACGATTGTCGATGCTGTCACTACGCTGGCAGGCATTCCTCTCGAAGTCGATGGTTGGGGCATAGATGCGATCTATTCCGGTACGCAAAAATGCCTCTCCTGCATCCCCGGCTTATCCCCCGTCAGTTTCTCGCCACGTGCTGCTGCGAAGATTACCAATCGTAAAAAAAGGGTCCAGAGCTGGTTTCTCGATACTAATCTGGTCATGGGTTACTGGGGAGCGGATGCGAAACGGTCGTATCATCACACCGCCCCGGTAAACTCGCTTTATGCGCTGCATGAATCCCTGGTGATCCTTGAGGAAGAAGGTTTGGAGGATTCCTGGAAACGCCACCGCTTAAATCATCTTGCGCTGGTGGCAGGGCTTGAAAGTTTAGGTCTGGGTTTTGTCGTGGAAGAAGCCAGTCGCTTACCCCAATTAAACGCTGTCTCATTTCCTCAACAAATTGACGACGCCGCAGTCCGGCGCGCGCTGCTGAATGAGTACGGATTGGAAATCGGTGCGGGCCTCGGTGCTCTGGCCGGGAAAGTTTGGCGGATCGGCCTGATGGGTTACGCTAGTAATCGTAAAAACGTCAATCTCTGCGTTTCGGCCCTCGGTAATGTCTTGAATGCACAGGGGCACCCCTGTGATGTCAGTCAGGCGATCGCCGAGGCGGAGCGAGTCTACGATTGAGCAGCGAGCCGGGGCATTCAGTCCCCGGCATTTTTCTAAAACGTGTCGGACGGCTCACTTTCTTTTCTAAAATTCAGGAATTACTGCGATATTATGGTAAACGTCGCCTCTCGGAACTATTTCGAGCTCTTTCTGATGTCTGCGATCTGGGGCTCGTCTTTTCTGTTTCTCCGAATAGCAGCGCCTGAGTTCGGTCCATTCCTGCTGATACAGATGCGTGTGCTCACTGCGGTTATCGTCATGTTGCCAATTTGCATGGTATTCGGTAAGTGGGGCGAACTGATCGCTAACTGGCGCATCATATTTCTGGTCAGCCTAACGAACATGGCTGTACCGTTCTGCTTGTTTGCCTACGCCGCCCTCTCCATGGCTTCTGGTTTGCTGTCTATCATGAATGCGACTGTTCCGTTTTTTACCGCTCTGATAGGGTTTGCGATTTTTGGTCAGCGGCTCTCTTCGATGTCGCTGTTTGGCATGGCAGTGGGTTTCAGCGGAGTAATCGTCCTGGTGTTCGACCCTGATGCGATAAATCTTGCGGAGGGCGGACTGCTGGCAGTTTCCGCAGCGTTGTGCGCCTGCTTTCTTTATGGGATGGCTCTTAACCTTGTGTCGAGAAGGCTGACTGCGGTATCCGGTTTGGCAATTACTACCGGCAGTCTGCTGTTTTCCTCTGTGCTGCTGGTGCCATTTTCGATGCAGTCACTGCCTGATGAGATGCCCGGCGTTTCTGCTTGGATTGCGGTCACGGCGCTGGGCATTGGGTGTACGGGACTGGCTTATCTCATGTTCTACAGACTGATTGCCCGGATCGGTTCTGAACAGACGATTATGACCGCCTATCTGATCCCGCTTTTCAGCCTGATGTGGGGGTATCTGTTCCTCTCGGAGAGCATTACTGCATTTACGGTGCTGGGGTGCTTGCTGGTCTTACTGGGTGTGGGGATGACTACTGGTAAACTTCCCGTGCTGTTTAATCAGACCTAAGCACCGCGTTAAGGCGGGCTTCGAAAGCTTAATTCGTAATCCTGAAGTCATTTAAAGCAGGATGGCCTTGAGAAAATCTTCATGGGCTATACGGACCTCACCCGAACCCGTACGCCGTGAGCAGGCGCCTGCGCCGGCTTGAGGTAGGCCGAGGCCTCTGGAATTTGTGCGGCTCACTGACCGAAGACTGACCGCCGGAGGGCAACAAGGCCGGATAAAAACGCCGTTGTCTGGCAGCCTTTCTCGATCCCTGAACTTAAAAAAATACCGACCACCTGGCAGGTGGTCGGTTTTTCTTGTTTACCTGTGGCTAGTGACCGCTGCTGCCAGGCGCGGCAGCGGGCAGCGCCATTGCGGTCAGTTTTGAACCGGTCTGGAGCATGATGTACTGATGTCCATCGTGCACCCAGGTGCTCATACCATAACGGCTTCTGCCAGGCACTTCGATAGCAGCTTCTGTTGCTCCGGTCGATTTGTTAACCGCATACAGCATCGGAGTTCCGTCAGTTTCTGTATCAGAGTAAATGAGCATGTTTTGTGTAACGGTCATGGGTACCAGTGCTCCGGTGCCCGTGTTGCCGACGTCAAGATTATTCTCTTCGATTACCCGCTGAACCCGAGCCGGAGTGTTGCCTGTCGGTACCATCCACTCATGCTCACCCGTGTTCATATTTATAGCGGTAATGCGGCTATAGGGTGGCTTGAAGTACGGGATTTGCGCAGGGTGCCGTGGTGATCCCGCGCCCGGGCCATTGGCGAACTGCGCGTAGGTGGAGCCGGTTGGCAATTCATACTGCAGGTCAGCCTCTTCGCCCGGTACGAGCTGGACTGGACTGCACGCTGAGCGAGATGAGACATACAGCATGCCGGTGGTCGGATCGGCTACGGCTGGCGCGGTAATATTTGCGCCGCCACCGCCACCCGGACAGAACATGGCAGCTCGCTTGCCGGACTCATGACCCCGCTGTATGGGAGGCAAAAACAGCGGCCCCATCATATAGTCAGACATAGCGGTAATGGCCTGTTGACGCAGTTCGGGTGTCCAATCCACTAAATCGTCAATAGAAATACCCTGAATGTCGAACGGCGCAGGTTTGGTGGGAAATGGCTGCGTAGGCGACAGTTTTTCGCCTGGCACGGTAGACTGAGGGACAGGGCGTTCCTCGATCGGCCAGAGTGGCTCACCTGTCAGCCTGTTGAACGCATAGACAAAGCTCTGTTTGGTGACCTGCATAACCGCCGGAATGTCCCTGCCATCCACATTGACGTCCATCAGAATGGGCGACATTGGGTTATCGTAGTTCCAAATGTCGTGGTGAACCATCTGGAAATGCCAGGCTCTTTCGCCAGTTGACGCATCCAGTGCGATCAAACTGGTGCCGAAGAGGTTGTCACCCGGGCGGAAACCGCCGTAATAGTCGATGGTTGCACCGTTGGTCGGGACAAACACCAGATTATTTTCAACATCGGCGGTAATCGGTGCCCAGGAGGACACGTCACCGGTCCACTCCCAGGCGTCGTTTTCCCAGGTCTCATGACCGTATTCGCCCGGACGCGGGATTACATTGAATTTCCATTTGAACTCGCCGTTGGTCTTGTCATAGGCAAGGATGTCGCCGGGGATATTCTCAATCCGTGACTGATGATAGCCCTGTTCAGCGGAGTTGCCGACAATGATGGTGTCGTTCACGATTACGGGCGGCGAAGAGGAGGTGATATAACCGGTCTCCAGAGGTACGCCGTCATAGGGATCATAGGGGTGTCCAAGGTCTGCCAGGAGGTCAACCACACCAGTTTCCGGGAAACCTTCAACAGGAACAGGCTGACCGAAGCCTTCGAGTGGTGTGCCGGTCACAGCATCCAGAGCTACCAGGAAGAATCCGGGAGTGATGATGTAAATGATCCCTCGGCCGTCCACCTCATCGTAGCCGATGCCCTTTCCGTAGTCAGCGCGCATTGAGTATTCCCAGCGTGCGGTATTCGGAAGACGATAGCTCCAAACGGTTTCTCCCGTCTTTGGATCGATGGCGACCACGTGTCGGCGAGGGCCTGCCACGGTGTAGAGCATACCGTTGATGTAGCTCGGGGTTGCACGGCCGCTGCTTGCGCCCATGCTGGCACCGTCCCATTCCCAGACCACTTCAAGGTCCTCGAAATTATCGACGGTAATCTCGTCAGCGGGAGAATATCGGGTGTGGCCGAAATCATTACCGAGGGTAAACCACTCAACCGAATCCTGGGCCATCACGCTTGCGGAACAGGCCAGAACCAGGGCTGCCGTGGCGATCGGCTTGATGCTTTGCAGGATAGTTCGTTTTATTGTCATTGTAAGCCTCACTGAGATATAGAAAAATCCAGTTAGTACTGCGTCGGGCTCACCGTCGTTTTTAATAATAAGTCAGTAAAAACAACAGGTTGAGGCGCTTCGATCCGATTTGGAGGAGTAGCACCACCCACGACCAACTTACCGGAAGGGTTCAGCTTTGTCCATGGTCAAATAGTGACCAAACTTTACAGCAAAATTCAGGTGAACCCCCGAGATATCAGGCATTTGGGAATTTGCTGCAGACCATTCGCGGACTCGGTGTCACAGCCGCTTGGTAACTCGCTCACGGGATTGACCGGTATGAGAGAAGGGTGAAGCTTTGTGCCCTCAACGGTGACGCTGCAGTCTTTACAACCTGACCTCAAAAGGCCGCGAACAGAGGTATGCTCTCGGTTGCTGTGGGCTGCATCAGTTGAGTCATTGGGCCAGGTTCAGCTCCCGGCTTTCTCCTGGTCCGTCGCGGTCTTGTTCAGCACAAAACTGATGATCAGCAGGGGCCAGATACCCAGGTGGATCATGACGTCGGCCGTGTTGAATACATAATGCCAGAAGGGGATTTGCTGAATATCAATAAAATCAATGACGCTGCCGTAGACCAGTCGATCGGTGATATTGCTGGCGCCGCCTCCGACTACAAACCCAAAGCAGATGTACTCATAGCGTTCGAGGGTCGGATTGACTATCAGGTAGGCCGAGACACCGACCAGCAGGCCGATACTTATCAACCCAAAAAGCCATCCGGACCCTTGCGCCAGTCCAAAAACGCCTCCGAAATTCCTCAGATGCGTGAGATGAACAAACCGGCTCAGCTCCAGCGTCGTGTGCTGAGGAATGGTGTTGTTGACCCAAAGGCCGATTGCCTGACACAGCAGCAGGACAGATAGGCTGATCACTATGAAGATCAAGATATTGTAGTAGCGTCGTTCCAAGGTTCTCGCTTCCTTCGCTCCCCGACGTGGCGTTTAAGCATACCACACGTCGCTTGCTCCGAGCGGCGCAGCACAAGTTGCCGCATCAGGTTTCTATCGTTCGGAATTTCGGCCGGACGATGCGTGTCAGAAGGACGTTTGACTGAATGTCTTCACTGATCATAAGGCCGGTCGGCGTACTGCAGGATCCGATAATTGTCCTCAGCATCCACGCAGACAATACTGTGCGCACAGTTGTGCATTTGGGGTGGGGTCCAGAGTTGAGCCATGTGCCTCCCTTCGATGTGGGCAAGCACCGTTTTGATCAGGGCGCCGTGGCTGATCAGTGCGACGAGTTGTCCCGCGTGCTTGAAATAGATGTCTCTGATTGCCGCCAGAGCTCGGCTTTGCAACTGGAAGAAGGTCTCGGCACCGGGTACATCGAATTTGTGGGGTTCTTGCCAAAAGTGGTGAAAGGATTCAGGGGACTCTGCCTCCAGTTCGGCGTACAGCCTGCCTTCCCACTCACCCATCTGAATTTCCCGCAAGGTGTCAAGATAAGTGACGGGCTTCTCCCAGTCAGGAAAGGCATGGGCTACAGTCTGCCGAGTTCGCACACTGCTGCTGCAGTAGAGCGCATCGAACGGCACGGCGCTGATGCGGGCACCGAGCGTTTTGGCCTGCTCGATGCCCAGTTCAGTCAGTACGGAATCGCTTTGCCCCTGCGCTCTGCGCTCCTCGTTCCAGTTGGTTTGTCCATGTCTGATCAGATGCAATTCCATGACGTTCAGCGCTGGCTTCGTATGCGCGCGACAGCGTCCTGCCAGCCTGCGTACTGGCGGCTGCGCCAGTCTGCATTACTTTGCGGGCTGAAAGCGCGTTCGAGCTGCCATTTCGCCGCGATTGCGTCCAGCGAATCGAAGACGCCCTGGTGAAGCCCTGCCATGTAAGCTGCGCCGAGTGCGGTGGCTTCAGTGATAGCAGGGCGATGTACTTCTGTATCGAGCACGTCTGCCAGTTTCTGCAGGACGTAGTTATTTTTCACCAACCCACCATCTACAAGCAGGGTTGAGAGTTGTGCGCCATCTGCTGCGATAGCCTCAACCAGATCTTTCGTCTGATAGCACACAGACATCAATCCAGCGGTGACAACTTCTTTGATGCCCGTATCACGCGTCATACCCAACAGTGCGCCTCTGGCATCAGGATCCCAGTAGGGAGCGCCGAGACCTGTAAAAGCCGGCACTAAATAGACTGAAAGGTCGTCCCCGGTTTGTTCGGCGAGTGCCTCTGAGGCACCGGCGTCGTCAATCAGTTTCAGGCCATCGCGAATCCACTGCATCGTAGCTCCTGCCATGAATATACTGCCCTCTATGGCATAGGCTGGCTCTCCCTTGAGGCGATAGGCAACGGTGCTCAGCAGTTGATTGTCAGACTTGAGCACGTCTGTTCCGGTATTCAGCAGCAGGAAGCAGCCGGTGCCGTAGGTGCTTTTTGCCATGCCTTTATGGAAACAGCCTTGTCCGAATGCTGCACTTTGTTGATCGCCGATCATCCCGGTGATGGGGATTGAAGCACCGAAGAGAGAGGGCTCGGTGGTGCCGAAATCTGCGGCACAGTCCTTTACCTCCGGCAACACCGACGCTGGTACTTCAAACAGAGAAAGCAGATCCTCATCCCAGGATTGCGACCGAATATTAAAAAGCATGGTCCGAGAGGCGTTGGTGGCATCGGTGAAGTGACTTTTTCCGCCGGTAAGTTTCCACAGCAACCAGGTGTCGACGGTGCCGAAAGCAAGTTCGCCTCGCTCAGCGCGCGCTCTCGCGTCAGGGACATTGTCCAGAATCCAGCGTATCTTGGTCGCTGAGAAATAGGGGTCCAGCAACAGTCCGGTTTTGCTCTGAATGTCAGAGACCGTGTCCTGCTGCCGCTTGAGCTCGGCGCAGTAGTCGCTGGTGCGTCGGTCCTGCCAGACAATAGCATGATGGATCGGTGCGCCGGTTGACCTGTCCCAAATAACGGTGGTTTCCCGCTGGTTGGTGATGCCTATGCACAGGATATCCTCGGCCTGTACCTTGGCTGCATTCATGGCAGCCTCACAGCTTGCCAGTGTGGTGGCCCAGATTTCATCCGCATCATGTTCTACCCAACCGTTATTCGGGAAATGCTGCGTGAACTCCTGTTGTCCGAGGCCTAACTGCTTGCCTTCGGTGTCAAACACCAGAGAGCGACTGCTGGTCGTGCCCTGATCGATCGCGAGGATTGCTTTGCCCATTCTGTTTGTCCTGTGTGTCCATTGAATTGCGGTGTCTGCAGGCTGAATGCTCAGCCTCAGACAATCTCTCTGGCTGATTCGTGTGGAAAAACACTCCTTACACAGTTGCCGTCGAGAAATTTCACTGAGGTGTCATGTTACACTAACCCTGCGAATGTAGTGCGACAGGTACGGGGCCTTTCGGCATATCGCGATCTGGCTGATTTCAAGTTTTCAGAGTGTCAAAGTCTCAATCAGAGTTTGATCTGCTGGTTATTGGTGGCGGTATTAATGGAGCTGGCATAGCCGCTGATGCCGCCGGGCGGGGATTGTCCGTTGCGCTGTTGGAGAAAGGCGATCTGGCCAGCGCCACTTCTTCCTGGAGCTCAAAGCTGATTCACGGCGGTCTGCGCTATCTCGAAAATTATCACTTTGGTCTGGTCAGGAAATCGTTGAAGGAACGGGAAGTGCTGACCACTGCAGCCCCGCATCTGGTGATGCCACTGGCCTTTCAGATTCCCATGCTGCCAGAATCTCGCAGTGCAGTCCTGCTGCGTTGCGGGCTGTTCCTTTATGACGCGCTTGCCAAGCGCAAACACTATAGTGCTTCCCGAGCTGTCCGGTATTGGGCGGACAGCCCGCTCGAGGCCTCTATCAGGAAAGGGTTTGAGTATTGGGATGCGCAGGTGGACGATTCGCGTCTTGTGGTGGCCAATGCTTTGCAGGCTAGGCAGCGCGGCGCAGTTGTTTTGACCCGCCATGAGGTGACGGACGCCTCAGCCCACCCGGAAGGCTGGTCTGTTGCGGTTAAGGATCACCTTTCGACCATTAGGAAAACGCTGACTTGCAAAGTGCTGGTGAATGCAGCCGGTCCCTGGGTGAGTCAGCTTGATGGCAAAATCGCCGGCAGCGAAAAGGCGCATCCACTGCGACTGGTCAAAGGCAGTCATCTTGTTTTGCCCAAGCTCAGTGCACAGAACAAGGCATTCCTTCTGCAGCATGAAGATGGCCGGATTGTGTTTGTGATCCCTTATCTGGATGACTATTCCCTGGTAGGAACCACAGAGGAGGAATATTCAGGGGATCTGGATGCTCCTCAGATTTCAGAAGCAGAGGTCAGTTACCTGCTGAAGATCGTGAACCACTATTTCAATTTGAACGTCAGTGATGAACAGATCGTGGGGACGTTCTCCGGGATTCGCCCGCTGATAGAGAATGAAGGTGAGCAAGCCAGCCGGGTCTCGAGGGACTACCGCCTGCAGCTGAACAGACTGCCAGCGCCGATGCTCTCTGTTTATGGCGGTAAGGTCACCACTTACCGTTTGCTGTCCGAACAGGTGTTGGATCGATTACGTGAGTTTTTCCCGGCTATGACCGGAAGCTGGACAGCAAGCGCTGTCCTGCCCGGTGGTGACTTCGAAGCGCAGGACAAGCTACAGCAGCAGCTGGCAGAGCGATACCCCTGGCTGAGACCGGATCTCATCAGGCGCTGGCTGAATGCGTATGGAACCTGTGCGGCAGAAATTGTTGGAGCAGCGCGCAGCATGGGTGATCTGGGGGCCTGTTTCGGTGCCAATCTTTTCCAACTCGAGGTCGACTATCTTTGCGCCCGGGAGTGGGCGATCACCGCTGAGGATATCCTCTGGCGCCGAACCAAGCTCGGATATGTGTTCTCCGAGGAGGAGGTCAGCTCCCTGTCTCACTACCTGAAGCAGCGCCGGCAGATGTAGCCCCGACCTGGGGTGTGCGTCAGATCAGCATCGTGACAGTTTAACGCCCTGCTTCGTGATATTTCGTCTGGAGCGCTTCTTTCCTGCCAGCCTATGCGATAGGCTCTGATTCCGGCAGCAGAACTGTTCAGGAGATCAGAACATGATCCTATCACCGTCTCGTTTTTCGTTTACCGGCCTTTTGAGTGTGTTATTGATCTTGATCGCAGGTATGCCCATGCGGTCAGAGGCGCAAGCCAGAGCCTATCCAGAGGCTCTGAGTGGCGGAAACTACATGCATAATTTTTATTTTCCGCCGGCGCCAAGCTCAACGCCCTGGGCGCCTGATTGGTCCCCTGACGGTGAATCGCTGGCTGTTGCCATGCACGGATCGATATGGCGGGTGGATCTACAAAGCGGTGAAGCATTCGAGCTCACTTATTCAGACGCCTACCACTCTTCTCCGGATTGGTCTCCTGACGGTCGCTATATTGTCTACACCGCAGATTATGACCACCAGCGCATACAGCTTGAAGTACTCGATCTGGAAACCGGTGCCGTTACCCGCTTGACCGACGATACAGGAGTTTACACCGATCCGGTGTTTTCTCCTGACGGATCTCGAATTGCGTACGTCTCCACAAATCCCAACGGCTACTTTAACCTTTTTGTCCGCGAGTTTAAGGATAGCGAATGGGCCGGTGAAGCAGTCGCTGTCTCTTCAGACAATGACTACGGGAGCAACAGGCTCTATTTTGGTAATTGGGATATGCACATCAGTCCGGCGTGGTTTCCGAACGGAGAAGAACTCCTCGTCGTCTCAAACAGGAATGTCCCCTTGGGATCGGGTAATGTGCTTCGCGTTCCCGCCGTTGAAAACGGGATTGCCTCAGCAACAACGGTGCTCGCGGAGCAGACACTGTACCGGTCGCGACCTGATGTTTCGATTGATGGTAAACGATTCGTCTATACCTCCACGCGTGGTGCCGCAGATCAATACAACAATCTCTATGTTCAGCCCACTTCTGGAGGTGAACCCTACAAGCTGACTTTCTACACTCATGATGCTTTTCATCCACGTTGGTCCCCGGATGGTGAATGGATAGCA
>CACJWK010000047.1 GCA_902597095.1 uncultured Pseudohongiella sp.
AGCTTTCCGGAATCTGAACGCCGAGTAAATCACACAGAAGGCGCACCTCGGGGCTGTCGATAAGATTAAAGCGTCCGCACATTGCTTTTTCGCTCAGGGCAATAGTAAAGTCGGCAGCATCAGCGCCGGTTTAACTGTTGAAACTTCCCGTAAAACTGCCGTATATAAGAACAACAAGGGAACCGCTATGCAAGAAGTTCGAACCTCCTACCTGACCCTTTGCCTGGCCGGTCTGGCCGCGCTGTGGTGTTTGTCGGCGACTAACTCCGTCGCAGCCCAAGTCACAGCAACAGAAACGCTGCGCTGTGAAGCCCTTCTGGACAGCCGCAATTCGATAATGAAAGACCGCTGTGTGTCTACCCACAGCAGGCCCGATACGTCGGGCCGGCCGGTGGCGCTGACAATCCCGATAACTGGCGAGCAGAGAACTTCCAGTGTCAGTAGCGCGCGCGTCCTGCTGAGGGAACGAACCTGACAATCCGATCTCGTAACAAGACGGCAGCGCTCAAGGCGTAGGCATACCCCAAGAGAAATGCTAGGTTTCTAAAAGACAGTCCCATCAATAAGAGCCAAGAGGTATTTATGAAACTCGGCCAAGCCCTCACGCTAACTTTTTCCATTTTTATGCTGGGACACAGCTCAAGCGGATACGCTCAGGAAGTCTTCCGGGCCCGCCTGTCACCCATGCCGACAACGCCTCAGACCGTTAATGACATTCTTGGCGAGGGCGAAGTGCTTCTGACACTCACTGACCAGCGGTTGGAGGTGGCCGGCCATTTCACAGGCATGAGCTCAGCTGCAACGAGCGCCCATCTTCACAATGGCCCACCCGCACAGCCGGGACCTGTCATTCAGGTTCTTGAGATTGACGCGGCCACCGACGGCGAGATCCGGGCTACTCTTGAACTCACCGACGAGCAGCTCACTGCCCTGCGCAACAATGCGCTCTATATTCAGGTTCACAGCGAAACCAACGCCGCTGGTGAACTGCGGGGATGGATCTTTCTCAAAAGCCATTTTGACCGCTCCTGACGAGTGCGGTAACTCACCATTCACCCTAATCTGACGCCACGGTGCGACAGCAGACTTGATCAGTAGAGAGTGACCATGAAGCACATTCACAACCATGAGAAATCTGGCATCAAACAGCTCATAACCATTATTTTTCTCGGCGCATTAAGCGCCTGCGGGCCTGATTCTTCCTCAACGACCGAGATTGAGGTTGCCACCGCGCCGCCACCGAGCGCGACATCGGCAGAAACCCCCGGTGCTGTGACCTTCGATACGCAGGCGGATGCCGGCGCCCGAACCTACGAGATGAACTGCGCTGTATGTCATGGCGCGAACCTGGAAGGCACAACCCTTGGTCCCTTGCTCATAGGCAACAGCTTTGTCCAGCGCTGGGGGGGACAGAGTCCTGCCCTGTTACTGGGCAACATCAGAGCCAACATGCCGCCCGGAGGCAATGAGAATCTGACAGAGGTCGATTATTTAAACCTCGTTGCACACATCCTCAGTCAGAATGGCGTCGACAGCGTCATCACCGCCCTTACGCCGGAGACCGATTTTGAAATTGCCGATAATATTTCGGCAGTGGTAGCCAGGCGTCAGCGTCCTGAACCTCCCGCTCCCGAAGGACTGACGGTGGCAGGCAACACCGAAGACTTCGTTCCATTTGTGGCCCTGACCGATGCCATGCTGCGCGATCCGAGCCCGAATGACTGGCCGATGCATCGGCGTAATTACTATGCGCATTCTTACAGCCCGCTTGATCAGATCAACAAGGAAAATGTGGGCAACCTGACCCTTGAATGGGTCTGGAATATGCACGAAGGGGATTCCGAGCCAGCTCCGCTGGTCTATAACGGCATTATTTACCTGATCAACCCCGGCAATGTCATACAGGCGCTTGATGGCAAAACCGGCGAACTGATCTGGGAACACTGGACTGGCCCGGCTAATCGGCAGGACATGCGCAACATTGCCATGTACGACGACAAAATCATTCAGGCAACAACTGATGCCCGTCTGGTTGCACTGGACGCGCGCACCGGAGAGCAGGTATGGGAAACGGTCATTGCGGACAACAGCAAAGGTTTCTCGAACTCATCGGGCCCTATCGTAGCCGATGGTAAGGTGATAGTGGGCCTCGCCGGCTGCGCGCGCTATATCCCTGAGGACTGCTACATCAGTGCCTACAACGCCGACGACGGCGTACTCCTGTGGCAATTTGAAACTATTGCCGAAATGGGGGAGCCCGGCGGCGATACCTGGGGCGGTCTGGACAACCTCTTCCGGGCCGGAGGAGAAACCTGGATTACTGGCTCTTATGACCCTGACCTGAAGCTGACCTACTGGGGCACTGCGCAGCAGAAACCCTGGGTTCCGGTATCGCGACATATGACCATCAATGACGTCGGGCTTTATACAAACTCCACGGTCGCGGTGCGTACGGACAGTGGTGAGCTCGATTGGTATTTCCAACATGTTCCGGCCGAAGCGCTTGATCTCGATGAAGTGTTTGAGCGGGTGCTGGTCAACCGCGGTGACGACAAACTGGTCTATTCGATCGGGAAATACGGCATTCTCTGGAAAAACGACAGAGTCTCCGGCAAGTTCAGAGGCTTCAACGAAACGGTCTTTCAGAATGCTTTTACCCATATCGATCCCGAAACCGGTGAAGTCACTTATCGGGAAGACATCCAGAATGCTCAACTCAACGAGTGGACTTCAGCCTGCCCCTCCAGCGCTGGCGGCAAGGACTGGCATTCCATGACCTACCATCCACCTTCAGGTCTCATCATCGCGCCACTGAGCCAGACCTGCCTTGAAAACGCTGCGCGCGAAGTCGCGCTGGTACAGGGGGGAGGCGGTCTGGCAGCAAGCCGCAAGTTCTTTGAAATGCCGGGAACCGGCGGCAACCTAGGAAAGGTAGGTGCGTATCACGCAGACACCATGGAAGAAATCTGGAGCCATCAACAGCGCGCCTCTTTACATACCGGCACGATTTCTACTGCCGGAGGCTTGGTCTTCGTCGGGGATCTCGACCGCCGTTTCAAGGCTTTTGATGTCGATACGGGCGACATTCTCTGGGAGACGCGACTGGGAACTTCCGTACAGGGCCACCCGGTGAGTTTTGCGATTGACGGTAAGCAGTATATCGCTGTGACCTCGGCACTCGGTGGGACCAGTCCGCGAGTCGTGCCCGGCGTCATTGCCACCGAGATCACTTATCCGCGCTGGGGCAATGCAATTTACGTCTTTTCGCTGCCGGATTAGCAAAGAAGCCGAGCACTCCGGAGTTCAGAGTCGAGCCATACAACGCGATATTTTTCTGCGGTAAGATGAGCGCGGAAAAATCGACCCGCGCCCGGAGACTCGCCGAAGCAGAAAAGGCCGCGCTGATCTCTGAGGACGAATGGCTCGAGATGCTATAGCCGGAACAGATCAAAACGCAGGATGACTACCTGCACTACTCCGCTCGACTGAGACCCGTCGTCGGGATGTACGTCAAAAACCTACTCATGACAGGAACGACTGTCGTGCTGGACTTCCCGACCAAAACCGCCCGGCAGAGAGCATGGTTCAAGTGTCTGTATGAAGACTCTGGTGTTGAAGGAAAACTGCTGTATTTGAAGGTAAGTGACGCCATCTGTCTGGAGCGACTGTGCAAGCGGCGTGCGGAACAACCCGACAGGCAGCGGCTTGATAATGAGCAGTTTTTTGAACAGGTCACTCAATATTTCCGGGAATCTGCTCCGAACGAAGGCTATAATATCGATGTGCGCTAAGCTCGCGAACGCTGTAGTCTGTGGCCGCACTTTGCCCGCCAGCACAACGCAGCACTTGCCGCATATCGGCTATAGGTCGACTGATTTGCGGTGCCCGGATCTTAGGCTAGACTCAGCGGCTACATTCTTTGCAGGATATGACCCATGGGAAAACGCTATCAATCTCTTGATGAGGATCATGCAGATTTCATCAGGGCCCAAAAGCTATTTTTCGTCGGTACCGCAGCCAATGATGGCATCATAAATGTGTCCCCAAAAGGCTGGGATTCTCTCCGCTTGAAGGATGCCAACAGACTGGTCTGGCGCAATGTCACCGGCATCGGTAATGAAACAGCTGCGCATCTTTCCCAGAACAATCGTATGACACTGATGTTCTGCGCCTTTGACGGCAGACCCAAGATCCTCAGTCTGTACGGGAAGGCGCAGGCCTTTCATGCAAGAGATGCAGAATTCTCAGCCCTTGATACACTTTTCGCGCCCCACCCGAGCACCAGACAATTGGTGGATTTCCACATTGAGCTGGTGCAGACCTCCTGCGGTTTTGGCGTACCTCAGTTCGAATTTCAGGCGGAGCGCGACACCATGGACAAGTGGCTGGACACAAAAAGTGACCAGGACATCAAAGATTATTGGAGGCGGAAAAACGCCGTCAGTCTGGACGGCTTGCCTACTCACATTCTTGGACCAGAACATGAGTGAAGAAAACCCGATCGAATCAAAGCCGAAGGCAGAAGGGCCAGTAGTCGATCGCATTGGCCGTATCGAATGGGTTGATCTCAGCGTGGACAATGCGGCGCGAAGCAAAGATTTCTACTGCAAGGTCATTGGCTGGAAGTCAGCTGACGTAGAAATGGGCACCTACTCCGATTTCAATCTTAATCTGCCGGGCAGCGGTGAAACTCTGGCAGGCATTTGCCACGCTCGGGGCATGAATGCCAACCTGCCTGCCCAGTGGCTGATGTATGTCAGAGTCGCTGATGTTGCCGCCAGCGCTGCCGAAGCTGAACGACAAAAGGGCAAAGTGCTGGATGGGCCCAGGAGGATGGGAGGCAGCAATTTTTGTGTCATTCAGGACCCTGACGGTGCCGTTATCGCACTCATTTCCGATTGACGTCTGATGACGGAACCGAGGGAGCAAGAGATGGGAAAACTCGAGTACATCTATCTGGCCAAAGCGAAACGGCAGGCGGTCGAGCGCGTTGATACGGCCACCCTAGAAGCGGGCAAAGGTCTGGTTGGCGATCGCTACCATAAGCTGGCTGAGACTCATCTGGCCAGGGAATTGCCGGTGCTGGAGAACCATGTCAGCCTGGTAGAGCGGGAAGCGCTGGACAAATTTTTGTCAGCCCATGGCCTGACTTATGATTACGGAGAATTCCGGCGCAGCATTATCACTTCGGGAATTGACCTCAATGCGCTGGTGGGTCAACATTTCAGACTCGGCGAGGCTGAACTGTTCGGCGTCGAACTCTGTGCTCCCTGTGCCTATCTGGCCAGCATCATTCATCCTGCAGCACTTCCTGATCTGGCGCTCAGCGCAGGCCTGCGTGCGCCGGTGATAGGATCGGGGCAGATCCGGCCTGGTGACTCAATAGGCACGATATCTCCCGTCGCCAGAAGCTAAAAGCATGGCGCAAGAATAATGTTTGTCAGGAAACCTTCATGTCTGTGAGCGTTTTACTGAGGCGGCTAGTTACCGCGGTAGCGCTGCTCGTCTCGACTGCAGCCGCCACCCAAACATCCCCTTACCTCTATGTACTGGGCGTGGGTCAGGATGCCAGCTTTCCGCAGGCTGGCTGCTATGAGCCCCGCTGTCTGCCGGCCTGGGAAGACATGTCGCTGCGGCAGGAACCGACGGCCATCGCCGTCATTGATCGCGCCAGTGACTCAAGCTACCTATTTGAGGCAACACCCGAATTTCGCGACCAGCTCTACCAGTTGCAGCGGGAAGCACCTTTTCCTCTTACGGGCATCTTTTTAACCCACGCACACATCGGCCACTATACCGGCCTGATGCATCTGGGCAGAGAAGCGATGGGTACGCAAGGCGTCCCGGTTTATGCAATGCCAAGAATGCTTGAATATCTCTCCAGCAATGGTCCGTGGAGCCAGCTTGTTTCACTCGGCAACATCGATCTTCGGCGCCTCGAGCATGACACGCCCATTCGTTTGAATGAGCTGAGTGTTACCCCGTTTCTCGTCCCTCATCGCGACGAATATTCCGAAACAGTGGGCTATCGCATTGAGGGGCCTAACCGAACAGCGCTTTTTATTCCTGACATAAATAAGTGGGAAGACTGGGAGGTCAGTATTGTTGAGGTGTTAGAAACAGTTGACTATGCGCTAATTGATGCCTCTTTCTTTGCGGATGGTGAACTTGGCGATCGTGATATGTCGCAGATCCCGCATCCATTCGTTTCAGAAACTATGGCGCTGTTCGCGCAAAGCAGCGCTGAAGTGCGCAATAAGATCTGGTTTATACATATGAACCAGTCGAATCCCCTCCTGGATCCGGGCAGCGATGCCAGTCGGCTCGTGCAGAATCGAGGCTTCAATGTCGCCCGGGAAGGCATTAGACTGCCGCTGTAAACGCTTTCACCTGAGGGTGATCATAAAGACAGGCAAAGTGGAAGTGTGCGCTACACCAGTTTTCCGGAATTGTAATCAGTGACTGCCTGTTTAATTTCGGCCTTGGTATTCATCACGAACGGGCCGTAATGAACGATTGGTTCACCGATGGGCTTTCCGCTGATAACCAGAACTCTGGTATCCGGTTCTGCCTGCAGCACGAGCAGCCCGTGGTGGGAGAGCCGACCCATCTCGCCTGCTTCAAGGCGATAGTCATGGTCGCTAATCGTGAGGCTTCCCTCATACACGTATAACAAGGCATTATGACCATCAGGAATCAGAATCCGGACCGCGTCTGGGGACGCTATCTTCAAGTCCAGATATCCGGGCTCTGTACTGGGATGAGTCACAGCGCCAATCACCTCCTGCTCATTCACCATCAGGCGACCTGCTATCGCTCTGACTCCAATGTGGTCCATCTGATACTGAGGAATATCCTGAGCTCTGATATCTCGATAGGAAGGAGGCATCATCTTTTCAGCTGCGGGCAAATTTACCCAGAGCTGGAAGCCCCGCATTCTGCCTTCTTTCTGCTGCGGCATTTCAGAATGAATGACACCTGATCCGGCGTTCATCCACTGCACGTCACCTGGGCCGAGGCGACCAAGATTATCCATATGGTCCCGGTGCTCCATGTAGCCCTCCAGCATATAGGTCACTGTTTCAAATCCGCGATGTGGATGCGACGGAAAGCCTCCGATGTAGTCCGTAGCGTCAAAACTACCGAATGCATCAAGCATGAGAAAAGGGTCAAAACGTTCCAGGTCTCGCCCGCCAAATACCCGTTTAAGCCGCACCCCAGCACCATCACTTGTTGACTGTGCGATCAGAAGTTCCTGTATTACTCTCTTTTCCTGAATCATCTTCGCCGCTCCTTCTTCCCCGCTCCATCTCGTCATTAATCTGGCCTAACTGCCTGTGTTATGACCAACAATCAGACTCACTGTCCTGTCTTGGCGGCCTAACTAACGTATTCAGGTCTTGTTCAGTTTGGTCTGATAAGGTTACATTCCGAAAAGCCCTGTTTACACCGAACCCGACTCCACAGGTCAAGCCTATGAGAATCCATCTCTTACTATCAGCCGCTTGCGCTGTCCTTTTCAGCCAATCTGCAGCCGCAGATCATCGGTTTAACTCCGGCTTCACAACATGGGGAGGCAGCCAATTTGGCGGCAATTACTACAAGGGGGGCTTTTATCGTCCAAACTACAGTGAATATTACAATAGTGGCCTCTGGAACCGGCGCCATCGATGGGACAGGTGGGGCAACGGCCGGGGCTTTGTGGATCTATCTTACAACGGTTTTTATCCCCCGTACCGTTCCTTCGGAGGCTTTGGCGGTTTCGGAGGCAGCGACGGTGGGGCACTGATAGGTGGGCTCGTGCTCGGTTCCCTGCTGAATCAAGCGACCGCGAACCGCCCCGGGACGGAAGTGGTTTACCGCAACCCGTCAGTGCGTACCCACAACTTCATCTCTACTCGCCAGACTGCCCGCTCCCACTCAGTCATTTCGAGTAGCAGGCCAAGAAGCACTCTGATAAATCAGAACGGCAGAAGGCTGCTCAGAGACATCGAAGGTAACTGTTTTGAGCGCACACAGAATACCGCCGGCGAGGAGCTTAGGGTTCAGCTAGATCCTGCTGAATGCGAATTCTGAACACACCGGCTTAGCTGACAAATCAGACACTCCGTGCCACGGTCTTTTCCTGTACAGCGAGGCTGGGAACATCGCAATCGGGCTCGTGGCGTGCCATACCCTACCTCAGCGGACAACCTACTTCCTGCTTTTTCTCTGGCCATGTTAAGCCGGGGGCCGATAAACTGGGTAAAGCCGAGGGCGTTCAATCCTCAGAAGTTTCTCACGCAAGCAAGGAGTGTCTGAGACTGTGTTCAAACTAGGTGCAGCCTTGGTGCTCGTGGCTTTAATGTTCGCCTGCACAACCTCACCCACCAACCGCCGGCAAATCGTGCTCTATTCGGAAGCCGAGATGGCCAGACAGGGGGAAGGCGCTTATCGGCAGATGCAATCTGAATTAACGGTGAGCAGTGACCCTCGCGAGACCACTTACGTTCAGTGCGTTGCGGACTACGTGATTGCAGCCCTCGAGCCAACCCAACAGGCCGCCAATCGCTGGGAAGTCACCGTATTCGACAGCCCTCAAGCAAACGCCTTTGCTTTACCCGGCGGCAAAATTGGGGTGTACACGGGGCTGTTTGATGTGGCCTATAACCAGGACCAGCTCGCAGCTGTCCTGGCGCACGAAGTGGGGCATGCGCTTGCACAACACGGTAATGAAAGAGCCAGCAGGTCAACGTTACGCAGGGCTGGCATTGCAGCGGCGCGCGTGCTGGGTGCCTCAAGCAGAACCGTGCAGGCAATCGATTTTGGCTCTCAACTGGGGCTGCAGCTGCCATTCGACCGCGCTCAAGAAAGTGAGGCGGACGCAATCGGACTGATGCTCATGGCGAGAGCCGGATTCGACCCTGAACAGTCCATCGCGCTTTGGGAAAACATGAATGCAGATGCCGGCCAAAGGCCACCAGAATTCC
>CACJWK010000048.1 GCA_902597095.1 uncultured Pseudohongiella sp.
ACAGACGATGAGTTCTATGGCCGGCGGATTCAAATTACCGGAAGGCTTTAATTTTCCTTTCTAAACATCAGCGGTATTCATGAACAGCAGTCCACTTCTTGATCAGCTTATAGACGCTTTTCGGTGCCTGCCCGGAGTAGGCCCAAAATCGGCTCAGCGTATGGCGTTGCATCTTCTCGAGCGCGAGAGGGAAGGTGGAAGAAAGCTCAGCACAGCGCTGGCGGACGCTATCGAACACGTTGGCAACTGTCAGCTTTGCCGGACGTTCACTGAAGAAACCTTATGCCGGATTTGCGCCAGTAATTCCCGGAATAAACAACAGTATTGTGTTGTGGAATCCCCGGCCGATGTCTTTGCAATCGAACAGTCCGGTAGTTACCAGGGTGTTTACTTTGTCCTGATGGGGCATCTGTCTCCTATTGACGGGATCGGGCCGGAGCATCTTGCCATTCCGAAACTGGTCAAGCAAGTTGCATACAGTAAGGCAGAGGAGGTCATTATCGCCTGTAACTCAACGGTTGAAGGGGATGCTACGGCCTATTACATTGCCGAACAGCTAAAGGGGGCCGACGTAGTCGTTTCCAGAATTGCTCACGGCGTCCCAGTAGGTGGGGAGCTGGAGTATGTCGATGGTGGAACCCTCTCTCATGCGTTCTCTGGCCGTATGCCAATCTCCGGTAGCTGAACATGCTGGCGGATAACGGTCAGCGAATTGAGTATATCGAGACGCAAGCTGCGCTAGAGGACTCCTGCCGACACTGGCTTACACTGCCAGTTATTGCCCTCGACACCGAGTTCATGCGCACCAATACTTTTTATCCAATGCTTGGTTTACTGCAAGTCGCAGATGACAGTCAGTGCTATTTGATCGACCCGTTGAAAATCAACGACTGGAGCTGTTTCACCTCTGTTTTGACAAACCCTGGATGCGAAATCGTGTTGCACTCCGCGGGTGAGGATCTGCTCACGCTACTGGTTGCCTTTGGTCAGTTGCCCGATGTATTTTTTGACACCCAGATTGCAAGTGCTTACGCCGGTCTTGGGTTCTCGCTGAGCTATCAAACGCTGGTTCGGGAGCTTATCGGCCGGGAATTGCCAAAAGACCAAACCCGTTCTGACTGGTTAAAGCGCCCTCTCTCAGAATCCCAGTTGAAGTATGCTGCCAATGATGTCTGTTATCTGTTGCGGATCTACCAGGAGCTGAGTTCGCGCCTAGATGCCAGGGGCTATCTCGGATTTCTGAGAGAAGATGTCAGATCGCAGATAGATTCCACCAAGCTCAACGAAAAATCGGATATCTGGGCGTTAAGCTACGCCACTGTCAGTAACTCCTGGCGCCTGAACGACCTCGCGCTCGCCTGTTTACAGCGGCTTTGTGCCTGGCGTGAGGGGCAGGCGCGTAAAAAGAATCTTCCTCGTAGCTGGATTGCCAAAGACGCTGAGCTGCTGGCGATTGCCCAGCTCGTCCGAGAGCACCGGAAGCTGGCTGTCAGGGATCTGAACAATTGTGATGCACTGGGTAGTGCGCTGGTGAGAAGGCACGGAGACAAGCTAATCAGGCTGACCAACACGCCACCTGATTTTTCCCTTATCGACCGTTCTTTGCTCAGTCCCCCGTTGCCCGCTTCATTACGGGGCTTGATGAAAGGATTTCGTCAGGCAGTCCAGAAGCATGCGGAACAAATGGATATTTCGCCAGAGTTGCTCGCCCGAAAAAAACAGCTTGTAGCAGTCGCTCAGATGATGCACAGGGGCTGCGACTTTGTATGGCCGCCTGAGGTTCAAGGATGGCGCCGTGACAGGTTGGCAACAGATTTTCTTGAAGTGGCCGGCAGGCTCGGTTCCAAAGAGGTTGTAGAGAATGGGTGATGAGCGAGTAAGGCCGCAATTCTGGGAGCTCCCGATCGAGAAACTTAACGATAGGGAATGGGAGCGACTTTGCGATCGGTGCGGTCGCTGTTGCCTGAAAAAGCTGGCAGATGAAGATACCGGGGAAATCGTCTGGACCCGGATTATTTGTCGATATCACAAGTCTGAAACAGGTCTGTGCGGCTGTTACTCGGAGCGCAGTGAAAAGGTGCCCGATTGTATGGATGTGCGAACGCTGACCGTTGAAGATGCGCACTGGATGCCGGCAACCTGTGCTTATCGCCGCAGATTCGAAGGGCAGCCGCTCCCGGAGTGGCATCCACTGCTGACAGGCGTTGACCTCGAAATGGTTGCGGCGGGGATTACTGTCAGGGACAAGGTACTGTCAGAGGACTTTGTGCATCCTGACGGCTATCATGAGCATATAATCAGGTGGATTGATGCTTAGGTGTTACATCAGAGTGTGCGGTTGTCTCTGCGTTCAGAGGTTGACGGGTTATGGCTGCTGAGTCCAATTACTATGGTGTTTGGCTGGTTTATAGTCTGTCATCGCTTGTATTTCTCAGCGTTTATTGGCGCGCTACCCGCTTCCCTCGCTGGCCTGTTCTCAAGCACAGTCTTCGCTGGCTGATGGTTGCAGTCATTTTTACGCCTTGGCATGCAAACTCTGACGGGGACACGTTAGCACCAGCGCTAATGGTAATTGCTTTGGACGTGATCACCAGGGGGCTTGGAGAGGCTTCCAGGGCGCTAGTGCCTTTGCTTCTGGCCCTTTTGCTGGCTGAGCTGATTGCCCTGGTGCTGTTTTTTCGTGAGAGAGCGCGATCTCGAAAAAAAACGGAGTAGAGCAAGGCGCTGCGCGCTGTGACGGAGACTCTAGCCCGGACAGTCTCGCTAGCTCGCAAGGGTGTTACAAGGTACTAGCGGCCTTGGAAGCGCATATGCTCAAGGACATGAAGGAGCATGAAGGACAAGGGCTGACTCGGTAATCCAACGGGCCGGCTTCTTCTGTATATACTCAGGCCCCGAGCGTACAATACGACAATCTTAACCAGGGGAAAGAGCATGAACTTTACCGGAACGGACGATTATGTTGCGACTGATGAGCTGCAGCTTGCAGTAAATGCAGCAATTCAATTACAGAAGCCTCTGCTGATTAAGGGAGAGCCTGGCACAGGCAAGACGATGCTGGCAGAGCAAATTGCCAGGTCATTGGATCTGCCTTTGATTCAGTGGCATATCAAGTCAACAACAAAAGCTCAGCAAGGTTTGTACGAGTATGATGCGGTGTCCCGATTGCGAGACTCGCAGCTCGGCGATGATAAAGTCCAAAACATCTCGAATTACATTATTCAGGGAAAGATCTGGCAGGCCTTTCAATCTGAAAAGCAGGCGGTTCTGCTTATCGATGAGATTGACAAGGCAGACATAGAGTTTCCCAATGATCTTTTGTTGGAACTGGACAAGATGGAATTTTTTGTCTACGAGACCAAAGAAGTGGTCAAAGCAACTACCCGACCGATCATCATTATTACCAGTAACAATGAAAAAGAACTACCGGATGCGTTTCTGAGGCGATGCTTCTTCCATTACATAGATTTCCCCGACACGGTTACGATGGAGAAAATTGTTGAGGTTCATCATCCGGGACTCAAAAAAGAATTGGTAAGCCGCGCCATGGATATCTTTTTCGAAGTTAGAAAGGTGCCCGGACTGAAGAAAAAACCCTCAACGTCAGAGCTGATCGACTGGCTTAAATTGCTGATGGCTGATGACATCCCTGCAGATATCCTGAAAGACAAAGACGCCAAAAATGCTATACCTCCACTTTATGGAGCGCTGCTTAAAAATGAGCAAGACGTGCACCTGCTTGAAAAATTGGCATTTATGCATCGGGCAAATCGTTAATGTTGATCAATTTTTTTATGACCCTAAGGCAAGAGCGTCTGCCCGTTTCTTTTACGGAGCTGTTCGCCTTGCTTGATTGTCTTAAACAGAATTTCGCCTTTGGCGATATCGATGAGTTCTACCATGTCGCCAGACTTTGCCTGGTGAAGGATGAAAAACACTTCGATAAGTTTGACAGGGCTTTCTCCAAGTATTTTCAACAGTTAGATCTGATTGATGATCTGTCGCTTTATCAGATCCCCGAACAGTGGTTAAAAAAGCAGTTTGAAAACTCGCTCAGCGACGAAGAAAAGGCGCAGATTGAGGCGATGGGTGGGCTAGAAAAATTGCTGGAAGCCTTTCGCAAGCGAATAGAAGAGCAGGAGAAAAGGCATCAAGGGGGGAATAAATGGATCGGTACCGGAGGTACATCTCCTTTTGGCGCGTATGGCTACAACCCCGAAGGCATTCGCATTGGTCAAGACGAAGGCAGGAACAGCAGGGCAGTCAAAGTATGGGACAGGCGCAATTACCGCGACCTTGATGATTCGGTTGAGATCGGGACACGCAATATCAAAATGGCTTTGCGCAGACTGCGCAAGTTCGCAAGAACAGGGGCAGACGAAGAACTGGATATGGATGATACGATTTCTTCCACTGCCCGAAATGCCGGGATGTTGGACATCAAGATGGTTCCGGAGAGGCGGAACGCTGTTAAGGTGCTGCTTTTTTTTGACGTCGGTGGCTCCATGGATCCTCATGTGAGGCTCTGCGAGGAATTATTTTCTGCCGCGAAAACAGAATTCAAACATTTAAAGTATTTTTATTTCCACAATTTCCTCTATGACTCCGTTTGGACGAAGAGCCAGCGCCGGCACGCCGAAACGACTTCAACATTCGAGCTGATTAACACTTACACCAAGGATTACAAGGTGATCTTCGTCGGCGATGCGACGATGGCGCCTTATGAGATTACTCACGCGGGCGGCAGTATCGAGCACTACAATGAAGAGGCGGGGGCCGTCTGGTGCCAGCGAATAACGGCCGCTTTCGAGCATTTTGTCTGGCTTAATCCTACGCCGAAGGAGTATTGGCAGCACAGCTACTCGATTGAGATCGTGAAAGAACTGGTTGAGGCTCGAATGTTTCCGCTGTCAGTGAAGGGGCTTGAAGAAGCGATGGCGCGCTTGACCAAGTGATCAGTCACTTACCTCCGAGCGGAATGTTACAGGCCCGAAATTCATGGAACGCCTTCCTTGTCATCTTGACCCAAGCCAATTTGCTTCTCTGAAGGAGCTCTATGCCCATATTACGCGGGAGCGCGGCAGCTTGGGCGCTTACAGCGGTCTGGGAAAGACGTTGTCCTTTCAAGAGTGGGATCAGCTCTCTGATCAGTTCGCTGCCTACCTGCACTACGAGACAGCACTGGTGCCTGGAGACAGGATTGCTATTCAGCTACCCAATTTGCTGCACTTTCCCGTTGCTTTGCTCGGTGCCGTCAAAGCAGGATTGGTGGTTGTCAGCACAAACCCCCTTCACACTGCCAAGGAAATGGCCCACCAGTTTAAAGACTCCGGGGCCAAAGCTGTCGTCATTCTGTCCAGTTTTTGTGACAAGCTGGAAAGCATTATCAGCGAAACCGACATAAGCTCGGTAATCGTTGCCGAACTCGGAGATTTGCAGTCACCTCTTCGACGTTTCTCCATCAATTTTGCCGCTAAATTTCTGAAATCTGCGGTGCCGAACTATCGTTTTTTGAATGCTCTAGCGTTCAGGGATTGCTATACCTACTTGTCTCATCCGCTACCCGCTCAACTTGAAACCGGCTCTGGCGATGATCTCGCAGCAATCCTGTATACAGGAGGTACCACGGGCTATCCGAAAGGCGCGATGCTCAGCCACAATAATTTGATTGCCAATATGATGCAGCTGTGGTCACGCTGTGGCCAAATCATCGGGGAGGGGGTTGAGGAAATCGCTGCACCACTTCCGCTCTACCACAGTTACGCATTTTTGCTACATTGTCTGGCTATGCCTTATGCCGGCAATCTCAGCGTTCTAATACCGAATCCCAGAGATCTTGATAGCGTGCTGAGCGCTTTTGTAAAGCACAAAATCAGTGGCTTGGTCGGCATTAACACCCTATATCTGGCCTTGCTTGAACATCCTGCTTTCTGCGCGCTTGACTTCAGCGATCTTCGATTTTGTGGAGCGGGTGGAATGGCTTTGTCGTCCTCGATAGCCAAGCGTTGGGAGCACCTGACAGGTTGTGAGATCTTTGAGGGGTATGGCCTCACCGAATGCTCTCCAGTGGTGTCTGTGAATTTACCCGGTAAAGTGCGACTGGGCACTGTTGGCGAACTTGTGCCTGAGACAGAGATTATGGCGATAAACGATGTTGGGCAGGCGGTTGGTAACGGGGAGCGCGGCGAGGCCTGCATCAGAGGGCCGCAGGTGATGCTGGGGTACTGGCAGCAAGCAGAGGCAACCCGTGACGCCATTACCGAAGACGGCTGGTTTAGGACTGGCGATTATGTAGAAATCAGTGAAGATGGATACATTACAGTTGTTGACAGAAAAAAGGACATGATTCTTGTTTCTGGGTTCAATGTCTTCCCAACTGAAATCGAAGACTGGGTGAATCAGCATCCGCACGTGCTTGAATCTGCTGCGATAGGCGTTCCGGACGAGCGTCGCGGTGAGCGGGTGAAGCTTTATGTTGTGCGAAAGGTTGAAACCCTCTCTGCGGAACAAATCACAGAGCACTGCGCCCTCGGGCTGACAGCCTACAAAATGCCCAAAGAAATTGTTTTTGCCGATGAGCTTCCTAAATCACTGATTGGGAAGATCCTGCGAAAAGAGCTTAAATAAACCCTCTTAAGCCGCTCTCTACACCCTTTCCTGACGTGAAAAATGACATGCTGATCGAAGATCTGAAAAAACGGTTGCCGGACTGTCAGTCTGGTGACCAGTTCCGATTTCGCAGAAGGCTGGCCGCGTTGCGAAAGAAAAAGCCGGGAGACGATCAGGCGAAGGCGCTGAATCAGTTAGCAAAAGAAATTCAGCAGTCAGTCAAAATCTGCGAGGCCCGTGATATGGCCATCCCCAGACAGCTGTGCTATCCGGCTGAGTTGCCGGTGAGTGAAAATGCCTCGAAATTGGTTCAGCTTATCCGCGATCATCAGGTGTTGATCGTGGCGGGTGATACGGGGTCAGGTAAAACAACTCAATTGCCAAAGATCTGCCTGGAAGCGGGTTTAGGGCGGAGAGGTCTGATCGGTCATACGCAACCGAGGCGTCTGGCTGCTTCGTCCGTGGCGGCCAGAATAGCTGAGGAACTGGGGACCGAGGTGGGGAAGGGTATCGGTTTTCAGGTCAGATTCAGTGAGAGAGCCGCGCCTGAAACGTATCTGAAGGTTATGACCGATGGCATTCTGCTGGCTGAAATTCAACAAGACAGATTTCTTAATCGATATGAAGCTTTGATCATAGATGAAGCGCATGAGAGGTCGCTGAATATCGATTTTCTTCTGGGTTATCTGAAGGGGCTCCTTCGCCTGCGGTCAGATCTTAAGCTCATCGTAACTTCGGCTACTATCGACGTCGAGAAATTTTCTGCACACTTCGATGATGCTCCTATCATAAAAATATCTGGCCGAACCTTCCCGGTCGAGATTGAATACGCCCCATTGACCACTGACGCCGAAAAGCTGAATCAACCGGAAACGATGGCTGAGGCTGTCGTCTCAGCGACAAAGCGGATCCGAGAACGGGATTCGGAATTGAAACGGCATACTGGCGATGTTCTGGTTTTCCTTGCAACAGAAAGAGAGATTCGGGAGACCGCGCTTGCCTTACGTCGAGCGCGACTTACGGATACTGAGATTTTGCCGCTGTATGCGCGACTCCGACAGTCAGAGCAGGCACGGATATTCACAGCCCACAAGGGGCGCAGGATTGTGCTTTCTACGAATGTGGCAGAAACCTCTATCACTGTTCCGGGTATCAACTATGTTATCGACACCGGCCTAGCGAGAATCAGTCGCTACAGTATCCAGAGCAAAATACAAAGACTCCCGATCGAACGCATTTCGAAGGCAAGCGCCAATCAGAGAAAAGGTCGCTGCGGCAGACTTGCAGAGGGCTTATGTATCAGACTGTATTCCGAGGCGGATTTTGAAAGCCGTCATGAGTTTACTGATCCGGAAATTATTCGAACGAATCTGGCATCGGTCATACTGAGGATGCTTTCACTAAAAATAGGAGATATTACCAAGTTTCCCTTCCTGGAAGCGCCAGAGTCGAGAACTGTCAACGATGGTTTTAAATTGTTGGAAGAATTAAATGCTATTGACGGAAAGAAGCAGCTCACGCAAGCAGGTCGGCAAATGGCCAGTCTGCCGGTAGATCCAAAGCTGGCCCGGATGCTTGTGGCTGCGAATGCGCAGGGCTGTCTTAGTGAATTGCTGATTATCGTGAGCGCGCTGAGTATTCAGGATCCGAGGGAGCAGGTTGCCGGAAGTAAAGAACAGGCGGAAGAAGCCCAGCATAAGTTTCACCACCCGGATTCAGATTTCCTCAGTTTCAAAAATCTCTGGGATTCATATGAGGAAATACGACAGAGCGCTTCACAGTCGCAGTTGAGAAAGTATTGCAGAACTTACCATTTGAGCTACATGCGCATGTGGGAATGGCGGGAGGTTCACCGACAATTGCTGGTGACTTGTCAGCATTTAAAGTTCCGCATTAACCGTGAGCCAGCGGAATATTCATCGGTACACAAGGCGATCCTCAGTGGGGCAATCAGCCAGGTTGCCTGCCACCAGGAAGGAAAAGTCTATCAGGGAGTTCGGAATAAGAAATTCCTGCTGATAAAGAGTTCTGCTCTGGCGGGAAGGCGCCCGCGATGGATTGTGACGTCGGGGCTGATTGAAACCTCTCAAGCTTTTGCCAGCGTCGCTGCAAAAATTGAACCTGAATGGGTTGAAGAGGCGGCATTGCACCTCGTTAAGAGCGAAATCTATG
>CACJWK010000049.1 GCA_902597095.1 uncultured Pseudohongiella sp.
GTCTGTTGAGATTCCGATTTCAGCCCCCAAACCGTATTCGAAGCCGTCCGCAAACCGGGTTGACGCATTGATCATCACAGAGCTCGAATCCACTTCACGAAGGAAACGTTGAGCCCTATTGAAGTCCTCAGTGATGATCGAGTCTGTATGCCGGGAACCGTGAGAGTTAATATGAGCAATCGCTTCTTCTAGCCCCTCAACCACTTTAATTGAGACAATAGGTGCCAGGTACTCTTCTTTCCAATCTCCGTCGCAGGCAGCAGAAGCTTCCGGAATAATCACTCTCACCGCTTCGCATCCCCGCATTTCAACCTGGTGCCTGGCAAACTCTGCTGCAATCCTGGGGATAGCCTGCTCCGCTACCGATCGCGCGATCAGCAGCGACTCCATAGTGCAGCAGGTGCCATAACGCTGGGTTTTGGCATTGACCACGACGGTTACTGCCTTCTCAAGATCCGCTCTGTCATCAACATACACGTGACAGTTGCCGTCAAGATGCTTGATGACAGGCACCTTTGCGTCGGCACTGACTCTCTCGATCAGCCCCTTACCACCACGCGGCACGATGACATCAACAAACTCCGGCATAGTAATCAAGTGGCCCACCGCGTCCCGGTCAGGGCGATCAATTACCTGAATGACATTTACGTCCAGCCCCGCGGCCGCTAGACCTTCCCTGACGCACGCAGCGATCGCCTGATTGGACAGCAGCGCCTCCGAGCCCCCTCTGAGGATGGCAGCGTTGCCGGCCTTGAGACAGAGGCTGGCCGCTTCACAGGTCACATTAGGCCTTGATTCATAGATAATGCCGATCACCCCCAGAGGCACACGCATTTTCCCAACCTGAATCCCACTTGGCCGATACGTCAGATCAGTCACGGCACCCACCGGGTCTTCCAGGCCCGCAACCTGACGCAGGCCATCGATCATCGCATCTATTCTCTGCGGCGTAAGTTCCAGCCGGTCCATTAGGGCTGCGTCCAGATTTTTCCCCTGGCCCGCGTCCAGATCTTTCTGATTCGCCACGATCAATTGGTCACGCCGGATATCCAGAGAGTCAGCAATAGCCAGCAAAGCCGCATTTTTCTGCGCCGTGCTTGCCCGATTGATCAATCGGGACGCCGCTCTGGCCCGTTCCCCCACGGCCTGCATGTATTCAGTGACATCGGTGATGTGATTTTCAGCGTTGTTCATGAGCAAAATTCTGCCTGTAGAGCCCCGCGGGGCCGAAGAAATACCGCCCTCTTAAGAGGAGACTGAATGATTGAAAAACGATGACTTATTATACCCTATCCACGATTAGACAGGCAGTGAGGAATCTCGATATGCTTGCCGGTGAATCCAGAGAGGTTTCCCCATGGCAGCCCCAGACAGCACCGAAGAGAATACGGCACAGGATACAGTTTCTCCCACAGTCATCGAGGCACTGATCCCGGTTGGCGTTCTGATCAGCCTGCTGTCTTTTTCTGTTTATCTGTTTGGTGAGGACTCAAGCTACGGCCCGAATCAGATCGCACTTTGCGCGGGTGCCGCCGTCGCATGTCTGCTGGGATGGAGGAACGGACAAACCTGGACGGAACTCGAGGCCAGCATGATAGCGGGTATCAATGTGGCCCTGAAGCCGGTGATGATTCTGTTCTGCGTCGGGCTGCTGATCGGCAGCTGGATTCTGTCAGGAACGGTTCCGACCATGATCTACTACAGCCTGCTGATTCTTGATCCCGCCATATTCTACGCAGCGAGCTGTGTCATTTGCGCACTGATCTCCCTGAGCATTGGCTCCTCCTGGACGGTAGCGGGCACCGTCGGCATCGCGTTGATCGGCGCAGCAGCAGGTCTTGGCGTCTCTCTCGAAGTCACAGCCGGTGCAATTATTTCGGGAGCCTACTTTGGCGACAAACTATCCCCACTTTCCGAGACCACGAATTTAGCACCGGCGGTCGCCGGCACAGACCTTTTCTCACACATTGGTCACATGTTGTGGACAACCATCCCAAGCATCGTAATCGCCTTGGTCTTGTTTACCCTAATGGGCCTGAACACTGATTCGGAAGCCGCCAATACCGATCTCGAGCTCACCATGCGCCTGATCAGCGAAAATTTCACCATTCACCCAATTATGCTGCTGCCTGTTTTGACTTTACTGGTCATGGCAAACAAGAAATTCCCGCCCGTCCCGACCATCCTGACCGGCGCTTCACTGGCGGTGTTACTCGCACTCATTTTTCAGAGACCTGCGGTACTGGCGCTTGCAGGCGAGACGCAAAATGTCTTTCTGGCTTATTTCCGTGGAGTCTGGCAAACCCTGTTCGACGGTTTCTCGCTCAGCAGCGGTAACACAACTCTTGATGACCTCATGACCCGGGGCGGCATGAGTTCGATGCTCAATACAGTGTGGCTGATTCTTTGCGCGATGGTCTTCGGCGCCGTAATGGAACATACCGGACTGCTGAAGTGTCTGGTCAATTACGCCCTGTCTTTCGTCAGCAGTACCGGCAGTCTGATAGCCACGACCCTGCTCACCTGTATCGGCGCGAATCTGATCACTTCAGACCAGTACATTTCCGTGGTTCTGCCGGGACGGATGTATAAGCTGGAGTTTCAAAATCATAATCTGGATATGAAAAATCTCAGCAGGACACTGGAAGACGCAGGCACAATTACCTCGCCACTGATTCCCTGGAACACCTGCGGAGCCTACATGGCCAGCACGCTCGGTGTTGCCACCTTCGCCTATCTGCCCTACTGTTTTTTCAACCTGGTTAATCCGGTAATTGCCGCGGTCTACGGCTTTCTTCATTTCAAGATAGTTCCTGCCAGTCACCGGGGACCCGGAGCTGTCACAGCGTCCTAAGCACACGGCTCAGGCTGCCAGTTTTAGATCGACACTGCTGCCTTCAGGGTCACTCAAATACAGCGATCGTCCGAAGCCTTGCGCGCCATACCGCGTCGCTATCTCTGAGTGCTGAATGGACCAGCTGGCCAGATACGCACATAATTCCTGCTGCGACACACCCGAAACGCTCAGGCAGAAATGGTCCATATTGCGACCCTCATGACCCGGCGCAATACCTCACGATTTTCCAAGTTCACCATGAACAGCGACCAGATCAATCAGACTGCCACCGGCCCGCAATTGCACAAGACCCAGTTCCTCAACTTCCCTTTCCCTGATGCAGCCAAGCACGTCGCAATAAAACCGAGCCATGCTGTCAAGCGAAGTCACCCTCAGCACAATGTGGTCTATCGCAGATAACAACAGCATGATTGTCTCGAATGCGGGCGCTCTACTGGCTTGCTCAAATCATATTTTGCAGACTCAACTGCGCCGGATAAGGTCGCATATACCACGAATTTTCGATGTACTTGTCGGGAAACTTTCGAAAAAAATGATTGAGCATCGTTATCGGAACAATCAGAGGCACCATGCCAGTTCGATAATCCTCGATCACCCGGATCAACTCTTGCTTGTCATCTTTATCCAGATTGGTTTTGAGATAACCCAAGAGATGCTGCAATACATTAACGTGATTTTTCCGCGTTGCACGAATCTTCAGGGCCCTCATGAGCTCTGACAAGTAAGACGGTGCCTGCTCTCTGACATCGCGCTTGGTGGTTGCCGCAACCATCCTGCCGAGCTTCTTATAGCACAACTGATCATGACTCATAATAATGAGCTTGTGCCGGGCATGAAAATCGATTAGCCCCGCAAGTGTCAGCCCACTGTCGATCAGGTGGTACCAGCGCCAGAGGACGAATACCCGCTGAATGAAGTTTTCTCTGAGAATCGGGTCACCCAGCCTGCCCTCCTCTTCAACCGGCAAAAACGGCAGGCTCTCCATCAGTCGGGCAGCATAGATTCCGACACCGTCCCGCGAGGGCATTTTTGCATCCCAGATTTTGACGCGTTCCATGCCGCAGCTTGGCGAATCTTTTTTCAGAATATAACCACACAGGCGGCGTTGCCAAGGAAGCTGCTCATCTGCACACCCCTTCATACGATCGGTGTAGTCTTTACTTACGTCATTGCTTTCCACACAGCGCACTTCGCGTTCTGAACGGATCAGCCGGATGGTTTTACGGGGAACGCCCAGCCCTATCGACAGTTCAGGGCAGAACGCCTTGAACTCGAAATAGGCACCGAGAGTGTGCATGATGTAGGAGTGCTTTTTGTGGCCGCCATCATAGCGCACCCGCTCGCCCAGCAGACAGCTGCTTATCCCGACCGGAATCTTAACGTGTTCGGCATCCATTAATGCTCTCCGTGTTTTGCGTCACCAGCCAGTAACTCCTCGATTGGGAGCTGCCCAGCCACAAACGCTTCTTTGCGAGCTTTGGGTAACTGTTTGATCGCGTATTCCAGTTTCAGCGCCTGAGATTGATCTACTGCGGCAAAAGAGTACACCAGCTTCAGATTCCGTTTACCCTTCAGGGCTTTGGCTCCCCGATAGAGCCCTGGGGTCTCTACCTTGTGCTCTGCCAAACGCCGCTCTACGTCTGTCGTCACACCGGTGTATAAGCTGTGATCGTCCGCACGGATCATATAGACCCACCAACTTGCCGCAGGAAGGTCGTGCTCAAGCTCTCCACTCAACCGGTCACACTCCAGATGCCGTCTTGTTCACGCACGCTCTGATCTTTGACCAGCTTGATGAGATGAGCCGTCAATGTCTTTTTCGCCCACGGGATCAGATGTTGAGCAACGTCATCGTACGCCGCCACCACCAGTTCATCGACTGTCACCGCACCAAGCGACTTCAGACAGTCAAGAATTTTCGCTTCACGCTTCAGGCGATGAGCAATTAACTGACGAATCTCTTCCTGCGGTTGCTCCATAAGCCGGCCGTGGCCGGGAGCAAGATAGCGCAAGTCACGATCCTGCAGCGATCTGAGAGAGCTCAGATAGTCAGCCATATTGCCATCGGGAGGAAGAATAACCGGAGTCGTGCCCTGAAGAATATGGTCTCCCGTGAACAGCAGTTTCTCCTGGGCCAGCAAATAGCAGATGTGGTTGGACACATGACCAGGCGTAGCGATCAATTCGAGACGAAAATCACCGCACTCGAGAACATCACCGCCCTGCCATGACCGATCTGGCCGGAAACTCTGGTCCTGTCCGGCCGCATTTGGAGCGGCGAGGCCAACCAGTTCGGCGCCAGTCGCCTCAGCCAGTGCCTTCGCTCCCGGTGAGTGGTCTCGGTGGGTGTGAGTGACACACACGTAGCGCAACCGGCCCCGCTCACAGCAGCGCATCAGCACGCTGAACTGCTCGTCGTTCGCTGGCCCCGGGTCAATCAGCACAAGTTGCCTGTCTCCCAGCAGATAGCTGTTGGTGCCCGGACCTGTCATCGGCCCCGGATTGTTCCCCAGAATTTGGTGAACAGGTATCGCCGTATCACCGATGCGCAGCGGGCGCCCTGGCTCAAGCATCTGTCAGATCTCCGGTCATTGCACTCACACAGTACGACATGCTTAGTGAAACGATAATCAGCTCAGATAACGGCATACAGCCTCCAGTGAAGTGCAGACAGTCACAGCCCAGCGTGCTCATGATACCGCGCCCACCGCCTCATGGAACAGGTCGTTTCCAAGCCACAAGCAAACTGGAGTTTCCTCTGAAATCGCGAGATAATTCTAACTCGAAGTTAGCCAGCCACAAAAAAGCCACCACTTCCTGACAGCAGTCTCGACTCGAGGACTAGAGTAACGCGAGCGAGTCGGCATTTGTGAGTTTTATGGACTGATCAAAAGCCACCAAGTGCCCAGACACATTCAGGAACACCAAGCATGTACCGCGTCCAAACCTTCAACTCAATTTCTGATAAGGGACTTACCCGTTTCACTGCTGAACGTTATACCGTAAGCCCAGACACCGAAAATGCAGATGCAATCCTGCTCCGGAGTCACAAACTGGCGCCCACTGCACTGACCCCGAACCTCAGAGCAGTGGCTCGCGCCGGCGCGGGCGTCAACAATGTCCCTGTCGCCGAGTGCACAGAACGAGGCGTAGTCGTGTTCAACACACCGGGCGCCAATGCCAACGCCGTCAAGGAATTGGTGCTCTGCAGCCTGTTACTCGCGTCCAGAGGCATTGTTCCGGGGATCAGTTTCGCTGACTCACAGACGCAGGTCAGTGATTATGTCAAATTATCCAAGCTCATGGAGCAGGAAAAGAAACGCTTCAAAGGAAACGAGATAGCAGGCAAGACACTCGGCGTCGTAGGCCTCGGCGCAATCGGATCACTGGTCGCCGAGATGGCGATTGGGCTCGGCATGGAAGTAGTAGGCTTCGATCCCGCTTTATCGGTGGATGCTGCCTGGCGACTTCCCAGTCATGTGAAGCGCATTGAAAATCTGAGCGCCCTTGTTGCGGGTTCAGACTACATTTCTCTACATCTTCCCGTGCTCGATTCAACTCGCAAGCTAATCGATGCGAGTTTGTTCGCCGCGATGCGCCGGGGAACCTGCCTCTTGAATTTCGCCCGGGATGAGATTGTCGATTCAGCGGCGCTGATGAACGCACTGGATACAAAAAAACTGCGGGCCTATGTCTGTGATTTCCCACGAAGGGAGTTCATGGGTCGGGCTGAGGTGATAGCCATGCCGCATATAGGAGCCAGCACGGCCGAGGCTGAAGAAAACTGCGCCATGATGGCGGCAGATCAACTCATGGACTTTCTGGAGCACGGCAACATCAGGAACTCGGTAAATTTCCCGAATCTTACTCTTGATCGCGCAGCCAATTCAGAACCGGGCACACGTTTAGCGATCTCAAACAAGAACGTCCCAAAAATGCTTGGCCAAATTCTTTCTATTCTTGCAGACCAGGATATCAACGTGATCGACATGCTGAACAAGAGCCGAGGAGAGGTCGCCTACAATTTGATTGACCTCGAAAGCTCCGCCTCAGAATCGGCGCTCGCAGCGATTGCAGCAATTGATGATGTCATCAAGGTGTCTGTCCTCTAACAATCTGAGACTCAGGATTATCACTATGAAACGCGTTTTCAATTTCGGAGCAGGCCCAGCAATGCTGCCCCTTGAAGTCATGCAGCGAGCTCAGGCTGAATTTCTCAATTATCAGAATCTCGGCGCATCCGTGATAGAAATCAGCCATCGTTCGGGGGAATTTGACGACATCATCAATCGATGCGACGCATTGCTCACCGAACTCGCGGGCATTCCCGATAACTATAAAATTTTGTACGTCCACGGTGGCGCCCAGATGCAGTTCTCTGCAGTCCCTCTGAATCTTATCAATCGCAAAGCCGCAAACAAGGCCTCTTTCGTACTGACCGGCAACTGGGCCGTGAAGGCGAGCAAGGAAGCTGCGCGCTACGGCACGTCTATTAACCTTGCCAGCAGCGAAGACAGAAACTTCAGTTACATCCCAGATTACGACATCGGATTACTGGACCCAAACAGTTCCTATCTGCACATCACGAGCAACAACACCTTATTCGGAACACGCTGGCACGGTTTCCCAGAAACAGGCGACGTACCCCTGGTCGCCGACATGACATCGGAATTTCTCTCGAGAAAATTAGACATCAACCAATTCGGCCTTATCTTTGCCGGGCTGCAGAAGAACCTCGGGCCTGCCGGCCTCGCTCTGGTCATCATACGTGAAGACCTGCTGGACTATGCGCTTTCCGCAACTCCCGGTTTGCTTAACTATCAGGTTTATGCCGAGCAGCACTCACTGGCGAACACTACCAATACTTTTGCCATCTATCTGATGTCACTGGTTCTGCAATGGCTGAAAGATCAGGGCGGTGTAGCACTGATGGAGGCGCAAAACGAAGCCAAAGCGAAACTGATCTATGATGCCATTGATGGTAGCGACTTCTATTACGGGACAGCGGATGCAGCGCATCGATCGGTCATGAATGTCACATTCAATCTTCACAAGGAAGATTTACTGGGTGAGTTCGTAAAGCAGGCAGAGGCCGCCGACTTGTATGCACTAAAAGGTCACCGCGCGGTAGGCGGCGCCCGAGCCTCCATCTACAACGCCATGCCACGCGCTGGCTGCGAGGCTCTGGTCGAATTTATGTCTGATTTTGAGCGCCGTATGGGTTAGACGATTATCGGGGACCGGCAGGCCTCTAACGACTTCCCGGTCTCCGCCCGTCCAAACTTGTCGCATGTCTGAAGAAAGAAAAATCATACACTGCGATTGCGATTGTTTTTATGCGTCAATCGAAATGCGAGACAA
>CACJWK010000050.1 GCA_902597095.1 uncultured Pseudohongiella sp.
GGTTGCCCAAAGCTGGCGCCCAAGCCAACCACCGGAGAACGCGCATCACGGTAAAAAGGGTTCACCGTCAGCACTGCGTAACCTTCCCGCGCCAGTCTGCGGCCCATTTCCCTGAATGCGGGCCGTAGCGCCAAAATATCCGGCCACACCAGCACTGCGGCGTGGCTGCCGGTCGAGGGATACGCAAAATGGCAGTCTGCCACACCATCCGGAGTCCGGATTTCTACGTCCCGCTCGGAGATCGACTGCGCACTGGCGATTGATGGCATCATCATGGCCATGCCCGCCCCTGTCGCCAGCGTCGTGAACTCGCGTCTGGAAAGTTCCGAATGAGTCTTCAAGTAATTGTCTGCATCTTTTTGCGTCTCAAAATCGCACATGGTCAATCCCCTGCTGCTTTTGTTCTTATTCAAACGGTTGGAATGTGAGAGTATTTGGGGCAGGCAAAAAAAACAACACCCAGTCCGGAGAATTCTTCACCGTAAGAAACCTATCATGGTCAGAGCAACTCACAGAATGAACCGCCGACGCTTCGGCCAAACTCTCGCACTCACCTCAGTGGCGAGCGCCCTCCCGTCAGTCGTATGGGGACAAACCGCAAGGGTGGATACCATAGCCGGAACCGGCGATGCGGGTTATGAGCCTGAAGGCGAGCGAGGCAGCTTTGCCACGGAAGCCCCGATAAACAATCCCTACGGCGTCGTGCCCGGCCCCGATGGGGCACTCTATTTCTGTGAGGTCGACACTGGCCGCATCCGGCGCATTGATCTGACTAATTTGAGACTTTCCACCATTGCCGGCACCGGCGAGCCGGGTTATCGCAGCGAATCGCGGCGGCCACTGGAGACAGCCTTCTCCGCACCCCACGAAATCAGATGGGATGTTGAGGGCAATCTTTTCGTCGTGGAGCGCGACAACCATACGGTAAGACGCATCGCCGGCCGAACCGGCCTCGTAAGTACCGTAGCAGGCAACGGCGAAGAAGGGTTTTCCGGAGATGGCGGTTCAGCCGTGTTGAGCCAGCTGCGCAGTCCTCACAGCATCGCTTTTGATTCGAGAAACAATCTGCTGATCTGCGACATCGGGAACCATCGCTTACGTAGTGTGAGCCGTCAGACCGGCATGATCTCCACCTTGTCCGGCACCGGTGAGCGCACTGCAACTCCGGACAGTGCAGCATTGTCGGGAACACCGCTGCTCGGACCAAGATCCATCGACTGCGACAAGGACGGCAATGCCTATCTGGTGCTGCGTGAAGGCAACGCGGTATTCAAACTGGATCTCAACGCCGGACGGCTGCAGCGCATCGCGGGAAGCGGACAGCGTGGATATACCGGTGACGGCGGGCCCGGTCTGGACGCCACGTTTAATGGACCCAAAGGGATCGCCTATTCCAGCACCGATAACAGCCTGTACATCGTTGACACGGAAAATCACGTCGTTCGTCACCTTTCACTCAGCTCGGGCGTGATCAGTACAGTTTTGGGGAGCGGTGAACGGGGCGACGGCCCGGATGGAGACCCCCTGAGCTGTTCACTGAACCGACCGCACGGAGTCTGCGTTCATCGCGGCCTGATTTATGTGACCGACAGCGAAAACCATCGGATCCGCGCCGTCAGCGGCTTACCCGGTTGAATCATCCAGAAGAGGGCGGTGCATTGCCGCTGAGGTGGTGCTCGAGTCGAGCCGCCATGCGGTGGAACCGACAAAAAAAACGCCCCTGCCGGGTTAGACGACAGAGGCGTTTAAGGGTTTAGAGAGGCATGCAGTAGCCTCGGGGTAGGGACTAACAGCCTTGAGCCCCAAGGGCATTCAAGCCGGATGGGGCAGAGTCCTAGCACCTACAACGCGCCGACTGGCGTTTCAGATCAAGTTTTTCTTAAAAAAGGCAGGAAACTAGGCAAAAATGACCGCAAACAGCACCCGGTGCAACAGAAATAGCTGTTTGCGCTGAACAGGCTCGCTCAAAATACTGTACAGGTACTCAGCCATGAAAACGTTGACGAAAACAATCGGTGTGACGCTCGGGCTCGCTGTTGGCCTGATCGGCTTGTTACTGGCTCTGATGCGGTTCAGCGACGGTCCTTTGGAGGTCTTCTCAGGCGGCCCGTTCACCACCGGAGTGCTCACTGCGGCCCCTGATGACTGGAGTTTTCTGACTGACCGGGACACGGTTGAATTCCAGACCCTGCAGCCGGCGCGGTCGCGAACAGTCTGGCTTGGTGTGCACGACCAGCGACTGTTCCTCGTCAGCGGCTACATGAATACCAGCTACGGAGGCATCTGGAAGCAGTGGCCGCATTATCTTGACCGCGATGACCAGATCATTCTGCGTATCGATGGCAGGCTGTACGAGCAGCGGCTACAGCGCGTCATGGAGGGCCCGGAGGTCGTTCCGGTGCTGTCCGAATTTGCTCGCAAATACTTCGGTGGCGCCGACGGTGACTTTACCTCCGACGAATCAATACGCAGCGGCGACACGTGGATGTACGAAGTGGTGGATCGCTAGGCCGGCTGCCTCATCCGAATGAACAAGGGCCCACAAACCACTGAAACCCTGACTACCGAGTGATAAAAACAATGAGAAACCCCAAAATGTATGGCCTGACGCTTAGCGTGGCCCTGTCAGTGCATGCTTGCAATGACGGCTCTGACACCGGCGCTGCTTCGCAACCCGAATTAAGCTTCGAGGAATCTCTCCAGCTACAGCTGATCGAAGCGCAGCCCGGCGACACGATCGAAATTCCACCCGGCAAACATGAGATGACTCGCAGCCTGTCGCTGTCCGTTCCGGGAGTTTCCATTCGTGGAGCCGGCATGGACCGCTCAATTCTTTCATTCAGCGGCCAGCTGCAGGGCGCAGAAGGCCTGTTGGTGACGGCTGACGATTTTGTGATCGAAGATCTCGCGATTGAGAACACCATCGGAGACGCACTGAAAATCAATGAAAGCACTAACGTCATTATTCGTCGGGTCCGCACCGAGTGGACCAACGGTCCGGACCCGGAGAATGGTGCCTACGGGATCTATCCGGTACAGTCCAGCCACATCCTCATTGACGGTTCCGTAGCGATCGGCGCGGCCGATGCTGGCATCTACGTCGGTCAGTCAAGCCAAATCATTGTGCGCAATTCACGTGCTGAATATAACGTCGCCGGTATCGAAATCGAAAACTCAACATTTGCCGATGTCTATGACAATGTGGCCACAAACAATACCGGCGGTATTCTGGTCTTCGATTTGCCGAATCTGGAGATTCAGGGCGGTCAGGGTACGCGGGTATTCCATAACACGGTCTATGAAAACAATACGGCAAACTTTGCCCCCGAAGGGGCCATAGTCGGGAATGTTCCGGCCGGCACGGGATTGCTGATACTGGCGAACGACAATATCGAAGTCTTTGAGAACACTTTCAGTGACAACAACAACGTCAATCTCATGGTCTACAGTTTTGTGCTGGGCGGGCGCTCCATAGACGACCCAAACTACGACCCTTACCCGGAGCAGATCTATATCCACGACAACAAGTATAAAGGCGGCGGCACTGAGCCGGCACACGCATTACTGGCCAAGTGGCACGCAGCGACTGGCAACCACTCTCCCGACATCGTGTGGGGAGGGCTAATCCGTGCCGGCGGGTCCACTGAGAATCTGATTTGTCTGGGGGCAGCGCCCTCGCAAACTTTCCTGAATCTGGGCGGAACCGGCAATCCCGAGGACACATCCACCGACACTGACCCGCACGCCTGCAGCCTGCCAAGACTCGAGCCGATCAAACTCGCGCTGGATTCACCCGGAGAAGACTGAACGAGGACTGTGAAAACGCAACGAGCGGACGCCAAGCCGGCACGCAATGGAGCCTTATGGTTACCGCAACAACGACGACACCACGCAAATCCTGTAGGGGATTCCGAGACGCGCTACTGGCGCGTATCACCAAGGCCACACTGACTTGGCCTAGGGAAAAAACGCAGCATTTTCACGCGCGACCTGCATATAGGCGTCCTTGAAACCGGACAGCAGGAAACCGTCGGTGATAAGCGCATCGGTAGCGGCCTCATACTGCGCCAGATAATCAGAAAAGCTGCCGTACAGTGCCTCCAGAGAACTTCTGGGATCTCCGGCATCAGCAGCGTCGTCCGCGGTTTTGGCGAAAGGGATATAGCCACCGGCCAACCGCGCCAGCGAATTCTCGGCGCCAGTCTCCGGCGCTCGCAAATTCCAACTGACAAAGGTGGCAAGCGGCACTTTGGCGGTGGGCGGCAGAACAGTTGCGGAGGCCAGATCGTTGTTGTTCTGATCCACCGCAGGAACAAGAGCGACGTAAGCTCCGCTTGCGTGCTGAGGGTGACTGTCAATGACGCGCCCGTCCGACCAGCGCTCTCCGTAATCGTTCAGGCTGGGCTGATACATGGAAGATGGATGTCGATATCCGGCAATTGGCCGCCAGACATCAGGGTTGATCTCGCCGTTCAGGTGGGAAGGCAGCAGAGTCCCATCGGCGATACGCGGCATTCGTGATGCGGGCGGGGCCTGCATATCTGCAATCCAGCGGCTCATAGCAACGATCAGAGAATCGCTGATGGGTGACCACATGCTCGGGTTCGGAGGCAGCAGTCCGCTGCTTGCTTCGCGTGGGCGACCGTTGCCGGAGCCGTGCTGGGATCCTCCTATCGTATAGAAGCGCACATTGTCAGGAATCAGGACATCCGCACGGCCGTCGGCAGTCGTGTGTGTAAGAGAGCCCGCCCTCAGCCAGTACTCATTGACCGTCTGAATGTGCATCAATTTTGGCTCAACGCCCGCCACCCGCGCCCTGGCGAGCACCCCGTCCTGTCTGCCCGTATGGGGATCTGTACTGTTTCCGTAGGTAAATGGAAACAGATCATTGGGATAAAGATGATTGGAATGATGGCCATTGGTCCGTGTTGGCATGGCAAAACGCATGTTAAACATGCCAAAACCGCCACCTGAGATGATCGGGATGACACCGTCAAACACTCGGTTACCGTTCAGATCAGCATTGAAGCCATCGTAGACAAACTGGCGCAACAAGCGACCGCTTTGCGAGACGCCGTAAGCAATCGTATATCGGATCTGAGGCAGGTTGAGATCCTGCAGCAGGTCAGATTCCTGATCGTGGCGAATCGCCGCGACAGCATCCCGAATCGCGGACATTCCTGCTCCGGCAAGAACCGGGTCCTGCGCTTCGTAAATCAGCTCATACAGGTAACCGGGTTCAAAGCCCCCGTCGAGCACAAGAGCTACGTCAACCTGATTAGAATCTTCGCGCTCTGCAACTGATAGGTCGAATTGGGATCGCTCTACAGGTTCTCTGGGGTCAGACTGATACAGACGACGAGTAAGCGTCGCCGCAGCCAATCCAGCGTCAGTCGGCGGATAAGCCAGATGCCCGGGCCCCGCGATGGCAAGGCTGTCCGTAGCCCAACCTGTTGAAATCTCATAGCGGGCCGGCCCAACGATGGGTCCCTCCTCAGAGCCGACCACAGGCGCGTGCAGGCGAAGGCGCCCCGGCGCGGAACTTAACTCATTAATCCAGCCTGTCACCAGATACGTGAAGCCAAGTGAAGCCAGAGGTTGCTGCAGGGAAATTTCCGGATGCGTCGTACTCCTGCCCCGGTTATTGACGTGGTAGATCAGCGTGTCGCTCGCGATATTTTCGCTGGGCACCAACAACCGAAAATCCGCTGCATACTCCACCAGACCAGACTCGTTCAAAGGTGCATATTCAAGGTCAACAATCGCCTGGTTAGCCCTCAAACCCGGAGCAAGCGTAAAATGCATTACCCCTTCGATCCTTTCATAGCTAAACCGGACGCCCGGGTCAGACAAGGTCTCTCGCGAGGTAATCTCCACCCGACTCAACTGGGCAACCGCGAAATGAGAGATTAGTAAAGTGGAAAGAAAAAGCGCGGCACCTGCAACTCGCATGGACAGACTCCCGGGATGGCCCTGTTTCTATTGTGTTCGATACCGGATGAATGAGGCACCGGTCACTTAAATTTAGTCAGCAGCTGCAAACATTGCAATCTCTGTTCTCGCACGCCTCGTCATCATTTTCCGCCGGTGTCTATTGACGGCGCTGCTGCAAAACCGGCATGAGCGCAGTCAGAGCTGACCCTACCATGAGCAGCACCGCACCAAGCACGGCAAGATTCGACAGACGATCGGTAAAAGCATAATCCGGATTGATGATGACAATGACTTTAAGCGTAGCGATAGTGAATAGCGGCGCCAGTGCCAGCACCGCGCTGACCTTCGAAGCATCCCACAGGTTAAGTGCCTCAGCAAAACAGCCGTAGGCAATGAGGGTGTTCAGGCAGCAAAAAGCCAACAGCGCATAATGAAAGCCGGTCAACTGAAACAGCGCCCCCGGCGACACAAATGGCATCAGCACCACCACTGAAACCACATAAATGACGAAAAGAATCTGCACTGAACTGAACGTCCCCAGCAGCTGCTTCTGTAGCAGCGCATAGATTGTCCAGGTAATCGCAGCCACCACGACGATTAGCACGCCCAGGGTTTCTGCATTATCCAAAGAACTCAGTACTTCCAGCCGATCATGGAAAAACAGCAGCAGGCCCCCAAGAATGAGGCCCGTACCTGCTT
>CACJWK010000051.1 GCA_902597095.1 uncultured Pseudohongiella sp.
AGAAATCAACCGCATACCGTCACGTTCGGCAGAGGCTACCAAACAATAGCCTGCGGCGTCTGTCCAGCCTGTTTTCATGCCATCCACATTACGGTCGCGAAAAAGCAGCGTATTTCGATTACTCTGACGAATGTTATTGTAGGTAAATTCTCTTTCCGCATACATGGGGTAGAACTGGCCGTGCCGCTGAATGGTCGCGGTGGCAAGAGTCGACAGATCTCTGGCTGACATCGTATTGTAGTAGAGTTCAGTGTCCAGCCCGCTGGCATTCATAAAAAAACTGTCCTTCATGCCCAGTACTTCGCTGTACTGATTCATCATATCCGCGAACGCTTCCTCACTACCGGCGATGTGTTCGGAAATTGCAACGCTGGCGTCATTACCGGACTGAATAATAATGCCACGCAGCAGATCCTCAACACTGACCTGGGAATTCACGTCGACAAACATTTTGGAGCCTTCCATACGCCAGGCTTTTTCACTGATGTGGACCTGGTCAGTCAGTTCAAGATTGCCATTGATAATCTCTTCGATGGCAATGTAGGCAGTCATAATTTTGGTCAGGCTGGCAGGCGGCAGGGGCTCATCAGCATTTTCTTCTACTAGAATCTGACCAGTTTGCGCGTCCAGCAACACATAGCTGGTGGCGGCGATATCCGGTGCGCGCGGAATGATGACCTGCGCCATCGCGATTGACGGAGACACAAACAGGACAACACTGCAGAATAAGCGAATCATGAACGGCTGAAAGTGCTTCAAGGACATAGAGAATACCAATAGAAAAAATCTGGACTCATGGAACGGGAAAGACCGGCATTTCCGGCGGTGAAAATCGTTAGCGCACGCTGCAAACTGGCTACTCGGTCACAGTGTACGGGCTTCCCAAGTTAGCGGCAACCACGCGCTGGCTCAGTTCCCGTATTTCTCGGTTGTCCCGAAACGGGCCGACTCTCACGCGATGCAGTACGTTACCCGAGCCACTGTTAACAGACCGAATGAACACCGGATGACGGGTGAGCTGGCGCAATTGATCGGAAACCCGTTGCGCGGAATGCATCTCTGAGAACGCGCCGACCTGAAGATACCTTCTACCGCCCACCTTTTCTCTGACACCCTGCGCGGGCGAAGCCGGCCGACTGTTTGAATACGTCACCGCCCGACCCTCTTGATTGACAACAATCGCATCGAGCTGGACCCTTGCCGTCCCGCGGTCTGCATATCCGAGTTTCAGCGCGGCCGCGTAGGACAAATCTATGATCCGGTCTCCGTGAAAAGGACCGCGGTCATTTACCCGCACAATTAAACTGCGATTGTTATCAAGGTTGGTCACACGGAGAAAACTGGGAATGGGTAAAGATTTATGAGCCGCCGAGGCCTGATACATGTCAAAAACTTCCCCGTTTGACGTCTTATGCAGATGGAACTTTTCGCCATACCAGGAGGCAATTCCGGTTTCGCTATACCCCTCCTCCGTTGGCAGAACCGTATAGGTCTTCCCTAGGACCGTATAGGGGCTGCGATTCCCTGCCTGGGTTCGGGTCACCGGCTCGGGTATGACTTCAGGGATCGAGCCAAGGTGTACCTGCCCGGATGGAGCGCGATCTTGAGCAATCGAATAGCGACCCCCTGAATTCGATGTAGGAGAGGAACTCGGCGCGGAGCTGCAGGCGGCCAGCGTCAATACCAACATCAGCCCCGGAATAAAGCGTCGCAAGCTCATGCTCTGGAAATGTTCAAACACAATCAGTCACCGAAAACATTAATCGTTTGCGTACCTTAACGTCCGATTGCATGAAATTTTTAATGCCTTGGCCCCTGTAGCTACACCGAATAATCGAGCCATCAGGGTAAAGGCGGGCCTTTCTGAGCGAAATTGGAATTATTTGTTTATTTTTCAATATTTTAGGGAAATTTCTGGCGATCATGGGTCTGAATTGACATGAGCAGACCGAACCCAATGAACAGAGTCACAATCGAAGTGCCCCCTCGGCTGATCAGCGGCAATGGCAAGCCAATGACGGGCACCAGTCCGGACACCATGGCCATGTTGATGAAGACGTAAAGGAAAAACGTCAGGGTGATACTGCCTGCCAACAGACGGCCAAATAAATCCCTTGCAGCATAAGCGATCGCAAAACCCCTGAGCAAGACAAACAGATAAAGCCCGATCAGAAACAGCACGCCGAGCAGACCGAATTCTTCGGCCAGAACTGCCAGAATAAAATCTGTGTGGCTTTCCGGTATAAAGTCGAGATGAGACTGCGCACCGTTGCCGTACCCTTTGCCATAAATGCCACCCGAACCAATCGCGATCTGAGACTGGATGATGTTGTATCCGGCACCTGTCGGGTCTCGATAGGGATCCAGAAAGGTCAGAATACGATTTTTCTGATGCGCTTGGGCCAGGAACAGATACCAGGCAGGCGAGCCCAGTAAGCCCGCGAACAGCCCTGCGAATACGATACGCCAGCGAATTCCCGCCAGCAAAACTACAAACACACCAGACATGAACACCATAATCGCCGTGCCCGTGTCATTCTGCAGAACAATCAGTCCAGCAGGAATGACGATCATGACAGCAGACCAGAAAAGATGTTTGAACTTAGGCGGTAAAGGACGGCTGGCGAGGTACCATGCGAGCAGCACCGGCACGACAAACTTCATAATTTCTGAGGGCTGAAATCTGGGCAAACCGGGGAAATCTATCCAGCTTTTCGCACCGTTTACCTCAGCACCGATAAACAGAACCAGGATGAGCAGGGCGACCCCGGCTCCGTAAATCGGCGGCGCCCAGCGACGAAAAAAATGCACGTTAAATTGCGCAACAGCGCACATCACGATCAGACCGACGACCATGACAATCGCCTGACGCTGGATCACCGCCTGGTCTCCGCCGGTAGCACTGTTCAGCACGAATAACCCGAATGCACCGAGCAAACAGACTCCGATCAGCAGTGGGGGATCAATATGAAGGGCTTGCCACAGGCTGGAGCCGCTTCTGCGGGACGCATTAAAACTGCTGGCCTGACGCACAAAATCAGGATTATTCATTTAACTGCGTCACTGTTGCCCCGGCAGCTTCAAGATCTGCCGCACCAAAATCCAATCGGAGAATATCAAGCAGATAGGTATCAATGACCTGCTTGGCAATGGGTCCGGCAACGCTGCTGCCATGTTCACCATTTTCGACAAAGACTGCGACGGAGATTTTCGGATCAATCTCAGGATGCATCGCCGGAGCAAAAGAAACAAATAGTCCGTGGTCCCTATTTTGGTCAGAAACGATAATGTCTTCGCTGGACAGGATCTCCTGACTGATCCCGACAACTTGCGCGGTCCCTGATTTGCCGGCCATCAGGTAAGGCATGGCGCGATCCTGCATCGCAATTGACTCAAAGGCTGTGCCGTAGTCCCGGAGCTCATTAGAAAACGGCCGGTGTACTACCATAGTCATCGCCTCGTGGATATAGCGCCAATAATCGGAGTCGTCGGTAAAGACTTCTGGCTTGGGGTTATTGTTCGGCGGCTCGAAAGGCACGCCATCTACTGCTTTGAGGATTCGCGGCTGAACCACCGCGCCCCGGTTGGCCAGAATGGCGGTAGCTGTCGCCAGCTGGAGCGGTGTTGCCCACATATAGCCCTGCCCGATCGATGAGTTGATGGTATCACCGGGGTACCAAGGTTCTCCCCGACTTTCCCTCTTCCAGTCGCGGGAGGGGAGGACACCGGTTCTGGCATAGCCGACGTCAAGCGCGAAGTTGTCACCGAACCCAAATTGGGAAAGAAACCCATGGATGCTGTCAATGCCAAGGCGGTGACCCAGATCGTAGAAAAAGGTGTCACAGCTTTGATAAATCGCTTTTTGTAAATCTGTCTCCCCATGACCACCCCCGATGGTGGTACGAAGCGTGTAGTCACCCCAGCGGTAAGACACTCCCGGTAGCCTGAAATACCCTGGATCCTGAATCGTGAAATCATAGTCGATCGCGCCGCTTTGTAGCCCCGCAAGACCAATGAATGGCTTGACTGTTGACGCGGGTGGATAGGGATTGGTCGAACGATCGAAAAGCGGGGTATTCACTACATCGTTTACCAGCACAGAGTAATCCTTGTTGCTGATGCCGGTGACGAAGAGATTCGGATCAAATCCGGGTTTGCTGACCATTGCCAGAATGCCACCGGTAGCCGGTTCAATGGCCACAATAGCACCGCGAAAGTCGCCTAATGCCTGCTCTGCCGCCATTTGCAGCTTTGCATTCAGGTGAAGAGTCAGATTCTTCCCGGCGACAGGGTCAGTACGGTCCAATCGCCGCATGATCTGGCCCCGGTTATTTTTCTCAACAATTTCATAACCAACAATGCCGTGCAGCAATGCCTCGTACGTTCTCTCCACGCCACTTTTCCCCATATGGTAAGTGCCGCCGTAATTTTCTTTTTGCGCATCGGTTAGCGCATTCATCTCTTCACGATTTATCTCAGAGACATAACCCACCGAATGCGCTGTCAGTGAGCCCAGCGGATAGCTGCGTACAAATTGCGATTCAATTGCCACGCCCGCAAGCTGGTGGCTGTTGACCCCCACTCTGGCCTTTTCTTCTTCACTGAGCAGATAGCGCAAGGTCACGGACGAGAAAGGTACCCGGTTGCGATTCAGGCGGTTTTGAAATTGCGCAATATCATCGTCCGACAGCCGAATCAGTGTCGCCAGAAAAGCCAGGGTGGAATCAAGATCCTCCACCTGCTCTTTGACAACGGTTAGATTGAAGATTGGCTGATTGTCTGCAAGGAGTTCTCCCTGGCTGTCAAAAATCAGACCTCGCGCAGGGGGCACGTACTGAGAGTGGAGCCTGTTGCCATCAGACCGGGCCGAGAAATACTCATACTGTACAACCTGAAGGTCAAGCAGTTTGACAATCAGCGCGCTGAACAGAAGAGCGACGATCACCGCAGCAACAGCCAGCCGTCGGGTAAAAAGCTGCTTCTCAGCCTCGTGGTCTTTTAGTTGCCATTTACCTGTCATTGCAGATTCAGCACCGTGGATACGTCCATCATCATGAACATGACCTGATCATTTTAGTCGGCAGTTTGTTCTCCTGCTTGAAAATCATACTGCCGATAATTTAGACCTCAAAAAAGATCAAAAGTTTTCCACTTTGACCTGTCACCATCCGTATTCGGGGACCTCATTCGCGATGATAGGGATGACCGTTAATCATCGACATCGCACGATACAGTTGCTCCGTCACCAGCACCCTGACCAGCGGATGCGGAAGCGTTAACGCGGATAGAGACCAACTCTCATCTGCCCGCCCCATACAGTTGCTATCGAGGCCGTCAGGCCCCCCAAGCAGAAGCGCCAGATCCTTCCCTGACATCCTGAAGGCACGCAGCTTGTCGGCAAGTTGCGCAGTGCTGATTGTTCTGCCCTTCACGTCCAGCGCGACGACATAGTCGTCCGGTTTAATCTGAGACAATAAAGCGGCTGCTTCTCTGGCTTTGCCAACTGCCGGCGATTGATTTTTTATCCTCTTGGCCAAGGGAATCTCAATAAGAGAAAAATTCATCTCCCGCTCAATGCGCTTGCTGTAATGCTCTGTGCCCGCGACCACCCAATCCGCCATTTTGGTGCCGACTGACAGTAATCGCGTTTTCATGACTCTGGAGAAGGCCCTTCAGCAGAACCCGTCCGTGCTGCCCCTTTTGACGCATCAAAGCCCCACAGGTCCTCCAGGTTGTATAGCGCCCTGACTGATCCCAGCATGATGTGCACAACTACCCCTCCGACATCAACAAGAATCCACTCAGACTGCAGCTTGCCCTCCATACCCAGAATATCAAACCCTGCCTCTTTGACCTTCTTCGCAACCGAGTCAGATAATGCTTTGATGTGTGTACTGGAACGACCGGTTACGATAACCATATAGTCGGTCATTTCTGTCAATTTTTGGACATTAATAGAACGAATCGACTCGCCTTTGAGGTCTTCTAGCGCCTCCACCACCAGCTGCGCAATTTTCTTACTCTTCAACTCTTTTACCTGCCCACTCATTCTGCCTTGTCACTGCTTTGAAGGCTTACATCCGTAGAGCGAATGTTCCTTGATGTAATTAAATACTCTGGGGTTGAGCAGTCCGCTGACACTGCCATTTTCCCGGAGCAGGCTCCGCACTTGGGTGGAAGAAAGCCCCACATCAAACAGCCGGGTCAAATGCACTTGGCCAACGCTCTGCTCAAATAATTCATGGGGCTCTGCCACCTGCCTGCGTTCGAGATCCAACTCCGCAGCCACCAGTTCATCAACGTCCTGCCCAGATCTGCCAAGCACCAGGATATGACAGGAATCCAGAAAGCCCTGCCAATTATGCCAACCCGGTAGACCATTAAACGCATCCATACCCATCAAAAAGATCCGATGCTGCCAGCATCCGGACTCCGCAAAGGCGCTAACCGTATCTGACGCATAAGAAATACCGCCCCGGCGGATTTCGCAATCATCCGGCGTGATTAACCGCTCATCCCGCAGGGCGAGTTTCAGCATCGCCATACGGTGCATTGCGCTGGCTGTCAAGGACTCTTTATGGTTGGGCACATTACA
>CACJWK010000052.1 GCA_902597095.1 uncultured Pseudohongiella sp.
TTTTCTTTCTGGGGAGGAATTGTCTGGAATACCAAACTGGTTTATTCCATAAGTATCGGGAAATTGATTCTGCAATGATTGATACCGCGATAAATTTCGATAGGTACCTTTGTAAGGCTTGGTCAACTCCAAATCTTCATCGACCGAATATTCTCTTTCACCGCGGGCGAAATTTACTGTGTTGTACTCAGCTAGAAACTCATCAAAGGAAAAATGTGTCGACTGACTTGATACACTTACCTTTATATCTCGCAGATCTACATCCCTTTCGGGCATCTTCAATCGGTATCTTGTCTCATTTTCTTGGATATTTTCTCCATCCAAGGTTCTAAGTGGTGTTAACCGAATAGAGGCAAGATATTCAATTCCAGAAATTTGTCTCGATCGACCAAGTATTTTCGATTCCAATAGAGATAAACTTGTGGATTCTGATGCTTTTTCTAAGATGTCGTCGGACAATAATCCCGTATCTGTATTTGGACCTCTTAATTTATCATCTAGAGATAATCCTTCTTGCAGCCCCACACTGTAAGACTCATAGAAAATAGGCTGACAAAGCACCGCTTTAGCTTCAAAGAAAAGTTCAGCCAGAACGCTCGCAACGTTAAACCCCGGTTTAATGCTTACTTCAGCTTGTAGCGAACATAGCGCTTCTGAAATGAGATTTATCTCTCCTAAATCTTCACAAAGGCCTCTGATTTTATGAAAATTTTTCGCGACCTGATGTTTGTATAATTCCTTATCGTTGTTGGACAAATTTTCAGATGATCTAAATCTTAAATCGTATAATCCCTGCGACGTGAGTAATTGTTTCTCATTTTCAATGGTAATTAGGCCGACCCCATCGGTCATGCCTATCAACGCCTTTATAAGGTCCTTTTTGGTCGTGGGTCTACAAAAGAATACATCTTGAGGTCTGTGCAAACCAAGCTTCGGCAAATTGACATTACCATCTTGATCACAAAGATAGTCAGTCACATCGAAGGTCGTTCTGTATATCAGATCAGTCAGCGCAAAACACACCTGCTCTAATATAGTAACGCCTGGATCATGGTGATTATAATCTGTCCATTGATTGCCAGAGAGCTCCTGCGTGAGATGGATGCCTTCTTTACGGAGTTTGTCGTAGGCATGTGGACTCTGGGCCCTGTCTTTTCGTACTATGGTGGGGCTTGTCTTCATTATTCTACGTCAAGCTCCGTCTATATCTTCAAGTGAGCCTTGCCTTTCAAGCTCCCAAGCAGCATTCCAAAGCTTTGTCACGTGATAATTTATTTTAGTTGTCTCCGGAAACTGAAATGCAGATTTTATACAAAGACGGTAAACCTCTATGCCAGGATTATCCTCATCCGGCACAGACTCCCAGCGCAACTTAAGCCTGTCCCTCGGACCGCTATAATATGATTGGTGGATACGTATCCGACTCGAGCGATTCCAAAAATTAAGTATCTTCCATCGTGGATTATGTGCGTTTAGGGCAATTGCGTGTAGAATTGAGAATCTCGCATGTTCGCGACATTCCAGAGTTGCAACAACTTCCAGGGCTTGGACACCAAACAACTTTTCTGTCACCGGATGGAATTTTCCGTCTGCGGGGATCGATGCATCTAGTGTGAGCGCAGTGCCGCATCGAGCAGGCGCCTTTATTGCGCCTCCAACTTCTAAACGTGTAGGCGTATGATCTAGCTGATTTATATGCTCGACTTCTTCATTATTTTCATCGACGCTCACACTGAGCTTGCCGTCCATACTCATAGATAACACCGTTCTTCGGGAGTTATCGAATGCATCCGTATGGATAAACTGCAACGACTCATCACGCGCTTGATAGCTCATCGTCCATGATGGATTCTTGTCGGTAAGTTTTCGAAAAAAACTAATGAGATTTTCTTTACTTAATGATCCATTAGTTGGAGTGATTTCAAATCCAAATTCTTCAGATTTATCGAATCCCTCATCTAATGTATTTAGTGAAGAATCAATTAAATCAGAGAAGTGTTCCTCCGTTGGTAACTTGCCAGCGCTGAAGAATTGTTTAAGCGTATCTCTTGTTTGTTTCGCCATGGGCTATATCCCACCAACGATAAATGTACGGTTAATTTCAAGATCTCTTATACCGGTCATTTTCGGAGGCCGAGATTCAAGTTTGCTTAAAAGCGCAATGTGATGTTTTTCCATCGGCATTAGCAGACCCCACGGCTTGTCGGGTACTAATTCACTTCCCGCGTCGATCCCTTCCTCTGAAACCGTATCTTCTAGTGAATAAAAGCCGTTCTCATTCCGCGTAACTTTAAGCAAAGACAACTCAGTCACAAAACGAACATAGTTTTGATTATAGATATATGAGTAGATGTCATCTCTTTTAATCTGTTTACCAAAATCTAATTCATAACCGAGAGGTATGAAGGGGTTCAGGTAGCTGTTCAGGTCCCTATTGAGTAACTCAATATAATTGGTGCGCTGACCAAGCTCTTCAAAAACCACTCCGCATCGTACCTGTATCCATTCATACCTTGGGTTCGTAATCTCGATGTCCGCAAAAGGCGGAGCCACTGATTTTATATATTCATAAACATCGCGAAGATCGACCGCGCTTAATTTCGGCGTACCAAATTGAACCATTTCTGCGTGAGATACTTTTGGAGTTACGACTAAAAGAAGTTTCCCCGGAGACGGAGCACTTGACGAATAAGAACAATTTGGAAAGCATGCCACCTTCCCGATGGTTGGGAATTCTTCAAGCAACAGCCGCTCGTAATCCCACGAGTTTATTGCCCTAGCTCGATGACGAATGCGCTCTGCAACTCGAGCATTCCTTTGATCTTTGCTTTCATCCTCTCTGACTTGATTGAAGGCCCCTAGCTGGCTTATCGAACTTATTCCAGTAATTGAGCTAAGAGGACTCCAGACAACTCTGGATTCAAAAATATTTTTTCGATTAAAGTTGGCGCCATCTGCCGCTCGTTTCAAAGTCACGGCATGAGTTTTGATCCTATGCAAATTGCAAAAATGGGTGGAGGGCTCGTTAGTTGAGACTCGAATCCAATACAGCCCATTGATCATATCTCTGTGATCGTTAGAAATTCCATCTGGCAGCAATAGAGTAATGAGGCCAGAGCAAAGGAATCCTTTTGTGCCGTCGTGAACTATTTTGTCACGTGAAAGCGGAATCCACTCTGCCCCAGAAAGAAACGACCAATTTAGGTTTATGGGGGGGGCCATTTTGTTTTGGATTGGTGGATCCATCATGTCAAAGTAAAGGTTTAATCTATGAGGCGCATCAGAAGCAGATATTCCAATTAACAAATTACCGTCAGCGTTGAATGGTTTAAAAAAATCATTACCCATACTACCTTTGGTAGGGTAAATTTTTTCCACACCAAATGGATGTGAACGCCGAACCTCGTCTGTGTATTTTCCAGCTTCTTCAGGAAGACCTGACCGAAGAGAAATTCTTGTGCTCGCTATATAATCAATAGAAAGACTATTGATTAGTGGCGTATACGGCATCTTTGGTAATTTTGTTTTCTTGCTGGCTCGCTTTTTAGAATTTTGCTCGAGCGTTTCAGTAAGCTTGACAGGGTACTGCTGATGACCAAATGCACTTTCAGGGCCGGACAAACTCACTTTTATGAAGCCACCCCGTGTCTGCAATCCTAGGTTAAATGTATCTTTCAATTCATCGAGAGGTATTGGAGATAAATACTCGACCGCGTCGACATTTATCACATGATGACTGCTAACTTTATTGCCTACCGAGGTGAAAAGCTTCGTCTCTTGCATATGATTTAGAGCTGTAGGTCTCCAAATTCCACTATTTAGAATATTGACCCTAGCAGAGAATACGTCGTTTCTATATCTGGAAGGATAGCCCTGATAGTGACCATAGAACCCCTCCTCACCGGTTGGAAGTTCTCCCCACTGAAGGTTAATTCTTATAGCATCAATAGGTTTGGAAGCTGCTTCCTGAGAGCCAAGAGCGAAGTATGAATTCGTGGTCGGTATCGGGCCGAACGGGTAGAATGGCTTCGAAGGGTCGAGTTGGCTTATATTGTTGAACACTGTGACGTTCCTTACCCCGTATACCTCCGCCTTTATGCGAATTTCCTCCAGTCCATAATGCGCTAATAGACTATAAGCATTGACTGGAGCCTCTGCGTTGAAGTCAAGGCGCAGTGTCGGAAGCTTTGTGCACCACATTTCTCCATGAGAATCGGCCGAACAATTCTTAATCGGAGGAGCCTCAGTAGGGATACTGAATACCAGTCGAAAACCAGGTTCTTGGGATTCATTACCGGAAACATCATAACGATCTATGGATAACCAACCGCTTTCTGTACTTAATTTGATATGAAAAGCTGAACCAAGATATTTTTGAAACAGTCGGTCACGGCCCAGTTTTAATTCGTTTTCAACGACATTTAGAGATCGAATACAATTTAGTTCGCGCGCGACATGATTTATTTTGTCGTCTAAACCCGAAGAAAACTCAACGCGTCCGAATAAGTAATATCTAATAATTTCTCCGAGCCAAAACGTGAACTCCTGCTTAGAGTCAGAATTTATCAACGCTAGATACAATGTTTCCGACAAAGAAGAGCCTTTTTTAAGATGAGTAATTGCTTGAAGGAAAAGATCTGCGCAAGAAATTGACTGAAGAGACTCCCTTCGATTTTTTTCTTCGGCAGTTAATGAGGTTAAATTTTCTACCCTGGATGCACAGTCCTTAATTTGATCTGCAATATCATGGGACAAGGCTTTTTCTAGGTCGTAATTATGTTTTACGCTCTTCCATTCCAATAAAAAGTGAAAGAGTACTTTTTTGAACTCACTCCTTGTCCTAGATTCAAGGAGCGAAGACAGATGGAAGGACAGTGATTTCGCTTTTTCATCAAGCGTAATTTCAAGCGTCAACTTACGACGACCTTCCTCTAGTATTAAGATACGAGAAGAAACTGATATGCCAAAGGGAAGGAATTTATCTTTGTGTATCGACGCATTGTTGTGTAACGTGGAGTGACTCGACAGATTAGTTGAAAAACCACCAAATATTGGGTAGCCCTTTTTTAGACCGTGGTCGCCTGAATCATTATCAATAGGTATGTCAGAGCATTGCAATCTTGTGACGAAGCCCAAATAGCATTCAGGAGCTATCATGTGCTCTCGGCTAAAGCGTAATGTGTGGATGGAAGCAATTTTGGCATCGGTCACCAAAATGGTTTCTTCAGATTGAAATAAAATATTTTTCAGATTTTCATCTTTACCGCATGAAAACTGCCGACCTGCTTCTATTTCCACTGGCCCTGAGCCATCTACCACCTCAAAATTCACAACCGCCGTTTCAGGAACCTTACTGCGAATCTGAGTCTTTAAAATTTCTTCATAGTAAAAATCAAGATGTCTGCGAGTGAATGTATTAGCACTGTCCTGCGCATAGCTATAAAGTTTTATAAATGCGATAAATACTGAAATGGCTGGATCATGGGACTGAGTCTTCAAGGCCTTTGGCAATAGGGATCTGCATTGGGACTTTAAGTGTTCTAGAGAATTTAACAGCCCAAATCCGATCTTTCGTAACAATTGTAGAGCCGCAGCTTTATCCAGGCCATCCACTATTGACGCCCGCGAGAAAATTTTCTCACTTCCAAGTGTTGATTCCATAGAGGTGATTTCCCAAATATCCCCTACATTTGGGAAATCTATGTCCGAAAGACTCTCGTCAAAGGTTTTACATATATCAAGTAAAACTCCTAAATTATGCGCCTGTGCTATAAGGCCCCCGTATAAAAGCTTATGAAGATCAATCACTAAGTCACGTGCTTGGGTTGTATCAGAGCGTTCAAGGCCCGTCAGCCATTGGTCAAAATCATTAATCAGAGATAATTGAAGAACAAAAATTTTTCGTGGATTACTTAGTCTCCCTGTGGCGAGCTCCTTACGTGTTGAGGTTGTGTCTCGATGAACAATAAGGGCCATTATCACGATTACATTACTGGCGAGGAAAGAGCGCCAAGACCCATTTTCTACTGCGCTATCGTTAATAAACTTGAGCGATGAAGCGAAGTCGGTACTTGCAGCGAGGAGATCTTCAAAGCTCATTTCGTCAACATTAAAATAGCCTTCTTTTAACGCTGTCGAGAGTCTTTCAGACTGCTCACTCCCCGTAGGAATCAGATGGTAGTTTGTACGAGCCATTTTTATTCATTAATCGGCAATTATTCAAACGCTTACCGAAGTGCCCTCTTGAATATAAAAGGGATAAACTATATTACTTCTC
>CACJWK010000053.1 GCA_902597095.1 uncultured Pseudohongiella sp.
CACCTTTGTGGATGGAATAGAATGCATCAACCGTGTTGCCGAGCAAATGGCGGTCATGAGAGACGATGATCAGCGCTCCGGAGTAGTGCTGCAGGGCAACCGTGAGCGCGTGAACCATATCCAGATCGAGGTGGTTGGTGGGCTCATCCATCAACAGCAGGTTCGGTTGACTGCGCACGACCCGTGCCAGCGCGAGGCGCGCTTTTTCACCACCCGAAAAAACCGATATCTGCTCATTGATGCGCTCGTCCCTGAAATCAAAGCCGCCAAGGTAGTTGCGAATCTCCTGAGCGCTGGCTTTCGGATCGAGCTGCTGAATGAGCTCAAAAGGGGTTGACTGCTGATTCAGCTCGTCTACCTGATGCTGGGCGTAATAGCCTACTTTAAGTTTCTTGGCGCGGGTGATCTCACCCTCCAGCGGCGAATGCTGCTCGGATAGCACTCTGAGCAGGGTCGATTTGCCGCTGCCGTTGAAACCGAGCAGACCGATCCGCGTGTCAGCGCGGATGCTGAGATTGATCCGTTCGACCAGCGGTTCCGCAAAACCAATGCTGAGTTGTTCTACCTGCATTAAAAAATCCGGAAGCTGGTCAAGGTCTGCGAAACGGAAGCTGAACGGTGAGTCAATGTGCGCCGGAGCAATGTCCTGCATACGGTCGAGCTCTTTCAGCCGACTCTGAGCCTGAGTTGCCTTACTGGCTTTAGCCCGGAAACGGCGCACAAAGTTTTCAATTTCTGCTCGACGGCGCTGCTGTTTCTCATACATGGCTTGCTGCAGGGCCAGGCGCTCCGCTTTGAGTTTTTCGAAAGCACTGTAGTTTCCCGTGTAGGCAACCAGTCTGTTTCCCTCAAAGCTGACGACCTGTTCTATCACCGTATCCAGAAAGGAGCGGTCGTGAGAAATGATCAGCAGAGTCCCGGGGTAGCGCTGCAGCCACTGCTCCAGCCAGACTGTCGCCTCCAGATCCAGATGGTTGGTGGGTTCATCCAGCATGAGCAAATCAGATGGACACATCAGGGCAGCAGCGAGATTAAGTCTTACCCGCCAACCGCCGGAAAAGCGGCTTACCGGCTGATCGAATAAATCGGTACTGAAGCCTAGCCCTGAAAGTAACTGCTCAGCTCGGTTGCGAACGCTGTAGCCCTCTATGTTGTCGAGTTCGCTATGAAGCCGGGCCATGGCTGCGTGATCGTCATCCATTTCAGCCTGTTGCAGAGCCCGTTCCAGTGTGCGGTAGGCCGTGTCTGCATCAATGACGAATTCCAGCGCGCTCCGCTGACTGCCCGGCGTCTCCTGAGACATCGTTGAAGTACGCAGCCCATTGGGCAATTCAATAGCGCCCTGTTCCAGCGGAATTTCTCCCTCAAGTGCTTTAAACAGGCTGGTTTTGCCGGCGCCGTTGCGACCGATTATGCCTGTACGCTCGCCGCCACTCAGTGTCAGGCTGCTGTCGGCGATCAGGAGCTGATTGCCGCGCATGAGGCTGATGTTATTCAATGAGATCATCGGACAGGTTCACTCGGAGCTGCTGATCGGGCGCCGCGATCAGCTCAGGTGAGCTCAAATTCAGGCGCGATGCTGATTCGCCGCCAGCGTGACAGGCAACGCTAAGGGTTTGTGCTACTGGCCATTCAGCGAATACACCAGCAGTACATTGCCCGGCGCCTCGTTCCACTTGTCATAGCCCGAAGTAACGAAGACCTCGCCTTCAACAAGTACCGGCCCATCGGCTTCAATGGCACCGCCGCGCGCCTCAACGCCGTTGGGCGTGCCGAAGGACTGTAGTGTGGGGGTTTGCCACAGAATATCGCCGCTCTCCGGATCGAATGCGCGCAGGATACCGTCCAAACCGCCGGCGAAAACCAGTTCTTCTGCGCTGCTCACCGCAGCAGAGATACCGTGCCAACAGAGAAAACGGCTTTCTTCACACTGATCGCTGAGATCCTTGCGCCACAGAATTTCACCGGTGCTGAGGCTGAAAGCATGGATGCCGGGATGGCCCGGACCCACGTTATAGGGATTGTTGGTCGGCAGGTCGGAAACGCCGACAAAAAGGGCTGAAGGACTTGCGCTCATACCGTAATGAATGCCGCCCATGGTGCCGCCGCTGCCGGCCCGCTGTTCCCACAACAACATGCCGTCATCAGCAGGATCAAGGGCATAGACCATGCCGGATTTCTGGCCCACCAGCAGGACTTCCCTGCCATGCTCGTCTCTGGTGAGAATCGGAGCGGCTCCGATGTCATAGTCCGGACCGTCCTCTTCCGGGCAATTCGGCGCACGCCGGGAACAGGCACCGTTCCAGGCATCGTCCCGGGTTAATTGTGCTGACCATACCAATTCTCCGGACTCGAGACTGACCGCCAGTACCGCATCGCTCAGACCGTTGGCAGGTGAGGAATAGTTTTCGCCCGTGCCGGCATAAACCAGATTACGCGCTGCATCGATGGTCGGGCTGGACCAGATAGGAGCCCCTGACGGCCCATACTGCTGTGTTCCGGCCGTACTGAGAATCGTGGGCCGGGGCAGGTCGGTCGTGTAAGTACGCCAGCGCTCTTCGCCGGTTTCGATATCCAGTGCGACCAGCGCTCCACGGAATGTGCAGCACTCATAGTCGGTACGTGAAGCGAGGATCACCTCCAGGGAGGAAACCGGTACCACCACGGTACCGTCATGCGCAATGACTGAGCCGGTCACAATCGCGGCTTCGTGGTCATGAACTGGCGTTTTCCACAGCAGTTCACCGGTCTGGGCATGCAGCGCGTAGGCGCGGGCTGTGAAGTCACCGAACAGAACTGTTTCGGGCACTCCCTGCTCGTCGGTATCGACATACAAAGACCCCCTGACCTCCCCTTCGGCACTGTAGGTCCAGATGGGGCATCCGTTGTTGCGGTCCAGCGCATAGACTGTCCCGTCCTGGCTACCGGTGAAAACCACTTCGGCGGTGACCACCGGCTGTGCTCTCGAGCGCGTGGCTCCCGGAAACGCAAAGGCCCACTTCAGCGACAGCTGACCGACATTGTCCCTGTTCAGTCCTCCGGATTCTGGCTGATGTCGTGAGTTGCCGGCTTCTCCACCCCAGCCGTTCCAGCTGACCGGACGAGACAGCGGCAAGTCAGCAGTGCGCGTGGGTTGACAGCTGAAGCTGCTCAGGGAGGTGGGTTCGCGCGTGGCCTGTTGACCGGTCAGGAAAAAAGCGACCTGACGTTTCTCTTCACGAGTCAGCGCCATGCCGGCGGTTGCCATGATGCCTGATTCCAGAGATTGCACGATTCGCTTTGGCGGGAAAAGCGCTAGCGCCGATCGCTGTGGCGCTTCCAACAGGGTGCCCTCGTGACACTCAGCGCAGGCAAGGCGGTACTGAGCCTCTCCAGCCTCCCTGTCTGTGGAGTCGGCAGTCTGAGCGCCAGCGGGCAGCGAACCAAGCAGGATGGTAAATGCAGCAAGGAGCCGGCTGGTTCCTGACGCCGATGAACACCGCTGAATGACAGGCATGGTCTTCTCCAAAAAATGAGTGAGAGACTTGGAGGTTCATATGAAACTTTTAAGACATAATAAAACGAAGCGCAAAAAAAAAACAGTCTGAAACCTGCTTTGCTGTCTGTTGCTTCGGACTGGTCGACTGACCTGTCAGAAACATCTTTATGGAATTGTGAGCAGAAAATACTCCGATCACGGAGGAGGGCTGTTACACTGCCGCTATGCGCAAGACAAGTATTTCTCGCTGGATCATTCGCCCAACGCAGCGGGCCGTCCATCTGACGGGTGCTTTGCTGCTGCTTGCCGGTTGGTCAGTTCATGGGGCGACACCCAAGGCCGTGTTCATTCTGGTAGATGGTATCCCCGCCGATCTGGTGGAGTCCGTTTCCACACCTTTTTTTGATGAAATCGCGAAAGACGGTGGCTACGCGCGCGCTTATGTCGGAGGGCAGGCAGGAGGCGCGAGCGAAAGCCCTACCGTGTCGGCGGTGGGTTACAACAGTCTTCTCACCGGGACGTGGGCAAATAAACACCGGGTCTACAGCAATCAGATCCGTAGCCCCGACTACCGTTACTGGGACATTTTCCGTCTGGTGAAACAGCACAACCCTGACCTGAGCACGGCGCTTTTCTCAACCTGGGAAGATAACCGGACCAAATTGCTCGGACATAGCCGGCCGGAGGCTGGGGGCGATAAGCTGGATTACTATTTCGACGGTTTTGAAAATGATGAGCAACGATTCCCCCATGATGAAGCCAGAGAGTACATCAGACAAATCGATGATCTGGTCAGCCGAGAGGCCGCGCGCTATCTCGCTGAGCACGGCCCTGATTTGTCCTGGGTTTATCTCGAATTTACCGACGACATTGGCCATCTATACGGTGACGGAGAAGAGATGGCGGCAGCGATTACGCTGATGGACGCCAACGTCGGTCGTATCTGGCGGTCGGTGCAGGCTCGACAGCAGGCAGAGGATGAGGACTGGTTGGTGGTGATTACGACTGATCACGGGCGGGATGCGCAGACCGGCAAGAGTCACGGCGGTCAGTCAGATCGCGAGCGCACTATCTGGATAGCCACCAACAGCGACGCGCTCAACGAGCACTTCAGCAACCTGCCGGCAATCGTGGATATCCTTCCGTCACTGCTTACTCATCTGGAGGTTGCTGTGCCGCAAGCGGTGAGCGAGCAATTTGACGGTAAATCATTTATTGATGCGCGACGGCCCCGGGAGCCCCGACCCTGAAAGTAAGCAGTCCCAGAGATCAGCTATCTCCCAGATTCAGGCGGTGGGCTTCGCGCCTGAGTGTGGCGGGGGCGTTCTGGTTGACGTTGCCATTACCCGCTTATGCTCAGCAAGCACTGGCCGACCTTGCCGGCAACGGATCGGTCCTGCTCCAATCTCCTGCTGGAGAGATCGTGTTCAGTCTGAACGCTGATAAGCCACTTGTTCCGGCCTCACTGTTGAAAATACCCCTGGCTCAGGCTGTGCTGACTGCCCTAGGAGAGGACTATCGCTTCGAGACGCATTTCTATCAGAATGCACGTGGCGATCTGCTGGTCAGGGGCTTGGGCGATCCCTTTCTGGTGTCGGAGGAGATCGCGCTGATTGCTAAGCGGCTCGCGCAGCAGGAGCTGCAGCAAATTCGACGTCTGGTGGTAGATGATTCGGCTTTCGCGTCAGCGCTAGATCTGCCGCTGGAGTCTGGCGCTGATGACCCCTACGCCGCTCGCAACAGTGCGCTGGCTGTCAATTTCAACACCGTCAATCTGGCCTGGAATACCGAACAGCAGATCATCAGCGCAGAACCACAGACGCCCCTGACTGAAGTGGCCAGATCACTCGGCAGAGGCCTTGCGCCCGGTCAGCCTCGGCGGGTGAACCTCGGCAGTAATCCTGAACTGGGTCTGGCTCAGGTTCAGCAGCTGTTTGCTTATTTTCTGGCAGACGTGGGCATCGTGCTTGCCGACGCCCGCTGTTACCGAGAGGCAGCTGTGGTATCGTCACCGCAGTTCCCGGGCCCTTCGCGACATACTTGCCGGGATGTTGCGCTATTCGAATAACTTTATCGCAAATCAGTTATTCCTGACCCTGGGAGCTCAGGCCAGCGGGTATCCAGCTACCACCGAGACTTCGCAG
>CACJWK010000054.1 GCA_902597095.1 uncultured Pseudohongiella sp.
CAATCAACCACAACTCACCACAACAGCCTGCGTCACTTAAAATAAGGTACCACCACCGCTTTTCTATTGCCACTTGCTGTCACTAGTTGTGGTGGGTTGCGCCGCAGTGGTCCAAATTTGGACCAAGCCAACCTTCAGCGGGTTTGGGCGAAAATACGCTCTGGAGAACTGCAATAAAAAAAGGCCTCGGAAACCCAAGGCCTAAATGTTTCCGCTAATCTCTTGCCTCGCCAGGGAGTGCAGACGAATCCCATTGAGCGGAACCCATAATGAAGCTCATTGAGAGAGATATCGATGAGCTACAAAGGTGACAATACGCAGCTATTGTTTCACAGGAATTACTGATTGATGAAATTTCGATGACAATATGTCGCGACGTTAAGCCCCAATGTTCTCCATCTCGAAACGAAGCTCTATGTAAGAAATAGTTGCTGCCCCTTAATCACGATCCTCTTACGTAAGCGTACTTGCACAGCTTCGTCACTTTCGTGCAATAAAAAATTCATCAGATCGTCAATCATCTATAATCGTTTTGTCATCTTCCAACCGTAACATGCGCCGCAGGGAGCGTTAATTACAGCGATGAGAAAGGCTCGTCGGCAACCCCAAAGCTGTCCTTTTCTGCTCTGATCCATCTTAGCCTTCAAGCCAAAACTTCGCCATGACGAGCACCCTCGTTTTGGCTGGGCCTTACTAGAGTTATCAAGGAAAGGAAAATGTATCTAAGATTCAAAAGAACCCGCTCCGTAGGGGCAGAAATCGCTTTGCTCTTCACTGTCTCTGCCACGGGACAAGCTCTGGCCCAGCAGAGCGGGATCGAAGAAATTGTCGTATCGGCCTCACCCATCAGAGATAGCCAACTCGCAGCACTTCAGGCCAAGCGCGATGCAACCAACACGATGGACATCGTCGCAGCCGATACCATTGGTAGGTTTCCGGATCAGAACCTCGCCGATTCTCTTGGACGCTTGCCCGGCCTCGCTATTGAGAGGGATCAGGGTCAGGCCAGGTTCATCAACTTACGCGGGGCTCCCTTCCGTTATACCGGTATTGCTTTCGATGGCATAAATGTGCCGGGTGCTGACAATGGTCGTGTACCACGCTTCGACAGCTTCCCCTCAGTTATTACCAGTCGATTGGAAGCGAATAAGGCGATACTTCCGAGCATGCCGGGGGAATCAATTTCTGGCTACATCAACATTAACACCTACAGCCCGTTTGATCAGGAAGGCTGGACCGCCGTTGCCGACGCCGGCCTGGGCGAGCAGAGGCTGGGTGATGGTGATATGGAAAGAGCAGGCCTGCGCACGTCCTGGTCAAATGACGAGATTGGCTTTGTCGCCTTTTTTTCCGAAAACAGCCGCGAGCAGATCACCGACAACCGCGAATATGATCTGGCCACAGATGCCGCGACCGGTCGGCCCGTCGTTAACGAACTCGACTTCCGCAGCTACAAGATCAAGCGAGAAGACAAAGCTTATGGTGGTAGACTCGAATGGCGGGGAGCGGGAGCGGTGGAACGAATTTTCGCCTCAACTCTGTACAGCGAGTTCGTCGATAATGAGGAGCGCAATCAGTACGTATTTGATATTGGTGGAGAAGTTGGCGTAACGGGTGTGGGGGGCGGCACAGTAACGACTCAACTGCTGGAATTCGGCAAGTACGATAATTCGACCGACACCACCACATTGGGAATGGACCTTTCCCTTGGCGAGTGGTTCGTGGAGGGCCGACTCAACTACACAAAAACTGAAAGCAACGTCTTTTTGCCGATCACCCGCGACATAGGTCTTTCTACTACGACTTACGATCTGTCCAATATTGAAGATCCAATTGTTAATGTATTCGAACTGGGCACACAAACTCCACTCGACCCAGCGCTTGTCGATTACTCACTCGCTAATCTAGGCATCATCTATGCCGCGAAGATGGACGCCGATGTCACGAAGGTCAAACTGGACGCGCGGCGCGAGCTCTCTATGTTTGGTCGGGACGCGATCTTTCAGCTTGGACTTCAAACAGATACCAGAGAGGCCGATGGCTACACCAATCTCGGCATTGGTGCTTCACCACGCCGCGGTGGGATCGATGTAGAAGCCTTCAATTCGGGCATACCCTGGGAATCCGCGACCACGAATTCGATCGGTGGCACTTATTACGATAATCCCGGTCTGCGTCGGGCTTGGGAAGCCAGTCCGGTCTGGTCAATACCCACTCCGCCGGACGACGAGTTGGTTTTAATCGATGAAGATATCCTTGCAGTATATGGCATGAGCACAGTGCAATACGACTGGGGCAACGTGGTGTTCGGTCTGCGCATCGAGCAGACCGATTACACGAGCCGCGGCACCAACGAGGGTGCGCCAATTTCCGTGTCAAATAACTTCACTAATATTCTGCCCAGCGTTCACTTCAATTACGACATCAACGAAGACCTTAAATGGCGAGTGTCAGCATCTTCAGGACTTAGCCGGCCTACCTACAGCGAGTGGCGGGCCTCGGCTTCCGTCGACGTTGTAGACAAGACTGTCAGCGGAGGCAATCCGACCCTTGAAGCGGAGGAGACCTATGGTTTCGACTCCTCGCTGGAGTGGTATTACGGGCCGGTGAGCATCCTCTCAGCCAGCGCATTTTATCGTCGTATTGATAATGTGATTTATACTGATGAGACCCAGATCGATGGCGGCACATACCTGCCATCCTCTGTCGGTGAGATCTGGACTTACAATGGTTCGGTCAATGGCAACGACGGGAAATTCAGTGGAATCGAGTTCAACGCAATGCACGATCTCAGTGAGTTACTTCCGGCACCTTTTGATGGTTTTGGTGTAAGTGCTAACCTGACCCTTCTAGATTCTGAATTTACCGGAATCGATGGCAGGTCATACCAGCTGCCAGGTACATCGGACTTGATTTACAACGCTTCTCTATACTATGAGAACTACGGCTTATCAGCGCGGGTGAATTATCAATACCGCGACGAATGGATTAGCCCTATCGAGAGCCCAGATGAGGTGTGGGGAGACCAGAAACGAGTCGACTTTTCGGTATCCTACCAAGTGCCCGGTGATTTCGGCGGAGCCATGTTCTCAATTTATCTCAATGCAAACAATCTAACGGACGAAGTGGATCTACGCTTCGCCGGAAATGGTACGGTGAACCAGCGTGAAAGCTATGGCAGACGATTCCTCGCCGGGGTCCGTGCAAGCTTCTAATAGTCACATGCTGATGTGCAGCTTCGCTTAAATTAAAAAAGGAATGCTAAGAGCCATGTCTACAAAATTAATTCGACAATCGCGTTTAGTGCTTTCGATATTTTTGCTAAGCGCATGCTTCGCCAGTTCTGTTCAAGCCCAAGCTTCAAAAGACTTGCTGAGATCCTATGATCGGCTGTTGCCGCTGGAGGGCGGTTCTAACTTCCGTGATATGGGTGGTTATACGACCGCAGATGGGTACCAAGTCAAACGTGGTCTGCTGTTCCGTTCAGGTTCGCTGGTTTCGCTCACAGAGAACGATATGGATTACCTGAGCCAGTTCAGCTTCAAGACTGTTGTAGACCTGCGATCCCAGGAAGAACTGGAGCTGTTTCCGAACCACTGGGCCGAAAAAGCGGCGATCGGCTACACTAACGTGCCCTACAGCATGGCTAGCATGATGAGCGGCAGCCTGTCGCAAGTGGCAGAGGATGACATGAGTGCGATGGAGATGCTGAGCCAGATGGGCCCGATGTATCGCTCCATGCCCGAGACCATCAAACCCCAGCTAAACCTGATGTTCCAACACCTGCTTGCTGAAGAAACCCCGCTTGTGGTGAACTGCTCAGCCGGACAGGACCGCACAGGAATCGCTTCGGCTTTGATTCTGACCGCACTCGGCGTACCCCGCTCTACCATCATTGACGACTATCTGCTATCTACCCGTTTGCGCCGACCTGAGTTTGAACAGTCCCAGATTTCTGAAGCTGATCTGCAGCAGGCCGCTGAGACCAATGTCTTTGCCGCCATGATGCTGCAATTTAATGATGAAGGGTTCGGTGAGCAACCCAACTCCCTTTATACTGAAAACCGTGTCCCCTTCCTCCAGTTTGCATTGAACGCCATCGAAGAAAATTACGGCTCTGTGCTAGGTTATCTCGATTCGGAGCTTGGAATCGGCGCGGAAGAAGTCGAACTGCTCAGAAGCCTATATCTTCACTAGGACCAGAGTCGATTAGCCAATGAATGAGTCTGTTAGAGCCTGTTGTTGAACAGCTAACTCGTACAGTCCTGGCGGTTCAGATGTGAGAGGCTATTTTGGTCAAAATCGATTGGGCTGTTACTGCGAGGGAGGTGAAACTTATTGATTTAGTTGGTGGGCCCACCATTTACTCGACCGACATACACATAAGGTCTTCAGCTATCGTGAGCGGTCCAGAGTAAACTGCTTTCAACGCAACCAAATTAGATTCGAAATTTTGATTGATGGAGAGGTGACTTAATATCAAGCGGCCAACTTCCGCTTCATTAGCAATTTTTCCCCAGACACTTGGTTTCGCGTGCAAATCGGCCCTTCCCGTTCCGTCTTCGTTGCCAGCAAAATGCACTACTAGCAAATCCGCATCCTTGACGAATTCTATGAATCTGGGATCAGTTCCATTTTGATCGCTGCTGAACGCTATACTCCGGTCGCCGACCTCTACCCGAAAACCTAACGCAGGGACATCGCCGTGGTGGACGCCGATGGATTTAACAACGACAGCCCTTTCATTTAGTATTTCTTTGGCGTCGCCATTTATGTCCACTTCGATTGTTTCGAACTGAAATCTGTCATTCAATACCCGAAATACGCCGTCAACCCCAAAAAGACCATCAATGAACTCCGCGACAGAGGGGAATGCTTTATCATCCGAAGGGCCAACGACAGTTGTATTAGTAGGAATAGATGGACACGCCTTCTGCAACAAGTTTGTAGGCAGAGTTAGCGATATCGGTATTGATTACTTCACTGGTCAGTAAGCCATGCACGACGTGGGCGTCGTAAAAATTACCAAGCGTAAGACCGCGCTCATAGCTAACATGGATGATTTGATTTGGCGGTGGCGGAGGGAGATGAATGCAGGCCCCGAAAAAGGGTACCAGGAAAAATTCTGTGATCTTGCGTTCTTCATTGTAGGCTGTGGGAACAATAAAACCCGGTATCATAATCCTTTTGTTAACAAGGTCAGGGTTAACGTCATAAGATTGCAGCGCATCGTTGTAGGCTGTGGCTTCTGGGTTGTTATCGAGTTGTTGTTGCCAACCGTAGAGGTCGTGAGACATCTCTGGTGGATTTAGAATCGCTTCCAAATCTGATTGACTAAGTAGGTCCGTCCATTCCACTGACAGCACTGGGTCCTGACTGTAGGCTCCGTGTGAGAGAAATACCAGTAGAAACAGGCTCAATGTTTGGAGTGTAGGATTCATTTGGATTTGTACCCTATGGTGGGATAAGCTTCTCGACCTGTAATAGTGTAACATTTCACTGCATAGGTATGTCGATAATCAGC
>CACJWK010000055.1 GCA_902597095.1 uncultured Pseudohongiella sp.
GAATTGAGAAGTGATCCCCTGTTTTCAGAGACAAAGATTATAGTTATCAGTTCTCTAGAAGATGCTAGAAGCTCGGAATCCCTGGGCGCTCAAGCGTTTCTTAAAAAACCGATTCAAAAAGAATCATTGGTTAATACGGTTTCTGAGATATTCCAGGATGGGATAGCAGGGAAGCAGGTCTTGGTGATTGACGACTTGCCTGAGGCTAGATTGTTGGTCAAGAAGATGCTTGAAAACCTTGGTTTTAGCGTAGACACAGCCGAGAATGGGGAGGAAGCTCTCAAAAACTCTCTAGATCATTATGACTTAATAATTTTGGACCTACTTATGCCTGTAATGGATGGGTTTGAATTCCTCGCTAAGCTAAACGATTTAAGATTGGAACGCTCCCCAGAAGTTATAGTCTATTCTGCTTTGGAGCTTGACGAAGCAATGCGAAGTAAATTGCAAGACCAAAGTAGCTTGATACTAGATAAGAATGTTGAAAATTCGGAGCAACAACTCGAAGCTATACTGTCCGAGTATTCGGTTTCAGATTAATTACTAATGTCGGTAAAAGATACCCAGTTGCCCTAAAAATTAACAGTAGGATAGGTGCATGACTAAAATATTGATAGTTGAAGATAACGAGCTGAACCGAGATATGCTTTCGCGCCGCCTTCTTAGAAAAGGGTTCGAGCTTGAGGTTGCAGTAGACGGCCAGGATGGCCTTAATGCTATGAGAAATAAGAATCCTGATCTCGTGCTAATGGATATGGGATTGCCGATTAAGGATGGGTGGACGGCTACACGTGAGGCAAAGGACGATCCGGAAATTTCGCACATACCAATTATTGCGTTAACCGCACATGCGCTAGATGCCGACAAAGAGAAGGCTCTTGCTGCTGGTGCTGATGATTTTGATACTAAGCCTGTTAATTTTCCCGGATTACTTGAAAAAATTTCCAGATTTCTAGCCTAGGCATTGGTGTCTATTTGTATGTCACCAAAAGTTAAATTGGGTATACGAATGAATATGATCGAGAATCGGTTCGAAGAGCTATAGAGACTTATACCAACGCAGAACAAACGGAATGGGTAGCAAAATTTTAGACCAAATTTAGACCAATTTGCGAGTAGATGCGAGTAAGTAAATTCGTAATTGATTGAAAAATATATAGTTTTACATACGCATAAATACCCATATTTCCGTAGTCACGGGTTTTCATCCCGGCAACAGGGGTTCGAAACCCCTAGGGGACGCCATATTCCGAGCCCGGCACTTGCCGGGTTTTTTTCTTTCTGTGTCCCGGCGCCTGCTGTTGGTCGTTCCTCATGTGTTGCTAAGTACCAAACGATCGCGCCATACTCCCGGTGCTCCTGAAGTTACTCTGGGCATGCCCGAATCGAACCGCTCATGAAGACAGCCATTTCCATTAAAAATCTGAGTAAGACCTACGACAATCAATTTGAGGCCCTAAAGGGGATTTCACTGGAGGTTGAGCAGGGGGATTTTTTTGCTTTGCTCGGACCCAATGGTGCGGGTAAGTCAACGACGATCGGCGTGATTTCAACCCTGGTTAATCGATCTGCCGGCGAGGTGGAAGTGTTTGGGCGCAACGTTGATAACCATATCTATGAAACTAAGCTGGATCTCGGCGTTGTGCCGCAGGAGGTAAATTTCAATCTGTTTGAGCGCGTTGAAGATATTGTGATCACTCAGGCGGGCTACTACGGATTACCCCGCACGCTGGCAAAGGAGCGCAGTGATAAATACCTGCGACAATTAGGCTTGTGGGATAAGCGCCGGGATCGCTCCCGCTCCCTTTCGGGAGGCATGAAGCGGCGTCTGATGATTGCCCGGGCGTTGGTCCACGAACCCAGGCTTCTGATTCTGGACGAGCCCACAGCTGGCGTGGACATCGAGCTGAGGCGTTCAATGTGGGATTTTCTGATCGAGTTAAACAGGCAGGGGACCACTATTATTCTGACAACGCACTACCTCGAAGAGGCAGAACAGCTGTGTCGGAATATTGCCATTATCGACAATGGTACAATCGTCGAAAATACCAGCATGAAATCATTGCTGGCCGAAATCGACTCACAGGTATTTGTGCTAGATGTGCTGAAAGCGGATTTGCCCAAAGCGACGCGATTTCTTAAGGACTTCGATGTACGAACACTGGATGACCAAAGCATCGAGGTGACGGTGAGGCGGGGAGGTAGCATCAACGCAGTGTTCTTTCAGCTTGAGAATGCTGGAGTGGCCGTAACCAGTATGCGCAATAAGACCAACCGACTCGAACAGCTATTTATCAACAAGCTGACTAGCAGCGAATAGGGTGTTATTCGCTCATGTATGTCAATCATAAAAGAATCGCGTTTGAAACAATCGTCATCAAAGAAATCAGGCGTTTCTCTCGGATTTGGGTTCAGACTCTGGTGCCGCCAGCGATAACGATTGCTTTATATTTTGTGATTTTCGGAAATCTAGTGGGTCGCAGAGTGGGAGAAATGGGCGGTTTTCAGTACATGGAATTTATTGTTCCCGGTCTCATCATGATGTCTGTGATACAAAATTCTTATTCAAACGTGGTATCCAGTTTTTTCAGTCAAAAGTTTCAGCGCAGCATCGAGGAGTTACTGGTGTCTCCTGTGCCCAATTACGTCATTTTGACCGGTTTTGTGGTCGGCGGCATGGCCCGTGGGTTGGCGGTGGGGGCGATCGTTACAATGCTGTCTCTCTTTTTTGCGGATATTCAGATTGCCCATCCGGTTATTACAGTGACCGTAATTCTGCTTACTTCAGTGGTGTTTTCTCTGGCCGGATTCATCAATGCCGTTTATGCGAACAGTTTTGATGATATTTCTATCGTACCAACTTTTGTGCTGACACCTTTAATTTATCTGGGCGGGGTATTTTATTCAACGCAGATGCTGCCGCCATTCTGGCAGGCTGTAAGTGCCCTCAATCCGATTTTTTACATGGTGAACACCTTCAGATACGGGTTTCTCGGGTCGTCCGACGTCGATGTGATCTGGGCGTTTCTGATTCTCGGGGTGTTTGCCATCGCACTATACTGTGGCTGTCTCTGGTTGTTGCGCCATGGCACCGGGATCCGGTTTTAGGACAATAACGCTCATGTCTGATAATCCACTAGGAGAGTCTATTCCGAATCCGAGCAAATATGATCCCGGTATCTTGTATCCGATACCGCGCTGGTCTGCTCGGTCCTTACTCGATATTGAAAAGAAGCTTAGGATGTATGGCTTCGATCACTGGCGGTCATATGAGCTCTCGTGGCTGAACAGCAAAGGAAAACCGATAGTTGCCATGGCCGAGATCTTCTTCGATGTCGACTCGGGAAATATCGTCGAGTCCAAATCGTTAAAGCTCTATCTCAATTCGTTAAATCATGAGCGGTTCGCCGACTCAAAAGTCGTAGCTGAAGTGATTGCCAATGACCTGTCGGCAGCGAGTGAATCGCAGGTGCGTATTGCCATACACGGCCTTGAATCCCGAACCCAGCGTGCTGAGAGTCGTCGATACGGCAAACTAATTGACTCTCTAGATGTAGAGATATCCTCGCAGACACCTGATGAGTCCCTGCTTAAAAATGACAGTGATTTGGTGTTCGATGAAACGCTTTTGACGGATCTGTTTCGTTCAAATTGTCCAGTAACGGGGGCGCCTGACTGGGCCAGCGTATTGATCCGTTACACGGGGATGAAAATTAACGAAGCGCAGTTGTTGCACTATCTCTGCTCATTTCGTCACCATCAGGGCTACCATGAAGAATGTGCAGAACGAATTTTCCGTGACATTCTGCAGCGCTGTGAGCCTGAAGAATTGACGCTTACGATGAATTACCTGCGTCGCGGTGGTATCGAAATAAACGTATACCGCAGCTCTAAGCCCTTGTCTGTGTCCGAGTTGGAGCCTCGGTTAATCCGTCAGTAGCGCCTTGAATTCATCTCAATGGTGATATATGTTACGCGGCCTCTGAGAATCGAGTGTGTGTTTCTCAGACAGAAATTCCAGTATTCGGTGAGGTGTCCGAGTGGTTGAAGGAGCACGCCTGGAAAGTGTGTAAAGGTTAATAGCCTTTCGAGGGTTCGAATCCCTCTCTCACCGCCAAATCTCTCCCTTTTAACAATAAACTGCTAGCTAGTGGTTTCTATGCCCCTGAGTACTGAGTGGCTTTTCTCTCTTAAAGCGCTACCTCAGTAAGGTCATGACCAACTTCTTCTTAAAGTTACCGGTCTTGAACACGCCACTAGCTGCCTGACTCGTAATTTTCGCTCTGGAAAGGTTGACAGTCTCTCAAGTGTAGTCAGTGTCTGTTATTTGGGACCTGGAGGATTTCAAGTTTTTTTCATCTCTGACGTTACATCTGCTTCTGATCCCCACTTCTTATATATCTACCGCCCTGAAAATCTTTAGCGACATCTCATTTATTGATTTATCCAATGTACTCATCACAGATTTGTCTCCTTAAGGTGGGGACAATATAAGTTGATCGAGTACTCATAATTCACCTATGAAAAATTTGGCGTAATTGAGGGTGGCGTCCATGGGTTCCACGCAGTGTCGAATATATAAAAATCTGTCGATATCGATAGGTGAGATAGCGTGAGGAACAATGTACCGGAAGCAGGATTTCCTGATAACGAGATCAAATATCAACTAACTAGGCCATTGTTCGATGGGTATAACGCTTCTGCGCTGATTGCGGCAGTACAGTTCAAATTTAAAATGTCTAAATCAGCCTGAGATAATCGGAACGAATAACCTTCATAAAGTCCGTTCGCACCTAAGTTAAAATTGATAATGTCTCCTACTTGAAACTCATTGGCATTATTAATATCGAGCTGAAAAGGAACGGATTCATCTGTTCTCCCCCGCACGGTGCCTGCTCGCATTTGACCTGTTTTAGAGAGTTGTTTGTACGTAACCCCTAGGTAAATACTGATCAGGCTGTCACCAGCGTTAGTCTGCAACACACCATTACAGTCTAATGAGCCGTCGAATAAAAATTATTCCGTTACATGAAGTCGTGTTAGCTATGGAGAAAATTTCAGATTGAAGCTGGCCGTATTCAGTTCGCAATGCGTTGACATAGAGTAGTGGAAGGGCTTTGATTGCTCGATGCGATAATTAGCTGCTGCATTCTGGTTAGCAGATCCACAGCGGAATGAGCAGAAGCCTCGAAGGTCTGTAGCAAGGAGATCTAATCATTGATGTTTCTAACCGATTGCTCAGCGGTTAGTATCTGCGAAGAAAGCTTGGTGGATATTGCAAAGGCCGCCAAGGTTTCTGCGGCAGAGTTCACACTCTTTCCGGTCGTAAGGCGCTCAATAGAATTATCATAGCTGCGCGCCACAGTGCGTAAGCTGTTTGCGCTTATTTATGCTGCTATGTTTGAATATGGGTGCAGTGCCA
>CACJWK010000056.1 GCA_902597095.1 uncultured Pseudohongiella sp.
CCAGGCTATTGAAAGGGTTCTTGGGCAGTCCGTGGTTCTGGTTTTTCGGTTTATAGAACATGGGGCGGGCTCCATACGGAAGGTTGGCAAAGACAGAGCGAATCATCTCGCATCCCGGTTTGCAAGCCAATGGCGAGGCTGACGCCAGGCCGGCGGGACCTTACCTTGTCTGCTTCGCAAAGCAAGAGTTTTAACCTTCCTGCGCCGGAAAATCCGGCGGTGCTTCCCGCCGGTTTTTCGTTACAATGGTTTCATGTCTCACTATCTGACAGCGCCCGTTTCAGCCCCCGGTATGCCGGGCGGTATTCCTTACATCATTGTGAATGACGTTGCCGAGCGTTTTAGTTTTTATGGTTTGCGGGCAATTCTGGTCATATTTATGACTCAGTATCTGATGTCTTCGGACGGGCAGTTGGCGACGCTGCCTGATGAAGATGCGACGACATATTTTCATCTGTTTACCGCAACTGCCTATTTTCTGCCGCTGCTAGGCGCGATCGTTGCTGACGCATTCTGGGGCAAATACAAGACCATCATCTTGCTGTCGCTGGTGTATTGCGCGGGGCATTTCTCGCTGTTTCTGGACGATACCCAGATCGGCCTGTTTCTGGGCCTGACACTGGTCGCAGTAGGTTCCGGGGGTATCAAGCCCTGCGTGGCCTCGAATGTCGGTGACCAGTTTGGCAGGACCAACAAGCATCTGCTGTCGCGGGCTTACAGCTGGTACTACCTTGGCATTAACCTCGGGTCGTCAACTTCTTCCTTGCTGACGCCCTGGCTGCTGGAACACTACGGGCCGGCTGTAGCTTTTGGTGTGCCCGGCGCTTTCATGGCGCTAGCGACGCTGACCTTTTGGGCAGGTCGCCGGGAATTTGTCCATATTCCGCCTGCAGGCAAGGGATATCTGCAGGACATCACTGGCCCCGAAGGTCGGCGGGTGGTGAAGCGGTTGCTGGTGATTTATGTCCTGGTTGCGGCGTTCTGGTCCCTGTTCGATCAACAGGGCAGCACCTGGATATTACAGGCGCAGAACATGGACAGGATGGTATTCGGAGTCGAGTTGCTGCCTGCTCAGATTCTGGCAGCAAATCCGTTTTTGATCATCTTGCTTATACCGACCTTCACATACCTGATCTATCCGGCAATGAACCGACTGTTTGAGGTTACCCCGGCCCGGAAGATGTGTATTGGCATGTTCCTCGCTCTGACGCCGTTTCTCGTCACTGCATGGTGTGAATCGCAAATTCAGCAGAGCCTGACGCCTCATATCAGCTGGCAGCTGCTAGCTTATCTTCTGCTCTCTATTGCTGAGGTAATGCTGGTGATTACGGTGATGGAGTTTTCCTACACGCAGGCGCCCAAGCGGATGAAGTCTCTGGTCATGTCCTTCTTTTACCTGTCGATTTCGGCAGGGAATGTCTTTACCGCGGTGGTCAACCAGGTAATCCAAAACGCTGATGGCTCCACCAAGCTTGAAGGGGTTTTGTATCATTTATTTTTTGCAGGTTTTATGGGGACTACCGCAGTGCTCTTTGCATTTTACATGGCAAGCTATGATATGGACTTTATCATTCATGATGAGGCGGGCAGTAATGGCTGAGCTCAGGCGAAACTACAGCTACAGCAAAAGTGAGGCTCTACTGCAAAGAGCTAAGAATGTGATTCCTAACGGCATTCCGGGACACTTCAATCCGGTGGCGCAGGTCCCAGCGGGAACGTATCCATTTTATGTGGACCGCGCGAAGGGCTCACGCTTCTGGGATGTAGATGGCAATGAATATATCGATTACCTGTGCGCTTATGGTCCCATGATTCTGGGTTACGACAACGAAGTTATCGAACAGGCGGTACGCGAGCAGCTTGCCAAATCAGACACCTGCACACTTGCCTCTCCGGTGATGGTGGATCTGGCGGAATTGTTTGTGGAATTGATCCCCTGGGCGGATTGGGCGACTTTCGCGAAGAACGGCGCAGACGCGACCAACATGGCGGTCCTCATTGCACGTACGCACACGGGCCGTCGAAAACTGATCGCCATTGAAGGCGGGTATCATGGCAGTTCGCCCTGGATGCAGGCGAGAGGCCGCGCCGGAATCAGCGAGCGTGATCATGAGGAGTTGATTCGGATTCCGTGGAATGATCTTCCTGCCCTGCAGTCAGCACTGCTTGAGCATCCTGAAGAAATCGCTGCATTCATCAGCTCGCCTTATCATCATCCGGTTTATGAAGACAACGCCCTGCCGGATCCGGGATATTGGGAGGGCGTTCACGACATGTTGCGCAAGCATCGGGTGCTGTCAATCTGTGATGACGTGCGAGCGGGTTTTCGCCTGCATATGGAAGGTTCGCCCCACTACTTTGGCTACACGCCGGACCTCAGTTGCTATTGCAAGGCAATCGCCAATGGCTATCCGATTGCAGCTGTGGTCGGGCGTGGCGAAATAAAGGATGCGGCGGCCAGCGTTTTTCAGACCGGCAGCTTCTGGTTTTCAGCCGGACCCATGGCGGCAGCGCTGGCTTGCTTACGGGAGCTGAGGCGTGTTGACGCGCCTGCGCGCATTCTTAGGACAGGGGCCGCGCTGTGGAGTGGTTTGCAATCGATCTCAGCCGACGCCGGCCTCGAGCTGGTCGTCAGCGGAATTCCGTCAATGGCCTATTTGCGTACGGAGCACGAAGCCGGGCCCGGATTTCATCAGGCCCTCTGCGGTGAGTGCACGAGGCGCGGTTTGTGTTTAACTTCCCACCATAACCTGTTTGTTTCCGCGGCCCACTCTGAGCAAGATCTCGCACAGAGCTTCGAGATATTTGCTGACGCCCTAGAGGCCGTCAAAAAACAATTTAAAGCCGGAACAAGTCCGCGCGATTGAATGCGGAGCATCGAAGGGGGCCCGGACTCAGGGTTTGGTCAGCGTTCCCGTCAAGCAGAACACATATGCCAGTAGCTTTGCTAATGCTTGTCTCATCTGGACCCGGCGCTGAGTTACGATGAATACTGATGGGCCTAGCGAGCGCTGAGCCGATTGGCTGCCAGCCAGTAAAAGATCAGTCCTGACCCGATAAATCCCAGACTAAACAGCCCCTCTGCCGGTCGGCTGATCAGGGTGAAACCCAGAATCCAGCCGGTGAGCAGCAGATAGAGTAAAGGCGGCAGAGGGTAAAGAAACGTTCGGTAAGGCCGCTCCAAATTGGGCTGTCGATAGCGCAGTACGAAGATGCCTGCGATGGTAACGAAACTGTTGAGCGCTAGGGTAAACCCGGAAAAAACCAGCACGGACTCAAAGGTCGAAGAGAGGATAAACAGCAGCGCAACGGAAGATTGTATCCAGATTGCGGTGGCAGGTATTCCGCTGGTGTTCTTACGGCCCAGTATCCCGATTGCGGGATAATCCTCGCCTATAACCTGAATCACTCTCGGACCCGCCATAGTCATTGCGCTGACAGTTGAGATGAGAAGCATGGCCAGAATCAGACCAGTGAGGCGGCCCGCCGTCGCTCCGCGGCGATTGCTCCTACTTCAACCTGATTGGCCAGCAGGTCCATCGGCGCGGCATAAAGAAAAGAAAAATTGAGCCCGAGGTAAAGCAGGGTGACAACAGCCGTGCCAGACATCAAAATCCAGGGAAGCGTCCGCTGGGGGTCTTCGAGTTCGCTACTGAGATAAGTTGCTGCGTTCCATCCCGTGTAGGCAAAGGACACGTAGATCAGTGCCACAGCGTAAGGGCCGCTCGTGATTGTTGCGAAATCGCCCTCGGCGGGCAGGAAACTCACTGGCTGTGGTGTGTCCACCGCTATCAGAGTGCCGAGGACAAAAGCGAGAATCACACCGATTTTCAGCAGGGTAAAAATTACCTGGGTGCCGCTGCTGTTTTTGTGATTGGTGGCGTGGACTCCTGTCAGCAGAATGAGAAGGGCTGCTGCAAGAAGCTTCTGGAAGTTTTCACTCAGGCCTTCCGTAAAGATAGAAGACGCATAAGCGGCAAACGTCATCGCAGCCAGCGCGACCGGTCCGGAAAAACCCACTGTCGAAGAAACCCAGCCCGACACAAAGCCTGCAGCGGGATGATAAATTCGGCTGAGCAGGTTGTATTCTCCACCGGAGCGGGGCATGGCGGCACCGAGTTCGCCGTAGGTCATGGCCCCACACAGGGCAGCCACGCCACCAATCGCCCAGAGGGCAAGCAGAGCAAAGCCGGAGCGGATGTCAAGCAGCTGAAAACCAAGACTGGTGAAGACACCGGTCCCTACCATATTGGCGATGACAACCGCGGTGAGGGTAGGGAATCTGAACTTTTCTGAAGCCATATCAGTTGATACGGCGGGTCTCGCCGGGCACCATGAATAGATCTGCTCCGCGCAGCGGTCGTGGTCTCTGCATCGGATCTCCGGGAATTGTTCTGGGCACATGGACTCCGACATTTCGTTTGGCGCCGACCCGGTTTTCCAGAATATTCCTTCCTTCGCGGCTACCAAAAAACCAGTACGGAGGAAAAGCCATATTCGGAGAGACCTGACCCCAGTAATCGGAATCGCGAGCGAAATGGACGTCATTAGAGTCGGCATCCCCCATGTGCACAACCACGCTTCGTTCGTTAAGGGTGACGCGCCAGACGATATTCTGGACGTTCAGTCGATCGGTTGGCCACCCAGAATGGGGTATCCGAACGGCCTCGACTTTCAGCTTGTCCATCGAAAGGATGACAGGTGCATCCTGATACTCCAGGGCAACACCGTTTACCCGGTCAAAAACTAGTTCTTGCTCGGGGTCCGCTATGGACCGCATGGCGAGAACCGCCTGCTGAGGTGCGTAGAGGATGATGTTGGGCTGCGCGATCAGCAGTCTGAGCATGTCGTCAGCTGAGAAATGGTCTCCGTGGAAGTGACTCACGAAAATCGCGTCGACGCCATCAAAGGGTTCGTCACCGGCAAACAGCCCCTCCCGCATCGCTTCGGGTACCAGCAGATACTGACCGTAGCTCTCCGGGTACAGCGGATCGAACAGCACCTTGGTGTCGCCGTCTGTAACCATCACCGCTTCGTTCGCCATGTAGAACGCCTGCTGCGCGTTCGCTTGGGTCGTCAGTGTCAGGATCGACGCAAAGGCGAC
>CACJWK010000057.1 GCA_902597095.1 uncultured Pseudohongiella sp.
TGACATGGAGTTCAGAAAATCCGGCACGTTAACGGCCATTCACACTGAAGAGCAATTTGAGTTCAATCAGGATCGGGTAATCCGCTTGCGATCCGAGGGGTATCAGGTGGAGCTACTGACGCCCAGAGAGGCTCGCGCGATAGAGCCTCAGGCCAACGATGATCTGCTCGGTTATGTCTACGCGCCGGAGCGCGGGCAGGCTGATCCGGTGAAGTCTACCCGCGCTTTCGCGCAGGCAGCGGCCGCGGCAGGCGCGCAGATTCGCACCGGTGAAAACGTTGTCAGCATTACGCCGCTGAGTCGCGAAGGTTATGCGGTCAGTACAGCAACCGGAGAATATCGCTGCCAGATTCTCGTGCTGGCCACCGGTGCTTGGTGCGGGCCCGTCGGAAACATGCTGGGGCTTGATATTCCGATTATTCCGATACGCGGTCAGATGTGGGCAACCGCGCCACAACCTCCCCGGGTGTTCAGTACCATCGGCTCGGCGGAATCCAGTTTCGTCTGGAGCAAAGACAACGGGGCAGACGCTTCGCACCCGCCTAACCTCACACACAAGAATGCCCAGCGGCTGACTCGGCACCTTTATGGCAGACAGCGCAAGAATGGCGAGGTCATCTTCGGCGGAGACAGAGAGAGCCTGGGCTATATCCGACACCCTGAACAGGCCGGCATTGACGTGAACAAAGCGCATGCAACCGAGGTTCTGCCGCTGTTGTCCGGTCTGCCAATATCAAGAATCTGGTCAGGTCTGATGCCTTTCTCGCTTGATGGCTCCCCGCTGATTGGAAAAATTTCACTTCGGGACAGCCTGTTTATTGTCAGTGGACTTTCGTCTTCCGGATTCGGGCGCGGGCCGATGGCAGGCAAACTGCTTGCAGATTACATCCACACCGGGCACATGACTCAGGTGCTGAATGAATCTGATCCTGATCGATGTGTTGCGGAGACTGCTTAATGAGCCGGTCAAATCGGTGTGCAGGTCTTGAAGTATTGGCTGTGCTGGTGTTTTGTTTGACTCTCAGCGCGCCTGCGCTTTCTCAGACCAACCTTGAAACGGTGCGCGGAATTTATCAGCAATATACTCCGGAAAATTTTGATGATGGCGGTCAGATCAGTCACTACGTCTGGAAAAATTTTGCGTCGTTTTTTCCTCAGGCCACGATTGCAAGGACGCGGCCCGAGCGAAGTCTGCCCAGTTCGCCGGATTCGGCGCTCACTTCTGCCACGGTCGAGACTGAATCAGGTCTGAGTCACTTTGGCGCCTACGTCGAGGGCAACCCGTTTATTGACGGGGTGATTGTGCTGGCAGAAGGCCGGATCATCTTCGAATCCTATCCGAACATGAAAGCCTATGACCGGCATCTGGGCTGGTCTATCACCAAGGTTGTGGTATCCACGGCTCTGGCAGCGCTGGAATAACAGGGTCGGGTCAATGTGGACCGGGCAGTGTCAGACTATCTGCCTGAGCTTGTCGGCTCTGACTGGCAGGAAATCAGCTTGCGAGATATTGTCAATATGGCCTCTGGCATGGATTGCCTGGGCAGCGACGGATACCAGAATACCGAAACCTGTATTTACCTGTACGAGGAATCTCTGGGACCGACCGCTGCGGTCAATCCGTAGCAGTCAACTCTGGAAAATTTGCGCTCAATGCGTCAACACCGACCTTCCGGAAAAAAATACGAGTACGTATCAGCCGACACCTTTGTCACCGGTCTGGTCATTGAAAGTATCACCGGCCAGCTGCTGTGGCTCGCTTTGCAGGAACTCATCTGGGACCAAATTGGTGCTGAGGCAGATGCACTGATGATGATCAGTCCATCGGGTATGCCGGCAAGCCATGGTGGATTGTCGGCAAGGCTACGCGATCTTGCGCGTTTCGGAGAAGTCTTTACCGCGGATGATGCGCTTGGTGTCGTGTCGGCATCGCATCTTGCTGATCTGGCTTCAGGCAGAGGCGTTGCTTTTGATGCGGCGCAGGTCGTGCAGCTGGCACGGCGGTTGAATCAAGACGCTCCAAAAAAAGCTGCCTGGCAGTAGGACATGATCTGGGATGACGGAGCCATGTTCAAAGGTGGCTACTCGGGGCAGGGAATTTCGTTGATCCGTGACGGGATATTGTCGCAGTGTGGTATGGCACCAGCGGAACCGACGGTCAGAGTCATCAGCTGCTTTCGTTACTCAGGAAATTAAGCAAAGGCTGCGGCATAAACCGGAGCGGTCAGCGGGTCGTGGAAGAGGATAAGACCGTCTGGCAGTCATCGGCAACGGATTGGGCCGGCCGCTTCAGACGTCCGGCGTGCAGCAGGCAGTCAGCAGACCGGAAACCCCGCCGTCTTGTGCTGACCCGGACTGGCCATACTCGGAACGCACAAGGCAAGGTTGGGCAACTGATAACTGTGCCTTCGAGGGCGCGAGTGACCGACAAATGAGCGCCAATCCGCGGCTGTGCCCAGCCGCGGGTGGCTGGTGCGTTTGCTGCTGGACAAGGCGCCTGAGGCTCAGTTGCAGCGCAGCGCAGCTCCGGGTCTGTCGACCTCCAGCGGGCTGGCTTCTAGCCTTCCTTCACTGGCCAGCTGATCATAGGCGGCCTGCTGCAGCATCTGTATCTGAGTCCGTGACATGCCGAGCTCATAGCCCGAACACTCATTCACGCCCAGGGAACGTGGATCCAGGCCAGTGATATTGCCAAACACCACCAGAGCTTCCAGATAGTAGCCGTAATGACTCGCGTGGTAGTGGTCGTAGCTCCACAGGTCCACTTTGTCGAGGTCAATGCCATCGTAGGGATTGGGGTCTGCTATGCCGCTGGCCATGGCCCGCGACCAGGCTTCACCGACACCGTTAACGCCTGCGACGCCGGGTGCCGCGGCCGCGAGGTCATAACCGGCGCGAACGTCGAGCGCCATATTTTCGATAGGCTGACCCGTCCATGGCTTATCCGGCAAGTAAACCTGATCGGCCCGCGACCAGGTGGCGGTTAAATACACTTCGACGGCTGCGTTTTTGCTTGTCAGAAAATCCGTCATTGCGGCGACGGTGTTGACCAGTTTGTCGGGATTACCCGGATCCTGAGCGTCCAGCGTGCTGTAGCCGTGCATGACCACCTGATCAAAAGGGCGTCTTCCGATAATGGCCAGCTTGTTTTCGAGGTGAAAGTCTATGCCTGCGCCACCGCGGGTCTCCAAATAGACGTCGTAATCCAGACCGGCCTGATCGGTGAAAGACTTAAACAGCGCAGGCACTCCACCGATGCCTTCGTTGTTGAGATCGGTCACCGTTGACGCGCGGTAGTGTCTTACCGGAGAGCCCCATCCGTAGGTGAAGCTGTTGCCAATGAAAAGCACGCTCGTGCGTGCCATTGCCACTGTGCTCAGACTTAAGATTAAGAAGGACAGCAGTAGTTGATGAAGTTTCATGTAAGGGGTCTCCCTGTCTTGCTTTTAGTGTTCGGGTCCTGTTAGCCGCTCATTTCGAGAGAAACGGAAGGTTCATGCCGGTTTGCCCACGCAGGCAACACATCTGTTATGCTCAAGCTTAATTCGATAAGAGCGAGCTCACAATGAAAACTAAAGCTAAGCCGTCGATTACCCGCCGGGATTTTCTGAACGGAGTTGCACTCGGTGTTGCTGCAGGTTCCGGTCTCTCCCCTCTTGAGCTGCTGGCACAGAGCGGTGGGCAGGCCGCGTCATTAAGCGGTTACTATCCACCTGCCCTGCAGGGTCTTCGGGGCAGCCATGTTGGCTCTTTTGAGACCGGTCACGCCATGCGGGACGGACACAGCTGGACCAGTTCGGATGCTGGCGATGGTCAGTACGATCTGGTGGTTGTCGGCGGCGGCATCAGCGGTCTGGCCGCAGCATATTTTTATCGAAAGCAGAACGGGCCGCAGTCCCGGATTCTGATTCTGGACAATCACGATGATTTTGGCGGGCATGCCAAGCGAAACGAGTTCTGTTATGGGGACAGACTGTATCTGGTGAATGGCGGAACGCTGAATGTGGAAGCTCCGTCGCAGTACAGTACGGTCGCCGCCGGTTTGCTCTGGGAGCTGGGTATTGATCGCACTCGCTATTTTGAAAAGAACAGGGACATGTTCTCGTTTTACCGGGACATCGGACTGCAGGGGAGTCGTTTTTTTGATCGCGAATCTTTCGGTCAGGACAAGCTGGTCGTGGGCTATGACGACTTGCCAATTGCGCAGGCCATTGCTCAATCTCCCTTGAGCGAGGAGGCTAAAAGAGATGTGGTCCGACTGTATGAATCGACTGAAAATTACTTTCCCGGACTGACCGCTGAGCAGACCCGCGAAAAACTGACCGGGATGAGCCACGAGGAATATCTGCTCGATGTCGTCAAGGTACATCCGGATGTTGTGAAATTGTTCCAGTCATCTTTTCACGGTTCTCTGGTCGTCGGGCCGGATGCGATTCCGGCAATTTACTTCCGGGACAATGGCTTTCCGGGGTTTGCCGGTCTGAATATTGATGATTTGCCCCCGGAGTTGTTGGTGAATGAACCGGGAGGTGCACACGGGCGGGAAAACCGAAGCCGGGCGAATAGTGGCGACCCGGACATGTATTTTCCGGATGGAAACGCAACCATTACTCGGCTGTTGGTTCGGGCACTGGTGCCCGGCGTGATTGAAGGGCAGGACATGGACGATATTGTTACAGCCGGCGCAGATTACCGTCGCCTCGATCTGCCTGAAAATAACGTGCGAATCCGTCTGAACAGCACGGCGGTCAACGTACAACACCAGAATGATAATCAGGTGATCACTCAATACGTGACAGATGGCCGCGCCTACTCGGTCAGAAGCGATGCCGTGGTGCTGGCGTGCTGGCACACCGTGATTCCGCACATCTGTCCGGAGCTGCCGGTTCAGCAGAAACAGGCGCTGTCCTACGGCAGTAAGTCACCGCTGGTCTATGGGGGTGCCTTGCTCAGGAACTGGCGTGCCTTTATCGACGCGGGTATTTCCTCAGTGACTGCACCGACCAGTTTTTATTCCAGGATTGGTCTCCA
>CACJWK010000058.1 GCA_902597095.1 uncultured Pseudohongiella sp.
CAGACACCTCACAAAATGGTTCCGGAAGCGGTTCGACAAATACGGCAACCAGTAGTCCGGCTTCCGGCGGAGGGCAGTTGACGCAGGAGGAAATTCGGGCTCAAAGCGCGCTGCGTCAAACCGTTTTTTACTTTGAGTTCGACATCGCCGAATTCAAACCCGCAGACCGGGATACGCTTGCCTACCACGCCCGTGATCTCGCAGCGAATCCGAACAAGCGCATTCGTCTTGAAGGTCACGCAGACGAAAGAGGAACTCGGGAATACAACTTGGCCCTCGGAGAGCGGCGCGCAAACGCGATACTCAACTACCTGATCGTTAACGGAGCGGCTCGTTCGCAGATCGAGGTGGTCAGCTACGGGGAAGAGCGTCCTGCGCAATCTGGTCAAATGGAATCGGCCTACAGCCGCAACCGGCGGGTTGAGATCGTCGCTCGATAAGATGACTGACCAATATTTGCTCGTGGTGGTGAAACGTACTCTGGTTGGTTTCGTGCTGTCCTGGGTGGCTACTGCTGCTTTTGCTCAAGGCCCAGGAGCCGTTGTAGAGTCGCAGCCTGTTGTGCGCGGCGGCTCTTCAGTCGGCCAGCAGGCGCCAGTGAATAATGATGCACTGGCTCTTCTGCTGGAGCAGAATCGCCAGCTTCAGGCTGAGGTCCAAGCCCTGCGTGGGATGGTTGAGGAGCAAGGTTTTGATCTGCGGAAACTGCAACGGGATTCGCTGAGTCGCTATACGGACATGGATGACCGGTTGCGTAACTTAGAAACAGCAACCGACGGCCAACCGGCTGTCGCGGTTGCGCCGGACCGACAGCAAGATACGGGTGGCCGGCTCAGTGCAAGCAGTCCGGCAGATCAGGGTATTCCTGCCGGAGAGCCGCTGGTTCCTGGTGCTGGTTCTGCGACTGATATAGCACAGAACGCGGCAGTAGCGCCGGCGCAGCGCTCCGCGCCGAGAGGGACGTTGCAACCTGCAGTACTCAGCGAGCAACAGCTGTATCAAATGGCCTATGACTCAGTGATTAATAGTAACTTCGAGCGCTCTATCGCTGAATTCGATCAGTATCTGAGTATCTATCCGCAAGGACGTTTTGTAACTAATGCGTTCTATTGGAAAGGGCAGGCGTTTCTTTATCTGAATCGATATGCCGAAGCACGAGACTCCTATGAGGTGATACTGAATGAGTATACTGACTCGGCAAAGCTGCCAGATGCTATGTACGGATTAGGGCTGGCCTATCAAGGATTAGGCAATATTCCGCAGGCGAGGCAACTCCTGAACGATATCAAACGCCGCTTCCCAAACACGGGTGTAGCCAATCTCGCAGATACGCGGCTGCTCACTCTAGATTAGACCTACTACTACTCAACAGTAAGACAGTCTGCTCTCCGCATACTTGAGACAGACTGCGACTGGATTGTCCGCTTGTGACCCAGTCGAATTCTGATACCTTGAGGATAAGCGAGATCTTTCATTCCCCGCAGGGAGAAGCGAAGACCGCGGGAAAGCCGACGGTGTTTGTCTGTCTGACAGGTTGCCCACGACGCTACCAGTATTGCGATACTGAGATCCGTTCGCTGGGGGCGATTTTCTTTCGCTGGATGGCATTCTGCGAGAGGTCAAGCGCTATCAGTGCTCCTTGGTGACAGTGGCTGGCGGTGAGCCACTGGCTCAACCGAATTGTCTGCCGCTGATGGGATTGTTATGCGATGAAGGCTTTGATGTCTCTCTTGAAACCAGTGTTGCTTTGTCAGTTGCCGAAGTCGACCCCCGCGTTTGTATTGTGCTTGATCTAAAAACCACCGGTTCCGGTGATTCCCACCGGAACGACTGGGATAATCTGAGTATCCTTTCTCGGAAGGATCAGATCAAATTTGTGATCTGTGATGAGCAGGACTATGTCTGGGCCAAAGCCAAGATGCTCGAAGGGAACCTGATCGAGCGGGCAGGTGAAATATTGTTCTCTCCGTCCTTCGGGCAACAAGACCCGAAACAGTTGGCGCAGGGGGTTTTGGACGACCGCCTGGCTGCCCGCATGCAGTTGCAGCTTCATAAATTACTTTGGGAGTCGGAGCCCAGCAAATGAACAGATTTGGAATACGGAGCACGGGAGATAAATCGGATGGCTGATCGCGCAGTGGTGCTTGTTTCTGGCGGTTTGGACTCCGCGACCTGTCTGGCTATAGCCCGTGCGCGGGGTTATGACGGTTTTCGCTCAGCTTCGATTATGGGCAGCGATCCGTAAGTGAGCTTGCTGCCGCGAAGCGCGTGATCGAATCCCAAGGCAGCATCGAAGACAGGATTGTAAGGTTGGGTCTCGACGCGCTTGGCGGGTCGGCTCTTACTGACAAAAATTTAGCGGTTCCTGAAGACGGAACCGAAGGCATCCCTGTTACCTACGTGCCGTCGAGGAACACCGTATTTCTGGCCTATGCTTTGGCCTGGGCTGAAGTCATCGACGCCAGTACGATCTACATCGGCGTCAATGCCCTGGATTATTCAGGCTATCCTGACTGTCGGCCAGCCTACATCGATGCGCTTCAGAATATGATGAATCTGGCAACCAAAAAGGCGGTCGAAGGTGGAACCATCGTTTTACATGCACCACTGATAGAGAGATCAAAAGATGACATCATAAAAACCCGGATGGAGCTGGGAGTCGATTACGGGCTATCTGTCTCTTGTTATCAGGCTGATGAAGAGGGAAACGCCTGTGGGTTATGCGACAGTTGTCGCCTCCGGAAGCAGGGGTTTGCTGATGCTCAGCTTCATGACCCGACCCGCTATTGGTGAGGAAGGCAATTACTCAGGTAAATATCCAGCGGTGACTTGAGTTTTTTCAGTTTGGTAGTACTATACCGCCCTTCTCTGGGTCGTTAGCTCAGTCGGTAGAGCAGTTGGCTTTTAACCAATTGGTCATAGGTTCGAATCCTATACGACCCACCACTTCATTCTCTTTAATTTTTTGCACTGTCTCTATCAGGCAGCGCATTTCGGGATTGAGCACGGGCGCACCAACTTCTGACCCGGAGTGTCCCACTGTCAGTGTTGCGGGAGCGGTTTTGAACTTGCCAGAGGGCGGGTGTCCTCCTTCTGTGTTAAGCTAATCTCTCTTGGTTTTCAGACATGACTATGCCCAATTTGCCGTCAAGCCAGCTCGCTTCGGATCAGCAGATCGTTCGAGAGTATCTGTCCCGCGCTGAAGTACCCCGTCCACTGTCTGCATCAGAGGCTGCGGACTGTAAATCCGAAATCCTGACCTTGTTAGGTGAGCGAAACGTTTGTCTCGTGGCCCATTACTACACTGAAGGTATCTTGCAGGAGCTTGCTGAAGAAAGCGGCGGGTTTGTCGGAGACAGTCTCGAGATGGCCAGGTTTGGGCATGATTGCGATGCGGATATTCTGGTCGTGGCAGGGGTCCGGTTTATGGGTGAAACCGCGAAAATCCTGTCTCCCGACAAGACTGTTCTGATGCCGACTCTCGAAGCAACCTGCTCACTGGATATAGCCTGTCCGATTGAGGATTTTGCCCCGTTCTGTGACGCGCACCCTGACCGGGAAGTCGTGGTCTACGCAAACACTTCTGCGGCGGTGAAGGCGAGGGCGGACTGGGTAGTCACCTCCAGCATTGCCCTGGATGTCGCGGAGTACCTCTCAGAACAAGGTAAAAAGATACTTTGGGCGCCGGACAAGCATTTAGGAAGTTATGTGCAGCGTACTACCGGGGCGGATGTCCTGCTATGGGATGCTGCCTGTATTGTGCATGAGGAATTCAAAGCGCGGGGACTGACAGACATGCGGCGCCTGCATCCGGACGCGGCGATATTGGCGCATCCGGAATCTCCGCAATCAGTACTGGATATGGCCGACTTTGTTGGCTCGACCACCCAGATCATCTCAGCTTCCCAGCGACTGCCTAACGACGAATTTATCGTGGCAACAGACAAGGGGATATTCCACAAGCTCCAGCAAATTTCACCGGACAAAACATTTATCGTCGCTCCGACAGCGGGGGAAGATGCGACCTGCCGAAGCTGCGCCCACTGTCCCTGGATGGCAATGAATTCTCTCGAATCGTTGCGTGAGAGCTTGTCTAACCCGGTCAATGCTATTGAGATTGCACCCGAAGTCGCGAAAAACGCCATGAAGCCACTGACCCGCATGCTGGATTTTGCTAAAGAGCAGCGGCTCGCCGTCCGCGGCAGAGCGTAGTCGGAAATCCGGTTGTTGCTATCCGTTCAAAGCCCGCTGTCTATCCTCAAGATCTTTGATTTTCTGGCGGAGTCGGGCCTGAAGCGCCGGATTACTCGCTTCATCGGTTTCAATTTGCAGGGCGAACTGCAGTTGCTGACGGGCATTGCGAAAATCTGAAAGCAGTGTGAAGTACTCGGCGCGGGCTTGGTGAACTTTGCTGATGTTGCCCGCCTGGCCCCATGTTTCGGCAAGTTGATACCACAAGTGATGGTCGCCTTCCCGATTTTTGGTGTGCTGCTCCATGACTTCGGCCGCTGCGTTGTAGGACCTCGATGCCAGCAGTGCATC
>CACJWK010000059.1 GCA_902597095.1 uncultured Pseudohongiella sp.
TCAGCTCCAGAGCGTCGAGCCGGTTGGTAGCAAGTTCTGTCTGTATGAACTCCGGGGTGGGCTCGGCCGACAATACCGGATCCAGGTTGATTCCCTTGCTTAGCGCCTTTTTGTAAAACGGAGTGAAGACTTTGTAGGGTGTGCCGTCGTCTTTGAGGTTGAGCCAGGGCTCAATTAACAAAGAAGCGTTGCTGCTACTGACGCTGAGGCCGGCGTCTTTCAGCGTCTGTTTCAGTTCGCTGTCTCTTCGGCTACGCCAGGGTTCATAGCACCGATTCCAGAAAATTTTCTCGATGTCGTATTCGGCGGCCAGTGCGGGAATGAGTTGTCGCGGGTCACCCCGCAGCACCATCAGCCGGTCGTTCAGTTGTGCATTCAAGACTTTGAGCGACTGGTGCAGCCACCAGCGACTGGCAGCGCCGAGTTGCCATGGCGCTGAATTGGTGTCATCGAGAATATAAACGGGCAGAATCGGGCCGCTGCTGGCTGCCGCGGTCAGTGCCGGATTGTCCCGCAGGCGCAGGTCTTGGCGGAACCACATCAGTGAGGCTTGTGCAGTCATGCAGTCATGCTCCGAAGGTGAACTGGAATTACGTGCGCGCGGCGGTCGGAGATCAATCGATAGGAGAATCAAAAGAACACCTTACACACCAGCCCAGTGCACTATCCAGGGGTTATGTAAGGGGTCAAGACAACAACTAGGAGCACTATCCAGAGGTTATGTTACGGATCAAGACAGCTTTGGGCTGTACTGCTAGAATGACCGTCTGAAATCAGACCCGAGCCGCTGTCCCGCTATGCTATTGATGATCGACAACTATGATTCTTTCACCTACAACGTGGTGCAGTTTCTGGGTGAGCTCGGGGTAGAGGTTGAGGTGTATCGGAATGATGCGATTACGCTCGATGAGATCGAAGCGATGGCCCCGGATCAGATTGTTCTCTCGCCGGGGCCCTGCACACCGGATCAGGCAGGAATCTCGCTGGCGGTGGTTGAGCGCCTTGCGGGTAAAACGCCGATCCTGGGTATTTGTCTCGGACATCAGAGTATTGGTCAGGCTTTTGGGGGGCGCATCATTCGCGCCGGTAAGGTCATGCATGGAAAGCTGTCTCCGATCCACCATCAGGCGACCGGGGTTTTTCGGGGTTTGTCCAATCCGCTGACGGCCACGCGGTATCATTCTCTGGTGATAGACAAAGCGACCCTGCCGGACTCTCTTGAAATCACTGCCTGGACGGAAGATGAAAACGGAAATCTGGAAGAGATCATGGCGGTGCGTCACAAATCTCTTGCAGTAGAAGGTGTGCAATTCCATCCGGAATCCATCATGAGCGAACATGGGCATCAGCTGCTGGAAAATTTCTTGCAAGCCTAACGTCCAGCCGGGTCTGGACAAGCCAATAACTTAGAGATATTGACGGGTAAACAAGGCATCGTGGAAATAGTCAGTGCGATCAAACGCGTCACCGATGGTGATGACCTCGACAGTGAAGAAATGCGTTCAGTGATGCGGCTGATCATGTCCGGAGCCAGCACTGATGCACAAAATGCGGCATTCTTGGTGGGTCTGCAAATGAAAGGTGTGCGACCGGCTGAGCTGCTGGGCGGCGCGTCAGTGATGCGTGAACTTGCCACCCAGGTTACCGTTGCAGATCAGAGCCATCTGGTGGATACCTGCGGAACCGGAGGCAGCGGTTCAAACAAATTCAATGTGTCCACCGCCTCGGCACTTGTGGCAGCGACTGCGGGCGCGAAGGTTGCCAAGCACGGTAACCGCGGGGCCACCAGCAAAAGCGGCAGCGCAGATGTTCTCGAAGCGGCCGGAGTTAACCTGTCATTGGGCGCTGAAGAGATCGGTCAGTGCATCGATCGTGTCGGCGTGGGTTTCATGTTTGCCCCGGCCCACCACAGTGCGATGAAACATGTAGTTGCCGCCCGACGGGAGATTGGCGTGCGCACGGTCTTTAATCTGCTTGGCCCGCTGACCAACCCGGCCGGTGCGCCCAATCAAATCATGGGCGTTTTTGATGCGCAGTGGATCCCGACAATTCTCGAGACGCTCAAAGACCTGGGCAGCAAGCACGTGCTGGTTGTGGCGGCCGATGACGGTCTTGATGAAATCAGTATCAGTGCGGATACGCAGGTTGGTGAGCTTAAAGAGGGCGAATTCAGCTTCTATCAAGTCAGTCCTGAAGACTTTTGCATCGACAGGCAGGCGGATTTCACCGCGCTGCGGGTGGACAGCGCAGCGGACAGTCTGGAGCTTCTGAAACAGGCGCTTAACTATTCGCACAGGGCAGCGGGCGATATCGTGGCGCGGAACGCGGGGGCGGCAATCTATGCGGCTCAGTTGGCCGGCAGCCTCGTTGACGGCGTGGAGATGGCGAAATCCGTGCTTGCAGGCGGAGAAGCGCTGTCGAAACTGGAGGCGCTTGTGGCCTTTACTCAGAGTCAGGGCGCCTGAATACATGACTATTCTCGAGCAGATCCTTGAAACCAAGGCGGCAGAGGTGACCTTTGCGAAACGGCAGCGCAGCCTGAGCGAACTGGAAGTGGCGATCACCCGTGCGCCGTCTGTGCGAGGTTTCTCTGCGGCAATGCGTGCCAGAGTGGCCGGGCGCGAATCAGCCATAATCGCTGAAATCAAAAAGGCTTCACCATCCAAGGGTCTGATCAGGCAAGACTTTGATCCGGCAAGGCATGCTGCAGACTACGCCGAACATGGTGCCACTTGCCTTTCTGTGCTGACAGACGAAAAGTACTTTCAGGGTGCCAACGTGTTTCTGCAGCAAGCGCGTGCAGCCTGTCAGCTGCCGGTAATTCGCAAGGATTTTATGATTGACCCTTACCAAATCGCGGAGTCCCGTGTCCTCGGAGCGGACTGCGTGCTCCTGATCGTCGCCGCCCTTGATGCCTCTCAGCTGCAGGAACTTGCAGCCTACGCCGGAGAGCTGTCACTCGATGTTCTGGTTGAGGTGCATAACGGCGCTGAGCTGGAAACTGCTCTGACGCTCGATACGGATTTGATCGGCATCAATAACCGGGATTTGCACACCTTTACTACCAGTCTGCAAACCAGTATCGATCTGGCAGCAGAACTCCCGGACGATCGACTGGTGATTACTGAAAGCGGGATTCACAGCACGGAAGACGTCGCACTGATGCACAGAAACGGTATTTTCGGTTTTCTCATCGGTGAATCGCTGATGCGATCAGAACAGCCGGGTGCCAAACTCCGGGAGCTGTTCCCCGCCGACCAGCCTGGCGCCTGACCGCCAGGCCCTGTGTTTTCTCTGAGCAAAGCTATAGTCCGTTGATCTACCCGGGCGGGCAGTCAGTTGTGTGCGCAAAAATTCCGCGCGTTTTTCAATCGGGATAGTGAAACAGACCGGATGCGTTCAGCGTTCGGTTCAACTCCTGTTCAGCAGCTGAGTGTGCTGATGAAAGGGTCAGCAGGCCCCGCTCTTCCAGCGTTTTTTGAACGCTCCCTGCCGTCTCTCTTGAGCAGTTCACCAGCCTTCCGATTTCCTGCCGGGTGATCATGATCTGCATGCCATCCGGGTGAGTCAGCGCGTCCGGCTTTTTGCTCCATTCGATCAGGGTGCGTGCACTCCGACCGGTGACATCGTGAAACGCCAGATCGTCGAGTTTCCAGGTCGTGTTGCGCAGTCTGCTGGCCATTTGCTGGCCGATGGTGAAGACGATCTCATGTTGATTGGTCACATAGTCATTGAAATTGCTGTAACTGATTTCGGCTATGTTGCAGTTGGATCGCGCGCGATACCAGGCGCTGCGCTCTTCAACTTTTTTGAACAAACCGATTTCGCCGAAAAAGTCGCCCGCGTTGAGATAGGAAATGAGCACTTCCTTGCCGTCTTCATCTTACAGAATGACAGAAATGGAGCCATCAATTATGTAATACAGGGTGTCGCATTCGTCCCCTTCGTAGACAAACGTGGTGCCTCTTGAATATCGCTTTTTGTGGCAATGTGAAAGAAAGTGGTGCACATCTTCAATATGCGGTGTGATCGCCATCAACGTCATTGTTATTGTTCCCAGCTGTGCCTCAGGCGTCTTTGCACCATATTTTTGCTCGATTGTGAGGGTTGGCTCACATCCTTAGTCTGCCATGGCGTGTAATGGGTCACACGAGCCGGTGGGTCGCGACAGAGACTTGTGATAAGTTGGCGTCGGTGCCTGCCGCACAGGCGCCTGTTTCGTGTGGCAAGACGGAACAAATTTTTGGAGAGGTAGCATGAAAGGAAGAATTAAATGGGTTCAAGATGTCATGTTTGTTGCAGAGTCGGGCTCCGGCCACGGCATCGTGTTGGATGGGGCGCCCGAAAGCGGGGGGCGTAACCTGGGCATGCGTCCCATGGAGCTGATGGCGCTGGGTGTGGGCA
>CACJWK010000060.1 GCA_902597095.1 uncultured Pseudohongiella sp.
CCCGAAAAAGTCAGCCGCTGGGAAAATTTTGGTCAAATGCCACGCACGCTGGTCATTAGCTGATCTTCAGTGAATTAGCGTTGAACGAACCAGACGCCTGCCTCGCGGGCCTCGGTTTCTGGCTACATACAGACTGTCTGCGCGTTTCTGGCGCATGACCAGACAGCCTGATCGAGAGGTTTGAGTAACTTTAGGAGAGACACATGTTCAGCCATGTAATATTGGGAGCAAATGATCTGGAAGCTTCCCGTAAATTTTATGACGCGGCGCTGGCCACTCTGGGGATCGGCGAACCCGCTCATGATCCGAAGGGACGCTATTTTTATCGTACCCCTACCGGTGTGTTTGGTATTACCAATCCCATTAACGGTGAACCGGCTACGCACGGCAACGGCTTTACTCTCGGTTTTGCTGCAGAGAGTCCGGAAGCGGTGGACGCCTGGCATAAGGCTGGCGTCGAAGCAGGTGGTACAGACTGTGAGGATCCTCCCGGTATTCGGGAAGGGGCGGGAATGAAGATGTATATTGCCTATCTGAGAGATCCGGCGGGCAATAAAATTTGTGCACTACACCGCATGTAACAGGCGGTCAGAGGCAGCGGCGGTAAAGGGCAAAAAGTCTTTCCCAGTGCCGCTCTGCTGAGGCCTTGTCATACATACCCTCTCTTTTCGGGAATACGAAGCCGTGTTGGGTCCCCGGGTACCACTCCACGCGCGCATTGATCGCACACTCCTTGAGATGTGACTGCAGGGACTCCACCATTTCTGTGGGTGCGTAGCTGTCGGTTTCGGCACAGCCAAAATACATCTCTCCGCTAATTTTATGCGCCTCAAGGTGCGGTGAATCGGCTGCATCGGTCATCAACCTTACGCCATGAAATGAGGCGCTTGCTGCAACGTGATCAGGAAACCGCGCTGCGGCAGCAAAAGCGAAAGGGCCACTCATACAGTAGCCCACACAGCCGAGCTTGCCCGGTTTCGCCGCATCGTCCCGGTCTGCATAGTCAATGAGCTGTGCGATGTCCTTGCAGATCATGTCGTTGCTGAGCGAGTCCATATGCGCATGCATTTCTTCCCGGGTTGATTCAGCAATCCGATAAACACGCACGCGTCGGTAGTAGAGGTTAGGCAACATGACGTAATAGCCGGCGGTGCCGAGTCTCCTTGCCATGTCATGCAGCTCGCCGCGCTTACCCGGTGCGTCCATCAGGAACAGTACGACAGAATGAGGCCCTTCTTCTTCCGGATGGGTGATGAAGGTATTCATGTCGCCATCGGCGGTTGCTATGTCGATTTCTTTCTCAATCACAGTTGACTTCCCGGCCTTCGGCCGACAATAGGCCGACGGTCCCTGACGGGGTCAATCAGCCTGCTCGGTGCGTTTGCTTAATTGCGGTCCTGATCGTAGGGTGCCCCGGTCCCCGATGAGCCCATAAAGAACTTGCGCCCGTCTTCAAAAGTGATGTCCCGGCCATTGGCCCGCGCGCTTCGATCCTTACTCTGATATCCATCGACTACGATAAACGTTCCCGGCAGAATCGTGCCCCGTGAGAGTCCACGACGCAGCAGGGTATTCGGTGTGCCACCCTCGACCATCCAGGTCGTTTTGCTGCCGTCATCATTGGTGACCTCCAGATGAATCCATGTATGAGGGTTCACCCACTCAACGCGCACAATTGGGCCGCGCAACAGCACCGGACGGTTGGGGTCAAATTCGGCGCTGAAGGCGTGATGGGCGACGGCCTGCATACCGATGCTTATCCACAGCCCGGCAGCAAGTAGTCCTGCTGCGCCGGTTTTAAGCCAAAAAGAAATTGATTTCATGATAGTGCTCCCTGTTTGTCTTCCGGCGGTTTATTGAGTCGGATTGGCGATGCCACCCGGGTCTTCGCCCCGGTATTCTGCTTCCAGTACACGAGCGCCTTTCATGATGCCTTCCAGTGCATAGTTCGCTTCATGACAAGCATACTCAAACAGCTTGTTGTCGGTGCGTGGCCACGAGTACTCGCCGCTGAAAGAAGCAGTCCACACGGTAGGGTCTTCTACAGTAAAGCGGTAGATCACCTTGTCGCGGTTCTCGTACTCAAAGTATTCGGTGCCCACCATGTTGGTCGAGCCGCGCGAGAAATTAGGGGTGTCTCTGAAGTTTGTCGTTTCAACCACAAGAGTGTCACCTTCCCACCAACCGATAGAATCGCCGAGCCATTTCTGAATGGTGGACGGATCATGCTCCCCGTTCATTCTGACGATGCGCGCTTCGTGCACCATTTCAATCTGAATAAGAATGGTGTCTTCCGTTTGCACAATGCGTTTATGGTTGTTGTACAGTGCGGGAAGCATAGGCGGCCCTGCTGTGGAGCCGAATGACATGATGCAGCGCTCCGCATATGGTCGGTTTTCGGGATTGTCGTAGGGGCCGGGCGCCTCCAAGCCCGCATCCAGCCAGTAAGCGGTGCCATCATTCGCGCCACCTTCGCGGCGCGGTGCTTCGCCCGCACCCAGGGCCGCACGACGCGCATCACGAAGTGCATCGGTTACCGGTGGCAACCTGCCGTTCAGGGGGTCGGTAATAATGGATGAGCGGAATTCGCCGTTTATCCGGACCACATCCGTGCCGTTGTCTATCCAGAATGTGTTGTAGCCACCGACGTTGCCGGCCGCACCGGTAGAACCGTCTCCACCCTGAGGAGGTGCCGAGCGGTTGGGATCACTGCCCACCTGATTCTCTTCCTTACGCTCGAATTCGGCATTGGCAATGCCAAAGGCTTCATCGTTGGTCAGGATAAGCCGATTCCCGAATTGTGAGGGACGTTGAAACGGCGTCAGCGTTGACACGTCGTAGGTGCCGGAAAAATCCGGTTTGCCATTGACGGTGCGGGGAATTTCACCGTTCTGCGCCAGACTGATAGGCGCGATGCACAGCCCCGCAATCAGGGTAACCAGCTGGTAGGTGGAACGTTTTTTCGAAGTTTTCATGTCCATGCTCCTGAGCTTAATCTCGGGGAAGCGGGTATCTGCGATACTCACCATACATCAGTTCTTCAACGAATTCGACGCAGCGAAAATCCATGATTCGGGCGTCTGGCTCCATGCGACGGTAGATAGGCATTTTGATGGTAAAGGGCTCAGTCAGTACCAGGGGATCTTCGATTGTCGCTTCGTAGTCGATGTGGTTGGGGCCCATCAGTGTATAGCGCTCGGTGACTTTCATCTGATAGCTGTGATGACTGCCGGCGCGATCCAGCCAGGTGCCGTCATGCAGTCCCGTCACTTCGACCACCAGGGTGTCTCCTTCCCAGCGACCTGCTGACCACCCCATCCAGGAGTCAAGCTGTGCCGGGCCCGGGTCTTCCAGGTAAATATCCCGCACTGCACCGGCAAATTGATAGGCAATAAAAAAATCGTTCTCACTCTGGATGATCTGAAAAGGATGGGGCAGGTAGGTCGCCCGCGGCACTCCCGGCATATAGCACTTTACTTCAGGATCCCGGGTGATCCAGTTCGCCGCGTTGTCCTCTTTGACCCGGCGTGCCTGCTCGTTGTAGGGAATGCGGCCGCCACCTTCAATGACCCCCATGGAGCCGGGGACCGACAGAACGGCTCCGGCAGTGAGGTTTCTGCGGCAGGCACGGCATTGACCGGGCCCTCCCGCATCATTACCGAGTGTCTCGCAATATGGGGTTCCAAATCCCAGTTTGCTTCGTTCAAGACCTGCCAGACGCCGTTAAAATCAGGCAGTCCATTTGAGAGGCGCGGAATTTCCTGAGCGCTCAGCGGGAGATGTCCCGTGAGCATCACCAACAGAACGGGCAGTCGGAGAGAACGAAAAGATGAGAGAAGCTTGAACAACATTGATGTCTCCGTGTAGGGTGCCATGATGCGAGATCTGGAACCTGATTGACTTGTTATTGTGATCGCCTCCGCGCCCTGTGGTCTGGATGACGATGGACGGCACCAGACGATCTGCCGCATGTCCCGATTGTGCCGTATGGTGCGCGAAAAGAAAAATCCGCTGTCCGCGCCCGGCATGATCCGGCGATACCCGCGACGCGCACCGCCGTATGCGATCAAGCCGTTTTATTCAGGCCTTACCATCGTGAAGCTGGAATCCGCGTCTACCCGCGCGTAATCATTGTACCCGAGTCGGCCGATCGGCATCATTTTAGCGACATCAACAAGGCCGTCTCCGGTGATCATGGCGTCATCAATGTGGACACCAATGACTTCTCCAAAGATCACCTTGTAGCCATCTGCTTGATCCCAGCCCGGTATCAGGGTGGTTTTGAGATACTTGCATTCCAACTGAACCGGTG
>CACJWK010000061.1 GCA_902597095.1 uncultured Pseudohongiella sp.
TCAATTTACTCGAACGAACAGAAATGGCCCAATAGCATGAGGTAAGCCAAGCAAGCTCGTGTAGCTCCGTCAGATATCTACCAGCCTGTCTCCAAATGGTGTAGATACTACCCGCATACCGGGGGGAACATCCGCTGGATCGATGCGGCGGGGCCGAAACCCCTGGGGCTCGCTTAGTGAAGAGGCCGGCATACCATTTTCAGCCGAACGCCTGATGGCATCAAATGGATTAACTCGATTTTCCTGAGGTGGCTCAGGCGGCTCCTGAGCATCTCGCAGGGCCTCAGATTCTGCTGAGATGGCGGTAGCTGTCGTCAATCTAATATGACTCGTGTTGTCAGCTTGGTTGCAGTCTATCCCCTTATCCTCAATCGCAACGCAAGGAGAGTTCGAGGGGTGTCTGATGAAGACAGAACGGCCAGCGACGCTTGACACAAAGAATCCCTCATATCCTGCAATTTGTGTAGGGCGACCGGCGTATTCGACCCTGACCTGCTCTCCGCTAGAGTGCCGCAACACCACCGCTATGCGGTCTGCAACCCTTGATGTGCCCACAAGCGTGAAGATGGGCTCTGAAGACGTCGGAATATTTTGAGTCTGACGCGAACGGCTGGCGTTGCGAGCGGCACCAGAATCACTGTTCTCGACCGGCTCAAATAAGTCAAAGTCACTCGAGTCTTGAGGCAACACCTCTGCAACAATCAGCAAAGTGCTAAGAAGGCATGCAAGCTTCGGCGCGTTAACTTGCTTCCCTATGAAACTTCTTTTGCCGTAGTGCATCGCGTTGACCCTGAGTGTGGTTCGAATCCTTTAGACGTCACAATCAACTGATTAGTTCTTCGCGCTCGGGATATTGTTTTTCCCTTGAACACTCTTCCACCATACCTCGTTATCGAGGTACCAGTCGACAGTCATTCCTAGCCCAGTCTCGAAGTTCTCTCTCGGCGTAAAGTTGAGCTCACTGCCGATCTTTCCTGCATTGATTGCATAGCGGGTATCGTGGCCGGGCCTGTCGTCTACGAACCGAATCAAAGTACTGGCAGAAGTTCCCACTGCACAAGGCGACTCGGGGAAGCGCTTCGCGAGATCAGTGTCGTCCTGGAATCGACTATCAAGTAGCGCGCACAGTAGGCGGACCACGTCGATATTAGCCCACTCATTATTACCGCCAACATTATAAGTATCACCAACTGACCCCCGAGCTATTATTGAGTCTATCGCTCGGCAGTGATCTTCTACGTAGAGCCAGTCACGAATCTGTTTGCCGTCACCATAAATCGGAAGCGGACGTCCAGCGAGAACATTCAGGATACATAACGGAATCAATTTTTCAGGAAACTGATATGGGCCATAGTTATTCGAGCAATTACTAGTCGTCACCCGGAGTCCAAATGTTCGGTTATAGGAGCGCACCAAGTGATCTGACGCTGCCTTGCTCGCTGCATAGGGAGAATTGGGCGCATAGGGTGTGCGCTCATGGAAAGCTGGATCTTCGGGGCCCAGGGTACCGTATACTTCATCAGTAGATACATGGTGAAAATGGCCGCCGCCAGCAAGCCCAAGTTCGCCCCAGACCGATTTACACGCCCTCAATAGGGTATGCGTACCGACAATATTTGCCTCTATGAATGCATCGGGGCCATCGATTGAGCGGTCAACGTGGCTCTCCGCTGCAAAGTGAACCAGAAGCCCAATCTGATGTTCGCGAACCACGGACTCGACGAGCTGGGCATCGCAGATCGAGCCCTCAATGAAAATAAGGCGAGGGTCATCCTCAAGCTCAGCAAGGTTGGCGCGATTTCCTGCATAGGTGAGCGCGTCCAACGCGACGACTTGGTCCGCCTCCGAAGAATTGAGTCGGTGATGGACATAGTTCGAACCTATGAACCCGGCCGCACCAGTTACTAGAATATTCATGAGTATATGGTAGTTCTTAGCGTCCCGAGGAGCCAGCCTTTATGCATTCGAGAACACTGCGTAATTCCGCCCACCAGCCCGGTGTGTCTCCGAGATCCGGGCATTCCGAGGGCGAGAGTTCAAGGACGCTGTAAGCTGGTCGTCTTGCTGCGGTAGAGTAATCTGCTGTCGTCACTGGCGTAATTGTAGACTGCTCGCTGATCAGATCGAGCTCGATTCCTATTTCACGAATCGCGACAGCAAACTTATACCAGCTGAGCTCACCACCATCGGTAAAATGATAGACCCCTGCCGCTCCATCTTTGGCTATAAGCCTCGCAATGAAGTTGCTCAAGGTGTGAGCAGACGTGGGAGAACCAACCTGGTCAGACACCACACGCACATCGCGCCCTTCCGACATTAGCCGTAGCATCGTCTTCACGAAGTTCTGGCCATGCTCAGAGTAGAGCCATGACGTTCGTACAATAATACCGCTCGAGGGCAGGCGTGATGCCACTAAACGTTCTCCAGCACGTTTACTCGCCCCATAGACACTAATCGGATCAGTCTTGGAATCTACCGAATATGGCAAGGTGGCTTCCCCATTGAAAACAAAATCCGTGGATATGTGTACAAGCCGGCAAGAATTGTCGTCACACCATCCTGCCAAAAGACCCACAGCCCTTTCGTTAACACTGTATGCGGATTCTCTGTTAAATTCCGCTTCGTCGACTCTGGTGTATGCAGCGGCATTTAGAATGCAGGTAGGACTCAAGTCAGAAAGATACTTCTTTACTTCATAGGAGTCAGCTATATCTAAATCATCCCTACCTACCTGTACAAGCTCATAGCGACCGCTAAGCAAGGAAGTCTCCCACTGTTTTGAGAAGACGGTGCCCAACTGACCATTGCGGCCGGTGAGTAAAAGGATCGGCCGACTCACGGAAACGTGGGGGTAGCGTTTAACGGAGACGCTTTCTTATCTTTTTCGGACAAGAAGGGCTCTCGCAAGCGGTGCGGCCAATCAATTCCTATTTCAGGGTCGCTCCACAGCAGGCTATGGTCATCACCAGCGGAGTAATAGTCTGTGCACTTATAGGCAAGGTCGGCCGTTTCCGAGGTCACGTAGAACCCATGAGCAAACCCCGGTGGTATCCAGAGCTGTCTATTATTCTCAGATGACAGGTACTCCCCAACCCATCTACCAAAAGTCGGCGAGCTCCTTCTAATATCAACCGCAACATCGAACACCTCACCAGACAAAACCCGGACCAGCTTGCCCTGTGGCTTCTGGAGCTGGAAGTGTAATCCTCTTAGAGAGCCAAATTTTGAACGACTTTGATTATCCTGGACAAATTCAACGTCCAACCCTCGATCTTGGAAATATGACAGGCGAAACGTCTCCATAAAAAACCCACGGTCGTCACCATGAATTTCGGGCTGGAAGATTAGAACATCTGGAATGGCCGCCTCTAAAATAATCATAAACTCTTCTATCACTCAGAAATCTTGCAAGATTCTAGAGAGATATTGACCATACGCACTATTACCAAGGTTCCTCGCAAGCTCTTTAAGCTGGTGAGCTCCAATTAATCCATTGCGATAGGCAACCTCTTCTGGACAACCGATTTTTAGACCCTGCCGCTCCTGCAGGACTCTAATGAAGTTAGCCGCATCCAATAAAGATCCAACCGTACCAGTATCAAGCCATGCTGTACCACTATCGAACAGCTCGACCCTTAATTCGCCCCTTTTTAGATATTCTTTATTGATATCCGTAATTTCGAGCTCCCCACGGGGAGAGGGAGTGATTTCTTTCGCAATATCGATAACACTGTTGTCATACATATAGAGGCCAGTAATAGCATAGTTGGATTTGGGAGCCTCTGGTTTCTCTTCCAAGTCTACTGCCTGCCCATTAGCATCCAAGACAACGACTCCGTAACGCTCTGGGTCCTGAACGTAGTAGCCGAAGATTAGTGCCCCTTTCTCGGAAACAACGGCACTTTTCAGAGTCTCTTCAATCCTGTTGCCATAAAAAATATTGTCTCCGAGTATCAAGCACACGCGGCTACTCCCAATAAACTCTTCACCAATGAGAAACGCCTGTGCCAATCCTTCCGGTCTTGATTGTTCCTGGTATCGTAGGTTCAGCCCCCACTGGGCGCCATCACCGAG
>CACJWK010000062.1 GCA_902597095.1 uncultured Pseudohongiella sp.
ATAAATGATGCAGGCGACCACCCCGATCGCAATCAGCCCAACGACCAGAAGTAATACGCCGCTGATTTGACCTTCATATGCCTGAGTGAGCGAAGTCCCCACTGCGGCAGGAAAGCCAGCAACGATCCCAGCAAAGATCAGCATCGAAATCCCATTGCCAATGCCTTTTTCCGTGATCTGCTCGCCCAACCACATCAGAAACATTGCGCCGGTCACCAGGGAGATAATCGCGGTCAGATTGAATGCGATGCCGGGGTTGTAGGCCATGGGTGCCAGTAAGCCAACCGTCATACCCGTGCCCTGCACGGTGGCCAGAACTAGAGCACCATAACGGGTGTATTGCGTAATCTTCCTCCGTCCTGACTCGCCTTCCTTCTTCAGCTGGTCGAGCTGAGGGCTCACCGCTGTCAGCAACTGCATGATAATGGAAGCGGAAATATAGGGCATGATGCCCAGCGCAACGATACTCATGCGTTCAAGAGCACCACCCGAAAACATGTTGAACAGGTCTGCAAACGTACCCTCATTCTGATTGAAGAAGGCCTGCAGCTGAAGGGGATCAATCCCCGGAACCGGAATATGAGTCCCGATGCGGTACACAAAAATCGCGAACAGCAGAAACAACAGGCGCGACTTAAGCTCGCCGAGCCCTGCGCCGATGTTTTCTGGATTGATGTTTGGTTTGTTCGCCATCTCAGTTACTTGATTTTAGTTTCGTTTTATCTTCCCGGGCCAGTGACCGCGATTACTCAGCTGCTGATTCAGTGGGCGAAGTCGCTGCTTTCTTGGTCAGTTTGGCGGGCTTCTCCTCGACAAACTCGGCCACACTGCCGCCGGCTTTTTCAATCGCCTCTTTCGCGCCTTTACTGACACGAACACCTTCAACACTAAGCTTACGCGTCACCTCGCCGGAGAGCATCACCTTGACGCGTTTGATCGACGCAGTGATCAAACCCGCCTTCCGCAGGGTTTCCAGATTGACAGTTTCCCCTTCAACCTTGTTTAGCTCTGCGCTTCGAATCTCCGCTGTAACGCGACCGATGCGAGACGAGAAACCGTACTTAGGCAGACGCATTTGCAGGGGCATTTGTCCGCCTTCAAAACCCGGACGCACCGTTCCACCGCTTCGGGATTTTTGTCCCTTATGTCCGGTACCGCAGGTTTTTCCCCAGCCAGAACCGATGCCGCGACCGACGCGCTTTTTCGCTTTCGTGCTGCCTGCTGCAGGACTCAAATTATTCAGTTGCATAGCTATTACCTAGTTCCCTGTCTGCTTATTCCACCGCCAGCATGTAGCTGATCTTGTTGATCATGCCGCGAACAGCTGGCGTGTCTTCCACTTCTACAGTTTGATGCATACGGCGCAAGCCGAGGCCTTGCAAGCACAGCTTGTGCTTGGGCAGTGAGCCGATAGGGCTTCGAACGAGCGTTACTTTGACTGTCTCTTTAGTTTTGGCCATCGTCGTCTACTACTGTCTTTGTCAATAATCGTGTGCCGCGCGCCGACTGCTAGCCGACCAGCTCTTCTACCGTCTTGCCCCGCTTTGCAGCAATATCTTCCGGAGCGCGCATGTCCCTCAGGCCTTTAAAAGTGGCGTAAACGACGTTGACCGGATTGGTCGAGCCGTAGCACTTCGCCAGAACATTCTGCACTCCCGCCAGTTCCAAGATCGCCCGCATGGCACCACCGGCAATAACGCCCGTACCTTCTGAGGCAGGCTGCATATAGACCTTAGAGGCACCGTGTCGCGCTTTGATCGGATACTGCAGTGTGTGGCCATCGAGGCCCACGGTAATCATGTTGCGCCGAGCCGATTCCATCGCCTTCTGAATCGCCAGAGGTACCTCGCGGGCCTTACCGCGACCGAATCCTACCCGACCATTACCGTCACCAACCGCTGTGAGTGCAGTGAAGCCGAAGATCCGACCGCCTTTGACCACCTTTGCGACACGGTTAACCTGAATGAGCTTCTCCTGCAGGCCCTCTTCGTTTTTTCCTGGCTCGTCTTTGAATGCCATATTAAAAACCTTTAGTTAAATTCTTTAGAACTGTAAGCCGCCTTCACGGGCTGCATCGGCAAGCGCCTTAACGCGACCGTGATAGGCATAGCCAGACCGGTCAAACGCCACACTCTCAATGCCAGCAGCTTTCGCCCGCTCCGCGATCATTTTGCCAACCTTACCGGCGGCATCCACGTTCCCAGTTGCCCCTGTGCGATTGTCTTTCTCGACGGTGGACGCACTGGCGAGAACTTTGTCTCCTCCCGGAGAAATCACCTGAGCATAAATATGTCGGGGCGAGCGGAATACGCAAAGTCGGTTCAACCGCAGTTCGCTGATTTTGGCTCTCGCTCGTTTGGCGCGACGTAGCCGCGCCCCTTTCTTGACGTTCATAGCCTTGACCCTATTTCTTCTTCGCTTCTTTGCGGTACACACGCTCATCGGCGTAACGAATACCCTTGCCCTTGTATGGCTCAGGAGGACGAAACTCTCTGATCTCTGCGGCCACCTGACCCACTAACTGCTTGTCTGCACCTGAGATCACGATTTCGGTTTGTGAAGGAGTCTCTGCGGTTACGCCCTCAGGGAGTGCATAATCGATCGGGTGCGAATAACCCACCGTCAGATTGACTGTCTTCCCTTGCGCCTTAGCGCGGTAGCCGACACCCTGAAGCTCAAGCTTACGCTGAAACCCCTCGCTGACACCCACAACCATGTTGTTGATGAGTGAACGAAAAGTTCCGGCCAGCGCGCCGGCCTGGCGAGATTCATCTTTCGCTGAAACTTTCAGCGCATCACCATCCTGGGCAACCCCAACCAACTCATGCAGGTCAAGCTGTAGATTCCCTTTGCTTCCTTTTACCGAAATAACAGAATCCGACAGAGTGGTTTCCACACCCTTCGGAATCTCTATCGGAGCATTTGCTATTCTCGACATCGTTGCGTCACTCTATTACTAGTTATCCAAGCTTTCGCTTAGAACACAGTGCAAAGCACCTCACCACCAATACCGGCAGCGGCTGCCTGCTTATCAGTCATCAATCCTTTATTAGTAGACAGTATGGCAATACCCAATCCTGCCCGATTTTTGGGAATGTCTTCTGCGCCCTTGTAGTTGCGCAGGCCGGGACGGCTCACTCGCTTGATTTCTTCTATGACCGGCTTGCCGCGAAAATATTTCAGACCGACGTTAAGCACTTGCTTGCCAGCCACTTCCTGCACCGAGAACCCGTTGATGTAGCCCTCGGATTCAAGCACTTTGCTTATTGCCACCTTAATCTTAGAAGAAGGGCAACTGACTTCGGACATCTGCGCCATCTGGGCGTTGCGGATGCGAGTCAAGAAATCTGCAATTGGATCGGACATGCTCATAATTTTCTTCCTGCTTGTTCCCTGCTACCAGCTGGCCTTGGTTAAACCCGGAACATCGCCACGCATAGCCGCTTCTCTCAGCTTGTTGCGACACAATCCGAATTTTCGATAAACGCCATGTGGACGCCCGGTGATGCGACAGCGACGCTGCTGGCGAACAGGGCTGGCATCGCGAGGCAGCTTCTGAAGCTTGATCTGCGCATCCCACTTTTCATCATCACTGGCACCGGCGTCATTCAGGATCGCTTTTAACGCAGCACGTTTTTCCGCGTATTTTGCGACGGTGGCAGCGCGCTTGTTTTCCCTGGCTATCATCGATTTTTTAGCCATGTTTTAGGACTCCTCAGTATCAACGGCAGGTTCTGCAGCTGTCGGCGCTTCTTCTTTCTTAGCGTCGGATTGTTGCG
>CACJWK010000063.1 GCA_902597095.1 uncultured Pseudohongiella sp.
TATACGAAGCAGGCCAAGCAGGAGGCTGAAAATGCCCGGGTTGCAATACGCAACATCAGGCGCGATGCCAAGTCTGATTTTAAAGATCTCGAGAAGGAAAAAGAAATTTCAGAAGACGAGCAACGGCGCGCTGAAGATCGGGTTCAGAAGCTGACCGACAAATACATCGCCGAAGTTGAGGCAGCCCTTCAAGTGAAGGAACAGGATCTGCTCTCGTTCTAGCTCTCCGCCATCTGCTGCTCTGGAATTTGACCAGGTGATCTTTTCTGCTGAGTGCTTCGTCTATGACACCTGATCCAACTAAGTTGCCTGCTCACGTCGCCATCATTATGGATGGTAACGGTCGGTGGGCTCGCCAACGTGGCAAGCCGGCAAAATTCGGCCATCGCCACGGTGCAGAAGCGGCTCGTTCCGTTGTTGAGGCCTGCGTAGAGCGCAGCATCCCCTACCTTACCCTGTTTGCATTCAGTAGTGAGAACTGGATGCGTCCGATTGCTGAAGTTGACGGCCTCATGGCGCTGTTTTTGTCAGTTCTCAAGCGAAATGAGATCAATCAATTTCATCAAAAGGGTGTCAAGTTTAACTTTATCGGGAAACGAGACGGTCTGGCGCCTAAACTATTGCGTAGCATGGATGAAGTAGAAGCTCTTACCGAAGGTAACACCGGGACCACAGTCACAGTCGCTGTGGACTACGGTGGGCGCTGGGATATTACTGAAGCGGCTGTCGCGCTCGGTCGACAGGTTGAGGCGGGCCAGATCAGAGCGTCCGATATTGATACTGAATCGCTTCGTGCGCAGACCAGTCTGGGGCGTTTTCCCGATCCGGATCTGTGTATCCGGACCGGGGGAGAGAAAAGAATCAGTAATTTTCTGTTGTGGCAGTTTGCTTACACTGAATTCTATTTTGCAGACTGTTACTGGCCGGAATTTACAGAAGCTGAGTTTCAGCGCGCACTCGAAGAATTTGCCAGCCGCCAACGGCGATTCGGAGCAACTCAGGTTGAGGGCGCCGGTGATGAGTGATGATCTCAAGCAGCGTGTCGTTACTGCCCTTATTCTGCTGGTGGCTCTAATTGCTCTGACTTTGCTTGCCACACCGTTGACCTTTGCAGCGGCTGTTGCGGTTATCGTCGTGCTGGCGGCCTGGGAGTGGGGCGCTTTCGCGCGATTAGGGGGCGTGGCCTCCAGGCTGCTCTACACCCTGACTGTCTGCTTCAGCCTGCTGGGGGTCGCTGCGCTATGTGGGTTCTGGTCAAGCGCAGAGGCTTTCGTGTTCTTTCGAGTTGTTCTGATCCTGTGTGCCGGTGTGCTGTGGTGGTTTGTCGCAGCCTTTCTCCTTGGTGGTTATCCCGGGAATTCAGCCGACTGGGATCACCGAGCTACCATTGGCCTGATGGGCCTGCTGGCGTTGGTTCCGACCTGGACGGGCTTAGTGGCCCTGAAAGTCATTTTGCCCTCAGGCTATCTGGTGCTTGGTGTGGTGATAGCCGTTGCGGCAGTCGACGTCGGCGCATACTTTGCCGGCAGGTTTCTCGGAAACCGGCCGCTAGCCCCGAGCTTAAGTCCGAATAAAACCTGGGAAGGCGTGTGGGGTGGGTTTGCGACATGCTGCGCTGTCAGCGCAGTGTCAGTATGGGCTGCGCAGCGTTATTTGCTTGAGCTGAGCCTGGCGCAGATTTCAGTTCTGTTGCTGTCCAGTATAACCACGACCTTGTTTGCCGTGGTAGGTGATCTGGTGGAGAGTATGTTGAAACGCAATTCGGATCTTAAAGACAGCGGATCCATACTTCCCGGTCATGGCGGGGTGTTGGATCGTGTCGATGGGTTGCTCGCAGTAACACCCATGAGCGTGCTCATACTGTTGCTCTCGCTGGACTGGGCTCGCTGAACCATGAACGGATACAGGCAGTTGACGATACTGGGATCTACCGGTTCGATTGGCCGCAGCACGCTGGACGTAGTCTCCCGGTGCGACAACATTTCCGTCTTTGCGCTGAGCGCCTATCGCAACAGTGAGATGCTTCTGACCCAGTGTTTGCAGTATGAGCCACGGTATGCCGTGCTTGTGGACCCAGAGCAGCATCAGCAATTCAAGCGCCTGCTCTCCGAGTCTGGTTGTAAAACAGAATTTCTTGACACAGAAGATGCGCTGGAGCTGATTGCGGCCCACGAACAGGTCGATGTGGTGATGGCCGCTATCGTGGGTGCGGCCGGTTTGGCTTCCGGGCTGGCAGCGGTGTCAGCCGGCAAGCGTTTGCTGCTCGCCAATAAAGAATCCTTGATTATGTCCGGTAAGCTCTTTACTGAAGCAGCAAAACAGAATAACGCAGACATTATTCCTATAGACAGTGAGCACAATGCGATTTTTCAGTGTCTCGCGGAAACGCGCTCCGGTTTGTCGGTCACCGATAGGCGCTTTGTCGATAAACTTGTCCTGACAGCTTCTGGGGGACCATTTCTTAATACACCCAAAGAAGTGCTCGCAAAGGTTACGCCAGAACAGGCCTGTGCTCATCCGAAGTGGTCGATGGGCCAAAAAATTTCGGTTGATTCGGCCACCCTCATGAATAAGGGGCTGGAGCTGATTGAGGCCAGCTTTTTATTCGACCTGCCCGGCACTGCTATCGATATCGTGGTTCACCCGCAGAGTATTGTGCACTCGATGGTGTATTACCGTGATGGATCCGTGCTGGCGCAGCTTGCTAATCCGGATATGCGCGTGCCGATTGCCTACGGACTGGCTTTCCCTGACCGTATGGCGTCAGGTGCCGAAGTCTTGGACCTGACCCGTCAGCCTGCGCTCGAATTCAGTAAGCCTGATGTCGACCGCTTTCCCTGTGTCAGTCTGGGCAGGGCAGCGCTTGAGGCGGGTGGGACGGCCCCGGCGGTGCTGAATGCTGCCAATGAAATTGCCGTCGCGGCCTTTTTGTCGAATCGACTAGGGTTTCAGCAAATCCCGGTAATCATTGAGGCCGTATTATCGAAAACTCCTTGTGAACCGGCTGTGTCTCTCGATATCATTCAGGGCGCAGACAGTGCTGCAAGGATTGCAGCTAAAGAATTGATATAGAAGGGGATTTGCCCGGGTCAAAAGGGCCCGATCCAGCGCATTCGACCGCTTGAGATGACCGACATACTGATTAGCATTTTTGCCTTGATAGTGACCCTGGGCATTCTCGTGACCATTCATGAGTTTGGCCATTTTTGGGTGGCGCGCCGCTGTGGCGTAAAAGTCCTCCGCTTTTCGATCGGATTTGGCAAGGCGGCTAAATCCTGGATTGGTAAAGACGGGGTAGAATATGTCATTGCCCCGATACCGCTTGGCGGGTACGTCAAAATGCTCGGTCAGGAAGACATCAGCGTCCCAGAGCACAGTGCCATTCCGCAGAGCGAGCGTCATGAGTCTCTTGCCTGCAAGCCTCTGTGGCAGAGGATGGCCATTGTGGCAGCCGGCCCTGCTGCCAATTTTCTGCTGGCGATTTTTGTGTTCTGGCTGATACACGTCAGCTATGGCGTGAGTGGAATCGCCCCCGTGGTCAACGGAGTGCTGGAAGAATCTGCAGCCGAGACTGCCGGACTACGTGAGGGAGATGAAATTCTGACCGTAGATGGTGAGCTGACGATGATCTGGCAGCAGGTTACGCTGCAACTGCTGGCGCGTCTCGGGGAAACTGGCGCAGTCAACCTGACGGTGGCTTCATCGGAGACAGGTCGAGTGCGGGAGGTACAGATCCCTATCCAGAACTGGCTGGGTGGCGAAAC
>CACJWK010000064.1 GCA_902597095.1 uncultured Pseudohongiella sp.
GGGCTCTGGGAGAGATCTTCAAGGATTGGGGTATTGCCACACCTGACGCTGTGAAAGCCATTCGTGTTGAGCTTCCGCACATCCCTCTGATTGCCTCCGGCGGTGTCCGACACGGACTCGACGCAGCGAAGGCCATCAAACTCGGCGCTAACGTGATTGCTCAGGCGGGTCCGGTGCTGCAGGCGGCAACGGAATCCACGCAGGCTGTGCTCGAACATTTTGAGTTCATGGAAGACGCCCTGAGAATCGGTCTGGCCTGTTCGGAATAGCGGCTGAGGATTCAGGCGATAGAATCCTGAACTGCTGCCAGGAGTAGATGGGCATTCGCACTCCCCTTGCCTTCATGATACAACGTCGCTGTGACGTACTACGCCGACAACTGCGACCTTCTCTTCAATCGCTATCGGGCGATCCCTCCACAGCAACTGCACGCCGGCTGGCTTTCCTATTTGCCTGAGACGCCGGGGCGCGCCTGTGACATTGGAGCGGGCACCGGTCGTGATGCCCACTGGCTGGCAGACATGGGATGGCAGGTGACTGCAGTCGAACCGGAGGCTTCATTTCGCCGGCGGGCCAGCCTTGACTGTCATGAGCAGATAGACTGGCTGGACGATTGCTTGCCAGCACTCACAACCCTGCTGGCGTTGAAACCGCAGTTCCACCTGATTCTGCTGAGCGCGGTCTGGATGCATCTTCCCGAATCGGAGCGGGAGCAGGCCCTGAGTGTTCTGTCCGAGCTGCTTGCTTCTGATGGCGTGCTGATCATAAGCTTGCGCCATTCCCATGCAGAAGAGAGAAAGGCACGGGGCATTTTCGCGGTCAGCGTCGCTGAAATCGAGCGACTGGCAAGCACGCGGGGGCTTGCGATTATGTCGGTGACTCAGCGTGAAGATCAGCATGGTCGCGACCATGTGTCCTGGGAAACGGTGGTGCTGGCACCGGCCAGAGACTCTCACACTGTGTAATCCGAGCCTCGTCGCTGTGCGCCATGCCTTCTGCCAATTGAGACGCTTGAGATGATTGACCTGAGAAGTGATACGACCACGCAGCCTTCGGCAGGCATGCGCAGCCAAATGGCCAGCGCGCCGGTAGGTGATGACGTTTTCGGCGATGACCCGAGCGTCAACGCGCTGCAGCAGAGGGTTGCGAGTCTCGCCGGCAAAGGATCGGCTCTGCTGCTGCCGTCCGGGACGCAAAGCAATCTAGTGGCACTGCTGGCTCACTGCCAGCGTGGTGAGGAGTACCTCGTTGGGCAGGATTATCATACTTACCTGTATGAAGCTGGCGGGGCCGCTGTCTTTGGCAGTATTCAGCCGCAACCTATCCCGGTCTCCACCGACGGTAGCCTGAATCTTGAACTCGTCCGGTCTCGAATTAAGCCGGATGATCCGCACTTTGCCATGACTAGACTGCTCGTGCTGGAAAACACGCACAACGGTAAGGTGCTGGGGCTCGATTACATGGCGCACGCAGCCGAGTTCGCGCGACGCCATGGGTTGGCGCTGCACCTGGATGGTGCGCGGGTCTTCAACGCGGCGACCGAATTGGGCGTCGACGTGAAGGAGATCGTCCGTCATGTGGATAGCGTCTCGATCTGTTTTTCCAAAGGTCTTGGTGCACCGATCGGGTCGTTACTGTGCGGCTCCGGCCCGTTTATTGCCGCGGCGAAACGCTGGCGTAAAATGGCGGGAGGCGGCCTGCGTCAGGCCGGCGTGCTGGCGGCAGCCATCGACTATGCGCTTGACCACCATGTCGATCGCTTGCGCTCTGATCACGCGCACGCAAAACGCCTGGCCCAGGCCATGTGTGAGATCGATGCCATCACGCTCATCAGCAGCCAGACCAACATGGTTTTTATCGAGCTTCCCGATGAGGACGTCGGTGTTCAGCTTGGGCAATTTCTGGCGGAGCGGGGGGTTAAGGTGTTGGGTGGTAAACGGATGCGTCTGGTGACCCATCTCGATATCAGTGCGGCTGACACCGAGACAGTGATTACCCTTTTCAGGGAGTACTTCGCGTCATAGCTAAATGAGGCTATGCGCGTTCTCAGCGCGCGTTTATCAGCAGGGTTTTCCGTGCCGGTTGCCGGTGTTTCTGTGCACCGTGCGATGAATCAACGGCCGGTCCTTCTGACGGGGGTGGTCTGCCTGAACGGCCGCGGAGCAACGACGTCGGACCGTCAGCGCTGCCGGGTCTCCCAATTGTCAGGCAGATGCATAGGCACCTCAGCCTCAGGCAATGCGGGCAGCCCTAAAATTCTGTCGGATATCTTCTCGGCCACCATAATGACAGGCGCATTGATGTTGCCGTTCGGTAAGGTCGGGAACACAGAGGCGTCCACCACCCGGAGTTTTTCCAGACCATGCACTCGGCACTCCGGATCCACCACTGCCTGGTTATCCGTAGCCGGACCGATTTTGCAGGTGCCTGCTGGATGATACGCGCTCTCAATATTCTGCCGCAGCCATGCTGCGATTTCGGCATCGGATTGCACGTCAGCGCCGGGCTGGAGCTCTGAACCCCGAAAGGGGTCCATTGCTGGTTGCGACATAATCTCCCGAGTCAGATGGATACACTGGCGCCAGGCCTGGCGGTCTTCCTCATGCTGTAAATAGTTGAAAAGAATACTCGGTGCGTCACTGACGTTGTCTGACCGAATCTTTACACGCCAGCGGCTCCTGGGCTTGTTAGGGCCTACATGCACCTGAAATCCGTGGCCGTTGGTGGAGGCGGTGCCATCATAGCGCATCGCGGCTGGCAGAAAATGATACTGAATGTCTGGCGCTTTCAGCCCGCTCCTTGAGCGAATAAACGCGCAGGATTCAAAGTGATTGGTTGCCCCGAGGCCATCTTTGAATAAGAGCCACCGTGCGCCAATCAGTCCCTTGCTCAACAGGCCAAGCTTTTTGTTCAGCGTAACCGGTTGCTTGCAGAGGAATTGGAAGTAGACCTCGAGATGATCCTGCAGATTTTCGCCCACCCCGATTAATTCGTGCGTGGGTTTAATCCCGGTGCTGACGAGGTGGTCCGGATTCCCGATACCGGAGAGCTGCAGAAGAACCGGAGAGGCAATACTCCCTGCCGACAGAATCACTTCGCTCGTTGCAGTATACGTGGTGGTCTGGTTGTTGACGCTCACCACCACGCCCGTTGCCCGCTTGCCATCGAGCACAATCCGATGTGTGCGTGCTTGAGTGAGCAGCGTAAGATTGGGTCGGTTAAGAACAGGCTTCAGGTAGGCCCGAGCGGTGGATTCGCGAACACCGCCGCTGACGGTCATATGCATTGGCCCGAAGCCCTCCTGAAATTCACCGTTGTAGTCCTCGGTTTCGGGGTAACCTGCCTGAACGCCAGCATCAATGAATGCCCGGTAGAGCGGGCTCATCCGCATGTCATTACCAGTGCTTACCCCCAGAGGACCTTCCTCGCCGCGATAGGTATCACCGCCTCGGATCCAGCTTTCGGCCCGTTTGAAATAGGGCAGGCAGGACCTGTAGCCCCAATCTGTGGCACCGGATTCTTCCCATTCTTCAAAGTCCTGTGCGTTACCACGCACATAGACCATGCCGTTGATAGAGGATGTGCCTCCGAGGCCTTTGCCCCGGGGGCAGGAGATCCGACGATGATCAAGGCCCGGTTCGGGATCAGAGTAATAGCCCCAGTTGAAACGACTCATTGCCATTGGATAGGAGAGCGCC
>CACJWK010000065.1 GCA_902597095.1 uncultured Pseudohongiella sp.
CGTCTGCAGGAGGTTCTGGCAGGTGAGCAACTGTCTTCACTGGAGCTTTCAGAGGGCCTGATTCGCATTCAGGGTACCAGCGCCGATCCGCAGGCAATTCTGCAGCGGCTTGAACAGGACCCCCTGTTTACCGAAGTAGTGTTCTCGAGGGCGACCAGCAACACCCGCTATTACATTGACCTGCGCTTGGCCACGGTGAACTTCGAGGCCTACCGGGTGCGCCATTTTCCCGATGAGACATAACGGTTTGAGCGATGGCTGTTAGCGCAAGAGAGCAATGGATCCTAATACTCGCCGGGCTGGTGGGGCTAGTGTTTGTAGCAACGCGGATTGTGCCGGCGGTACAGGGGCTGCACGAGCGTCGCAACTCCGAGATTGAAACCGTGCTGCTCGCGGTCGAGCGTGAAGCGCGCCTGATCGAGGATTCTCTGCTATGGCGTGACCGCCGCATTGAGGCAGAGGTGCAGCAGACCCAGGTGGAAACCCAGATCTTCAGTGGGGCAACCATTCCCCTGGTGGAGGCGAACCTGCAGCGTGATCTGTCCAAGCATGCCCGCGATTCTGGCCTCAGCGTGAGCTCTACCCGGCTGGCGGACAGCCTGCAGGCGGATGACTGGCTGATGGTGAGTCAGGAAATGTCGTTCCGGACTGATGATGCCGGTAACACCATCACTTTCCTGAGGCTGCTTGAGAACTCTGAGCCCCGTCTGCGGGTCAGAGATTTCAGCCTCAGCCGCAGTCGCAATCAGTACAACGGCTCGATCACCGTCGTGGGGTTTGCGGAAAACATGAGCCGGGGAAACGGGCAATGACCGACAATCATGCGGCTGATATCCCGGCGATGGGCCCGGTCACCGAAGCGTCGTTTCAGATGACGCTGTCGGTTTTCAGTCAGCTGCTGGAGCCGGTCGGCATTGCTCCGGCACTGGATTTTGACAGCAGTGGCCGGCTGCTTTGCAACCAGCTGCCCGACCTGGCGCTGCGGACACGGATCCGGTTTATTATTGATCGTTCGGTTCGTTTTGAGCTGAGTGGTAACGAGGAGGTCAGACGTCTTCTCAAGCACTGGCGCGCAGAACTGTCACCCCAGCTTGAAGGGTCGGAAGAAGAGGATTTTGTATCGGGCTTCGAAGACGATGAGGCACTGCTCGATATGGCATCAGACGCGCCTATTATCCGCCTGGTGAATCACCTGTTCGCCCGCGCGCTGGACCTGAATGCCAGCGACATACACTTTGAGCCTAACGAGCACTCTCTAAACGTGCGCTGCCGGGTTGATGGCATCATGACCCGGATTGAAAAGCTGCCGGTGAAAATTCATACCGCCGTGGCCTCTCGCCTGAAGCTGATGGCGAGGCTTGATATTGGCGAAAAGCGCCTCCCGCAAGACGGGCGCATTGATTATCAGTTGGGCAGCAATCAGCTGGACATGCGGGTCTCCACCCTGCCCGGCGTGCACGGCGAATCGGTGGTGCTGCGTATTCTTGATCGCAGCGACACGGCCGTAGCACTCACCGCACTCGGCATGCCCGAAAGTATTCTCAAACAGTATCAGGGGTTCATTACTCAGCCCCACGGCATGATTCTGATTACCGGCCCGACCGGTAGCGGCAAGACCACAACGCTGTATGCGACGCTGGAAAAGATCAACTCCGAGGAGCAGAAGATCATCACCGTGGAAGATCCGGTGGAATACCAGCTTGATGGCATTACCCAGATTCAGGCCAACGCCAGCATCGGATTGAACTTTGCGGCGGGGCTGCGCTCGATTGTGCGTCAGGACCCGGACGTGTTGATGGTGGGCGAGATTCGCGACCATGAAACCGCCGAGATTGCCATCGAGTCGGCGCTCACCGGCCACCTGGTGTTTTCCACCCTGCACACCAATGACGCTGCCGGAGCGGTTACCCGCCTTCAGGACATGGGCGTGGAAGGGTACCTGATCAGTTCCAGTCTGCTGGCGATTCAGGCCCAGCGGCTGGTGCGCCGGGTCTGCACCGACTGCGCAAGCACTGGCCCGATCAGTGCGGATGAGCTAGCGGTGCTGCAGATTACCCGAGAGCAGTGCCCGGAAATCAATCGGGGACAGGGCTGCGAATCCTGCGGGCACACCGGCTATCGCGGTCGCGTGGGGCGTTACGAGCTGCTGTTGATGAGTGATGCCATCCGCCATCACGTGGCGTCAGGCGCCGACGCCAACGCGATTCGCAACGAGGCCATCAGCGCTGGCATGCGGACGCTGCGCGAGGATGCGCTGGACAAACTCAAAGCCGGTCTGACCACACCGGAAGAAATCGTGAGAGTGACGCGAGCCCTATGAGTTCCCTGCTTTTCAAATATCAGGCTTTTGATCAGGCCGGCAGGGTCGAGAACGGGCAGCTCAATGCGGAATCCGAGCGGGAGGCCGTGCGCATCCTCAAAGGCCGCAGCCTGACACCGGTTAAAATTCAGCAGACGCGCCCCGGCACGGAGTTGGTGCGCCGCAAGAAGATTTCCAACGCGGATCTCTTGGATTTCACCAGCGGTCTGTGCACCCTGGTGGAAGCCCGGGTCCCGCTCGACAAGGCCCTGCGTCTGCTGGACGGCATCACGGAATCGGCTACCATGCGCGAGCTGGTGCTGCAGCTGCTCAAGAACGTCAAAGAGGGGCGCAGTCTCGCTGAGGCCATGGAATACCATCCGCAGGTGTTCAGTAAGATGTACGTCAACATTGTGCGCGCCGGCGAGGAAGGCGGCATACTGCATGAGCTGCTGCCTGATCTGGCTGAGTTTCTCGATACTTCGGCCCGAACCCGGCAGGCGGTCATTTCCGCCATGATCTATCCGACGGTGCTGCTGATTACCGGAGTGATCTCGGTGTTCCTGCTGCTGGTTTTTGTCGTGCCTCAGTTTGCGCTGATGTTCGAGGATGCCGGCACCGAGATCCCGGCATCAGCGGCCTTCCTGCTGGGGCTGAGCGATTTTCTGCAAAGCTATGGCTATCTGTTCGTGGTCGCACTGGTGCTTGCCGTAGTCGCCTGGCGACGGCTGGATCAGGAGCTGGCGACCAAGCTGAAAAAAGACCGTTTTCTGCTGTCTCTGCCTATTCTGGGCAGCCTCATTCTGTTTCGCGAGTGCGCGGTATTTGCTCGCACTCTCGGCGCCCTGTTAGGGGCAGGTATCCCACTTATCCGCGCGCTGCGGGTTTCCCGGGAAGTGGTCGGAAACGCGGTGCTCGGCGTCAGTCTGGATCGAGTCGAAGAGGATGTGCGCGGTGGCGCCGGCCTTGGCCTGTCGCTGGAAAAAACCGGACAGTTCCCGACCCTGCTGCACCAGCTGGTTGCGGTGGGTGAGGAGTCCGGTCGTACTGCGGATATCCTGCGCAAGTCGGCGGTGACCTTCGACACGCAGGTACGCAATCAGATGTCCTCACTGGTGGCGGCCCTGCAGCCGGCGCTGATTATTCTTCTAGCCATCGCAGTTGGTGGCATCACCATCACCATGTTGTCCGCCGTGTTCAGCATGAATGCTGTGGAGTTTT
>CACJWK010000066.1 GCA_902597095.1 uncultured Pseudohongiella sp.
ATTGCACATCACGGTTGGGGCGAGAGTTTATTCTTAAAAGAAGTTTGGCCAGATTCGCGATTAGGCATTTACTGCGAATATTTCTATACTTCATCCGGCGCTGATGTAGGTTTTGACCCCGAGTTCAAGTCAAATGAAGCCGATAATGCGTGCAGGATATCATTAAAAAATTTGAATAACCTATCGAATATGAACTTGTCTGACGCGGCTATCAGTCCAACGCATTGGCAGGCTAATACATTCCCCGATTGGTATAGGGATAGAATTACGGTGATACATGACGGTATTGATACTGGCGTACTAACACCATCACTTTCCGTGACTGCAAAAATGGAAAATGGTCCGGCTTTAACTAGGTCAGAGGAGATAATAACCTTTGTAAACCGAAATCTAGAACCCTATCGTGGCTACCACATATTTATGAGAAGCCTTCCAAAGGTGTTACGGGATAGACCGACCGCTCGAGTCATAATAGTAGGGTCCGATGACATAAGCTATGGAGCAAGGCCCAACGCAGAAAAGTATGGAACTAAGTCTTGGAAGCAGATATTTCTTGAAGAAGTCAAACCGGACTTAAGGCCGGAGGATCTTGAGAGAATTCATTTCGTGGGCAGCGTACCTTACCCAGCCTTTATAAAAATAATCCAACTATCTTCGGTTCATGTGTATCTGACATATCCCTTCGTACTTAGTTGGAGTTTGTTGGAGGCTATGAGCGTTGGGTGTGCCATTGTTGCTGGTGATACCCAACCAGTTAGAGAGGTGATAAAAGATCAAAAGACCGGAATTTTGGTAGACTTCTTCGATCCTGAAAAACTCAGCACAGCTATTATTAAGCTACTAGGCAACACAGAGTTAAAAGCTGAACTTGGGCAAAATGCACGCAACCATATAATCAAGAACTATGACCTTAAAGACATCTGTTTACCGAAGCAAATAGCGTGGGTCGAAGACCTATAATATGAAATTTAATCACTAATCCACGGAGTTATTGCACATGGCATTAATTACTATAGATGGAAAAGAGTACGACACCGAGACTCTATCAAAAGAAGCACAAGAACAGCTCGTTAGCCTAAGATATGTTGACAATGAGCTCGCCAAGCTTCAAGCGCACGCTGCAGCTTTACAAACTGCTCGAAATGCATATGGTCGCGCCCTGAAGAAGACTCTTGAAGAGGGTGAGCCTCCAAAGGAAGACGATGTGTCGATTGAGGGTCTGGGTGACAACATCGAGTTCGATGAATCTTGATTGTACTGCTTGATTAGCCAGAGCGATCAGTTACTTGCTCGTACAGCAATGCTTATAGTTGACGGATCTACTTTGAAGTACATATACATCAAGTGATTATGTAAGCCCATATTATTTGTAAGAACTTTGCTGGGATGATAGGTGAGAGAACAAGCCGCCTTTTAGTGTCAATCGTTGCCTACCGTAATCAATGGCTTGAAGTTCAAGCAGTGGTAGACTCTGTATTACGCGCGGCAGCTAGGTTAAGAGCGGACGATACGCTTGATATCGCTACCGACTTGATTGTTGTGGATAATAGTGAGTCTCCTAGTCTGAGCGACTCGAATGTTGAAGCGCTAGATCAAGATTCCCTGCGGGCAGGGGTGAGTTTCAGGCTACTACAGGGTCAAGGGAATATCGGATATGGAGCTGCACACAATTTAGCGCTCTCCCACGTCTCAACGGATTTTTGCCTATTTTTAAATGTTGACGTTGTACTAGATGACGAATGTTTGCACGCTGGGTTACGACATTTCGCGAACAATGACGATGTGGTAGCAATTAGCCCCAGCACATCCAGCGCAGATGGCCGAAAACAATACTTATGCAAACGATACCCTTCGATAGCGGACTTCTTCTTGCGAGGGATCGCAATTCAAGTTTTGAGCAACATATTTTCGAATCGTATGGCACAGTATGAGATGCGAGATCTTCCAGAGGATCAAGCGACGTCCGGCATTCCGATTATAAGTGGATGTTGTTTACTTGCTCGACGACACGCAATCGATTCTGTAGGGGGGTTTGATGAATGTTACTTCTTATACTTTGAGGATTTCGATTTGTCGCTAAGGCTTGCATCCATCGGTGAGTTGACTTACCTACCAGCTATGAAAATTCAGCACTTTGGCGGCCGTGCTTCAAGGAAAGACCTCAAGCATTTCTTCCTGTTTTGCCGTTCCGCACTAATATTTTTTAAGTCCTATGGCTGGAAATGGTATTGATCTATGCGGAGAAAGTGATCTGCCCTTGAATACTGTCCTAGTTACAGGAGCTAATGGATTTATCGGGTCCCACTTGATTAGATACTTGATGGATTCAGGGTTTGATACTCGAGCCTACTCGCGGAAAGAGTTCGAACCTGGTAAAACGGCCATCAATTGCAAAACAAAGTGGATCCACGGCGAATTAGATAATCAAGATCGTTTAAAAGAGGCGTTTGAAGGAGTTGATGCAGTAATCCACTGCGCGGGCTTGGCCAGTTCCGACGGCTCTGAACGGGAAACGCTGCTGAAATACAATCTAGGTGGCACGAAGAATGCTTTTTATGCCGCCTCAAATTCTCATGTAAAAAAATTCCTTTACTTGAGTAGCTTGCATGCTTCACTACCTTCTGCCACTTCCTACTCCGAGAGTAAATATGCAGCTGAGCAGTTTTTGTGTTCTCACGAAGCAGCCAATCAAAATACTCAGATATTTATATTACGCCTGGCAAATGTCTATGGACCGGGCATGAAGGGCAGTCTTTTAGCCCTAGTCCAATATGCATCACTTGGCTGGCTACCTTCGCTATCGAATCTGGGCGGCATGCTTTCTCTGATATCCATCAAAGACGTATGTAGGTCTATTATTTTGCTCTTGGATGATCCCTACCCTAAGCATATTCACAAGTATTCATTGGCGGATGGCCAAGAATACTCATTCGAGCGCTTGGAAGAGGTTATTTTCAGGGAGTTAGGTCGTAAACGACCAGCGTGGGCGATTCCATCCGCTGCCTTCCACCTTATTGCCGCGGGCGCCCGTTTTGCAAATTATACCGGGCTTAAAAATAATCAATTCGGAAGGCGCTTGCAGTATGATCTCATTAATGAACGATCATATCGTGAT
>CACJWK010000067.1 GCA_902597095.1 uncultured Pseudohongiella sp.
TGGCCACGTGGGTGACATTTGCATCTTCGAAACAGCGCACCACATGGGCGATGGCATCGCATTCCCGGATGTTGGCGAGGAATTGGTTGCCAAGTCCTTCGCCCTTGGAGGCCCCTGCCACCAGACCTGCAATGTCGGTAAATTCGACCGTGGTGGGGATAAGCTTTTCAGGTTTGACCAGTTCAGCAAGTCTGTCCAGTCGCGTGTCGGGAATCGACACGATTCCTGAATTGGGCTCGATAGTGCAGAAAGGAAAGTTTTCGGCAGCAATGCCGGCTTCAGTCAGGGCATTGAACAGAGTTGATTTTCCCACATTGGGTAATCCTACGATTCCACATTTTACTGACATATTGCTGTGATCCTCTGCTCGCTCAGTTTGTGTGCAGCAACTTCATGGCGTCTTCCCATTCGCCAGCGACGGCCTTGGGTATGACCCTGATGGCTTCTTCGATATCTGACATGATGATCTGCGCGTCAGACCTCGAAGGAGGACTCAGCACATAGTTCGCCACCATGGACTTCTGGCCTGGGTGGCCGACACCGATTCTTAGCCGATAGAACCCGTTTTGCCCACCCAGTGCGCTGATGATATCCCTGATGCCGTTGTGGCCGCCGTGGCCACCTCCTTCCTTGAACCTTGTCACACCGACGTCAAAATCAATCTCATCGTAGGCCACCAGCATATGCTGTGGCTCGATCTTAAAGAACTTGCACAGGGCACCGACGGATCTTCCACTGTGATTCATGAAGGTGGTAGGAAACAGCAGTTTAATGTCATGTCCATCGACACGGATACTGCCGAATTCGCCGAAAAACTTACTTTCGCCACGGAGTGAGCCGCCATAGCTCTTACAGAGATGGTGAAGAAAAATTACGCCGGCATTATGGCGGTCGGAATCGTGCTTGGGGCCCGGATTTCCCAGGCCCACAATCAGTTTGAGAGAATCGCCTGGCATACTGTTACCTGGCTGGTGATATTGGCCTAGCTATCGGCGCCATCACCTGAATCATCTACAGCAGTGTCATCCTCGCCAGCATCCGCAGCATCCGAGCTGTCACCGCCACCGCGTGGCGCCTGGACCTGAGCAATCGACAGATCACTGTCTTCGCCATGGGACAGGGCAACACTGGTAACGCCTTCGGGTAAAGCAATATCAGAAATGTGCAGGGTCTGACCGACTTCCACCTCGAGCATATCCACCTCAATATACGCAGGCAGATTGCTGGGCAGGCATGAGATTTCGATCTCATTAAGTGTCTTACGAATGCTTCCGCTGCCGAGCTTCACACCCACACACTTGTCTTCGTTGATGAAGTGCAGTGGCACTTTTACAGTGATCGCCTGCTTCTCATCGACGCGCAGAAAATCGGCGTGCATGATGAAGGGCTTGGCCGGATGGCGCTGAAGCGCTTTGATTACGGCTTTTTCTTTATCCTTTCCAATGTTCAGTGTGATGACATGGGAGAAAAAGGCTTCGTTCTCGGTAGCGTGCAAGATGTCGTCATGGGCAATGGTCAGCGCCATGGGGTCCTTGTTGCCGCCATAGAGAATGGCCGGTATCGCGTCATCCAGACGACGCAGGCGGCGGCTCGCACCTTTCCCTGAGTCGGTCCGGACTGAGCAGTTAAGCTCGAATAGGTCTGCAGACATGATGAGTCTCCTTCACAGTAAACCCCAGGCAGCTTGCGACCGGCTGCAAGGAGCGTTTCACAAAAAAGAATGCAGGCTTTCGTCCGCACCCCGGTAAATTTACTCAGCTGATGTCACGTCTTAGGTGTTGTCAAACATCGCGCTGATGGATTCTTCGTTACTGACGCGTCTTATGGATTCAGCCAGAAGTTTTGCCATGGACAGCTGACGAATGCGGCTGCAATTCTTGGCTGCATCCGACAGCGGTATGGTGTCAGTCACCACCAGAGAATCCAGCGCCGAGCCTTCGATATTTTCAATCGCCGGGCCGCTCAGAATGGGGTGTGTGGCGTAGGCCATCACCCGTTGCGCGCCATGGTCCTTGAGCGCTTCCGCTGCCTTGCAGAGGGTCCCGGCAGTGTCCACCATATCGTCGACAATCAGGCAGCTCCGGCCTTTAACATCACCGATGATGTGCATAACCTGTGCTTCATTGGCGGTCGGGCGACGTTTGTCGATGATGGCCAGGTCTACGTTAAGCTGTTTCGCCACCGCCCGCGCTCTCACGACACCGCCCACATCGGGAGACACGACCGTCAGGTTTTCATAGCGTTGCCGCTCGATGTCCTCTGTCAGTACCGGTGAACCGTAAACGTTGTCCACCGGAATGCTGAAAAAGCCCTGAATCTGTTCGGCGTGTAAGTCGACGGTCAGAACCCGGTTAACGCCTACTGCACTGATCATGTCTGCCACGACTTTGGCGCTGATCGCGACTCTGGCAGATCTAACCCGCCGATCTTGTCTGGCGTAGCCGTAATAAGGAACTACCGCAGTGATTCGGTTGGCCGAGGCCCGATGCAGAGCGTCGGCCGTCAGCAGCAGCTCCATGATGCTGTCGTTGGTCGGCGCGCAGGTCGGCTGAATAATAAAGACATCTTTTCCCCGCACATTTTCGTTAAGCTCGACGGAAACTTCGCCATCACTGAATTTACTGATGCTGGCATGACCAAGTGGCACTCCGATGTGTCTGGCGATGGCGCCTGCGAGTTCAGGGTTCGCGTTACCGGTAAAAACCATCAAGTTGGTTGCCACGGAATTGTCCTATCTGTTGAGTGCTGTTGTGCTTATTCTTGGGTAATCGATAAGGGGGTCAGGGTGATGTCTTTGCTGCAACCGGATTTCCCCTTCGGCCTTGACAGCCAGCAACAAAAATTACCC
>CACJWK010000068.1 GCA_902597095.1 uncultured Pseudohongiella sp.
CTCTATATTCGCCTGATTTTCCGCATGGATTTTGTCCCACTTGCCAAAGACTTTGTCAGTGACCCACTCATGGGCGATTGTTTTATCAGCACCCTGTCCAGGCAAACGGTTACCAGCGTTTCTTGCCGCAGCTTCATATGCCGAATCATAGTTTCCCTGAAGCATGTTTGCGTATCGCACAAAATCCAGCGCGTGCGGCTTGTGGATTTTATGTGACAGCGGATAGGTGCCGATCATCGGGAAATTGGTATCTCCCCAGATTTCCGCAAACTGATCATCAACGATCTGGGAGCGCTCATTGATGTAGATTGCCTTCTCATACTCACCGACCCGAAGATAGATGTGCCCGGGCATATGCACCATGTGGCCAGAAATCGGTACAGAGGCCTCTAGCTTTTGCGCAGCAGGCATAGCCAGTTCAGGCTCTGACGACATCTCCATCAGATGAATGTAGAGGTGGTTTGCCCCCGGATGGTCATGCGACACCGCCATAGCAGCTTCAAATGCCGCTTTGGCATCAGCCGTGCCGGGCTTCGGCGAGCCATCTTCGTTCCAATAATCCCATCGAGTGGTATTCATGTAAGACTCACCGTACACGGTGGAAATATCCGGATCATTTGGATATTTCTCATGCAGCTCACGCATGGCATCCAGATAGGCAAAATCCCGCTCCCGATCGTCCGCTATCGCATCCTTGTTGTAGAGAACAAACAGTGCGTTGATCATGTCCCGCTCTTTTTCCGTGCCGTTGTTAGCCAGCTCTAGTGCCATCCGGATGGCCTCGAGTCCAGTTCCCTGGGGGTCGTCCGGCAAGCCAACGTACCTGCTGTTGGGGTTCGGGCCAATGGCATGTGCCAGTCCCCAATAAGGCATAGGGTGCTGAGGATCTAGCCTCGAGGCTTCCTGATAAGACGCAATAGATTCAGGGAAATAAAAGCTCCAGGCCATTCTCAGGCCTTGGTCAAAAAAGGCCTGTGCTTCTGCTGAGTCAGTCGAGATCGGGGCGGTGTAGGTGCCGCTGCCCGGGATCTTGATCGCGACTGGCTCACCCTCCTGTGCCAGACTCCAGGAGCTGGATATGGCGAAACAAATCGCGGAAATGAGGGCTCGATAATTTTGCATGAGAAGTTCCTCTTGAAAAAGTTGCTGTCTGATGTGCCACTGCACATGCAGCGCCCGACAGAGTACTGTTTTTGTACTTTTCCCAGAGTATACTCGAAGTGGCTCCGGTTCCAGGAATAAGGCAAAACTTTCTGAATTTGACTACGATTTGGGTTCTTACAGAAATCTGGCGAATCGGTGAGCTCATAATGCGAACACTGACTCTCGACATCTTTACCGACTATATCTGACCCTGGTGTTACCTCAGTACCGTGAGTATTGAGAAGCTAAAGGAAAACTACCCGGTGGAGATCAGGTGGATCCCCTTTCCCCTGCATCCAGAAACCCCGCAGGAGGGGCGGTCGCTGGCAGAGTTGTTTGCCGGCCGCGACATCGAACCCATGAAGCGTCAGATGCGCAAGCTCATGGCGGAAGCGGGTCTTGAATATGGGGAGCGAACGCACACTTACAACAGTCGGCTTGCTCAGGAGCTGGCAAGGTGGGCTTGCACGCAGGAGGGCGGACAAGCGATTCATGACGCACTTTATCGGGCCTACTTCGTCAACAACATCAATTTGTCTGAAATCGGTGCTCTCGTCGAAATCGCCTCTGATCTGAATCTGGACGGCAATTTGGCGCGCCAGATAATCGAGCAGCGATCTTTCCGTGAAACAGTTGACGCTGACTGGGAGAGAGCCCGCCAACTCGGCATTACCGGCGTCCCGACCTTTTTTAAAAACGATCTGGCGGTTGTTGGCTGTCAGCCTTATGAAATCCTCGAGCGATTTGTGCAACATCTGATGCTGACGCAAAGCAACGATTAGAGAAACACGGGAATGCGCGCCATGAGTAATCGAAAAGCCTTAATCACCTGCGTCGAGTCCTATATGGGTCCGACCATCAGAAAAAAATTTACAGCAGATGGCATCGAAGTCTTCAGCAGCAGCGACCTCGTGCGCTCGCAGAAAGAGTGCGAGGCACTGATTGAACGGGCAGGTGAGATTGATATCCTGATCGCTAACCTGGCAGAGCCTCCGATGACCGGGCCGGTGCACAAGATCGACAATGCGGATTGGGGTGAGCTTTTCGACACCCTTGTACACCCGCTGATGTATCTGATTCGGGCGGTGACGCCACAGATGATCGCACGACAATCCGGAAAAATAATTGCCGTCACCAGTGCCGCTCCGTTAAGAGGAATTCCCAACCATGCTGCTTACTGTGCGGCACGCGGTGCTCAGAATGCTTTTATCAAAGCCGTTGGGCTGGAGTTGGCGCGCGACCAGATACAGGTCAATGCGATTGCGCAAAACTACATCAACAACGATACCTATTATCCCGACGACCTGATTGAAAATCCGAAGTTTCGCGACCATGTGAAACGTAATGTCCCCACCAACCGGATAGGCGCCGCATCAGAAACGGCAGAACTGGCAGCTTATCTCGCCAGCGAAAAATGCAATCACATGGTGGGCCAAATCATTCCGCTGGCGGGCGGCTGGGCGAGCTAGTCGGGCTCATCGGGGCCTGCGACGATCTTGCTGTCATGCAGTCGACCAATCTGCCCGTCGCTCAACCCGAGAACTTCGCTGAGCACTTCATCGGTGTGTTGTCCAAGC
>CACJWK010000069.1 GCA_902597095.1 uncultured Pseudohongiella sp.
GTGGGCTATCTCCGCGTGGCAAAATATTTCACGGGAAGAGCTCATTGACATTCTGCTCGCCTCTTTATTGATGCTGGGCGGGGTGATGGTCATAGCGCTTGTAGCAGTCGCCGGTTTTAAGCTGGTGGTGCGGCTGATAAATCGGGTATTTTCTGTAAACCGGCCCTCTTCTGATCGGGATTGAGTCAGGGCAGTGGCAGCGAACGGGAAAGAATCAGCGCATCCTCCCGCCCCACGTCTCCCGGATAGTAATTTGATCGCTCGCCAATCTGAGTGAATCCGATAGAGCGATAAAGACTGATCGCCCTGTCATTGGAAACCCGCACCTCCAGAAAACACGCCTTTGCGTCAAGACTGGCGGCACGATCCAAAAGCAGGGTAACCAGTTTGCGACCGTAACCCATTCTTTGAAACGCAGGATGAACACACAGGGTCAAGAGATGACACTCTTCGACAGCCACTGACATGACTCCGTGGGCGGCAATTTCCTGCTTGTTCGCCAGAACCCATGCCTGATAGCCTGCACGCAGACAGTCGATGAAGATTCGCTTGGTCCAGGGATGGGCGTAGGCAGCAGCCTCATTCTTGACGACCAGATCGAGATCGCTGTGGCGCATGGTGCGCGCGAAAAATTGCGTGCCGGCCGGGCTGGAAGTCTCCATGGGCATTACCGTCTAGACTGACTGCAGGCGCCCGCGCAGAGCCGCCAAATGCTGCCAGGCTTCACGCTTGAGGTCCGAATGTGCCACCATAGCGTGCAGGCTGTGGGTAATCGTGAATTTGTACGGCGCATCCACCCGCTTTTGGTCACCCATGTCCGGCCGTTCTGAGTGATCTGACATCACATCGACTAGCTGGGCAGTCAGCAACAGCAGATTCGAAAACCCCCGCTGCTCATGCCGTTGAGTGATGAACCCATTAAGCGCCAACTTGGCGGCATGGCGGGAATCCCCCATCGCACCGAGCCCCTCTGCGAGCGGCCAGTTAAACCTGTCTGCAGTCAGGCCTGCGAGCTCTTCCTGACCCAATCCAAGAGCAACAAGCAGGTTGGTCAGCAGTGAGGTCGCCTGCTGATTTTCTCTGCCACCGGCTTCACATGGCGCCTCATTGATCACTGCAAGCTGAGCATTCACCCGGAAGAACTGCACACTGAACCGCAATGCTTCGCCCGAGATCTGCTCTTTTCCGATCTCGGCTCTCTCTATCTCGGCTCTTCCTGTCTCCGCTTCCGAAGGTCTGACCTGCCGTTGGTGGCGGGTCGCTACCTCTTCTGCAGCCGGAATGACAGACGCTTTCGCTCCGACCAAGACATACCGGGAGTAGTATTGCTCAACTCCCATATGTTTGAGAAAGGCGATGCGCTGCGCTTCATCCATGACGGAACTTCCTTATCGGGAGTGGTCAATATACTGCGTTGAAACTGCCACAACAACTGTCCCTCTTTCGCGGTTTTATATTGGCCCGACACACGACCGGTTCTGGTCCCCAACAGGTTTGAAGTCACGTTCTATTCATGATTGAATCCCGCTTCCCGTCAAAAGAGAGTTCTCTATGAAAGCTGTAATGTGTCATTCCTATGGTCCACCTGAAAACCTAGTTCTGGAAGACATCCCCGATCTTGAACCCGGCGAAGACGAAGCGGTGGTTGAGGTACATGCAGCCTCGCTGAATTTCCCTGATGGCCTTCAAATTCAGGGCAAGTATCAGTTCCAGCCGCCCATGCCCTTCACGCCCGGCTCGGAAGTCGGCGGCGTCATCAGGTCTGTCGGTGCGAAATTCAGCGCACTGAACATCGGTGATCGGGTCATGGCCATACCTGGGATCGGAGGACTCGCCGAGCAGGTCATTGTAAAATCCGAAAGTGTGCGTCGCATCCCGGACAACATGGATTTCAAAACTGCCGCCGGTTTTGCCATGGTTTACACAACTTCCTATCACGCGCTGAAGCAGCGGGCCAGACTACAACCCAGAGAAACGCTGCTTGTGTTAGGAGCCAGCGGAGGCGTCGGGTTGTCGGCTGTAGAGCTGGGTAAAGTAATGGGAGCAAGGGTAATTGCAGCAGCAAGCACTGAGGAAAAGCTGGATTTCGTTCGTCAGTTCAGCCCGGATGCCACGATCAATTACGGTGACGGAGAACTAAAGGAGAAGGTCAAGGAACTCACAGGTGGGCGTGGTGCCGATGTCATTTACGACCCGGTTGGCGGAGATCTTTTTGACCAGAGTTGCCGCTGCATTAACTGGAATGGCCGTCTTCTCGTGATCGGCTTCACCAGCGGCCGAATTCCGGAGTACAAGGCCAACCTGGCTCTACTTAAAGGCTCCTCGATGGTTGGCGTATTTCTGGGAAGATTCCGCAAAGAAGAGCCAAAAGCCTACGAACAGAACCTCGACGAACTGCTGACAATGTATGCGAACAGTCAGCTGAATCCTGTCGTGACCCAAACGTTTCCCAAAGAGCAGTTCGTCGAAGCATTCAATATCTTCACCAAGCGCCAGGCGAAGGGTAAGGTCACACTGGAATTTAAGGCTGAGTGACCAATCCATGCTGAGTGACGCTGAAATTCTTGAAGACCTGGGGCAGC
>CACJWK010000070.1 GCA_902597095.1 uncultured Pseudohongiella sp.
CACAAAATCAGTGAGATGGGCTAATAGGCCTGTCGCAGTTGCAGCGAAGGATTGCCGCAACGGGTATACTGGCCGTTCCTGAGCAGCAGGGGGCCGGACTGCGCTGATGCGCACGGAGTCTGTCGACTGCAGCCAACAAGCGTGCCCGGGCCGGAGAGTCATCCTCACGATACCAGCGCTGGAGTACAACACACTCTGACAGTCAGTGTATTATGGATCGGAGTGAGCGACCAAAAAAACCAGCCAGCGTCTTTTGACAGCGGCTGATTGCGGTGCTGGATGAATAAAAGTCTGATAAAAACATCAAGTAACAAGTATGAAGAGTGGTACCTAAAATGAGCCTAGAAGATAAAACCCGAAGAAATGTTCTAAAAGGCAGCGTGCTTGCCGCCGGTGCGGCAGCCGCGCCATCGTTTGTCCTTCCAGCGCTTGCTCAAGGGGAACGACTGATTCCGTTTACCGATGTGCCAGATTCTTTCCAGGTAAGGCCAGTCCAGCCAGACACAACGCACTGGCAGGACACGAGGGAAATCTCCGAGTTTGTCACAGACAATGATGATTTTTATCTCGTGCAACATTACGGTCAGCCAGAGATTGATAATGATACTTGGCGTCTTCGAGTTACCGGAATGGTCGACAATGAGCTGGATTTCAGTCTGAGCGATTTGATGAACCGGCAGACTACCGAGAGACAGATCGCTTTTGAGTGCGGCGGCAATAGCCAGCGTCTTTTTCACGGCCTTGTAGGTAACGCAGATTGGCTCGGTGTCTCCCTGGCGGATATTTTGCGGCAGGCCGGTATTCAGGAAGGCGCCAAGGAGATCGTTTTTTTCGGGGCAGACCTTGCCACAGAAGAAATTAGGGGCAGAGAGGTTGAAAAAGCATTCGCGCGCTCACTTTCGGTAACGGACGCGATGCGCGAAGAGAATATGCTGGCTTTTGAGATGAACGGTGAACCACTGCCCCACTACCATGGGAAGCCAGTTCGCTTGCTGGTTCCCGGCTGGTATGGGGTTGCTAACGTCAAGTGGTTAACTCAGATTCACGTGCAGAGTACGCGCTACATGGGCCGATTCATGGGTCGTGATTACGTGACTCTCAAAAAAGAAAACGTGGGCGGCGTCGACCGGTGGGTGGAAAACTCAGTGACCACGATGAACCTGAAGTCCTCCATCATAAGAGTCACCGAAATGGGGGGGCGTTACAGCATTCAGGGGTTTGTTCTGAACGACGGGACGCCACTTCGGAGCGTTGAAGTCAAAATTGACGATGGGCCCTGGCTCTCCGCTGAAATGAACCCGAATAATACACAGTACTCCTGGAAACTGTTTTCCCTGGACTGGCCGAATCCCAAGGCGGGAGAGCACACTCTGGTTTCCCGCGTGACTGATATTAACGGTAACGTGCAGGCAACTCAGGAAGAACTACCGGAAAAAGTGAGCTACTGGGAGGACTTTGGGCAGTTTACCAGGACCATTACGATTTAGTCTGAAAGGAACGTTCGGGCGCGATGGCAAGGCGCTCGTGACCCATATCAACAATCAACCTCTTATTGCCGAGGGCCCGCTGCTGACTCGGCAATGGCAGGAGTCATCATCTTGCATTCGGCTGATTTTCTGGTTTGCTTCCTGCGAAGGGCCGCTTCAGGTCGTTCTGGAAAATCAGGAAGCGGTCAGTTTCTTTACTGCACATCTTAAAAAACGCGTAGAAAACCTGTTAGCGGATATTAGCGGTTGGCGCATCGTTGAGACTGAGCTGATTGTTTTTGCCGGAGAATCGGTAGCGGCCCTATACTGCCGGGGACAGCGTCAGCCTTACGCGGCCATGGACCGGCTTTCCAGCAAGCTGATTCACCTTTTGGAAAGTGACATCAGGCCTCCGGATCGTTTCCTGATGGAGCGCTTTATCAGCGGTTCAGCGCAGATCCGGGGTATTGCACGGTTGGCTGATTCCTTTACAGAAGTTCGCCAGGCCGCTCTGGCGCCAGCCACTCGGCGTGTGCCGCTGAAAGCGGTTTCTGTTGATATAGAAACCGATTTGTCGGCAACGCAGCTCTACTCGATAGCGCTCTACAGTGACGTCTGTTCCCTTGTTCTAATGTGTGGCGACGAGGCCGCAACAACATTCGGTCACGCTGATAACGCCGAAATGGCTATTGAATATTTCTCTGAGCCCAAGGCATTGCTCGTGAGCTTTATTGCGTGGATGTTGCGTAAACGCTTGGGCCGCAGGCTCTCTGAAAACGTCAAGAATGTGCCACCTCATATGCAGGCGGCGAGAAAAGCTGAGGCTGTCCGCAAATCTCTGAAACTGGCCGCCGCTTTATGAGGATGGAGGCTGGGTCGAGTACATCATGACAAGCTCGGGTCCCGAGCCCTATCAATATTGCCAGTCACCCATCGATACCGACTTCTATCTTGATAAACAATTGGCTCCGATCGCCGATTCAATACTTGTCTTCCA
>CACJWK010000071.1 GCA_902597095.1 uncultured Pseudohongiella sp.
CGCTCAATGAAGAACTGGTTCAGCAACTGATGGAAGCAAACGTCCGCATTCAGCAATCCCTGGGTGAATCGCGCGCACCGGGCAGCATGGATATTCTGCGATGGCCCGGTGTCATTGCCGAAGAAACGCTTGATAACGAGATGCTCGAAGCGGCCGCTCTTGGCCTGTTTCAGTCGGCATTGGCCGATCTGGTCGCGACACGCGAGCGGGAAGGGCGTGAGCTGGACAGCCTGTTAGGGCAGCGCATCACGCTGATTAGGGAGCTGGTGGCAGAGGTGCGCAGTAAAATGCCTGACATCCTTGCCGCGCAGCGAGAATCGCTGCATCAAAAGCTGGAAGAATTAAAAGCTGAGCTGGAACCCACCCGCCTCGAGCAGGAAGTGGTTCTGCTGGCACAAAAAGCAGACGTGGATGAGGAGCTGGATCGGCTCGACGCCCACCTCAGCGAGGTAGAGCGCGTCCTCAAAGCCGATGGACAGAAAGGGCGCCGCCTTGATTTTCTAATGCAGGAACTGAATCGCGAAGCGAATACCTTGTCCTCAAAATCCATTGTTGTTGAGACAACTCGCTCCGCCGTTGAGATGAAAGTGCTCATTGAGCAGATGCGCGAGCAGATCCAGAACATTGAGTAGGCGAATGGCAAAGGGAGAACTTTTCATTGTTTCTGCGCCATCCGGCGCAGGCAAGACTTCGCTGGTTGACGCGTTAATCAGCGAAAACCGTCGTCTTTGCGTGTCCGTTTCCTACACCACACGGCCAAAACGCCCGAAAGAGCAGGACGGCATCAACTATCACTTCATTGGAGAGGCCCGCTTTCTCAGCATGCTGGAGGAGGGAGACTTTCTGGAGAGTGCCGAGGTTTACGGCCATCGCTACGGCACCTCTAAAAAATGGGTGGCTCAGCAGCTCGAGGAAGGCCTGAGCGTTATTCTGGAGATCGACTGGCAGGGCGCGGCTCAGGTCAGGGCGCAGTTTCCGCAAAGCTGCTACATATTTATCGTACCGCCATCACTCGAGGCGCTCACCAACAGGCTGCGCAAGCGCGCACAAGACGATGACGCTATCATTGCCAGGCGTATGGAAGAGGCCCGGGACGTCATGCAGCACGTCACAGACGCCGATTTTCTGGTGGTCAATGAGGACTTTGCGACCGCGCTGGAGGAAATGCGCGCTATCATCCAGGCCCGGGGTCTCAGGGTGGAAGCGCAGCAGGCCAGGCTCCGGCCGCTGCTGGCAAGTCTGACGGAAGACTAATTGCCCGAAATATATGCAATTTTACGCGGAATTCAGTAGAATGCTCGTCCCGAAAATTGCGCATCCTGTCATGGCACTGATGCGTCCTCGACCACATGGTAGGTAATTAGGTATGGCAAGAATTACGGTAGAAGATTGTCTGGACAAGGTCGACAATCGCTTTGAACTCGTCATGGTATCGAGCAAACGTGCTCGGCAGATTCAGATAGAAGGCAAAGACCCCATGGTCTCAGTGGACAATGACAAGCCCACCGTGGTGGCGCTGAGGGAAATTGCCGACGGTCTGGTGACGAATGAAATACTGATCGAAAAACCCAGTGTTGAACTGGGAGAAGTCGAAGAGGAAATGGCCGAAGCCGTCGCCGAACAGCAGGACGACACGCCGACCGCCGAAGTCTAGCCCCCTACCGCAACAGGAGTCGAGACATACAAGCCCCAGTTTCTGAAAGCATCGACTCTCTGGCCGGCGATCTGTCTAACTATCTGCAGGTCGACCAGGTCAACAGCGTCCGACGAGCCTACTATTACGCCGAGCAAGCTCATGAAGGGCAGTTCCGCCGAAGCGGCGAACCTTATGTGACCCATCCGCTGGCGGTCGCCGGCATACTGGTCGAGATGCACATGGACCATCAGTCGCTGATGGCTGCCATGCTGCATGATGTTATCGAAGACACCGGCATCACCAAGACCGCGATAAAGAACCAGTTCGGGAATACCGTGGCCGATCTGGTAGATGGTGTCAGTAAGCTCAATAAAATCACTTTCAGCAGCCGCGCTGAAGCGCAGGCTGAAAACTTTCAGAAAATGGCCATGGCAATGGCCAAAGATTTGCGCGTGATTCTAGTCAAGATCGCTGACCGCCTCCACAACATGCGCACACTCGAAGTGCTGACGCCGGACAAGCGACGGCGCATCGCCCGCGAAACTCTTGACATCTACGCCCCCATCGCCAACCGTCTGGGGATGAACAACGTGAGAATCGAGTTCGAGGATCTCGGCTTTGCTGCACTCTATCCCATGAGAGCACAGCGTATTGATGCTGCAGTCAGGCACATACGCGGCAACCGCAAGGAAATCGTGTCGCAGATTCAGACTTCACTGGAAGCCTGTCTGGAACGCGAAGGCCTCCC
>CACJWK010000072.1 GCA_902597095.1 uncultured Pseudohongiella sp.
AGCAAAGGTGCGCAAGCTGATTGACGAATCGGGCTATCCGATCCGTCTTGAAGTCGACGGCGGTGTTGGTGTGAGCAATATCCGCGAAATTGCTGCGGCAGGAGCCGACATGTTCGTAGCTGGCTCAGCGATCTTTAGCAGCGATGACTACGGCAAGACAATCGCGGCGATGCGCGCAGAGCTCGGTCGGGTCTCCGGTGAGCAGCACTGACAGCCGGGCCGAGAAAAGCCAATGAATCGGGAACAATTCGAGTCACTTGCCAGCGAAGGATACAACCGGATTCCGGTTGTCCGCGAAGTTCTGGCAGATACCGAGACGCCGCTGAGCATCTATCTCAAGCTGGGCAGAGGCACCCACAGCTATTTTTTCGAGTCGGTTCAGGGTGGTGAAAAATGGGGGCGCTATTCCATTATCGGGCTGCCCTGCCGAAACGTGATCCGGGTGCGCGGCTCAGAGGTGACGGTGGAGGCGGACAGCGAAGTCATTGAAGAGCACCGGTGCGAGGATCCTTTCGAATTCGTCAATGAATTCAAATCTCGCTTTCATGTTGCGCCAACGCCGGGTGACCAGCGTTTTGCCGGCGGACTGGTTGGTTATTTCAGCTATGACACTGTGCGCTACGTGGAAACCAGCATGGGAGCGGCTAAGGGTACGGACGATATTGGCACGCCTGATATTCTGCTGATGGTGTCCGAAGAGGTCGTCGTGTTCGACAATCTGCGCGGTACCATTTCCTTTGTCATCCATGTGGATCCGCATGAGGCCGGAGCCTTCGATGCGGCGCAGGGGCGTCTGGATGAGCTGTCGAGCCGGCTCCACAAGCCGGTACAGTTTCCCGCCCAGTCTGAGGGGCAAACGGTGTCTGCCGACTACCAACTGCACTTTGCGGAGAAAGACTTCGGTGCGGCCGTTGAGCGCATCAAGGAGTACATTCTCGCGGGGGATGTAATGCAGGTGGTGCTGGCGCAGCGAATGTCGACTGCATTCAGCGGTGATCCGCTTAACGTCTACCGGGCACTTAGATTTCTGAATCCGTCTCCTTATATGGTGTTTTTTGATCTCGGTGATCATCATGTGGTCAGCGCATCCCCTGAGATTCTGGCCCGGGTCGAAAACGGCAGGATCACTGTGCGACCGCTAGCGGGCACCCGCAAGCGTGGCGCCACTGAAGAGGAAGATCAGGCGCTTGAGGTGGAACTGCTGGCAGACGAAAAAGAACTGGCTGAACATCTGATGTTGATTGATCTCAGTCGCAATGATTCCGGACGGGTCTCCAAGACCGGCAGTGTGACAGTCCCGCGCAAGATGTTTGTCGAGCGTTACTCTCATGTGATGCACATCGCCTCCATTGTGGAGAGCGAAATCCGCGAGGATTGCTCGGCTCTTGATGTGCTCAAGTCAACGCTGCCAGTCGGGACCCTCAGTGGGGCGCCCAAGGTGCGCGCAATGGAAATCATTGATGAGCTTGAGCCGCAGAAGCGGGGGATCTATGGCGGCGCCATGGGTTATCTGGGTTGGAATGAAAATATGGATATGGCCATTGCGATCCGCACGGCAGTTATCAAGGATGACGTGCTCCATGTGCAGGCGGGGGCGGGTATCGTGGCCGACTCCCAGCCAGAATCGGAATGGGAAGAAACGCAGAACAAGGCCCGGGCAATCGTCCGGGCGCTTCAGCTTGCCCAGCAGGGTCTCAGGCTTGATTCCTAGCCTTCAGCTGCTGATAGGCTTCCAGCGCTTTTTCTCTTGATGCTTTCAAGCCCACCACCGGCTTGGGATAATTTTCCCCCAGCTTGACGCCTGCTGCAGCGAGGATTAGTGCCGGAGCAGCTGAGGGTTCGTGAATGTGTTTGTCATCCAGCTGAGCCAGTTCGGGCACAAAGCGCCTGATGTAGGGTGCCGCTTTGAATTTCTCGGACTGACTGATCGGATTGAAGATTCGGAAGTAGGGAGCGGCATCGGCGCCACAGCCTGCGACCCATTGCCAGCTTGCCGTGTTGTTGGCCAGATCAGCATCCAAAAGGCAGTCCCAGAACCATCGTGCACCTTCCCGCCAGTCCTGCAGTAAATTCTTGACCAGAAAAGAGCCAACAATCATGCGCACACGATTGTGCATGTAGCCAGTCTGCCACAGTTCGCGCATGCCGGCGTCCACCAACGGGTAGCCAGTCTGTCCCGTTTGCCAGCAGCGGAGCAAAGACTCGTCTTTTTGCCATGGGAAATGATCGAAGTTCCGATTCATGTTGTTTTCGGTGAGCGAAGGGAAATAGTGTAGCGAGCTGTAGGAAAATTCCCGCCAGACCAGTTCCCGCCCGAAATGCTCGCTTTCGCTCTCAAACCCCCTGAGCCTGCCGA
>CACJWK010000073.1 GCA_902597095.1 uncultured Pseudohongiella sp.
GGCACTCAATGAGGCACAGGTAAAGCGTGCGGTTGAACTGTCAGCAGATAAGTACTGTTCCGCGTCAATCATGCTGAAAAATAGCGGTGTCAAAATCACCCATGATTTCGAAATCGTCGAGGCCTAGCCAGAGCAGCTGATAGCCCTGCTGTCTGCTCACACCCGGTAGGTGGTTCGCTTCATGATTACCGACATGCCGAGCATCGCTTGCCTGACGGGAAACGGCAGTGGCGCACCGCCGGCCTGCTCCGCAGTTTCGCCATGGTCACGCTCATCCTGAATCATCTGAGTCAGCACGGCTTTACTGCGGTGATCTCCTTCAGGAAGCTTTTCCAGATGGGATTCCAAATGATCGCAAACCTGTTTTTCGGTCTCGGCCACAAAGCCTAGGCTCCATTTGTCCCCAGCCAGCCCTGCGGCGGCGCCCAGTCCGAACGATATGGCGTACCAGAGAGGGTTAAGCAGGGAAGGCCGGCTCTGGAGTTCAGACAGCCGCGTTTCGCACCAGGCCAGATGGTCTCTTTCCTCGGCGGCGGCCTCTTCCATGGACTCCCGAACCTTGTCAAGCTTGGCTGTGCTGGCCTGTCCCGCATACAGCGCCTGAGCACACACTTCCCCCGTGTGATTGATACGCATGAGACCTGCGGCATGAAGGCGCTCGGTTTCTGTCAGCTCGGATTGTTCTACTGAACTGGCGGGAGAGGGCCGCTGTGACAGCGTGCTGCCCGGTACACAGGTGCGTAGCGCCTGGTCAAACTGAACCAGAGCGCTGTCAAGGAAGTTTAATGGGCCTTTCATTATCTAGTCATTCTCTCGTGCTATCGCCCGGTGCGCAATGTCTGTGCGGAAGTGGACGTTCTCCCAGCTGATGCCGGCAGCCAGTTCATAGGCCGAACGCTGTGCCGCAGCCACTGATTGCCCCAAGGCAGCGGCGCAGAGTACGCGACCTCCGTGGGTCAGCACCTGACCGTTTTCTTCCCGGGTGCCGGCGTGGAAGATCTTCTGTGAGTCGCTGTGCTGTGTATCAAGTCCCTTGATGACGGCGCCTTTCTGGTAATTTTCAGGATAGCCTCCGGCCGCCAGCACGACACCCACAGCAGGACGTTCGTCCCAGTGTGCCCGCGCGGAGTCAAGCCGGCCGGCCAGGGCCAGCTGGCAAAGCTCAGTCAGGTCAGACTGCAGCCGCATCATGACCGGCTGGGCTTCCGGGTCTCCAAAGCGGCAGTTGAATTCCACTACGCTGGGGTTGCCAGCCTGGTCAATCATGAGTCCTGCGTAGAGAAACCCGACGTAGGGATGGCCGTCACTGGTCATGCCCGCGACAGTTGGACGAATGACTTGCTCCATGATCCGCTCATGAACAGCATGACTCACCACGGGTGCCGGTGAATAGGCGCCCATGCCCCCGGTGTTGGGCCCTTTGTCACCATTGTCGCGCGCCTTATGGTCCTGAGAGCTTGCCATCGGCAGAATATTCTCGCCATCTACCACGGCGATGAAGCTGGCTTCCTCGCCAACGAGGAAATCCTCGATCACCACGCGGTGGCCTGCGTCGCCATACTTGTTTCCCTGAAGCATGTCTTCAACGGCCGTGATGGCCTGCGCTTCAGTTTCCGCAACAATCACGCCTTTGCCTGCTGCCAGTCCGTCTGCTTTGATCACGATAGGCGCGCCGCGAGATTGTACATAGGAGACGGCAGAGGCAATGTCAGTGAAGGTTTCAAAGGCTGCAGTCGGAATGCCGTGGCGTTTCAGGAAATTTTTACTATAAGCCTTGGAGCCTTCCAGCTGCGCGGCGCCCCGCGACGGGCCAAAGCAGGCCAGTCCCTTCTCCTGAAAAAAATCAACGATACCCTCCACCAGTGGAGCCTCCGGTCCTACAATGGTCAGGGTTATCTCATTTTCTTCGGCAAACTGCGCCAGAGCGGGAAAGTTGAGCACATCTAGAGTGATGTTCTTTACTTTCGGCTCGAGACTGGTGCCGGCGTTGCCGGGCGCAACATAGACATGATTGACCCGGTCTGCTTGTGCACACTTCCAGGCTAGAGCATGTTCTCTGCCGCCTGAGCCGATCACAAGTATGTTCATAATGGCAGGGTTCCGTGTTTAAAGAGTTCGCGCGCGCCCGTTGCTCGCGCCGTTAGTGTCTGAAGTGTCGGATGCCCGTGAAGACCATAGCCATGCCGGCTCCATCGGCAGCGGCTATTACCTCATCATCCCGAACAGATCCTCCGGGCTGTATGACTGCAGTGA
>CACJWK010000074.1 GCA_902597095.1 uncultured Pseudohongiella sp.
GGTGCTCTCATCGTTCGCTGCCAGAAATGCGAACGTGTGAGGACCATTTTTGCTGGTCATTTTGACACCGTATTCCGGGCTGGCGATATTGCGTGTGTAAACCAGATTGCGGAACGTGTCGAAGTAGTCGGCGCCATCAAGAAAAAAAGTCCTTCTTTCTGGGAAAAACAGGCTAAAAGTCTGATTAATGTCCAACTGCGCCACATCGGCCTCGACTTGAGAAAAGTCCGGGTTGAGGGTCGCGTTTAAGTACGTATCTTGAGTAATTCCCCAACGCAAATCGAAGCTGCCCTGTGGATCGGGATCTCCACCGAGCCATTCGCCGTCGGCCGGATTGCGTCTCTCTGATGAGGCAGCAACCAGTGTCGGTATGGCGACGACGTTGATGCCCGGTTCAAGATCAGAAAAACCATCGGCTTTGGAGATCTGGCAAAGGTAACAGGAAATGTTTCGGTCGACCGGGACGACCGAAAGGCTGGTTTCTCGGTCTCTGGGATAATAGCGCAGTAAATTGAGGCCCCAGGTTTGCGGGCCGTCTTGAGGCGAGAACCTCAGCTGTTTGAGCGGAATCGCCATCTCAACGACGTAGCCGGAGTCGGTGATTTGTCCGGCACTGTCCCAAATGGCATCCCAGGCCTCGTCTGTGCGTTGATTAACATCATCAAAGATGTCGTCTGCCTGAACGCCCAGAGGGTTGACATAAAACTCGAAGGCCCTTCGTTCATCGTTAAAAGTGTCCAGAATGATTGCGACCCAGTCATCATCCCAGAGCAGGTCCCGGTCTCGATAAAAAGCGCGAATCTGTTCAGGCCTCGGGTCTTCAGCAATAAATGCCACATAAAGCGTTTCGCCGTCTTCCATCACGAGCCCTTCGGTCGCGACCTCGGCCGGCAGGTTTTCTCCGGGCTCTGTCTCCACAGTAATACTGATTGACAGAGCGTCAGCCCATTCCTGCGCGGCCAGTTCTCCATTGATCACCGGTTTCGATGCTGTCCGGGGGATCTCGTATAGACTCTGAGCCAGAGAAATCTGAGCAAACAGTCCGGCAATGAAAACGGCCATCAGGTGACTGAGCCTCGCTCGCAGGAAGGCTGGATTTTGAGGCAACAAAGTCATAAAAACAGGCTTTGAGTAAGAGGGTTCTACCGGTTGGATCTCTTGAAGTAAATTGCTATCTGACTGCAGATTGCACGGTATGTGAGACTCGGCGCCAATGGGACGCCGCTCGAGAGCCGCCGGTGTCGCTGACCGGACTGCGCAGCAGACCGCCCCAAACCACTTAGCTTTCGCTGCGATGAGCGGCCTGCTCAAGGCCGCACTAGAGCCCGACTAGAGTTCAGCCGCTGCAGCCAGTATGTCACTGAAGTCCGGCCGGTCACGATAGCTTTCTTCAGCGAATTTGGCGCGAATGATGCCATCACTGGAAATCAGAAAGATACCTGGATAGGGAACCCCATAGGCGCGCTGCCCCGGTTTATAATCCGTGTCGTTAAGAATCCCCAGCCGGTACACGTGCGCCATGTCCTCATCACGCAAAAGGGTAAACCCGACCCCCTCGTCTTCAAAAACCTCCCGAAGAATCTCAATTGAATCGTAGGTCATTGCAACCACGGACACACCCATGGCTTCAAATTGTTCTGCAATATTTGTCAGCTGCACGAGCTGAGCTCTACAGTAAGGTCACCAGTCAAAGGAACGGCTGAGCATAAACAGCAGTCCGTTTCCGCCTTTGAGATCTTCGAAACTGCGAAGGTCACCCTGCTGGTCTTGGGCGCGTAATTCGGGTAACGGCGAGCCCACAGGCAGATCGGGCGACCAGACAAATTCCTGAGCCAGCGAGGTGCCAGTGAAGCAGAGCAGTAAAGCGAGCAGTGCCTTGCTGCTCGGGCTGATGATTTTGTGATGAAGGAGAGGTTTCATAGGGGTCCTTGTTGGCCGCTGAATTGGCTAACTGCGGGGGCGGATGAGAATCCGCGATACCGCCGCGTGCAGGCTTAACGGATGCTTTCTCATTACTCCAGCCCCGCCAGAAAGCGCTCGCCTCGCGGCAGATAATTGTTTTGGCTGTCGAGTGAGAAAACTACGGAGCTTGAACGCCCGATAATTTCGCTTCGGGGAACGAAGCTGTAAATTCGGCTGTCGGCGCTATTATGCC
>CACJWK010000075.1 GCA_902597095.1 uncultured Pseudohongiella sp.
GGAGCGGTTAAAATAGAGCGTACCGCATGTTCGTTGCTGATTTCCTTGCTTAAGGAATTATGGGAGTTGATTGGATCCAATGGCTATAGCTACGGATCTGGGCTGGAGAAGGTAAGAGTCGATTAGTAATCATTTGCCAAGACAGGAGTACTCACGCCCGAAATACCAACAAGAGTGAGTATGTTGATCAATACCGCCTGCGGGCCCAAGTACGAGTCCACCGGTTCAAACCACTCGGCCGGCGAATGTGCACCGCCACCATCACCACCGCCCGAAATTGTAATCGCTGGAATACCGAGTGCCATTGGTACGTTGGAGTCGGTGCTGGAGATAGTTATTCCCCCGATGTTGACTCCGAGCTTTGCGTAGGCCCCTGCCGCAACCTGCACGATAGGACTTTCGACGGAAGTGCTGCCTACTGGTCTGTCACCGATTAACTTAAATTCAACGCTAATGGCGTCGCTGTCCCAACGCGAATTTTCTTCCGAGACAGCGGTGAGGGCAGCTTGCTTTACTTTACGCTCGAAAATGGCGAGTGACTCGCTGCTATTGGAGCGCATATCGATGGCGAATGTTGCGTCTGCCGCGATGGAATTCACCGAGGTACCTCCGGTCACTGTTCCTACAGTGAATGTTGTCCTTGGGAATTGTGGCGTCTGCAATTCTGCTATGTAGGCTATAGCCCTGCCCATAGCGTGGATCGCAGAGGGCAGGCCGAAGGCTCCAAAGGAGTGTCCACCGGGGCCCGAGAAAATGAACTCGAAGCGGCGACTACCGGTACCACCGGCGGTGATACGGCTGAGGCGCACGCCATCAACTGAGATGAATCCGTCTACGCCTTCCAGGTCACGAAACAGGGCCTTAACTCCTCGCAGGTCACCGCGGCCTTCTTCGCCAACGTTGCCGCTAAAAATGATGTCGCCAATTGTTTCGATGTCATATTGGTTCATAACATCGATTACGGATAGCAATACAGCGAGACCACGGGTGTCATCGCCGATTCCGGGCGCGTAGTAGCGGCCTCCACGCAGCTTGACAGTGGTGTCCACTGATTCCGGGAAAACCGTGTCTAGGTGGGCGGCGATTAGAAGGGTGGGCCCTTTCCCAGTTCCACGTCGATAGCCCACCACATTTCCCTCACTATCGATGTACGCATCAGAAAGCCCAAGATCTGAGAGTCGTTTCAGATAATCATCAGCACGGCGCTTTTCCTGGAAAGGTGGAGCTGCAATCTCCGTAATTGCCAACTGCTCCTCTACAGTGAGGGGTTCTCGTTCTTGGATGCGTTGCAGTGCAGCCTGCACAATGGGGGCTATCAACACTGCCTGCAATTGCTCAGAGATTGGCTCGTCCAAAGGAACCAGAGGTTCAAGCTCTTGTGCTGAGGTTGAGAAAAAAGGTTGCAGGCAAAGGATTAGGGTGATTGCTAGGTTTTTCATAGTTGAGGAAAAACTCAAAATTCTCAGCGGGTACAGTCCAGTGTCAGAAAAAAGTAGGCTTTGAAAGATACCGAAGGTGAGTCGCTGTAATGATTCGCAGGCGTATCAGCAACCCTATATGCAGCTTAGGCCTCATTTTCAATCTCTATGGCGATGCGCTGTACGTCGTCTAATACGCGTAGCAGGTTCCCAGACCACATCAACTCTATCTCTTCTTCTGTATAACCCCTGCGCACAAGTTCCGAGGTTACATTGAAAGTTTCGGAGGCATTATCCCAGCCGACGAGACCTCCCCCGCCATCGAAGTCTGAACTGATGCCAACGTGCTCGATGCCTATAAGATCCACCATATAATCAATATGATCCACGAAGTCAGAGATCGTTGCAGGTGGTGCGTCAGCGAAATCGCCACCGGACGCCCAGTGCGCCCGACGCAATTCGCTGACATATGTGCCAAAAGCCACAGTCTGGATAACCCCGCCATTGTCTTTCAATGCTAGTAGCATTTCATCGTCGAGGTTACGGGAGTGGTCTGTCAGCGCCCGCGCTGATGAGTGAGATGCAATAACTGGTGCGCGGCTTAATGCCAAGGTCTGCATGATCGATTCTCTTGAAGGATGGGAAATGTCGATCATGATACCCAGGCGGTTCATCTCCTTGATCGCAAACCTGCCC